>CAIUMM010000033.1 GCA_903900265.1 uncultured Pseudomonadota bacterium
GACGCTGCGCATGTGCCCCGACGTGCGCGCGGTGCGGGTGGTTCGCACGCTCCCGCAGGGCTGCGCGGAGCTGGAGGTCGAGACCAGCGGGCTGTTGAGCCCGATGCACTACGTCTCCCGCCGATGCCGGACGGCCGATGGTTCCACCGAAGAGATGCTTCGCAGCGAGGATTTCTACATCAACAACTTCGTTTGGTCGGTCACCGATGCAGGCGCCGTCCGCCGCGTCAGCCTCGTCGTGCGCTCCGAGCCCCGTCTGCCGGTCCCCGAGTGGATCCTCGGTTCGGCCGTGCGCCGCTCAGTGGAAGCGACGCTCGCCAACTTCGCGGCGCGGGTGGAGGCCGCCGCGGCACGTCCCGCACGCTGATGCGAAGCGCGCTTCTGCACGCGCGTTTACAAAAGGAGTACAAACCCATCGGTGTACCGGGTGAACAATGTCGGAAATTGTCGAAAGTCGTCCCGACTTGGGGCATAATGGCCCCCTCTCTGGTTGACCATGACCCGCTTTTCCTTGTTGCTCGCCCCCAACGTGCTCTCTTCCTCACTCCGCGTGGTCTCCACGCTCGCCGCGCTGGCCGTGTTTGCGGGCTGTCGCACCGCTGAGGTCAAGCTCGAAGACACCTCCGGCGGCGGGGATCTGGACTCGGTAGACTCCAGCGACTCAAACGACTCCACCGACTCCAGCGACTCGAACGACTCCACCGACACCGACGTGATCACCAGCGGGGACATCTCGGTCAGCCCGGCCTCCATCGATCTGCCGGTGCTGTTCATCGGCCAGTCGGTCTCCGCAGACCTGACGATCACCAACATCGGCGAGGGCCCCGTCGCGGTCACGATGTCGTTCGCGGGCGCCTGGGCCACCTCCTACACGCTGGACTCCTACACCGCCGCGCCCGAACCCGGCGCAGAGAGCGCCCACACGCTCACGCTCACCCCGACCACCTGGGGCGATCATTCGGTAGGCTTGATCATCGACGCCGACACCGGCGCGCACATCGAGCTCCCGGTGCACGCGCAGGTGCAGGAAGACGCCGACGGCGACGGCTTCGGCAGCGTGATCAGCGGCGGCGAGGACTGCGACGACACCAACCCTGAGATCAACCCCGCCGCGACCGACCTCTGGTACGACGGCATCGACAGCGACTGCGCCGGAAACGACGACTACGACCAAGACGCCGACGGCTCCGAGAGCGTGGACTACGGCGGCGACGACTGCGACGACACCGAAGACAGCACCAACCCCGCCGCGACTGACCTCTGGTACGACGGCATCGACAGCGACTGCGCCGGCAACGACGACTACGACCAAGACGCCGACGGCTACGTGATGGACGTCTACGCGGGCCTGCCCACCCTCGGCGTTCCGACTTCCGGCGCGCTCCCCGATGGCGACTGCGACGACACCGACTCCTCGCTCAACCCCGGCATGACCGACACCTGGTACGACGGCATCGACAGCAACTGCGCCGGAAACGACGACTACGACAAAGACGGCGACGGACACCAGTCCGACCTCTACGGCGGCGACGACTGCAACGACACCAACGTCACGATCTACACCGGCGCCCCGGACGCTTGGTACGACGGCACTGACAGCGACTGCGCCGGCAACGATGACTACGATCAGGACTACGACGGCGCGCGGACCGACGCCGCCGGCGGCGACGACTGCGACGACACCGACGCCAACATCGGCCCCGCGATGACCGACACCTGGTACGACGGCGTAGACACCGACTGCGCCGGAAACGACGACTACGATCAGGACTACGATGCCTACGTGCCCGACGAATACGCGGGCTTGGCCACCGTCGGCGTCGCCGGCTCCGGCGCGCTGCCCGACGGCGACTGCGACGACACCGACGCCGCCTTCCACCCCGGCGCCGCGGACACCTGGTACGACGGCATCGACAACGACTGCGCCGGAAACGACGACTACGACAAGGACGGCGACGGCCACCAGTCCGACGTCTACGGCGGCGACGACTGCAACGACGCGGTCGCGTCGACCTACCCGGGCGCAGCAGACGCTTGGTATGACGGCGTCGACAGCGACTGCGCCGGCAACGACGACTACGATCAGGACGGCGACGGCGTCGATTACCCCACCGACTGCAACGACACCGACGCAACGGTCACCGGCCCGGTGGCCGAGACCCTGAACGGCATCGACGACGACTGTGACGGGTACACCGACGACTTCGCGGTGGGCGACCTCGCGAGCGGCGCGATCTACGGCTACAGCAGCAGCATGGGCCTCGGCGAGCACGGTACGCTCGCGCTGACCAATGACGTCACCGGCGACGGCAAGGTCGACCTGCTCGTCGGCACCCGCACCAGCGGCTACGGCTACGTCTGGGTGCTGGACGGCGCGACCGGCGCGGCAGCCAACGGCTCGATCGCGAACTACGACACTGCGGTCATCAGCGGCGACAGCGGCTACTACCCGATCTTCGCGGTCAACGGCCCATGGGACGACGAAGACGGCGATGGCGTCACCGACTTCATCATCGGCGGCGCGTACAACTCCACCTACTACACCTACGGGCGCAGCTACCTGTTCGAAGGCGGCAGCAGCATCACCGGCAGCTTCTCGTCGTCCACCTACGATGTCCGCGTCTCGGGGGACGACTCCTACTCCGCGGACAACGCCAGCGTCTCGGCCATCGCCGACGTCGACGGCGACGGCGTAGGCGACATCATCGTCGGCGCGCCCAACGATGACTACGGCTACTGGTGGGGCGCGTACTACGAGCTCGGCTCAGTCTCGGTGTTCCTCGACGGCGGCTGGTCCGGCTCGGTCGACATCGGCGACGCCGATGAGCGGATCTACGGCCAGAGCAGCTACGACTACCTCGGCTACAGCTTGACCGCGGGGGACGTCGACGCCGACGGCTACGCCGACTTCATCGTCGGCGCGCCAGGCTACGACGGCGCCAGCTCCGGAGACGGCGGGGTGTTCGTCGTCAACGGCAACGCCTCGGGCTCCTGGAGCTCGCAGATCGAAGGGGCGGCTGACGGGTACGTGTACGGCGGATCCTCCGGGGTCGCGCTCGGCACCGACACGCTGGCGCACCCCGGCGATCTCGACGGCGACGGCCGGCTCGACCTCGCGCTGTCCTCCGAAGACAAGGGCTACGTCTGGGTGTTCCTCGACGCGGGCAGCATCGTCGACGACACGCCGGCCAGCACGGCGGACTACATCCTCACCGGCACCGCCGGCGACTTCGGCTCGATGATCGTCGCCGACTCGGACCTCGACAACGACGGCAAGGACGATCTCGTCATCGGCGCCGACGGCTCCGACACCGCGGGCAGCAACTACGGCGCGGTGTACCTCTACCTCGACGTCTCGGGTTGGACCGCGAGCATGACCTCCAGCAACGCTTCGGTCACCGTCTGGGGCTCGAGCTCCAACGGCTACCTCGGCACCGGCGGGGCAGGCGGCGAGGACATGGACGGCGACGGCATCGAAGACCTCGCCATCGGCTCGTCGGCCAACGACGCCGCAGCCACCGACGCCGGCGCGGTGTTCGTCGTCCCGGGCTGGTAGTCCGGAACGGGCATCCGCGGCGTAGATGGTCGCGGATTGGATAGAAAACGACGACGCGAGGCGCGCATGCTGGTGTTGCTCACCCTCCTTCCCCGCTCCGCGCTCGCCGTGGAGAGCGGCTTTGTCTACCTCCCCGCCGCGCGCTCGGTGTCGACGGTGGCGGTGAGCGTAGACGTAGGCGCGCGGTCCAACGGGGCGCTGCGCTTCGTTGATCCCGGCGTCGGCCGCACGGGCCTCGTGCAACGCGTCGAAGGGAGCTGGGCTGCGCAGCCTTGGCTCGCGGTCGGCGCGGTAGGCATGCTCTCTGAGGCAAACCCCGACGACGCGCCGGTCAGCGCCGCCGGGGGTGCATGGATGCGCGTCGCCCGGCCCGAACCGGACGGACCGCAGATCGCCGGGCAAGTCGGCGGGCATCGAGAGTTCAGCGGCGGCTGGGCGATCACCGCGATCGCGATCCTCGATGTGCCGATTGGCGCGGCCCGGCTCGGATTCGCGCCGGCTGTGGAGCACCGGTTCATGGAAGGTGCAGACGCCGTCGACATCATGGTGCCGCTCGCCGTAGACGTAGGCATCGGGGATCGGTGGCGCATCGGCGCCGAGGCGATCGGTCAAGACCTTGAAGCCTATGTAGAAGCCGAAGAAGAAGAGGCGGAAGGGGGCGCCACGTGGCTGGCTGCGGGCACGCTGTCGTGGCAGGCCGAGCACGCCCACGTCGCCTTCGCCCCGGGCGTCGGGGTCGCGGCGTCTGGGGTCGGCTTCGCAGGGAGACTTGTGGCGGGTTGGGACTTTTGAGGTCTGCCGCGCACCGCGCGCGCCGCTCATCCGCGTGCACGGTTGCGGGCGCTCTGCTTGGTGTGTTGGCAAACGGGTGTGCAGCGCCCGATCCCGACGAAACCGCGTCCCAAACGGACTCCGCAGACTCCGCAGACTCCGCAGACCCCGCAGACTCCGCAGACTCCGGCGACGCCCCCAGGGACGCGTGCGACCCGGTCGCGCCGCTGACCACCTTCGTCACCCGCGAGGGCGACGCGCTCTTCGAAGATGGAGCCCCATTTCGCTTTGTTTCGGTCAACGTGCCCGATCTGCTCGGCATCGTAGACCCCGCGTGGACCATCCCTACGCCGTGGGAGCAAGACGACGCGCTCTGCGCCGTGCGCCAGCTGGGCGGAAAGGTAGCGCGTACCTATGTGATCTCGGTCGGCAACCCATCGGAAGGCGTCCCCCGCCACGTCACCGCGCCGGGGGTGCTCGACGAATCCCAGATGATCGCGATGGACCAGGCGATCGCCGCCGCGGGCCGGCAGGGTGTACGGCTGATCATTCCGCTGGTGGATCAGTGGTCCTGGGTGGGCGGAACCACCGAATATGCCGCGTTCCGCGGTCTATCTCAAGATGCGTTCTGGACCGACGCCACCGTCCGGAGCGACTTTTTGGAGACGGTGCGCCTCGTGGTGAGCCGGGTGAACACGGTCACCGGTGTGCCCTACGCCGACGACCCAGCGATCCTCGCGTGGGAGACCGGCAACGAGCTCGACGCGCCGGCGGACTGGACCGCCGAGATCGCAGCGACCATCAAGGACCTCGACGCGAACCACCTCGTCGTCGACGGAACCTTCGGCATCGCGCCGAACAGCCTCGACAACGAAGACATCGACGTCGTCAGCAACCACTATTACTGGCCGGCGGGCTTTGGAGACGACTACGCGGCGGCCGCCGCCGCGGATCGCGCCGCAAGCATCGGTCGCCGGCCGTTCATCGTCGGCGAGTTCGGCCTCGTCCCCGCGTGGCGCGTCGAAGGCCTGCTCACCGAGGCCATGGCCAGCGGCGTCACCGGGGTCATGGCGTGGAGCCTTCGTTTCCACGATGAGCGCGGCGGATTTTACTGGCACACCGAGTACGAAGACGGCTCCACCGTCTACAAAGCCTATCGCTGGCCCGGCTTTGTATCGGGCGACGCGTGGGAGGAGCGCACGGTGCTCGACCTGCTGCGCGACGCAGCAGCCAACCTCGACGCACCGCCGATCGCGTTGCCCCCACCGGCACCGAGCATCGTAGAAGCCGACTTCGAGGGCACCCTCGGATGGCGCGGCTCGGCCGGCGCCGCCACGTACACCCTCGAGCGCGCCGCTAGTCCAGATGGGCCCTGGGATGAGGTCCGCAGCGGCTTTACCGACGCCGACGCCCCCAACCTCGCCGAGGTCCGCGATCCCGCCGCGGTCGCGCCAGAGACCGCCTGGTACCGGCTCAGCGCGGTAGGCGAAGGCGGCGTCTCTGAACCCTCGGCAGCCTACGGCCCGGTCGAGATCGGCGCGGTGTTCGAGGACGCGCTCTCCGACCTCACGCGCGTTTACGAAGCCGACTCCGCCCTTCGGATAGACGGCAGCAACGCCGCCCTCTTCAACGACGACACCGGTCGCTTGACCCGATCGTCAGCCGGGGACCGCAGCGTGGTGTGGACCGCCGGGGGCGTCGTCACCGGCATCGACCTGTTGGCCTACGCGTGGCCCTCGGAGCCAACACCAACGCTGACTTTTGCGACGTCACCGGACGGCGGAACGTGGACGAATCTCCTGCTCCCCGCAGAGGACCTGGGCGGCGACTGGCGCCAGCTCCGATACCGCGCGGATTCGCTCCCGGCTGGCACACGCTACGTGCGCGTCACGCTCGCCGAGACCGGCGGGCAGACGTGGACGCCGCAGTTAGGACAGCTAAGGCTCCGTTACACGCCGTAGGCGCGCGCGTGAACCCCCTCAGGGCAGTTCGGGCATCGCGGCGCGAATCGCGCTGACCAGCGTGTCGGACATGAGCTGGTGATCGGCGGCGATCGGGTGAGTACCGGTCCCGTTGTACTCGAAAACCACGGCGTGTACATCGGGATCGGAGCGGCGCAGGTTGGCGACCGCGGCCTCGACGTACGCCGAACCGGGCGCGACCGCGTCCATGCTGCCCAACGCGAGGAAGATCTGAGCGTCGGGGTGGTGACCCCGCACCTTTTGCACGAAGTCGACGTAAGCCAGCGTGATGGGGGCGCCGACACCCAACCAGTAGTCGTTCTGGCCGAGGTTGATCACGACGTTCTCCGTGCGCTTATTCACCTCCACCGTGTGTACACCTTCGTCGAGTCCTTCAGCGACCCCATAGGTCGCTTCCCCCGGGGTGCAGGACAGCACCTGTGGCTCGAGGTCGTCGATGAGCACGTTGACCCAGTTGGTACCGGCGTCGTCGAGGTGGATTTTGAGGGAGGTGCCCTCAAACCGGGCGCGCACCGTTGTGCCCGGCCAGTAAAACGCCGGAGCCGCGGGGTCGGGTGCGACGAGCCGGCCCATGTACTGCAGGAGGGGGTCGTCGGGGGAGATCGTCACCGGCGCGGTGTCTACGGTGTCCACGGGGACGCGCCGGGATGCGCAGAGGTGCAGGCGAGCAGCAGGAGAGACAGCATCGTTGAATCATCACACAGCTTCGGCGGCGCGGCGATCATCTGACCCGAAACGTTACATTCAGCGCAAGACAAAGCTGTGAGCACCGTTCCCCCCGTAGATCTCCCGTTCCCCTCCGGTTGGTTCGCGCTCGCGCGCGGCGCCGACCTGCGCCCGGGGCAGGTTCAGCCCGCCAAGCTCGCCGGGCTCGACCTCGTGCTCTTCCGCGACGAAGCCGGCGCCGCGCACCTCCTCGACGCGTTTTGTCCCCACCTTGGCGCGCATTTGGGCCACGGCGGCGTCGTCCGGGAAGGCACGCTCGTCTGCCCGTTCCACGGCTTCCGCTTCGCGCCCGACGGCACCTGCGTCGCCACGGGGTACGGGTCGAAGCCGCCCCGAGACGCCAGCTTGGCCTGCCATCCGGTGGCTGAGACCGGTGGCTGGATCTTTGCATGGTTCGACCCCGAAGGGGGAGCGCCGACGTGGCATCCGCCCGCGGTCCCGATGGAGGGCTACACCCCGGTGCAAGGCTCGGTCACCGAGCTGCGCACGCACCCGCAGGAGACCACCGAAAACAGCGTGGATCTTGGTCATTTCCCGTTCGTACACGGGTACCGCGACATGCAGATCCACGCGCTCGTCACCGAAGGGCCGCACCTACACACGCGCTATTCTTTCGTTCGACCCTCCGGTTTTCCCGGCCTCGGGCGCGATCTGCACGTCGACATCTCGGTGCACGTCTGGGGGCTCGGCTTCTCCTTTGTAGACGTGGTGTTGCCTGCGATTGGCTTGCACACTCGACAATACGTGCTGCCGACGCCGATCGCCCCGCGGCTGACGGCGCTGCGGCTGGGCATGGCGCTGCGCAAAGGTCCAGAGGCCGACTGGCGCTTGAAGCTGCTGCCGCAGTGGTTTTTTGACGGCTGGGTGGCTCGCAAGGCGCACAGCTCCTACGTCGAAGACGTGATGCAGGACCGGGACGTCTGGGAGCACAAGGTCCACGTCGCGCGGCCCTTGCTCGTCGACGGCGACGGTCCGATCGGGCGCTACCGCGCGTGGTGCCGGCAGTTCTACGCCGCACCGAAGCCCGCGCCTTGACGCAGCCGGTGCGCCCGACGTACGCTGGACGCGTGACCCGAACCGGAAAGCCCTCACTGCTGCTCCTCACGTTGTGCAGCTGCGGCACCCCAAACGACACGGCGCTCACGAAGCCGCCGCCCGATACCGCTGAGACGCCCGGCGCGTGCTACCCCACCACGCTGACGCTGACGCAGGATCTGCGTCAGGAAGACCTCCCCGCCGCAGCGAGCCTCGAGCACACCGAGCACGGCGTAGGCCTCGGCGACCTCGACGGGGACGGGGATCTGGACGCGCTCATCGGCTGGGCCGGCGGGGTGTTCGGCCTGCGCAACGATGGCACGGGGACGATGACCGTCGATCCCACCATCGACATCGACGGCGGCGCGGTGATCCGCGGCACCGCAGTCGCGCTGGCCGATCTCGATCAGGACGGCGATCTCGACGCCTACGTCGGCGAATACCCGACGGGAGACCTGCTGCTGTGGAACGACGGCAGCGGCCGGTTCAGCAGCGAGCGGCTGTGGGAGGGCGATCCGGAGCTCTCACCGTGGAGCGGATCCTTCGGGGACGCCGACGGGGACGGCGATCTCGACCTGTACATCGCGATGCTCGTCCCCAACCTCGAGCCCGAGCCGGTGCTGGACGGCTCGCTCATCGGCGGGCCCAACTACCTGTACGTCAATCAGGGCAGCGGCCACTTTGTGCGCGACGACACGCGCGTGCCGCAGGACAACAACTACGGCCTGACCTTCCACGCGGCGTGAGTGGACCTCGACGGCGACGACGATCTCGACCTCTACGAAGCCAACGACTGGGGCTACTACGTCACGCCCAACCGCTACCTCCGCAATGACGGCACCGGGCACTTTACCGAAGACAGCTCGTGCTTTTGCGAGGTGCCGATGTACGCGATGGGCGTCGGCGTGGGGGACGTGCAGGGCGACGGCCGGCCGGACCTCGTGGTCACCAACCTGAACACGCCGACCTTGCTCGAGAACTACGAAGGCGGCAAGAACGGCTCCACCAGCGCATGACCGATGCCGTCGCCCAACACCATCTTTTTGACCATGCCGACGCCAATCAGGAACAGCCCTTGTCCGATCGCTGCGGGGTCGAGGCGCGGCGGGGCCTCGAGCTGGGGCAAGAACTCCTTGGCGCGCACGATCGGCCCGGCGACCAGCTGCGGAAAGAACGTCACGAACAGCGTGAACTCGAGCAGGTTCCGCGCCGGCTTCAGCTGCCGCCGGTAGATGTCGATCGAGTAGCTGAGGGTTTGGAAGCTGTAAAACGAGATGCCGATCGGCAGTTGGAGGTTGAGCCGCCCAAGCGTCACCGGAAACCCAAGCCATCCAAGCGCGACCTCGATGTTCTCCAACAGAAAGTCGCCGTACTTGAAGAAGGCGAGCATCCCTAGGTTGCCCACCACGCTGCACGCCAAGAGCGCCTTGCGAGCGCGGTCGCCCTCGGTCACCGCGATGCGACCGCCGACGACGTAGTCCAGCAGCGTGGCCGCCCCCAAGAGCCCGAGGTAGCGCACGTCCCAGCTGCCGTAGAACAGCAGGCTCATCCCCAACAGCCACACGAACGAAAACCCGCGCCAATGGCGGATCGCCCGGAACACACCGAACGCTGCGGCGAGGAACAGCACGTACTGGAGGTCGGTGAAGCGCATCGGAACGGCAAGTCTACCGCAGCGTCCCCGCAGCGTCCCCGCACCGCGCTTCGACGCTGTGCATTTTTACCGGCGACCGCGCGTGCGCCCCAACGGAAGCACGGCAGAACCGTCACGGAATATCCGCGTAGGAGCAGGACCGAAGGCCGATTCCCTGCGTTCATCCTTTACAGCGGTCATGGCATACCGCTTGCGTTAGCCTCCGGCGATGCTTCACACGCTGCCCTCCACCCTCGCCCTCTCCCTCGCCGGAGGCGCCGTCATCGGCCTCGCCGGTTCGCTGCTGTTGGTCCTCGTTGGGCGCGTGGCCGGGATCAGCGGCATCGTCGGCGGAGTTTTGCGCCCCCGCGCCGGGGATGTGGGATGGCGCCTTTGGTTCGTGGCTGGGCTGATCCTCGGCGGACTCGCGCTGCGCAGCGTAGACGCCTCGCTGCTTGGCGCCGACGTCACGCGGTCGCCCATCACCCTGCTGATCGCGGGGCTGCTGGTGGGCGTCGGCACCCGCCTCGGGAGCGGCTGCACGTCCGGCCACGGGGTCTGCGGAATTTCAAGGTTCTCCGTCCGATCGATCGTCGCCACATGCGTGTTCCTCGCCGTGGGCATGCTCACCGCATCGCTCGTCTCGGTCTGGACCCGCCCATGAGCACCTACAACTCCGCGGTGGTCGGCTTGGGCGCGGGGCTCGCGGGGTTCGTGTTCGCGTTGGGCTTGGGCATCGCCGGGATGACCAACCCCGACAACGTGCTCGCGTTCCTCGACCTGACCGGCGCGTGGAAGCCTGGACTCGCGCTGGTCATGGTCGGCGCCATCGGGGTTCACGCCGTCGGCTGGCGCTTGGCGCGATCGCTGCGCAATCCAGTCTTGGGCGGCCGCTTCGTGCTGCCGACCCGCACGGGTATCGACGGCGCGCTGCTCGCCGGGGCGGCGATCTTCGGTGTCGGCTGGGGACTCGCCGGCTATTGCCCGGGCCCGGCGATCGTCGACGTAGCGAGCGGATCGAGCTCCACGCTGATCTTCGTCGCCGCGATGCTGGTCGGCGGCGCGCTGACGGACCGCCTCGTAGCCCCGCTCTTCCGCCGTACTTCTCGCCCGACATCTTCTGATGATCCGATCTCAACCAAAGGAGTTCTCGAATGAGCCTTCATATTGGCAGCCTCGCCCCTGACTTCACCGCAGACACCACGCACGGCACCCTCCAGTTCCACGACTGGGCAGCAACCAACTGGGTGATCTTCTTCTCGCATCCCCGCGACTTCACGCCGGTCTGCACCACCGAGCTCGCCGCCGCGGCCCGTCTGCACGACCGGTTGCAGGAGCGCAACGCCAAGGCCATCGCCATCAGCGTCGACAGCGTCGTTGATCACAAGCGTTGGATCGAAGACATCGAAGCCACCCAAGGCATCGCGCCCAACTTTCCGATCATCGGGGACCCGGACCGCAAGGTGTCCCTGTTGTACGACTTGGTCCCCCCCGACGCGCCCGACACCTTCACCGTGCGCTCGGTGTTCTTCATCGATCCCAACCGCAAGGTACGCGCGATGATCACCTACCCGGCTTCGACCGGACGCAACTTCGAAGAGCTGCTGCGCGTGCTCGACTCGCTGCAGCTGACCGACGTGCACAAGGTGGCGACCCCGGCCAACTGGACACACGGCGAAGAAGTCGTGATCGTGCCCTCGCTCACCGACCCCGAGGAGATCGCGCGTCGCTTCCCGAAGGGCCACCGGGTGATCCGCCCCTGGCTGCGGATGACGCCCCAGCCGGGATAACCCCCACGGCATGATGCCGATCCCCGCTGCCCCCACGCTCTCCATCTGCATGCCGACCTGGCAGCGCGCCGCGCTGTTGGACGACTGCCTCACCGCGCTGGTCCAAGCGGTCGTCGCTTTACACGAGCGCGGGGTTTCGTTTGAGGTCGTGGTGTCGGACAACGCCTCGACCGACGCCACCGCCGAGGTCGTGCGCAGCTACGCAGACCGCCTGCCGATCCGCTACGCCTGCCAGCAGCAAAACCACGGCGCCGAAGCCAACGTCGTCTCGGCGCTGCGGCTGGCCCAAGGTGAGCTCTGCTTGTACTTGGCCGACGACGACCGGCTGCTGACCGACGGCCTGCTCGCGGCGATCGACTATCTGATGGCCGATCGCAGCCGCTCGGTGGTGTACGCGCCGTGGGACGTGTTGGACGAGGTGACCGGCCAGTCTCACGGACTGTTCTACACCCAAGCCGCCGTCGAAGACTACCGTACCCACGACGGTCTACGCCTGCTTTCGCGGCTCGCGGCGCGGGACGCTTTCCCCGAGATCGGCGTGTACCGCACGCGCATGCTGCATCGGGTGCTGCCGATGCCGCGCTCGGTGCACTGGGCGCATGTGTGGGCTGAACGTCTGCTCGCCGAAGGGCCGCTGCGCCTGCAAGTCGCGCCGTTCTACCGCTGCCATGCGCGCACGCGAGTCAAGCGTGACCGTCCGCAGTTGGGCAACGAGCAGGCGCGCACCCACGTCGATCGCTACCGCGGCGGGCTGGAGCTGGCGCTGACCGAGGCGCTGCGGGGACAAGCGCCGCTGCCGAAGAGCATCCGCGGCGATCTGGGCCGGGTGATCCACTACTTTGTGGCGCGACGGGGCACGGTCGCCGCGCGGATGACCCGCGCCGCGGGCGACACCCTCGCGGCGGTGGAGATCGAGCAGTCCATCGCGCTGCGCTTGGGCGGCGAGCCCCCGACGCTCGCGCTTGGCGCGGCCTCTGTCCCCGACGCGACCGGCGCGGACCTGTCGGTGTGCGTGGTCGGGGGTGAAGCCGAGGAGCTCGC
Source organism: uncultured Pseudomonadota bacterium (assembly GCA_903900265.1). Lineage (GTDB taxonomy): Bacteria > Myxococcota_A > UBA796 > UBA796 > SXON01 > CAIUMM01. Next base: position 12,535 of record CAIUMM010000033.1, read on the forward strand.
GGCGCGCATCGACGCGATCCCCGCGCTGCCGTCGGTCGAGGTCGTCGGGGTGGTGACCCGCGGCGATGCAGCGGCGATCGCGGTGCTGACCGCGCGGGGGGCGCGGGTGGTTGAAGTGGACGCGGCGCTGGGCCCGCAAGAGCGTGACCGCGCCGCCCTCTTGGCGGCCACAGGTTGGTTCGTGACCGTGGTTGACCCCGGGCAGGTGCTCGACGGCGAGCGTGTGCAAGACGCGATGGGGCTCTTGGCCGGGCGGCCGGCATGCGTGGCGTTGTGCACCCCCGCCGCCGATCTCGCAGGCGCGGCCGAGCTCGGTCCCGAGATCTACGACCCCTCCGAGGGCCTCGCGCTCTACGCCCGCTGCGTGCTCTGGGACGTGCGCCCCGCGGTCGCGATCTACCGCACCGGCGCGCTGCAGGCTGCGCTCCGCAGCGGAGCCTTACCGCTGCCGCGCACCTTTGACGCGCCGTGGGCGTGGTTCTTCGGCATGGCCCGGCGCGGCGAGGTGTGCGTGGATCCGCAGGCGCTGCGCGCCGGCGTCGGTCCCGAGACCGCCTCGCTCGATCGGCTGCGGGCGGCGCTGGAGGTCACGCTGGTGCGCGCGTTGGCGCCACAGGCCATCGGCGATCTGCCCGAGTCCGGCGCGGCCGAGGTGCTCGATCTGGTGGAGGGGCCCGTCGCGGCCCACGCGCTGCTGGTAGCCCGGCAAGCGGCCGATCAGGGAGACGCGGTGATCGCGTTGGAGACCATGTCCCGCTGGATGCTATGGCAAGGCGATCGGCGCGCCCCGCGCTGGGCCGCCGCGCTGGTCGACGCCGCCGCCGCGACGATCGCGCACGACGCCGCGCGTACGACCGCAGGTTGGTCCGGGCTCGTCGCTTGCGGGCTCCCGGCGCCGGTGGTGAAGCGGCTCGAGGCGTTGGGCCCCGTCGAGACCCGCGCCAAGGACGCGTGCGGGGACGCTCCCGGACTGGTCGTCGTCCCGACCCGCGCCGACGCCGAGCGCCTGCGCCGCTCCTTGCCTCCCGGTCAGGTGATGGCGTGGGACGATCTGCGCGCGATGCTGATGCGGGCGAGTTGAGCGAGCCCTACGGTGAACCCCGTCGGCACCCGGGGGGGAGCGAGCGGGCCGAGCAGCGTCGGTGCTGGGTGGTGAGCGGCTTGTTGAGGGCGACCGGGCCGTTTGTGGCGGCGTAGACGTCGAAGTCCGGAGGGTGCGGGCGGTCGTCAACGTTGACCAGGAACCGCGCGATTCCGACGACTAGCGCGGTGCGGTCGAGCGCACGTCGCATGCGGCGCCCCGCGACGGGCTCGGTCGGGCGGCGCGCGCGCCGACCACCAAACCCGCCCACGCCCCTATCCCAAGAGTCGATCAATGAGCTCGTCACGGAACACAAGCAATCCTACCGCGTCGTATCCATCTGCCTTTGCAAGCGCCGACACCTTCATCGTGCGAAGCACCCAGGCCAGGTCCGGCGGCGAGAACCCCCCGTCTTTCCTGCTGACCAGGCCGAGGGCAGCATCGAGGTTCTCGCCTGCGTCGACGAGCGCCTTCACGTCCACGAGATCGCGGATCTCGGACTGTTCACCAGGATCTCGGCTCGGCTGTCGACGAGGATCTCGACCGCCTCTACCGTTCTTGTCTCGGGGGCGAACACGTTCGGAACCGACTCGGCCACGAGGTCGACCACGACGACCTCGCCGGCCAGGCCAGCGCGAAGGCGGCAAAACGCGGGCGCACGCTGCAGGAAGTCGACAGACATCCCGGCCGCCCTCAACACCGCCGCCGCATCCTCCGGTAGGCGCCCCAGGGCGGGGAGCCCATGGAAGAAGAGGTCCACGTCCTTCGTCCGTCGATGCGCCAGGTAGAAGCCCGCGAGCGCCCCACCCCCCGTGAGCGTCCAGCGAGGGTTCAGTCCGGCGAGCGCCTGCAGGACGCCCACCTGCAGCGGCGACAGACTACCCAGCACGTCGCTCCAACTCCGGAATCAGCCACGTCCAGAACGCGCGCCTGTTTCCAAGGTAGGGAAGGATCCGCTCCCAATCCTCGCGGATCTGCGCCAGCGGTACCAGGACGAGCGCGTCGTCGGGGCGGGCCTGCCGCAGGAGCTTCCCGATGGCGTGGGCGCGAATGTCCGGGTCGGCGTCCACGAGCTGCGCCTGAAAGGCCTCGAGCGTCGTGTCTACATCCCAGAGAAAGTACGGCCGGCCCCGTTGGTCGCAGAGCTTCTCGTGGGGAGTGGGGTTGAGCATGGCCCGAATAGTATATCCACAGGTGGGTCGGGCGGGCGGCGCGCTCGCGAAGGCCGTCGCCGGTGCGGACGGGGAGGAGACCGTCGATCTCCGCGTCCATCGGATCGTCGTGCGCGGCGGTGAGCGCCGTGCGCGCGGGAGGAGACGGCGATCGTGTGGATGTCGATGTTGCGGAGTCTACCCACCCGCCTCGGGAGGTTGCCCTCGAGAAGGTGGCTGGTTGAAGGTCTCCGGCGCGGACCTGTCGGTGTGCGTGGCCGGGGGTGAAGCCGAGGAGCCCCCACGACACCGCCCCCGTCCCGCAGTAGGCTGCAGCCATGCTCCCCCCTGCGCGGCCGGCCTCCCTCCCCCGCGTGTCCGCGCGGCTGCCCGCCAGCGCGCCGGCCTTGGTCTGGCGCCGCCTCGCCGAGCTGGACGACATCCGCTCCTGCGAGCTCGTGACGCTGGACGGGCGGCTGGACGCGGCGACGCTCGAGCGCGCCGTGGCCTATCTGCCCGCGCAGCACCCGCTGCTGGCGGCGCGCTGGGATGGCCCGGCGTGGGCGCTGGACGTCGCGCCGCTGCGCCTGCGCGTGGAGACCTGCCCGGACCGCGACACCGCGCTGGCCTCGGTGTGGTCCGACGGCGACCCCGCGGAGGTCGACGTGACCCTGCTGCGCGGGCCCGACCACGACTGGCTGCGCATGCGGGTGCCGCACGACCGCACCGACGCGCGCTCCGGGGCGCAGGTGGTGCAGGATCTGGCCGACGCCTACGCAGCCTTCGAGGCCGGCGAGACGCCCACGATCCGCGCCGACACGGCGCCATGGGACCCCGATGTGCTGTTCCGCCCGCGCGCCCGCGACCGCCTCGGCGCGCTGCGTCGCCTGCTCCATGACCTATTCGCCCGCCCCGCGTTCGCGGTGCCGCCCGACGCGCCGCGCGGGGCCATGCGCGTGGCCGTGCTGGACGTGGGCCCGGACGCGGTGCCGGCGCTGAAGGCCCACGCCGCCCGCGAGCAGACCACCGTGCACACGCTGCTCCTGCGCGCCGCCGGCCGCGCGTTCGGTGTGCACCGCTTGTTCGACCTCGTCACGCTGCGGCCCCTAGCGTCCGCGCCGGTGGACGCCCGCTCGGACGTGCTGGTCGTGCCGTGGGTGCAGTCCTGGCCGCGTCGCGCGAGCGAGGCGGCGGCGCGCGCCGCCATCGCGGGCGAGGTCGCGGCGGTGAAGCAGGGCGGGGCGCGCGCGGAGCTGGCGCGGCTGCGCCTGTACGTCGCGCTGGCGCGCGTGGCGCCCACCGCCCTGGCCGCCCGCCTGACCGCCCGGCTGCTGGTCAAGACCGACGTTGTGGTGACCAACCCGGGCCCGGTGCACGTGCCGCTGGAGCGCTTTGGCGCCGTGCCCGTGGCCGACTTCGTGAACTTTCCGCGGCTGCCCACGCCGGCGCGCGCCGGGCTCGTGTTCACCACCTTCCGCGGGCGGCTGCGCATCGTGGCGCTCTGGGACGACGGGGCTTTTCCCGGGGGCATCGAGGCTGCGGCCCGACGCGTGCTCGCCGACGCCACTGGCGGATAGGCGCCCCCGGGAGCCCGCAACGACGCAGGTGGTGAGCGGGTTGTTAACGGCGACCTCCCCGCCTCAGCCCGCATGCCGCCACCACGACCGCCGCCCAGCCCGCCGCGACCGATCCGCCTCCGCTGGTACAGCCGCAATCGTACTCGATGACCATACCCGGTGACGACGGAGGCGGCGGCGGCACCTGGTACACCTCGAGGTACTCCCCCTCCCAATCCCAACTCCCGCGCGCGAAGCCGGTGATCCCCGCCTGGGTGCGCAGCGCAATGCTGTCGATGTCGTACAGGCCACCGTCGGGCAACGCCTCGTAGCGATCCTCCCGGATGAAGTCGGGACCGCCCCAGAACACGAACAGATTCCCCTCATCAGGGTGCGGCCCGATCGATCCGTCGGCGTTGTTCCAGCCGGGCATGACGCCGGTCACCACGTCCACGAAGCCGTCGCCGTCCACGTCGAGCGCGCTGGAGGCGTTGAACGTCCAATCCGTGCCGCCCCAGGGTCGTACGGTTGCCGCTGGATCGCTACCGAGTCCGGCGGCCGAGCCGGTCCAGACGGACGGATTCCCCGATGTGACCAGGTCGGCATAGCCGTCGCCATCCACGTCTCCTGAGGTGTACGGATGCGAGTTGGTGTAGGCCGTGTCATCGTCGAACACGTGGGAGGCCAACTGCATGGGCGCCTGGCCATCGGCCAACGGCGCATTCCAGACGTAGAACGTCGAGGTGTGCGCATCGATGTTGAACGCACCAAGCAGGTCATCGAACCCGTCACCATCCACATCGAGCACCATGGGAGTAAAGCCGTGCTCTGCTTCGAGCACCAGGCTCGGATCGGCCGGCAGCCCCGCGGAGCTGCCGCGGTACACCCCCAGCCGGGTCTGGTCGTAGTTCTGAAGCAGGAACGCGTCGTCGAAGCCGTCGCCGTCTTCATCGTGCGCGCCACCAACGACGCCGTCCCAGGGCAGGGGTTGCCCCTGGGGAATGGGCGACAACAACATGCGTGATTCTTCCGAGAGGCCCTCTGGCCCCCCCGGACAGACCCAGGAGTCGGTCAAGTAGCCGGCATAGGCTACGTGGGTAGCCACCAACAGATCGTCGAACCCGTCCCCGTTGTAGTCGCCGACTGTACCGCCGGGCCGATCGTGGTCTTCCAGGTTTGTCAACATCTCAGGTCCTACCCGCCTCGCGTCCGGATCGAACATCCCAGCGTGGTACCACACCGGGATGGTTCCGACTGTGGAGGTGTAGGCCAGATCGGCGGCGCCGTCGCCGTCGAAGTCACCGCTTTCGAAGCGATATTGGCCGATCCGACCGACCGGAAGCGGCAGCTCGATCCCCCTGCGAACCTCACCCGGCTCGGCAGCGGCGGGGAGCGCCACCGTGAGCAACAACGCGATCACGATGGCTTGCCACGGCAGCATCCCGGTGGGCTGACGATGAGCGGCGTAGCGTCCCAAGTTCGACACATCAATCGATGGACGCGGCACGCAAGAAGCGTAAAGCGCAGGAGCATACTGGGGCCATAACGCACGACGCACAGGGGCAACCCGCAGGTGCGCTGCAGATCCGCTGCAGATCCGCTGCACGCGCGCTACGTTCCCCATCCTCGGAGGCTGCATGAAGACCGTGATTCTCGCCGGTGGGTTCGGCACGCGCCTCTCTGAGGAGACCGACGTCAAGCCCAAGCCGATGGTCGAGATCGGCGGGCGGCCGATGCTGTGGCACATCATGAAGCTCTACGGCAGCGCTGGCTTCAACGAGTTCTGCGTCGCGCTCGGCTACAAGGGCGACTCGATCAAGCGCTACTTCCTCGACTATTCGACGCTGAGCGGCAGCCTGTCGGTGTCGCTGTCCACCGGGCAGGTCGCGGCGCGCCAGCGCGTAGTCGACGATTGGACGGTGCACCTCGTCGAGACCGGGCTCGCGACCGGCACCGGCGGACGCGCGCTGCGCATGGCCGATTGGGTAGGGCGTGAGCCGTTCATGCTGACCTACGGGGACGGCGTGTGCGACGTCGACATCGCCGAGCTGGTGCGCTTTCACCGCCGCCACGGCAAGCTCGCGACGGTGACCGCGGTGCGCCCGCCTTCGCGCTTCGGCGGGCTGGTGTTTGACGGCGATCTGGTCGCGGAATTCACCGAGAAGCCGCAGATCGGCGAAGGCTGGATCAACGGCGGCTTCATGGTCCTCGAGCCCGAGGTGTTCGACCGCATGAAGCACGGCGACGAGACACGCTTGGAGCAAGACGTGCTCGAAGGCCTCGCGCGCGACGGCCAGCTCGCCGCTTACCGCCACGAAGGCTTCTGGCAATGCATGGACACGCTGCGCGACGTCAACCTGCTGCGCGGCATGTGGGACGCCGGGACCGCGCCCTGGAAGCGCTGGGAATGACGATCACCGGCTGCCGTGCCTGCGGATCGTCCGTGCTCGAGGTCGTGCTCTCGCTGGGGCAAACCCCGCTCGCGAACGGCTTGTTGCAGGAATCCGAGCTGGGGAGCCCCGAGCCGCGCTTTCCGCTCGAGCTCGTGATGTGCGCCGACTGCTCGCTGGTGCAGATCACCGAGACCGTGCCGCCCGAGGTGTTGTTCCGCGAGTACGTCTATTTTTCGTCGGTGTCCGACGCCGCGCTGGCCAACGCCGCCGCGATCGCCACCCGCATGGCCGAGCGCCTCGGGCTCGGTCCCGACAGCCTCGCCGCCGAGATCGCCAGCAACGACGGCTATCTTTTGGGCGTCTATGCGCGGCGCGGCGTGCAGGTGCTCGGCATCGATCCGGCGCGCAACATCGCGGCAGTCGCCAACGCCCGCGGCGTACGCACCCTGCCGGAGTTCTTCAGCCGGGAGCTCGCCGTACAGCTCGCGGCCGACGGGCAGCGCGTCGATGTGCTGCACGCCAACAACGTCCTCGCGCACGTGGCCGACCTCCCCGGCGTGGTCGACGGCATCCGCGCGCTGTTGAAGGACAACGGCGTCGCGGTGATCGAGGTGCCGTACCTGCGCGATCTGCTCGACCACGTCGAGTTCGACACCATCTACCACGAGCACCTCTGCTACTTCTCCGCCACCGCGTTGAACGCGCTGTTCGCCGCCCACGGGCTGGTGCTCGTCGACGTCGAGCGCATCCCCATCCACGGCGGCACGCTGCGGGTGTTCGTGCAGCGCTCCGGCACGCCCTCCGACGCCGTACGGGCGCTGCTTGTGGACGAGGACGGCTGGGGCGTTCGAGACGGCAGCGCGCTCCGCGCCTTCGGGGCGCGGGTCGAAGGCCTGCGGGACGCGCTGCGCGCCATGCTCGCCGGCCTAAAAGCCCAAGGCCACCGCATCGCCGCTTATGGAGCATCCGCCAAAGGGACGACGCTGCTGACCTACTGCGGCATCGGCGCCGAGACGCTGGACTACGTGGTGGATCGCAGCCCCCACAAGCAGGGGCGCTACACGCCGGGCACGCACCTGCCCATCCGTCCGCCCGAGGCGCTGCTTGACGACAAGCCCGACTACGTGCTGCTTTTGACCTGGAACTTCGCCGATGAGATCCTCGCCCAGCAGCACGCGTACCGCGCGCTCGGCGGGCGCTTCATCGTGCCGGTGCCCGAGCCGCAAATCCGGTGAAGTTCGTCCCGCTCGAGATCGAAGGCGCGTTTGTGGTCGCGGCTGAGCCTATAGTGGACGAGCGCGGTTTTTTCGCCCGCACCTACTGCGCGCAGGAGTTCGCCGATCACGGCATGGCCAGCGTGTTCGTACAAGCGTCGGTGTCCTCCAACCGCGTCGCTGGCACGCTGCGCGGCATGCACTACGCCGATCCGCCCGAGCGCAAGCTGGTGCGCCCGACGCGCGGGGTGATCTGGGACGTGCTGGTCGATCTCCGGCCCGCGTCCCCGACCTACCGGCGCTGGGTGGGCGTCGAGCTCTCGGCCGCCGACCCCCGATCCATCTACATCCCCGCCGGCGTGGCCCACGGTTTTCAGACCCTCGCCGACGACACCGAGGTCGAGTACCTGATCGACCGCGCCTTCGACGCGACGTCGGGGCGAGGCGCGCGCTGGGACGATCCGGCCTTCGGCATCCGCTGGCCGATGGCGCCCACGGTGATGTCCGAGCGCGATCGCAGCTGGGCAGCGCGATGAGCAGCGCCGCGAGCAGCACGGCGCGCTGCCCGGTGTGCGAGGGCGCCGACGTGCGCGTTTTTCTGGAGCGCGACCGCGTGCCGGTGCACCAGAACCTGCGCTACGACTCGTTGGAAGCGGCGATGGCCGCGCCTGCTGGCCGCTTGCGCCTCGGGGTGTGTACGGCGTGCGGGTTTGTCTACAACACCGCCTTTGACCCTACGCTGTTGAGCTACGGCGCGCAGTACGAGAACGATCAGGGCCACTCGGGCGCGTTTCAGGCCCACCTCGACGCGCTGGTAGAGCGGGTGCTGGGCGCCGACGGCGTTCGCGGCGGCGTGGTGGTCGAGGTCGGGTGCGGTCAGGGTCAGTTCTTGAGGCGGCTCGTCGCCGACCCAACCGCGGGGGTGATCGGGCACGGCTTCGATCCCAGCTACCGGGGCGAAGACCAGCCGCCAAGACTGTATTTCCACCGCGAGATGTACGGCCCGGACAGCGCGCGCGTCACGGCCGACGTGCTCTTGTGCCGGCACGTCATCGAGCACATCCCAACGCCGGCGCCATTTTTGGACAGCGTCGCCAGCGCCCTCGCCGGTTCAGGCTACCCGCGCGTGTACTTCGAAACACCCGATGTTCGCTGGATCTTCGAGCACAAGGTGTACTTCGACGTGTTCTACGAGCACTGCAGCTACTTCAGCCCCGGCTCGATCCGCGCGGCGTTTGGGCGCGCCGGGTTTGACGTCACTGCCGTCGATCGCATCTTTGGCGGCCAGTACTTGTGGCTCGAGGCCCGGCGCGGCACCGACGGAGCGAACAGGAGCGCGCTGGAGCCCGGCGCACTACCGGTGATGGCGCTTGCTTTTGGCGACGCCGAAGCCCGCTGGCGCATCTCCGCCGCCGCCGCGCTGCGGGACATGGCCGGCCCGGTTGCGGTCTGGGGAGCGGGCGCCAAGGGCGCGACGTACGCGTCGCTGCTCGACCCCGATCACCAGCACATCGACTGCATCGTTGACATCAACCCCGGCAAACAAGGCGCGTTCTTGCCCGGCTCCGGACACCCGGTGCTCGCGCCCGAAGCGCTGATTGGCCGCGGGGTCCGCACGGTGGTGCTGATGAACCCCAACTACCGGGACGAAGTCGCCGCGAGCCTCGCGGCGCTGCTGCCGAACCCGCCCACCCTCATCGACGCCTGAGGCTTGAAATGAACGACTTCGAAGCGAACAATCGCGCCCACATCGCCCAGATGGGGCAGGACCCGACGCTCGCGGCCCAGACCCAGAGCTGGTTTGAGTCCAGCCTCACGCACGAATATTCTTACCACTTCACCTGGATGGGCCTGCCGGTCATTCAGTATCCGCAAGACCTCGTGGCGATGCAGGAGCTGATCTGGGAGATCAAACCCGACTTGATCATCGAGACGGGCGTGGCCCGCGGCGGGAGCCTGATCTTCTACGCGTCGATGCTCGAGCTCATCGGCGGCGAAGGCCGCGTCGTGGGCGTCGACATCGACATCCGGCCCCACAACCGCGCGGCCATCGAAGCGCACCCGATGATGAAGCGCATCGAGCTCATCCAAGGCTCGTCGGTCGATCCCAACATCGTCGAGACCGTGCGGGGGCGCGCGAAAGGCTGCAAGCGCGTGCTGGTCGCGCTGGACTCCAACCACACCCACGCCCACGTGCTCGCCGAGCTGGAGGCCTACGCGCCGCTGGTGACCCGCGACAGCTACCTCGTGGTGTTCGACACCTGCATCGAGCGCACGCCCGACGCGCTGATCGTCGACCGCCCGTGGCGGCGCGGCGACAACCCGTGGACCGCGCTGCAGGCGTACCTGAAGACCACCGACCGGTTCCGCATCGCGTCCGAGATCGTGGACAAGCTGCAGATCACCGTCGCGCCCGACGGCTACCTGAAGTGCGTGAAGTAGCGCGCCGCGTCCTCGTCACCGGCGCGTCGGGCTTCATCGGGCGCGCGGCGGTTTCGGCGTTGCAGGCGCGCGGCTTCGACGTGCACGGCGTGAGCCTGAGCGGCGCGGTTGCCGCGCCAATCCCGATGCACAGCGTCGATCTGCTCGACGCCGACGCGGTCGACGCGCTGTTCGCGGCGGTGCGACCGTCCCATGTGCTGCACCTCGCGTGGACCACCACGCCGGGCGCGTACTGGACCTGCGCCGACAACGCCCGTTGGCAGGCCGCCGGGGTCCGGCTCGCGGCCGCGGCTACGGGAGCGCGCTTGGTCATCGCCGGGACCTGCGCGGAGTACGACTGGACAGGCAACGCGACCTGCGACGAGCGGGACGTCTGCAAACCGGCGACGCCCTACGGTCAGGCGAAGCTCGCGCTGCAACAGCAGGTCGCGGCGATGCACGACAACGCCGCCTGGGCGCGTATCTTCTTGCCCTTCGGCCCCTTCGAGGCGCGGCCCAGGCTGGTGCCGTCGGTGATCAACGCTCTGTTGGACCGCCAGCCGGCGCGCTGCTCGCCCGGGCTGCACGTCCGGGACTTCCTCTACGTCGAAGACGTCGGCAGCGCGCTCGCCGCGCTGGTGGACAGCGCGCTGACCGGCGTCGTCAACGTGGCTTCGGGGACCGGCGTGCCCGTCCGCGACGTCGTGCTGGGGCTACAAGCGCGCATCGGCGGCGAGGTCGACTTTGAAGCCCGCTCCCTCCCGGCCGGCGAGCCGCCCGCGCTGATCGCCGCGGTGCATCGCCTGCGGGACGAGCTAGGCTGGACGCCCACCTTCACGCTCGACGAAGGCCTCGATCGCACCGTCGCGTGGTGGCGACGTGCCCGCGCCGGCGGTTTCGCATAGGCCGCATCGGAGTCCCTCATGAGCCACACCCCAGAACGCCGTCGCATGCCCAAAATCTCGCTCTGCATCATCGCCCGCGACGAAGAGCGCTTCCTTGAAGGTTGCCTCGCCTCCGTGAACGGCGTGGTCTCGCAGATCGTGCTCGTCGACACCGGCTCGACCGACCGCACCGTCGCGATCGCCCGCGCCGCCGGCGCCGTGGTCGTCGATCATCCGTGGGCCGACGACTTTGCCGCAGCGCGGAACGCCGCGCTCCCCCACGCGACCGGAGACTGGGTCCTCGTGCTCGACGCCGACGAGCGCCTCGCCCCCGGCGCCGGAAAAGCGATCCATGACACCATTCAAAAGCAAAGCTTTGTGCTTGGCTTGCTCCCCTTACACGACGCCAGCCGCCTCGACGCCAGCCCCGAGGAGATCCTCTCCGGCGCCGCGCGCCGCGGCGAGCCGATCCTGCTGCCGCGGCTGCTCCGCAAGCTGCCCGACCTCGTCTGGAAGGGACGCGTGCACGAGAACATCGCAGATTGGATCTCGGTAAACGGCCGGAAGGGCACGCAGGTGAACGCGCCGATCCTGCACTTCGGCGCGGTGCCGGAGCTGCGCGTGCAGCGTGGAAAGGCGGGACGGAACCTGCGGATTCTGGAGCTCCAATGCGCCGAGCAGCCGGAGGCGGCGTTCGCGTGGGCCTACCTCGCGGCTGAGCGCGAGCGCGCCGGGGACATCGCCGGCGCAGAGCAAGCCGAGGAGACTGGCTGGGAGATGCTCAAACACGCGATCCAGCGCGGCGAGCACCCCGCGGTGGTCCCGTTGGCGGGGAGACGCGCGCTGCGCCGATCGGGGCGCAAGGACTGGCAAGGCGCGTTGGACGTCGTAGCGGAGGCGCGCTCCCTCGGGTCGGACCACCCGAACCTGTGCTGGCTGGCCGGGACCGCGCAGTATTGGTTGGGCGCCGACGCGGTGCCCGAGCTCGAGCGCGCGCTCGCTTGGACCAAAGCGACCTCCGACGAGGTGTTTGAAGGCGTGATCGGGTGGCGCACGCAGCAAGTGCTCGCGGTCGCGTTGCTGTCCTCGCGGCCCGCCGACGCACTGCTGCACGCCGAGGCCGTCGTCGCCAAGACCGGAGAGGCCAAACACGCGCTGCTGTGCGTGGACGCGCTGCTGGCGCTGGGGCGGGTGGAAGCGGCGCTGCAGCGCATCGAGCCGCTGCTCCCAAAGAACCTGCCGGATGCGTGGGCGCTGGCCGCGCTGGCCGCGCATCAGCTCGGCGAGCGCGCCCTCGCCCGGACCTTCGCGGCGCGCGTTCAGGCCCCGCTGGAGCTGCACCGTACCGCACGGTTTGCCGCGCTCCGCGCTGCGTTGGCGACGCCGAGCTGACGCGAGCAGCGTGCTAAAGCACCCCCACCGGAGTCGCGCATGCAAGTTGGGTACGTGGTGTTGTACGTGAAGGACGAAGAGGCCTGTCGTGCGTTTTGGATCGACCAAGTTGGTATGGTCGAGAAGAAGCGCCAGCAAGCCGCAGGGTTCACCATCGCGAAGGTGGGTTTTGCCGATCAGGCGTTCGCGTTCGAGCTGGTGCCGCTGGCGCTGATGCAGAACAACCCGGACGGACTCGATCTCGCGACGCCGTCGATCTGCTTCCACGTCGACGATCTCGACGCCACGCACGCAGCGCTGGTCGCGCGCGCCGTGCAAGCCTCCGACGTGGGCGATCACCACGGCACGCGGAGCTTCGCGTTCTGCGACCCCGAGGGCCGCTGGTTCGCCGTGACCCGATGAGCGGCGGAGCGAACGGGTGGACGATGCTGGACCTGTCCTTGGGTTTGAACGTCGCCGTGCTGATCCCCGTCTGCATCGGGTTGCTCTGGAATGCGACCTGGACCCAAGCCGCATTCGGGGCTCCCACGCCGGCCCGAGGGATCCTGCTTTCGATCTATGGCGCGATCCTCGTCGTTTCCGCTGGGCTGTTGGTGACCGGACAAACCGCGCAGGCGGTGCCGCTGCTTTGGATACAGGTGATCTACAAGATCACCACGCCGCTGTCGGTGGGTACGCTCCGGAACCCCGTGGTGGTGAGCAACCTCGGCATCGCGGCGTTCCACATCGCTACGCTCGCGGGTCGGTGAGGCTCGCGACGGCAACCTAGCCTTAGCGTGATACTACGCCGATCAATGGAAGGGCGATAACAGACCCGGCATCCATGATGGAGCGTTCTATGGGATTGGGCGATTGGTTGACAGACATGGTGACAGATTTCACAGGCGTGACGATCGATCTGGACGGCAAACGGATACGCGTGCCGCACACCCTAATGGTGACCGGGCTACGACATGCCATCGACCAGACCGAAGGCACCGAGCTCGTGGACGTCAGCGCTGGCGCCGACGGCTACCGAATTCGCGCCAAGGTGAGCGGCAAAGAGGTCGGCGCGCTGCTCGTCCCCGAGCGGATCCGCTGGTCAAACGGGGTCATCCTCGTCAACGCGGCCACCCCCGAGGGTGTGAATTTCTACGACCGCTCCTTTGCGACGGCGTGCCTCGCTGCGTACGCCTCGCTTTTCGGCGGCACGCCGATGGTGAAGCTCATCGCCGATCAGCTCGCTCCGAAGGGATGGAGCTGGGATGGAAAGACCGCTTCGTGGACCTCCGACATCGCCGGGAGCCTGGAACTTCCCGCTTTTGTCCGGTCGGCCACGGGTGCGGAGGTGTCCGTCACGCTGAACCCAGACGGCGCATGGCTTGCGCTGACACAGAGCAGCGCGGGCGTCGATCTAAACGACGTTGCGAAGTTCCTCGGGAAGCAGCTCCTCTCCCGCGCCTTTCGCAGATAGCGAGGCCCTTCCGAACCCCTACCGAACGCCCCGCCGCCGCAGCGCCACCGCCGCGAGCGCGAGCCCAAGCAGGGTCATCCCGGGCGCGGTCGGGGCGACTGCGCAACCCTTCGAGGCCGCGTCGCTGTCCGCACCGTCGCCTGCCCCATTGTCTCCGGCGTCTCCGGCGTCGTCTACCGGACAGGTGAGCGGCGCGGGGACGCCGCTGTCATCGATGCCGTGGAAGGCGCGCACGTCGTCCATCAGGTCGGCGATGCGCTCCCAGTCGGCTTGATCGAAGCGCTCGATGTCGCCCACCGCGACCCAGAGCCGGGCTACCGTGCCATCGGGCTGGAACGCGACGAGCCACGCCGGTCCGCCTTCGGGGAGCACGACGCGCTCCTCTACGAGGATCCACGAGGAGGTGCCGCTGAACGGCTCGTCAAAGCGCTGGGGCTCGCCTTCGGGGGTGTACACCAGCGCGCCGGTGCCTTCGGGGAGCGGAAAGCCGAGATCGGCATCGGGGAGGCCAGCGGCGACCAATGCGATGCGCGGGCGCCAGTCCTCTACGCTGTCCGCGACCGGGATGCCGAGCTGGAAGTAGATCTCATCGCCCGGCGCGGCGTCCACGGTGAGCCAGACCTCCGGCGCTTCGCAGGTGGGCTCCGCGTAGACGACGATCGAAACCTCCGGATCTTCCACCACGAAGGCAGCGTCCGAGCAGGACGCGTCATCTCCGACCACGTAGGGCTGGTGAGCGAGCGCGGAAGCGATGAAGGGGAGCAGCATCGACAGAGCGTAGCGTTGACGCGCACCGGTGACGTCCCAGAAGACGCCGAAACACCCCGCTCACTCACGCAATGGTAGGGTTCCCTACGCCAGTACCACCGTCTTCACAGGACGATGCGCTCAGCACGGTGGAAAGCAAACAAGCGATAGGTAGAGAGGCCATGCAGACTCCGATCAGGGGCTTACCTGTCGCAGTGCACGGCGCAGACGAAACTATCCCAAAATAATCGAAGCTCGGACGCGCCGCAGAGGCGCTCAGGGACGCTGCGCGCGCGGGCCTGAGCCGCTGCGCGCCTCTTCTTCGCCGGTGTCCGTCGCGGTGTCCCCGCTGTCGGTGCCGGAATCCGACGTGTCGCTCGTGTCGCTCGTGTCCGCGCTGTCCGTCGCGGTGTCCCCGCTGTCGGTGCCGGAATCCGACGTGTCGCTCGTGTCCGCGCTGTCCCCGCTGTCGGTGCCGGAATCCGACGTGTCGCTCGTGTCCGCGCTGTCCGACGTCGACGTGTCCGCGCTGTCGGTGCCGGAATCCGACGTGTCGCTCGTGTCCGCGCTGTCCGACGTCGACGTGTCCGGCACGGTATCGCCACCGGACGTGTCCGACGCCGCGTCCGTTCCGCTCCCGGCGTTGAAGTCCGGAAAGTGGACGAGCGTCTCCACACAACCCAGAGCGTACAGCAGCCACAGCGCCATGATCACTGCCCCCCAAGGGCATCAAGCTGCTGCTGGATCGCCGGTCGTTGCGCGTCCGGCACCCCGGCGACCAGCGCGGCCTGCAGCAACCCCCGCGCCACCGCAGGCTCAGACGCCGACACGCAGCCAGCCAACGTGACCTGCTCAAAAGCGGTGGCTTCACCCGCAGCGTTCAACGCCCGCAGCTCCGCGGTCGCGGCTTCGCAGCCGTGCGCCTGAACTCCGTACCAGGCGTGCAAGTGCCGCAGCTCTTCCGCACGCGCGCCGCCCCCAGAGGCGAGCGCCCGGCCGGCAAGATCATAGGCTTCGGTCCACCGCTGATCTGCGGCGTAGGCCTCCATCTGGGCGACCTCGAGCTCCCCCCGCACCGCCGCATCGGGCTCGGCCGCGAGGCCCCGCTCCGCCGCCGCGAGCACATCTTCCGGCGCCGCGCCTTGCTCAGCGAGCGCACGCGCGCGTCCCAACAGCCCCGCGGCGCTGGTCGGCAAGCACAGCTGATGCTCGCCCGCGCCCAACAGCACGGAGGTACCGTCCTCGCAATCCACGCTGACGCGGCCGTGGCTGACGCGCACCGCGGTGCCCAGCGCCGAGCGGCCTACGGAAAATCCGGTCCCGATGACCCGCACCCGCGCCTCGCGCGTCTGCACGGTGAGCGCCACGCCCTGATTCGGATCGACCTCCACCTGCACGGTGCCCGATCGCCATTCAATGCGCGGCTGCATCGCTGTTCCGGCGAGGTCCCCTTCGCCCAAGTAGGTCAAGCTGACATGCGCGGTGGGCTGCTCGGTGCGCCACGCTTCCGCCCGCAGCGCCTCGGTGAGCGGCGCGACCGGAGCGCGCAGCCACAGCAACAGCGCCGCTGCCATCGCCACTACCGCGACGCCGCCTGCCCGAAGTCCCCAATTCACCGATCGGCCGGTGCGCTCGGCGAGTCGAGCCCGAATGCGCGCTTCGGCCCCCGCAGGCGCGGCCGGCAGCTCCGTGAGCAAGGACTGAACCAACGCGCGGTCCGCCACCACGTGTTCGAGCCGGGACTCGACGCGCGAGAGGGCTTCGGGACGGGCGCGCGTCTCCTCAGCGAACGTTCGGAACAGGTGCTTCACGAGCCCTCCCGGACGCGCTCGAACACCACCGCGGGCAGCTGCAACCGGCGCGCGACCGCGAGGAAGGCCTGACGGGCACGGTGCACGCGGCTGCGGACGGTGCCGATCGGCAAGCTGAGCAGGTCGGCGACCTCACGTTCGGTGCGCTCTTCGATGTCGATCAGCACGAGGATCTCGCGGTGATCAACCGACACCGCGTCCAACGCCAGTTGTACCTGACGCCCAAGATCAGAGAGCTCGGCCTGCGCGTGCGGATCGGACTCGGGACCGGTGCGCGCCAAACCGGGGATCCACGACTCAAACATCCGCCGCCGGCGATGCCCCGCGAGCACGCGGCGCGTAATCCCAAACAGCCAGGGCCCAAAAAGCTCGGGCTCGGCCAGCGTGTGGATGCGGGTCAGCACGACGACGATGACGTCGTGCGCGGCATCTTCTGCGTCTACCCGCGGCCCGCCGAGGCGTGCACACCACTGCAACACGCACGGCAACGCGCGGGCCATCAGGTCCTGCAGCGCCTCGGAATTGCCCGCGCGTGCAGCGCGAACTTCGGCGATGTCAGGAGGGATCAGTCGCATGTGTGCCTATGGTGCCCGTTGACGCAGAAACTATCCATCATTCTTCCGAATTTGCGCGAAAATTCGCGCCGAACTGGCCCAGCACCGTCACCCCCACCGAGCCGGTACCCCACGAGGCCGCGCTGCGGCCCGCTTCGGTCTCGAACGTCACCGGCATGAGATCCATGTACACCGCCGCGTAGGGCTCCAGCAGCACCTCCGGGCTCAGGCTCCAGCGCGCGCCCGCGCGCACCCCGGCAAACGGTACCGCGAGGTCGGCGACGATCAGGTTGGCTTGGGTGTAGCGTCGCAACGCGACGCCGCTCTCCACCATCACCAACGGCCGCACGCGACCCGCGCCCATCCAGCCGAGTCCGCCCCCAAAGCCAAACTGAGACGCGCGACGCTCGGCCCCCAGCGCGTCCAACATCGCCCCCGGCTGCCAGGTCCCCGACGCGCTGATCCGCAGCCAGCGCAGCTCAGCGACCACGTCCAGCCGAAGCGCAACGCCCACCCCCGTGTCCCCGCGGTACCCCAGGGCGCCGCCCAGACCGGTCGCGAGGCCGAGACGTGGCGGCGACGCACGCTCGGCCAACGAACCCGACGCCGCCGAGGGGGCAGCCACCGACGCGACCGACGCCGACGCCGACGGCACCGCAGCGACCGGCACCGCAGCGACCGGCATCGCAGCGACCGGCATCGCAGCGACCGGCATCGCAGCGACCAGCGGCGCAGCGACCGGCATCGCAGCGACCGGCGGCGCAGCGACCGGCAACGCGGCCAACGGCGGCGCGGGGAGGGCCGCAGGCGGGGCGCCTGCCCACGGAGAAGAGCCCGAGACCGGCAGCGCGGGCGCCTCCGGAGGAGCGAGCCAGAGCGATGCGTCCTCCGATGCGTTCGCTTTTGCGGCCGGACGCGAGGCCGGCGCGCGCGGGGCCGCAGGGCGTGAAGCCACAGGCAAGGACTTCGGCGAAGATTTCGGCGAAGACGCGCTGGATGACGCCACGGCGGCTTGCGGGGGCGCTACCGCACGCGGCACCGGAGCGACAGGCAACGGCGTATACGCGGTCCGCGGCGGTCCCCACCCGCCCTCTCCCGAGGGCTTCAGCAGGCTACGCGCCAACCAGACGAGATCCTCGCGGGCCTGAGCGGTGACCGGCACCGGCACCGTCGCGTCGTGCACGCCACCGCGCGCGTCGACCGCGTGCAGGTGCCAACGCGCGCCCTCGGAGGTCACGATGACGCGCTCCCCGCTGTCCACCGCCGCTACGCGGAAGCCCCCCAGCGCGGCGGCGTCCGACCACCGCCCGGAGGGCTCACCCGCGGGCAAGCAGAGCGCCGCGCTCTCCGCTGCGTGCACCCCGAGCGCGAGCCCAAGGCCAAGCAGCAGCAACAACAACCGGGACCGCATGGCCCCCCCCATAGCCGGTCAGCGCTTCCGGCGGATCGTCAGCAGCGCGAGGGCGAGCGCCCCCACCGCGAAGCCATCGGTAGAAGGCGCGCTGGCGCAGCCACAGTCCCCCGCAGACACCGTAAGGCCGGTGTCCCCGATCCCGGCGGTGTCTTCAACTCCGCCGCCTTCTACGGTGAAGCTCCACGCCGGTGCCCACTCGCTGGCCAACCCCTCGGCGTCGATCGCGCGCGCAGACCAGTAGTAGGTACCATCCGGCAGGCCTGCACCTACGGTCCACGAGACCAGACCGTCCGTGGCCGTCAACGAAGCGCCCGTCTCGACGACGGTGCTCAGGCCGTCATCGGTGGCGACGACGATCTCATAGGTGATCGCGTCCCCTTCCGGGTCGATGGACTCTGCCGCGACGAGCTCCGGCCAGCCTTCGCTCGCCGTGGTGCCATCGTCGGGGCGGACCAGCTCGGGCACCGAAGGCGCCTCGTTCAGACCGCGCTCGAACACCTCGATGGTGGCCCATTCGCTGTGCAGGCCGTCCGCGTCGGTGCTGCGGACGCGCAGGAAGTTGGCGGTGTTCTCGGTCAACGCAGCGCCGACCTCCGCCATGTCCAGCGCGTTGACGTCCGCCGTCCAGCTGTCGGGATCCGAGAAGGCCGGATCGATGTCGGCCTGCACGGTGTACGTGACATCCGTGCCTTCCGGGTCGAGCGATACGGTCCAGGACAGCGCCGGAGAGAGCGCTTCGAGGGAGTCGCCGTCTACCGGATCCACCCACGTGACCGCAGAAGGCGCTGCGTTGGAGGTGTCGACCACAAAAGCCCCACGCTCGCTCCACGCGCCTTCGACGCCGGCTTCGGTGACCGCGCGCACCTCCCACTCGTAGGCGCTGCCGTCCGTCAACGCCGTGTCCGCGACCCAGTCGGCGTAGGCATCGGCCATGTCATCGGTCAGCCCTGCGGTCTCGTCGACCATCATGCCGGTCGAGGCATCCCAAACGCGCAGGTCGTAAGTCAGCGCGCCGCCCGAAGGATCGGTCGCGATGGTCCAGATGTAATCGGGCGAGAGCGTAGTGACGGTCTCGCCGTCGATCGGGCTGTACGGCTGCGGCGTGGTCGGGGCATCGCCGGAGGTGTCGATGTAGAACGAAGCCAGATCGGACCACGGGCCGTCGACGAGGCCGTCGTTCGCGCGGCAACGCCAGTACGACACGGCCGCGTCCGGGAGACCGACGTCGACCGTCCACAAGGTCTGGCTCGGGCTCTCCGCGACGTCGCTGGTTTGAGCCAGCAGCGTGGTCGCGTCGGCGTCGGCGTAGACCTCGTACTCGTAGGTCAACGTCATGCCGCGGGGGCTGGTCGCGTCGTCCAGCACCAGATCCGGGGTCAGGATCGACACCAGCTCGTTGTTGATCGGCGCGTAGGGCGTCGGAGCGGTCGGGCCGTCGAACACGTTGGGGTCGGTGCCCGCCGCGGATTCGTCGAGGTTGGTCATGCCGTCGGCGTCCGGGTCGCCCGCGGCATCGCTGGCGTCGTACGGATCGAGGCCGTTGAGCACCTCATAGCCGTCCGCCAAGCCGTCGCCGTCGGTGTCAAGCGCGGTCACGATGATGCTGAAGTCTTGCTCGTCCGCGCCGCCGTCGCCGTCATCCACGCGAATGCTGACCTCGACCGGGGACAGCGAGTCCGCGTAGGTCGGCGTCCAGCTGACCTGCCCGGTGAGCGCGTCGATGGTCATGCCGTCCGGCCCCGAGAGCAGCGTCCACGTCAGGATGTCGGCGGCGCCGGGGTCGCTGGCCGTGGCCGCGTAGGCGTAGAGCGCGCCCTCATCCGCCGTCTCGATGGCCAAGCTGGTGATGCTTGGGTCGACGTTCGCGATGGTCACGGTGTCGGAGAGCGTGTCGCTGCCGCCGTCGTCGTCGGTCACGGTCAGGGTGACGGTGTAGTCGCCTTCGTCGGGCCACGCGTGCGTCGCCGGGTTGCCGGTGCCGGTCGTGCCGTCGCCGTAGTCCCAGGTGTAGGTCAGCACGTCGCCGGTTCCGGCATCGGCGGCGATCGCCGAGAGCAGCAGCTCGGTGCCTTCGTCGCCGTCGGTGAGCGCGAGGCTGTCGATGGCCGGGTTCACGTTCGTGACGGTGATGGTCGTGGTCTGAGTAGACGAAGCGCCGTCCTCATCCGTCGCGGTCAGCGTGACGGTGTAGGTGCCGTTGTCCGCGTAGGTGTGGGAGGCGCTGGCGCCCGAGCCGGTCGAGCCGTCGCCGTAGTCCCAAGTGTAGGTGACCGTGTCGGTCGCGACGTCGGTGGCCGCGCCGGTGAACGACGCGCTGTCGCCCTCCGCCGCGGTAGACGGGCCGGTCAGATCGGTGATGGTCGGCGCGACGTTCGCTACCGTCATCGTCTTGGACGCGGTGCTGGAGCCGCCGTCGTCGTCAGTCACGGTCAGCGTGATCGTGTAGGTGCCGTCATCGGCGTAGGTGTGGCTCGCGCTCTGGCCGGAGGTGACCGTACCGTCGCCCCAGCTCCAGCTGTAGGTCAGCGTGTCGGCGGTCCCGGGGTCCGTCGCGCTGCCGACGAAGCTCGCGCTAACGCCTTCGGTGGCGGTGGTAGGCCAGGTGCCGGCGCCGATCACCGGGTCGGCGTTGGTGACGACCGCGGTGCCCGAGGTGCTCACCGAGCCGGTGTCGTCCGAGATCCGCACCGAGACCGTGTAGCTGCCGTTGTCCGCGTAGGTGTGGGAGGTCGAGCCGGTCGTCGTGGTCGACGAGGAGCCGTCCCCGAAGTCCCAGCTGTAGGTCAGGACGTCGGCGGTGCCGGGGTCCGTGGCGGACACGGTGAACGCGATCGCCGAACCCTCGGGGCCGGTGCCGAAGCTGCTCGAGCTGACCGTCGGCAGCACGTTGGTGACGGTGACGCTGCCGGAGGTGCTGGTGCTGCCGCCGTTGCCGTCGGTCACCGTCAGGGTCCAGGTGTACGTACCGTCGTCGGCGTAGGTGTGGGAGGTGCTGGAGCCGGTGCTGGACGAGCCGTCGCCGAAGGTCCAGGTGTAGGTCAGCGTGTCGGCGCCGGGATCGGTAGCGGTAGCGGTGAACGTAGAAGCCGTGCTCTCCGAGCCGCTGGTCGCGCTGGCCGAGGTGATCGTCGGCGCCACGTTGTTGACGGTGACCGTGGTGGTGGTGCTGGAGCTGCCGCCGTCTTCGTCGGAGGCGGTCATGGTGACGGTGTAGGTGCCGTTGTTGGTGTAGGCGTGGGTGGTGCTTGCGCCGGAGCCGGTGCTGGCGTCGCCGAAGTTCCAGCTGTAGGTCACGGTGTCGGCGGCGACGTCGGTTGCGCTGGCGAGGAAGCTCCCGGCGGTGCCTTCGTCGACGGGCGAGGTCGCGTAGACCGACACGATGGCCGGGGCGACGTTGCTGACCGTCACCGTGGCGGTGTCGGTGGCCGTGGCGCCGGCGCTGTTCGTGACGCGCACTTTGGCGGTGTAGGTGCCGTTGTCCGGGTAGGTGCACGACGCGCTGGAGCTCGTGCTGGTCGTGTCGTAGGTGCCGTCCGAGGTGCAGTCGTATTCGTAGCTGGTGATCGCCCCGAACACGCCCACCGAGCTGGCGGCGCTGATCGTCTTGGCCACGCCCTCGGACGCGGTGTACGGGCCGTTGGCCTCGGCGATCGGAGCGCGCGAGGTGCTGAACGCCACCGCCAGCGAGTCCGCGAGGTAGGTGCTCGCGTTGTGGGAGAGCTCGGTGTAGTACCCCGCCGTGGAGCCGCCATCGATGCCGACGGTGCCGCTCTTCGCCTTGGAGTAGTCGCTCGCGTCCTCCCCGGAGAAGCTGGTGTCGTTGTACTGGTAGACGATGAGGTTGGACGTCTCGTACAGCTGGATCGCGAACGTGACGCTGCCCTCGGTGCCGCTGCGCTCGGCGCGGTAGTACACCACGTTGAAGATGCGGTTGGGCGAGGATCCCGACGTGAACGTGTAGACGTAGCTGGAGGTGCCCGTCATCGTCAGGTCGTCCCAGAACGGCGCCATCATCGCTTGGGTGTTCGAGCTGAAGGTGGTGTTCGACGCCGTGCAGGTGCTGGTGGGGCTGATGTAGCCGTTGGAGCAGACGTACAGCGAGGAGTAGGCGGTGCCGTAGAAGGTGAAGCTGAACGGCAACGTCACCGACTCGGAGGAGTTGTCGGCGCTGCCCGCGGTGGCCAGCGAGGTGCCGCTGGACGTCGCGGTGGTGAAGATCGTCGAGTCGTAGGGGATGCCGCCGGTGGCGTTGGAGTCGGCGTAGTAGTACCCGTAAGAGTCGGGACCGCCAGAAGCCGCGAGCGCCGAAGCGGGCAGCGCCATCGAAGTAGTGCCAAGCAAAGCCAAGCAGCGGGCGATGCGAGAACGACGGCGAACGAGAGGCTGACGCATAGGACTCCGGGGATTGGGGCCAATAGTACGACGGACGCGGGAATCTATCCAGCGCAGTCTCCGAACTGTACTCAACACCACAAACCCTACCCGAGCGTTCCGCCGCGCAGCCCCCGAACCCGATCGAGCACCCCAACCGCGCGCTTCCACAGCGCCTCGGCGCGATCGGGATCGCACAACGCCGGGTAGGCCGACATCGCCATCGTGCCCAAGGGCCCGACGTGCATCAAGGCGCCGATGCCGACGTGCATGCCGACCCCCACGAGCAACAGCCACGGCGTCGCGGCCGGCCACCAAACCAAAATCGGGAACAGCGCTTCAAACCCGAGGGTGAACCAGGACATCGCGAGACAGAGCGCGGGATGACCCGAGAGCCATGTCGCGAGCACACCGCCGGCGTGAAAGCGCTCGACCAGATCGTAGCGCAGCGCATCGCCCGTCCACCACGCCGGATCGACGATGAGCTTCAGCCAACCGGTAGAGCCATACAAGCTCGAATAGAGCAGGATCAACAGCCACCGCGGCGCGGGGCTGCGCCACTTGCGATGCAGCGCCGGCTCGTCGATGGGCGAAAACAGCAGCGCGACCACGAGTAGAAACACAAAGCGCTCGGGGGCGCGCACGTTGAGCCCCAGCGCCGCCAACAAGGTGGCGTGCAGCACAAACCAACTCAACACCCCCGCGCGCGCCCACGATCGACCGAGGATCACGCCGACGAGCGGCAGGAATGCTACCCCCCAGAGGATCCACGCTGCGACCGGACCGAACAGCACATGGTCGGAGATCCGCGTGGGGCCGCTCGCAAAAACCAGCTCAGGCACCGCCAGCGCGGCGCGTACGTCCCGCCAGCGCGCCAGCTGCGCATCCACCGCGGCGAGCCCGAACGCCACGCGGGTGAGCGCCCAACCGCCTGCCCACCGGGACGCCCACCGCGCCTGTCCCGCATCAGCGCGCACAGGCACGCTCGATCAACACCGTGCTCACCGCGTTCAACCTCGGCTGCGAGGCGCCTCCGGCTGCGACGACCGCTCCACGCGCCGACCCCGAGCCCGAGCGCCACAATGCCGACGCCGAACAGCAGCAAGCGCACGGGCCGCGAATCCATCTCAGACTCAGCGTCGGGGTCGACCACCACCCCACCCGACAGCAATGCCTGCGCCGGCCTCGCGCCGTGGGTGTCGGGTCGGGGCTGGGTGACGCGCACCCACTGGCCGAGCTCCGCGACGGACACCGCGCCGTCGCCGTCGGTGTCCACCGCCGAGAACGGCCCGACCTCGTCGACGCGCGCATACTCAGCCGCGTCGATCGTGCCGTTGCCATCGACGTCGATCGGGTCAAGCAGCCGCTGAAACACCGCATCGGTGGAGCCGAAGCGAGCGCCCAGCAACAGCGCGAGGAGGCCATCAACGCACACGCCTACGCCCTAACCGGACGCGCGCGGGGCGCTTCGCAGCACATGCCCATCAGAAGGCGAAGTAAATGAACTCTGCCGCCGACATCCGCACGAATAAGAACAGGCCGACCGCGAACACCGCCCACGCCGTGGTGCGCGCCGGCCAGATCCACGGCGAGCCCTCCAGCTTCGGGAGCACGTAGCGCTCGACCAGATGCCCGATCACCAGCGGGACCGCGGCGGCGGCGGTCACCGCGAGCACGACGACGGTGGCGATCTGCTGGTCCTCTGGCCACGCGGTCGGATCCTGCGCGAGCACGTGCGCGATGCGACCCAGCTCCAACGCCCGGAACAAGAACCAACCGAAGACGGTGAATCCAAACATCAGCACGGTCGCCAGCACGCGACCACCGGGCATCGCCCGCAGGGACGCCGGCACCCGCGGCTCGACGTAGCGGTACACCACCTGGAGCACCCCATGGTACGCGCCCCAGACCACGAAGTTCCAGCTTGCACCATGCCAAAGCCCGGAGATCATCATCGCCGCCATCGTGTTCAGCGCCACACGACCAGGCCCGCCGCGGCTCCCGCCGAGCGGGATGTACACGTAGTCGCGGATCCACGAGCTGAAGCTGATGTGCCAGCGCCGCCAGAACTCGCTGGGCGTAGCGGCGATGTACGGCGCGTCGAAGTTCAGCATCAAGTCAAAGCCCAACATCCGCGCCGTGCCGCGCGCGATGTTGCTGTACCCTGCAAAATCCGCGAGGATCTGCACCGTGAAGCCGAGCGTCCCCGCCATGAGCAACGGCGTGCTCGGGTCGGGCATCGCGTAGACCTTGTCCACGTACGGGCTCACGGTGTCGGCCACGACCACCTTGGTGAACGCGCCCCACATGGCAAGGCCAAAGCCGCTAAAAAACCTCGCTGTGTCCCAGCGACGCGGCGTCTCGGTTTGCATCACGAGGTTGCTGGCGCGCTGCACCGGTCCCGCGACGAGATGGCAGAAAAGCGAGACCGCGAGCAGGTAGTCCACCGGATGTCGGCAGGCTTTCATCTCCCCGCGGTAGACGTCGATGGAGTAGGCCATCGACTGAAAGGTGTAGAAGCTGATGCCGGCGGGCAGAAAAACCCCGACGGCGCCGACGCTGTTGTGGATGCCGAGCGCATCGAGGATGCCCGCGACGTTCGTCAGGAAGAAATCGCAGTACTTGAAGTACCCGAGCATCGACAGGTTGCCGATCAACGAGACGACGAGCACCGACTTCTTCTGCTCAGGCCAGCGCTCCATCGCGATGGCGCCGAAGTAGTCGATGCCTGCGGCGACGTAGAGCAGGATCAAGAACCACGGGTGCACCCATCCGTAGAAGATCGCGCTGGCGACGACGAGCATGCCGTTCTGCCAACGGCGATTTGGAACGCCCCAGTACAGGGCGAGCACCACCGCGAAGAAGACGAGGAATTCCTGCTGAACGAAGGTCATGGGGCAGCCCCGCTGTTGACGTTGGCCGCGGCGCTCGGCTCGGGGGCTCCCGGCTCAGGGGTGCCCGGCTCAGGGGCGCCCGGTCCAGGAGCGCCCGGCTCAGAGAGCGAGACGCTCGAGAGCAGCAAATAGGGAGCATCTGCAGGGAGGGAGACCTCGACGTAGACCGGCTCCGGCCCGCGCGGGAGCGGCGGGTCGAAGGTCCACGAAGGTGGCGTGGCCATCCCCAGCTTGAACGTGGTCTCGAGGCGGACCTCGGCGCCCACCTTCACCACGACCCGCGCCTCAGGCTCCGCCCCCTCGGGGACGACGGCGGCGCTGCCGATCTCCAAGCGCTGGAGGCCGCCCAACAGGCGGGAGAGCAGGTTGGGGGTCAGCTTGAGCGTCAGCGTGTCTCCCGGGTACACCCAGCGTAGACCGCGACACGCGCGCGTGGGCTCAAGCGCCACGGTGTACGCGCGGCCATTCTGCGCCGGCGAGGAGCCATCCGACCCCAGCGCGTAGAGCGTCTGCCCCACCTGCGTGTACGCGCCGTTGCCCTTGGCCGCGACGTCTTGGGCGCGAACGACGAGGTTCGGCAACAGCGCGCCGTCCTCAGACAGGCGCAGCGGCGAGCATCCCGCCACGCTGCCGACCTTCCAGAGCGCGTCGGTGTCCGGCACACCGAGCATCGCGACGTCCGCCTTCGCGACGTTGCCCTCATGCGGCGCGAACGCGCCCAGCGCGGGCAAAACCGGCGCGTCGGGCTTGCCATCGGCGCCGACGTAGGAGGCGTACGCAGTCAGCGCCGGGACCGCGGTGGGACCGTCCTGCCCGATGATCACGCGGGTATCGGCGGCGTTGCCGATGCGGAGGCGCTGGATGAACACCCATCCCCCGTCGGCCGGCGCGTCGATGACGATGGACCAAGGACCCGCAGGCGGCGCGATGGACGCAGCGGCCGCCCGGTGCAACCCATCCTGCGCGAGGGTCACCGTGCTGTCGCCGACGCGCATCGTCACCGCTCCAGGCTGCGCCGGGGCCGCGAGCGCGAGCGCTTCGAGCGTCACGCCAAAGCCGGGATCGGCCGCGTCGCTCTGCCAGCCTTCGGGAAAGTCCAGCTGCAGCGTTGTGCCCGGATACACCCACCAGCCTTGAAACCCGTAGCGATTGCGCACCGGGATCTCCTCGGCCAGCGCGAGCGCGTAGCTCCGCGACGCCGCGACCTCGGCGGGGCCATCCTTCGGCGCGAACTTGACCAGTCCGGCTTGGTGCTGGGACGCGCCCCCGCAACGGAACGCAAAGTCGTCGCGGGTGGCGTTCGCAGCGAGCAGATCCCCGTCTTCGGTGACGCGCAGCGGGCTGACCATGCCGTAGCCAGCGACCTCCAAATCCGAGTCGGAGATGGCGTTGAGACCGGGGACCGCGGCCGACCAGTCGCAGGTTCCCCCGCCGCGCTTGGGCTCCAGCGCAGGCAGCGCCGGCGGCGCTCCGGTGCGCGTAGCGACCGGCATGGCCTGCACCACCGGCAGCTTGGCGGGGACGATGCCGCTACCGCTGCCGCCTTCGCGGGTGCCGCCGATCGCGTTCATCGCCTTCAAGCGCTCGACGAGCGCGCGGGTGAGCGCGTCACGGCCCACCTTGTTGAGGTGCGTGGCGTCTCCGAAGGCGCTGTCCGGCAGCGCGAGGTCGCGCAGGTCGGTGTAGCCCGCGCCCGCTTGATTGAGCAGCTCCACCGCCGCGCGCGCAGTGGCGGGAGGGTAGACGATGCCGATCTCGGCGTCCCGGCGCACCGGCGCGCTCACGAACACGACGCGAGCGCCGTGCTCGCTGGCGAGGGCCGCGAAGTCGGGCAGCAGCGTGTCTTCCACGCGTTTGGCGGTGATCTCGCTGGTGGCGCGCGCGGCCTCAACGATGGGGATGGCGCGGGAGACCCGGCTGGCGTCGATCGCGGCGCCGAGACCAAACAGGCGCTCCAACGCCGGCGCAGCGAGCTCGGCCCCTGCTTGCGCGACGCTCTGGCCGGCCGCAGGCTCGGCGAGCAGCGCGCCGACGCTCACGTCACGAATCCAACCCATGAGGGTGGTGTGCGTCTCGGTGCGGTGCAGCCGGATTCGGTTCAGCGTAGGGTTGGAGTCGTCGCCGAGGGTCTTGCGCTGGAGGACCGGATCGTCGCCGTCGAGCTGACTGGCGAGGATGGTGCGCTCGCTCTCGCCCGAAGGCAGGGTGGCGAGCGTCCAATCGAAGGTGGAGTAGACGATGACGAGCTTGGGGGTCTTGCCGGTTCCAAACACGCGATTGTCCAGCACGGCGTACCAGACCGGCGCGGTGGTGCCGCTCAAATTCACGCCCGCCACTTGGTCGGGACGCAGCCCAAGCTCACGCCCGAGCAGCGGGAGGTCGAGGTCGGTGCCGACCTTGGACGCGCCGAGCACGACGACCTCGGGGTTCTTCTCGACCGCGCGCTCCAAGCGCGTGACCAGCTCGCTCTTCGAGGCCGGGGGATCGACCGCCGACCAGCGCGCGAGCGGAATGGCGATCACCAGCAACGGCAGCACCACAGCGAGCGCGGCAGCGGCGAAGCCGACGGGGCGGGATGAAGGCGGCGCCGGGGGGGTCGACATGTTCAAGGACTAACGCAACAAAGGGGGGCACGCAGACAGAATGTGACAGGGGGATTTAGAGAAATAAAGGTTTGAGCATCACTGTGAGATGTTGAGGCCCCCCAAACGGTAGGGGGTCAGGTTGTTACCATTACACTTTCTGGAAAGTGTAATGGTAACAACCTGACCCCCTA
>CAIUMM010000034.1 GCA_903900265.1 uncultured Pseudomonadota bacterium
GAATGTCCGCATTGCAGGGAGCAAATGAGCTTGAGGACGGTAGTGATCGGGATGCCGGCGTGCACCCGGATCTTGACCGGGCTGGAGAAGGCGACCGGGCCGCCGGGCGAGGGGTGACGGTCGAGGTCCAGGAGGCGTAGCGTCGCAGTCCGCAACGGGCGGGCTGTTACGAACACGCGGGGCTGGAGGCCGGAGGCGTGGGCGGGGAGCGGGGGGCCCGCGGATCTTAGGGTGACGACCGGCGTTTTAGAGGCGGGCGGGGCTTGCGGACGAGGGCCGGCAGGGTGTAGACTCCGGCGGTGCTTCAAGAACAAGGCCGTTCATGCTTCTATCCCCCCGGGACTATGGGGCTGGTAGCCGACGGTGTCACCCAGCGGAACGACCTGCTCAGCGAGGAGATGGCGACGGCGTTGGCGTCAAGGGATCTCGGGTCCGGTCCCAAACTTACACAGGTCCAACTAGCCGAGGCCGGCCGACTATATGAAGGAAAGGACAAGCAGGAGACCGGGGCGTACCAGGTGAGTTTCGCGTTCGCGACGCTCGCCCGGGCACACGCGCGGGGGGCGGCCATCACCGAGGGCACTCATGCGATTCCCCGCGCGTTCCTTGAGGCCTACAGGAACCAGGACCCTCAGGGCCCGACGCAATTGGGTCTGGGGCCCGCGAGCAAGATCTACGCTCGTGCGGCGCAGCTTGTGGGTGCCCGTGCCGCCCGGCTGCAGGGAGTGCCATGACCTCCGCCGCTTGGAGGGCGGCGAGTGCCGTTGCGGCGCTGGCTGCCGCGACGCACTGCTTCGCGGCAGGTCAAAACTCCCCGAGGCCCGACCTGACGTTCGCCCCCTGGCTGGAGCCGGCGTGGGCTGCTTGGAGCCCGTGCGGTCCCGTCACCGAATATTGGGCGGGGGGAATCGTTGCCTCACCCTCGGCCGGATCCCCGTCCGGAACCTCGTCTTGGTACGTTGTGCAGCCCGGACCCGTCGCCCCGCGGCTCTATGCGATTGCAACCGCGGGGGGAGTAGAGCCCTCTCGGGAGCTGGTTGCCATAAGTTTCCACCACAAGACTGCCACTGCGACGACTCTGCTCTGCGGCCGTACCGGACGCGTCCGTGCCGGTCGGAGTCACCCGCTAACAGCGCCCGAACGGACCTTCTTCGGGGGCGTGGCTGCAGACGTCATCCGCCTTCCAGAGGGCCTTTTCGCTGTCGAACCCTGCCGGTACGACTCGACGCCCCTGCAATACTGTCTCATTCAAGGGGACAGGAACGCCTTCCGGTCCATGGCTCTGCCCCCGTCGGACCACATGCCGGACCTGATCGCCACCGAGAAGGGCCTGTTCGTGGTTTACACCTCGTTGGGCCAGGCGTACTCGATGCGCGTCTTTACGGGGGGCGGGGCGGACAGTCCGGGCCTCTCGACTTCGCAGCAAGTGCTACCCGACTGCGCGGTAGGGTTGATACCGGACGTCGAGTCGGCGTCGCGGGTCGCCTTCGTCGCCAGCTGCGGTGGCTCGTCAAAAATAGGGTGGATCGAACCGTCGGCCTCCGGCGTGCCGGCGGCGACGATCGTGATCGGGGCGGATTATCCGCTCAAGGACGGGACCTGGGCGAACCCTGCGGCGAGACAATTTTGGGCGACCGGCGACGATGCCCATCTCTGGTTCTTTGGGCAGGAGTTGCCGGGCATTGGCGAAAGTCCTGTGCGAGAGGTGGTGGGGACATGTGTACGTTTGGAGCCTGATGGACAGGCCACTCCGTTTGCGCTCACGTTCCCATCGGGACCTCTGGCCGTGCACGGGTCGGGGGCGGAGCTTCAGCTGCTCGGTCCGCAGGGGCCGGCTGTGCATCTTGATTGCGCAGACGGTCGATGACGCCTTCGTTGCGGAGTGGTCAAAGGACCATCGCTCTCCTGCCGCGCCCGACTCGCCGCCGTCCCCCCGGGCGGTATGAGGAATACCATCCCTACGGGTCGACGGCCTGGTGGTCGAGTGACGGGGATTCGGAGGTTTCGCAGAAGCGGTACCGGTACACGGGGATGGAGAGAGACGAGGAGACGGGGCTTCAGTGCCACGGGGTGCGGTACTACGCGGTGTGGCTGGGGAGGTGGGTGAGCGCGGATCCGATCGGGCTTGGGGATGGGGTGAACCGGTTTTGCTATTGTCATGGGGATCCGTGCGGGGGGAGGGATGGGACGGGGATGCGGCGCGAGGTCGAGGTCGCCACTCCGGAGCGCCTGTTGAATACCAGCAAGGAAAACCGACACCTGTCCGCATCCCCCAGTTTGCTTGAGGCGCTGCGTGCCGTCCGCTACGAGTCGCGGCCGATCCCCAAACAGAGCGGTGCCGCAAAGCCAGAGATGGAGAGCAGGGAGAAAGGCGCGGCGATCACCTACGATGCGTCAAAACCGGAAGGCACCGGATGGGGCCATTCTGCCATCGGGACGGGCGAGTGGACGAGAAAAGGGCAGGCGGTTCAAACCTGGGATGCCAACAGGGCCCCGGTCGGGCAGGCTCAATCGGCATTCGCAACCTACGCGGCGGCCCCGAGCGCGGTCGGGCTCGAGCATGGCCACGGTTTGGTGCTCGACCCCAAACTTCATGGGCCGACACAGGCGACCGATCTTCCCTCCTACGAGGACACCGCGGCCCCCTGGAACCTGCCGTCCGGGTCGACGTTGTTGCCAAAGTCCGTTCCCAACGCCGATGGAACTTCCACGAAGCAGGGCATTCTACTGGCCGTAGTGGCGCCGAGCACCTCGCATGAGGCCGGGGGGCGCCTTGATGCGGTGATCGTAGCCATCGCCCCCGGTGTCCTGGGTACCGAGTCGAGAGTTTCCCTCGAAGACTATCGTTCCTCGGCTTGGGCCAGGCAGGTGAATGCGCAGGGCCGGGTCGAGGTAGCGGACACCGCGTTTACTGACCTCGCCGGCTACACCGCTTGGCTCTCTGAAACATTGGGACCCGAGAACGTAAACGTTTGGCGAGTAACTGATGGGGACGTCCGTCGTGCTCAGTAGGACCTTCTGGGCAATTGCCGTGGCCATTGGGTTGGCCGCGACGAGCGCGAAAGCCGTGGCCCAGGATTTTGGCGACGCAATAGCGTGGAGCGCCTCTCGCTGGGCGGGACGGGACGGATCCTGCTACCTGTGGGGGGTAAGGGTCGGTCGCATAGCTGCAGTGCCGGAAGCTTGGACCGAGGCGAATGCCGTCCCGGGCTTTTTCGAGAACACGGGGGACAACGCCGTTCGTATTTCTGATGAGACTCGCACTCGATGGTATTCCGCCCCACTGGCGGTGCCACACGCGCCATCCGCGGCGGCCGGCTTTTTCTGGACAGCGGAGGACGCTTCGCTCGACCTGATTCCTTTGGTTTGTGACCTCAGCGAGATCGCCGGGCCCGGCTGGCGACGGTATTGGCGGAGGGTGCCGGCCGACGGCCAAAGATGGCACGAAGCCGCCGCCGCGGCGGAACTCGCTATGCGTAGCCCCGTGCTCGAAGATCGGGGGCGGCGTGCACTCCTCGACGCGGCGATCGGCTGCGCAAACGGCCACGTGGGTGGGTGCGCCCGATTGGGCCGGGTAATTCGAAGCGGAGCGAGGGCGGCCAGGGTCGGGATTGACGCCGATGTTAACGCGGTCGACAGCTCTGCGAGCGCAGAGACTGGGACGGAGTTGCATACGGTGACACTGAGCATCGGGGGCGATCCCCTAGTAGTGGTCGACGCCGACAGGCGAGCCTGCGATTACGGCGGATTGGCTCCCTCGCCATGGGTTGAGCCGAAGCGCTGGCCACATGCAGGCGGGGCGGCCCTTGGGTCCCCGGATGCGGGCCCCCCACATCTGACCGCCGAGTGGACTCTTCCGGGTGGAAAGCGAGCGAGCCTGCATGAAGACTTCCGTCTCGCACCCGGGACCCTGAGTGGCTGGGTACCGCGCCTGGGAGCATGGTCCGAACAGCTGGAATTCGTGCTCCAGGCCTGCCCGCTCGCTGGAGCTCCGGCGGGGTACGCCCATGTGTTGGATCAGGTGGGTGCAGGGCGGCAGCCTGCGCTGTCGGCGATAGTTCAGTCCTGGCTAGTGCTGGGGAATTCCCCGCCTATCGGCCGCGACGCGCGCAACTGGGCCGCGTGCGCCAGCTCAACAGTGCTAAGCGCTTGTAATCATTTGCTTGCGGTGCCGATTCCTTGACTGGCACCGTCCTCCAGCTCGCGAGCACGTGGGTTGTACTCGCCGGCAGCCCCGCATTCCGCGTCCGGGTGGACCGCGGGGAGTGCGAGGATGGGGCTGGAGTCGCGAGCCCCACGCGCCAGCCGCTGCCCCTCGCGCTTCTCCCGGTGGGCTCGATGTTGTCGGGAGGGGCTCAGACCTCTCACGCCAACCAGCTGATCCAGGAATGGACGGCAGATGATCGGGGTGCCGTGGCGCGCTTCGCATCCACCCTTCTGGAGCCCCAAGCTTCGCCTTGGGCGCTGTCCCTGTTCCACCCCGAAGCCTTGGCCCCAATTTTCGGGGCCTGCCGTCCTTCCGCGGCGGAACTGTCTGTGCTGTTCGGGCGTTACCACTTGGCGTCCGGGGCCCCTTTTGGTGAGGGGCCGGAGGCGCTGTGTGCCTTCCTCGGCGAGTGGGCCGCGTGGGAGTGGGGAGACGGTGACAAGGGCGATATCCGCTCTAAGGTGACATCGTGCATTCTGGGCGATGCCACGCCGCTGATTGAACGGCTCGCGACGCTCAAGGGGCATCCGCAGTGACGAGTTCAACGCGCCTCGCGGCTCCCGACCTGCGCACGGGGCAACCGTCTGGCGACAGGCACAGACGCGGGCAAGGCGGTGAAGAAGGTCAGGCGTGTGCAGGTGCTTGGTGGCCAGGAGATCGCGCTCCCGCCTCGGTGCGCGAGCTACGACGGGTACACCCTGCACGCCAATGTTCACTTTGCGGCGATGGACCGGGATGGACTTGAGCGGCTCTGCCGCTACTTCCTGCGGCCGCC
>CAIUMM010000035.1 GCA_903900265.1 uncultured Pseudomonadota bacterium
GACCACCCACACCAGCTCCGGCCAGAACCACTCCAGCCCGCCGGGCGGGGTCTTCGGGTTGAGCAGCGCGTCTACCCGCGCGTAGGTCGGGTCGTCGGTGCGGTAGCTGCTGCCGGGGGGCAGAAAGTTTCGATTCAAATCAACGTTGTTCTCGTTGACCCGCCGCCAGTTCGACATGCCCCACGGGTTCACCACATGCACCATCAACGTCGGCACATCCAGCCCGCGCGCGATGAGATCGAGCTGCACCGCGCTGCCCCCGAAGCCTTCGACGCCGTGCACGCCGCTGGTGAACATGACCACGTGGTCCCGCGGTCCCGACGGGCCACACCACGCCCAGTCGATGGTCAAACCATCGATGACCTCGATGGCGCCGTGGTCTCCGGGCGCGGCGCCCGAGGTTGCGGCGCGGAATTTCTGGCGGGCTTCAGCGTAGTCGCGGGAGAATGACATGCGAGCGTCCTATCCTTCGACCCCTTCGACCGGGCGCTGATCCGCAGGCAGCGCAGCGACAAATTGGCGATGCACCTCTTCGACGTGCGCGTCTAAGGTGTCGAGCGTCCAGTCGGTGGTCGGGATCGGATCGAGCACCTGAATGCCAAGCTTGGTGGGTTCAAGCACGATGGATCCCTTCTTCCAGCCCTTGTGCGCCCCGGAGACGACCACCGGCACGATCGGCAGCTTCGTCGCCAAGGCCAGATGGGCAAACCCCTTCTTGAAGGCGCGCAACCGACCATCTTTGGACCGCGTCCCCTCCGGCCACATCCACACCGACAGGTTGTGCTTGGCGATCAGCGCCGCGAGCCCGGCCAGCGCTTCGACCGCGGTGGCGCGGTTGCTGCGATCGATGAGCAAATGCCCGGAGATCGCGTACAGTTGCCCGAAGAACGGGTACCAGACCACCTCTTTCTTGGCGACGCCGACCACCCCGGACGGCCCCAGCCAGATGCCGACGAAGATGTCCATCGCGCTGGTGTGATTCGAGACGTAGATCGCCGGGTAGAACTTCTCCGCTCGCGCTTTGCACGCGGCGGCGTCCTGCACGTCGGCGGACGCGAGCCACAAGCAGGCGCGACCGGTGATGTGCCCAAAAACATTGCACGCCCGGATCCGTGCGCCGCGCCACGGCAGCAAAAACACACAAACCACCATGAACACCGCCACCATGGTGGCCATGACGACGAGCCCGCCGAGCAGGCGAAGGGCGCTGGCTAACGATCGCACGAAGACTCCACGATCTGTGCTGCTAAGCGCCCGGTGTCACCGGTCGGTCACAGTGAGCCACACCAGCGCCTCGACGTTGCCGGCTTTTGCGCCGGGAACCGGACACTCGATGACCCCGGCGACCGTGAAGCCTTCGCCCTCCGCCGCGGTGAGCACCGCGCCGATCGCGGCGGCGCGCGCTTCATCATCGCGCAGGCGTCCGCCCGGGCCGATCTTGTCCGCCGCGACCTCAAACTGCGGCTTGATCAACAGCACCGCCTCAGCGCCCGGCGCCAACAAGCGCCGCACCGCCGGGAGGATCGCCCCCAGCGAGATGAACGACAGATCGCCCACCAACAACGAGACCGGCTCCGGCAACGCCACGAGGTCACGCGCGTTGGTGCGCTCCATCACGACCACGCGCGCGTCCTGCCGCAGCTTCCACGCGAGTTGGTTGTAGCCGACGTCGATCGCGTACACCCGCGCGGCGCCGCGCTGCAGCAAGCAGTCGGTGAACCCCCCGGTGCTTGCACCGAGATCGGCGGCGAACCGTCCGCGCGGATCGACCTGGAATGCATCGAGCGCGGCCTCCAGCTTCAATCCACCGCGGCTGACATACTTGGGCGCGGCGTCCCGCAGCCGCAGCTCCTGATCGGCGCGCACCCAGTCAGAGGCGTTGCGGGCCGGCTGATCGGCGACGAGCACGTTGCCGGCGATGATCTCGGTGCGGGCTCGCTCGATCGTAGGCGCAAGCCCGCGCTCCAACAGCGCGACATCGAGTCGACACCGTACAGGGGAGCGAGAACCAGCAGCGCGAGTCACCCGACGCGACTATCCCGGGCGCCGGCCTTTAGTAGACGTCTTCCGGCGTGACCAGCGTGGCGTTGGTGCTCATCGTCGCGGTGTACTCGGCGCGGACGCCGTCCCCGTCCAGATCCGCCACCCCATGAACGATGAAGTCTTGTCCAGAGACCTCCACCCAATAGGCGCCGCGCAGGTCTTCGTAAGGGCTCCAACCCAAGGTCTCCCAGTCCGAACCGCCGGTCCATACCCGGGGTTCCTCGCCGAGCTCACCGTCGGCCGGCGGATGCCCGGCTGCAACAAACCCATCGTTCATCGCGTCATACGCGAGCTCCGCGGTCTTGATGGCGTTCACGTTTCCGACCAATTCGCTGCGCTTGGCCTTCAGCTGCATCGAAACAAAGTTGGGATAGGCAATTCCGCCGACGACACCGCCGCAGAGCACGCCGCTGCAGAGCAAAACCAAGCAACCGATCCCCAGCACCATCGGGACAACGCTTTTCTTCGGGGCAGGGACAGCTTCGGGTTCAGACATAGGAGAGCCTCCAAAAATCAGCCCCTAACGCAGACTTCGCGGAACGCAACCCTGCCGACTTCGCTCCCAAGCGGGCTTGGATTCAGTACACATCACCTGGCGTCTGCTGCGTCGCGTTCAACGTAGCCGTTGCCGTGTACTCCGCGCGAACTCCGTCAGCGTCTACGTCGCAGACCCCGTGAACGATGAAGTTGTCGCCGGAGACCTCCACCCAATAGGCGCCGCGAACCTCGCCGTCTGGGCTCCAAGGCAGCGCTGTCCAACCGGGGTCGCTGGTCCAAGGTCGTGGTGACTTGCCCAGCTCGCTGCTTCCGGGCGGTTGGCCCGCCGGCAGGAAACCGTCGTACATCGCGTCGTACATAAGCTCCGCTGTCTTGATCGCATTCACATTGGCGGGCACCTCGCCCCGCTTGGCCTTCAGCTGCATGGTGATGAAATTGGGGATCGCGATCGCCGCCAAAATGCCAATTGCGGGGATGATCGCGAGGCAACCCGCGCCAAACGCAACGCCAATCCACACCGGGGAGACGCTGCCGGAAGAACCGCTTCCGACCTCGCTCAAACGCACGCTTCCCGTAGCAGGCACCGCCGGATCCGCGCAGAGCACCACCCAAGTGCCGGCTGCTCCGTCGTGCCAGGTTTGGCGGCTGCCGCGGAAGATCGCGAGCGAATCCGCCAGCCCCAGCAGCGAGCCTATGAACGGGATGCTGGCGAGGACGAACCGGGCGCCTTCACGGGCGACCAACGCCGTCGTCCACGGCGGCGTCGCGCCGCGCCCGTCCACGACGCGGATGCCCAGCGCGAGCTTGCCGATCGACTGACCGCGCGTCCCGACCAGGAACCACTGCAACGGCATCGAGAGCGGCATGAGCAGCATCAAGCAAATCCCGACGATCTGCAGCGCGCCGAGCCCCTCGCGGTGCGGCTCCATCATCCCCAACGCGACCAAACCGAGCACGAACGGGGCCCAGAACACCAGCAGATCCAGCAAACGCGCTGCGAGTCGCGTGCCCACCTCAGCGAGCAACGGGTCATTCTCGGGCGGCGTCGCAGGATCGGTGTCGGGCAGCATAGGCAAAAATCCTCGAAAACCACCCTACCACACCTGCAAAACCAACGGCCCCGTCATTCCCGACACACCCGTCAACTCTGTAGGTTTTTCCGTCACTATTCTACACCCACCCCTTGCAATGGCCCCCCGGCGCACATAGCATCATCGGGCATGAACACCTACGCCGTTGGCATCGATGTTGGCTCCACCACCGTGAAAGCCGTGGTGATGGACCCTGTAGACCTCAAGATCCTCTGGTCCGACTACCAGCGGCATGAGACGCGCCAACCTGAAAAAACCCTGGAATTCCTGGTCCGCATCGGCCACGCTTTCCCCGACGCCACCTTCAAGGTGTTCCTGACCGGCTCCGGCGCCAGCCCGCTCTGCGCCCCGATCGGCGCGCGCTTCGTCCAAGAGGTCAACGCGGTCACGCTGGCGGTGGAGAAGCTCCACCCCGACGTCGGAAGCGTCATCGAGCTCGGCGGGCAGGACGCCAAGATCATCATGTTCCGCGAGAACGTGGAGACCGGCGAGAAGCAAGCCGGCACCTCCATGAACGACAAGTGCGCCTCGGGCACTGGCGCGACCATCGACAAGTGCATGTTGAAGGTCGGCATGGCCCCCGACATCGTGCGCGCCATTCAGTTCGACCCGCTGCGCCTGCACCACGTCGCCGCCAAGTGCGGCGTGTTCGCTGAGACCGACATCGTGAACTTGGTCAAGTCCGGCATTCCCGGCGATCAGATCATGAATTCGCTCGCCGACGCGATCGTGCATCAGAACCTGTCGGTGCTCACCCGCGGGAACACGCTCCGGCACAAGGTGCTGCTGTTGGGCGGGCCCAACACCTACCTGCCGTTCCTCGTGGCGTGCTGGCGCAAGCGCATCCCGGAGAGCTGGGCCGAGCGCGGCCATGAGTGGCCGAAGGACATCCCGCTCGAAGAGCTGATCTTCGTCCCCGAAAACGCCCAGTACTACGCGGCGTTCGGCGCGGTCGTATACGGCCTGACCGAAGACATCAAGGTCGACTACCGCGGCCTCGACGGCCTCAAAGACTACATGCAGAACGGCCGCGCGGCCCGCCTTGGCGCCTCCGCTGGGTCTCCGCTGCTCCGCGAGCACGACGACCTCGAGGTCTTCACCGACGAATACAAGGTGCCGAAGTTTGTGTCGGCTACGCTCTCCCCGGGGCAGGTCGTCCGCGCGGTCATCGGCATGGACGGCGGTTCGACGTCGTCCAAGGCCGTGCTCGTCGACGAGTCGGGCACGATCATCCGCAAAGAGTACCAGCTCTCCAAGGGAAATCCGATCCAGGACACCAAGGAGATCCTCACCCGGCTGCAGGCGTGGGTGACCGATCAAGGCGCAACGCTCGACGTGATCGGCTTCGGAGCCACCGGCTACGCCGCGGACGTGCTGCAAGAGGCGGTGCGCAGCGACGTGAACATCGTCGAGACCGTCGCGCACATGATGAGCGCGGTGCGCTTCGTGCCCGACGCCGACGTCATCTGCGACATCGGCGGGCAGGACATCAAGGTGCTGATGCTCGAGCACGGCGACATCAAGAACTTCCGCCTTTCGAACCAGTGTTCCGCCGGAAACGGAATGTTGTTGCAGGCCATGGCCGACCAATTCGGCCTGCCCGTGCAAGACTACGCCGAGGTGGCGTTCGGGGCCAAGCTCGCGCCCAAGTTCAGCTACGGCTGCGCGGTGTTCCTCGACACCGACCGCGTGAACTTCCAGAAGGAAGGCTTCACCAAAGAGGAGCTTCTCGCTGGTTTGGCGCAGGTGCTCCCCAAGAACGTATGGCAGTACGTCGTGCAGATCCCGCGCCTCGCGGAGCTGGGCAAGGTGTTTGTGCTTCAGGGCGGCACCCAACACAACCTCGCGGCAGTCAAAGCGCAGGTGGACTACATCAAGGATCGCGTGCCTGGCGCGGTCGTCAAGGTGCACCCGCACACCGGAGAGGCCGGCGCCATCGGCGCTGCGTTTGAGACCCTGCGCGTCGTCACGCGCAAGGGGTCCACGCGCTTCATCGGCATGGAGCAGGCGATCGCGCTCACGTACACGAGCACCAACGACGAATCGACCAAGTGCACCTTCTGCCCCAACAACTGCTCGCGCACCTTCATCGACACCGTCACCCCGGCCGGGGACACCAGCCGCTACATCTCGGGCTTCTCCTGTGAGAAAGGCACCGTTGAGAGCAAAGACGCGCTCAAGGTGCTCGCCAAGAAGCAGAACGAGATCAAGCGCAAGTTCCCGAACCTCGTCGAAGAAGAGAGCCGCATGGCGTTTGCGCACTTCTACGAGCCTGCGCCGCTGCCTTCGGCCGAGACCTACATCACCGACGTCGAGGTCCGCAAGGGCTTCCTCGGCAAGATCCAGCGCCGCGCCATCGGGCGTCGCTTCGAGCGGTCAAGCAAAGAGTGGCAGCAATACCGCAAAGAGACGCGCATCGGCATCCCGCGCGTGCTCAACATCTACCAGACCGGCCCGCTGTTCCGCACCTTCTTCGAAGCCGCAGGCATCCCGAAAGAGAACGTGATCTTCTCCGAGCAGACCAGCGAAGAAATGTGGGTCGAAGGCGGAAAGTATGGCAGCATTGACCCCTGCTACCCGTCCAAGGTCACCCAAGCCCACATCCACAACCTGATCTTCCACAAGCACGAGAAGGTCGACGGCGCCGCGCGCACCGGTCCGCTGGACTTCATCTTCTTCCCGTGCCTGACGCACATACCCAGCTACGTCTCCAACGTGATGGACACCGCGAGCTGCCCGATCGTAGCTGGCGCGCCCAACGTCATGAAAGCGGCGTTCACGAAGGAGATCGACTTCTTCAAGCGCGCAGGGATCGAGTACGTCGATCCGGCGCTCACGCTGGTCGAGCGCAACCTGTTCAACGATCAGATGTTCCGCGCCTGGGGCGCTCGCCTCGGCCTGACCCGCGATGAGTGCGACCACGCCTGCGTCGAAGGGTTCAAGGCGCTGGACGCCTTCGACCTGCAGATTCAGGAGAAGGGCAAGAACATCCTCGAGACCGTCGAGCGCGAGAACCGCGTCGCGATCCTGATGATCGGCCGGCCGTACCACAGCGACCCCGGCTTGAACCACGGCATCCCCGACGAGTTTCAGGTGCTGGGCTACCCGATCCTGTCGATGCGCAGCATCCCCAAGGATCCCGCTTGGCTGGCGCGCTTCTTCAAGGATGACCTCACCCCCGGCCCCGACGGCAAAGCCCGCATGGAGGACGTGTTCGACGTCCGCGACGTCTGGCCGGAGAACTTCTCCGCCAACTCGGTGCAGAAGGTCTGGGCCACCAAGTTCGCGGCGCATCACCCCAACGTCGTCATCCTCGACCTGTCCAGCTTCAAGTGCGGCCACGACGCGCCGACCTACGGCCTCATCGACAGCATCGTGAAGGCCAGCCAGACGCCCTACTCGGCGCTGCACGACATCGACGCCAACAAGCCGGGCGGGTCCATCAAGATCCGCGTAAAGACCTACGCCCACCGGCTCGCGCTCTTCGAAGAGGAGCTGGCCGATCAGGTCAAGAAGAAGTCCGAGCTGGAGCGCCGCGTGGCCGAAAAGCGCGCGGAGCTGATGGCCCGCAAGTACACCAGCGCCGAACAATCGGCGTCTGCAAAGTGATCTTTATCGATTTCCAACCTACTGATTTCTAACCGCATCCCTGGAGCCCTCCATGAACGAACAGTACACCTCTGACGCCGAGATCAACGAAGAGCTCGCCGCGTTCGAAGCCGCCGAATCCAAGAAGCTTGGCCTCGACGAGACCACCAACCACTGGCGTGACGCGGTCCCCACCGGCTTCACCAAGACCGAGCGGCCCCACACCACCCTGCTCGTCTCCGGGCTCACGCTGGCGCATGACACCTTCGTCGTCGCGGCGCTGTCGGGCGTAGGCTACAAGGTCGAGGCCATGGAGGTCCCCACGCAGGCCTCGCTGCAATTCGGAAAAGAGTACGGCAACCGCGGACAGTGCAACCCGACGTACTTCACCGTCGGCAACCTCGTCAAGCACCTCGTGGAGCTGCGCGACAACAAGGGTATCCCCACCGCCGACATCATCCGCGACTACGTGTTCCTGACCGCCGGCGCGTGCGGCCCGTGCCGCTTCGGCACCTACGTCACCGAATACCGCAAGGCGCTCCGGGACTCCGGCTTCGACGGCTTCCGCGTCATGCTCTTCCAGCAGCAGGGCGGCTTGAAGCAGGCCACGGGCGACGAAGTCGGCCTGGAGCTGAACCCCAAGTTCTTCCTCGCGTTGCTCAAGGCGCTGTTCACCGCCGACGTGATGAACCTGCTCGGATACCGCATCCGTCCCTACGAGGTCGTCCCCGGCAGCACCGACGCGGCGATCGCGCGCTCCAAAGCGATCGTCTGCAAGGCGCTCGCCGAAGGTACCAACTTGGTTTGGGCGCTCCGCAAGGTCAACAAGGAGCTGAAGGCGGTCGAGGTCGACAAGATCCAAGCCAAGCCGAAGGTCAGCATCATCGGTGAATTCTGGGCGATGACCACCGAAGGCGACGGAAACTACCATTTGCAGCGCTTTCTGGAGCAAGAGGGCGCCGAGGTCGAGATCCAACCGCTGATCAATTGGATCCTGTTCATGATCTGGGAGAACACCCACGACACACAGGAACGGATGGTGCTGCGCAAGGACGACACCGGCCGCAAGGGGCTCGAAGGCACGGACCCTTGGAAGAAGCTAGTGATGTTGAAAGCCGCTGACTACGCGTTGCGCGGCGTGTTCCAGGGCATGGCCCACACCGCCGGCTTGAAGGGCTACCACCTGCCCGACATGAACGAGATCGCTGAGCTCGCCAAAGACCACTACGACAACAACGTGCGCGGCGGCGAAGGCCACATGGAGATCGGCAAGGTCATCCAGTCGGTGCAGAAGAAGAAAGTGCACATGGTCGTCAGCGTGAAGCCCTTCGGCTGTATGCCGTCCTCTGGCGTCTCCGACGGCGTGCAGTCGCTGATCACCCAGCGCTACCCCGAGCTGATCTTCCTGCCCATCGAGACCTCCGGCGATGGCGCGGTGAACGTGCAGAGCCGCGTGCAGATGATGCTGTTCCGGGCGCGTCAGCGCGCGAAGGACGAGCTGCAGGCGAGCCTCGACAAGCGCGGCATCAGCCTCGATGACGCCAAAGCGAAGGCCAAAAAGGCCGGCTGGTCAGCGCTGTCGAATCCGAAGCACGCGGTGATCGGCACCGGCGCCAACATCGTCGAAGCGCTCGCGTAGAGCGCGCCCGCTGAAAGGCGGGTCCAGGCGTTCCCGACCGACGCGCACCCGGAGGGTCGACAGTCATTGATTGTCGACCCCGTTTGTGGTACCTTCCTCGCCCCGATGAACTCGACAGACGCACTATCGCCGCCCGACGCCAAGCCAGCGCGTTGGGGGGCCGCAGCCGTCGTAAGCCTCGCAGCCATCCCGCTGCTGCTGTTCGTGACCATCGACTTGCCGTTGAAAGCGCATTTGCTGCTCACCGGGCTCTTCATGGCCGCGGGCTACTGGATCGCCACGCGCCGCCCCAGCCTTCGATTGGCGTTGATCTACCTGTCGTCTGCGGTGTCGCTCCGTTACATGCTTTGGAGGGCTACGTACACCCTCACGCTGGACCGTACCGCGGACCAGATCTTCGCCGGCTGCTTGTTCGCCGCCGAGCTGTATGGTTTGGTGGTATTGCTGGCGGGGTACTTCCAAACGGTGGTGCTGCGCCCAAGGCGACCGATCCCATTACCGGACAAAGCCGCGCTTTGGCCGTGGGTCGACGTGCTGATTCCAACCTACAACGAGAGCCCAGACATCGTTCGACGCACGCTGATCGGCGCCCAAGCGATGACCTACCCCAACAAGCGCATCTATGTATTGGACGACGGCCGCAGGCCTGAGATGCGGGCGCTCGCCGAGTCGCTGGGCGTCGGATACCGCGTCCGCGACAACAACGACCACGCCAAAGCCGGCAACATCAACGCCGCGCTGAAGTCCACCAACAGCGAGCTGATCGCGATCTTCGACTGCGATCACGTGCCCGTGCGCAGCTTCTTGAACGTCACGGTCGGCCTGCTCGTGGCGGACCCGCTGATGGCGCTCGTGCAAACGCCGCATCACTTCTACAACCCGGATCCGTTTCAACGAAACCTCTGGTTGGAAGACAACATCCCGCCGGAACAGCAGGTGTTCTACCACTCGGTTCAGATCGGCAACGACTACTGGAACTCGGTGCTGTTCTGTGGGTCCTGCGCGGTGCTGCGACGCACCGCCCTGGTCGGCGTCGGCGGGATCGCTCAAGAGACGGTCACCGAAGACGCCCACACCTCGCTCAAGCTGGCGGCTGCAGGCTGGAACTCCGCGTACTTGGACGTCCCATTGGCGGCCGGCCTCGCGACCGAGTCGTACGCCGACCACATCGCCCAGCGCATCCGTTGGGCGCGCGGGATGACACAGATCCTTCGCTTGGACAACCCGCTGACCAAGCCCGGCTTGACGTTCGCACAGCGCGTGTCCTACCTAAACTCGGTAATGCACTTCCAGTTTGGGTTGCCGCGGATCATTTTCATCCTTGCGCCGGCGTTGTACCTCGTCTTCGGCTTGCATCCGCTGGCCGCGACCCCGAGCGACATGCTCGCTTACGGCCTGCCGCACATGTTCCTCGCGGTGCTCGGCGGGCTCGCCGGGGCGCGCTCGATGCGGCCGGCGTTCTGGGCCGAGGTGTACGAGGTCGCGCTCGCGCCCTACACTGCGCTGGTGACGACGGCGGCGTTCTTCAGCCCCCGA
Source organism: uncultured Pseudomonadota bacterium (assembly GCA_903900265.1). Taxonomy (GTDB): domain Bacteria; phylum Myxococcota_A; class UBA796; order UBA796; family SXON01; genus CAIUMM01. The sequence goes on from CAIUMM010000035.1 coordinate 10,396, forward strand.
CGTGGAAAGTTCAACGTCACAGCCAAGGACGTGCAGGTCGGGCAAGCGCACTTCGATTGGCGGCGCGCGCTGCCCAACCTCGTGCTGTTCGGATTCGCTGTGATGGGCTTGTTGGTCGGCCCGGCGCGAATTCTCAGTGCGCCCCTCGAAGGCGAGGCGCTGGTCGTGGCGGTGATTTTCAACGTGTTCAACGTCGCGGTCGTGTTCACGGCGCTCACCGTGGCGCTCGAGCGCAAGCAGAGCCGCAGCACGCACCGAATCCTCCGCCGCTTCGCGGCTACGGTGGAGCTGGACGACGGGCGGGCGATGCCAGCAAGCACGGTAGATATTACCGAGTCTGGGGCGCGCATCGACTTCTACGGGGAAGAGCTCGCCGGATGCGCGGGATGGATCTGGATTGAGCTCAACGGGGGTTGGGCGCCGCCGATCCGATTCACCGTCCAAAATGAAAGTGCGGCCCCGGAAGGAAAGCTACACGGGGTGCGCTTTGTCGATGTATCGGAGACGGAGCGGAGGTTCCTCGTGGAGTTCATGTTCAGCGAGCCCGACAGCTGGTCGGTAGCCCCTGGGCAGATCTCGACGGTGAGCTCGATGCGCAGCATCATGCGCGCCCCGTGGCGCGCGGCGCGCGGCGTGTGGGGCAAGGGCGTCGGGAGCGGGGAGCAAGCGACATGACGAACGGCTCCGGCGACCTCGAAACCGTACAGCTGTGGCTCTGCCCGGTTTGCACCAGCTCCAATGACCCTGAACGGCAGGTTTGCCGTGTCTGTAGAGCCGATCCCGCGCAGGGTCGAACCTCGCAGTACGCGGAGGAGGACAGCCCTCACGGCGCAACGCTGTGGAAGGTGGTGCCGCTCACCGCGAGCATCGTCTTCGCCGGGGTGTTTTTCTCGTCGATCGCGCCGGCGTCTACGCCATGGGCCGAGGCCGTCAGCTCCCACGGGCGCCACGTCGAAGCCGGGTCCAGCCGCGCCCTCGCGATGGCGATGACCGCCACCGACTTGAAGGAGCTCGCGAAAGAGCTGCTGTCCACGAGTATCCACGGCGATCCTCCGCCCACCGCGATCGTGTCCCGCATCGCCTATCTGCACGGCCGCTGGAAGATGTACGGAGACCCAGATCGCGTGCCTGCCCTGACCGCGCCCGCGCAAGACCTCTCCCGCGCCTTTGACGACCTGTCCTCCATCGCTTTCTTGGCGACCAACCAGCCCGGGGATCCCCACACCCCCGAGACCGTCGCCGAGATCATCACCCGCATTGATCGCATTCAGGAAACGCTCCAAGATGTCCACTAAACTTCCGTCCTCCCTCCTTCTGATGCTCGCACTGGCGGCGCCTGCCGCAGTCGCGGCCCCTGCCGAAACCGCGGATACGACAGAGGCCGCTGGCGCGCCGGATGCGGAAGGCACCACCACGCTGAAGTTCGATGCCGATCTGCACCAGTCCACCGACCTCACGCTGCCCGGCACGCACGGCGACCGCAGCATCAACCTGACGTTTCCGCGCTCTTGGAAGCTGACGTCAGACCCGGTGTTGAATCTCTCGCTCTCGCACTCCGCCGCGTTGCTGCCCAGCCGCTCCCACTTGACCGTGCTGCTGAACGGACAACCGGTGGGCAGCGTCACGCTCGATGAGTCCAACATCACCTCCGGGACGGTAGCGTTCGCGCTTCCGCGAGGCTTGATCCAAGACTACAACACCCTGCGCTTTGCCGCGGTGCAGCACTACACCGATGACTGCGAGGATCCCTTCGATCCGACGCTTTGGACGCGTGTGTCCACCCAATCGTCGATCGAGGTTTCGTACGACCGCAAGGAGGTCCGCGAGGGGTTGGAGGCTTGGCCCTACCCCATCGTCGATGTGCTCTCGATCGGGGCCGTAACGCTCACGCCGGTGCTGTCCGCACCGCCGTCTCCGGACACCGCGCGCGCCGCCGGGCAGGTGGCGCTCACCCTTGGGCGGCTCGCGTCGTACCACACCTTGCAGGTTGCGCCCGCCGTCGCGAGCTTGGCCGACGCGCACACCGCCGCGCTGATCGTCGGCACGATCGATGAAAACCCCGCAGTGCGCGATCTGCTTGGCTCCTTGTCGCTGGGGCCGACCGACGGCGTCATCGCCGTGCTCCCCAACCCCGCAGATCCCACGCTGCCTGTGCTCATCGTGAGCGGCGGCGGCGCAGAGGGCGTGGCAAAAGCCGCTCAGGCCCTGACCTCGCAGGACCGCCAGCCGGTGCTCACCGGCACCGTCGCGGTCGTGCGCACCGCCGTCGCAGCGTCGCCCCCGCCGAACACCCAGAACCCCCGCCCGGCCCCGCGCGCGGACTCGTTCCCGCTGTCCGCGCTGGGCGTAAAAGGACAGACCGTTCGCGGGTACTACTCGGAGGGCATCCGCATCCCGCTGCGACTCGAAGGCGACACCTACATTCGCCCAGGCGGCGGCTCGCTCAACCTCCGGTACGGGTACAGCGGGCAGCTGAGCCCCACCTTGTCTTCGATGGAGGTCCGCCTCGACGGCTTGTCCCTGCGCAGCGTGCCGCTCGATCAGGAAGGCGGCCTGCAAGACGGCGAGGTCACGATCCGGCTCCCGGAAGATCTCCTGACCCCGGACTCGACGGTTGAGGTCGTCTTCCAGCTGTTCCCCAAGGAGTTTGACCTCTGCAAGCGGATCTCCGACCAGCACATCTGGGGCACGCTCTACGACAGCTCTACCCTCGACATGCCCCGCGATCATGTCGCGAACATGCCCGATCTGGGGCGGCTGCGCTTTGACGGTTGGCCGCTGCACGCCGACGATTCGGAAGGCGCGGTCATCGCGGCGATCCCCGACGCCCCTAACGCCGAAGCGTGGTCGGCAGGCTTGGAGCTGTCCGGATTGATCGGTCGGTATTCGATGGCGGCCGATCCGAAGTACAAGCTGGAGCTCGCGTCGGCGACGTCGATGAGCGAGAACGCCGACGCTCACTTTGTGGTCATCGCCGACGGATCCAAGAACACCCTGTACGACGCGCTCGCCTACGACAAGGCGCTGACTTCGCTCGAAGACGGCGCGACGCGCTCGCTGCTGGGCGATGACAAAACCACGCTCGCGAGCAGCGAGAGCAACGGTACGGCAGACACGCTGGAGCAGATCCTCCAACCGTCGAACAGCCAGCGCAGCGCGCTGGTGCTTCACGCTGGGAAGGAGGGCGGTCTCACCCGACTCGTCAACCTGCTCGCCGACTCCGGCAAGCTCCGGCTCACCGAAGGCAACCTCGTGGTGCTGGGCGAAGACGGCTCGCTGCGCGCGGTCGACACGGCCAAGCGGGAGCGCTGGGGCACCCTGCCGATCGCCACCGAGGCGCGCATCGGCGTGCGTCAGAACTGGGGCTTGCTCGGCGCGGCAGTGCTGGTCGGCGCCATCTCGCTCGCCCTCGCGGTGCGTATGCTGGCACGGGCACGGAAAGACGCATGACCCTGCTGGGTGCACCCGCCGCGCTCGCTGCGCTGGCGTCAGGGGCGCACGCGTCCGAAACCGAGGATCATGCTCTGTTGGAGGAAACGTGGGCGGCCTATCGCACCCGCTACATCCTCCCGTCTGGACGGGTGGTCGACCCGAACGGGGGAGACCGGAGCACCTCGGAGGGGCAGGCCTACGCGCTGGTGCGCGCTTTGGTGGTGGGAGACCCCGCCACGTTCGAGCGCGTGCGCCTTTGGACGGTGGACAACCTGCAGCACGGAGATCCCACGCAGCTGCCGGCGTGGCACTGGGGCCAGCGCGCCGACGGCCAATGGGGCATCCTCGACGAGATGCCCGCTGCGGACGCCGATGAGTGGATGGCCTGGGCGCTGTTCCGCGCGGCCCGCGTCTGGAGTCGGCCGGACTATCGCAGCCAAGCGCTGGGGCTGGCGGGCCACATCTGGGACGCCGAAACCATGCTGATCGCCGGGCAGCGCGTGCTGCTTCCGGGGCCGTGGGCAAAGACGATGGCGCCGGTGCGGCTGAATCCATCCTACTGGTTGCCCTTCGCGTGGCGCGTGTTCGCCGAAGAAGACACCGCGCATGACTGGAAAGCCCTGATCGATCCTGCGTACAAGCTCTTCGAAGCGTGCAAGAGCCCCTACGGCCTGCCGCCGGACTGGTGTCACGTCGACGCCGCGTCCGGCCTGGCGCTCGCCCCGAACGCGGGGCTCGAAAAGGACGCCGACTTCGGTTTCGAGGCCTTCCGCGTCGCATGGACGCTGGCCGCAGAGGTGCTGTGGTACAAGGAGCCCCGCGCGGACAGCCTGTTGGCGGACTTCAATCGCCTCGCGCGCCGTTGGAAAGGCCACGACAAGCTGCCGGCCGTGATCGGGCCCCATGGGGTCGCGCAAGCGGACTATGCCTATCAGGGCATGTACGGCGCGCTGCTCCCCGCATGGTCGGTGTACCGGCCGGCCCGCTCCAATGCGCTGTGGCACCGAACGATTAGCCCGACGCGCACCGACACCGGATGGGGTAGCGCGGCGGACTACTACGGCCAGAACTGGATCTGGCTCGGATTCGCGCTTTGGCGCGGATCGATGACCGCAGGAGGCCCAGCATGATCCCGTACCTACTGCTGACGTTGGCGCTCGCGGCCGCTCCCGAAACCCCAACGGAGGCCCCCGCATACGGCGCGCTGTCCGCGCACGACGCCATCGAGACGTTCGCGAACAACCCCTTGGATCCAGCCTTGCAGCTGGATCTCGCGCGCAGCCTCGCGACCCAGCCCGATCGGGTCGAAGAGAGCGTCGAGATCCTCGCGGGACTCCTCAAAACCAAGGCGGTCGCCGAGGATGCCCAACGACTCCTGACCGACACCCTGCTCGCTGTGCCGGTGCGACGCGCGTGGGCATCGCTGTACGGCACCGCCGCGGCCGGCGCGGCCCCCGCAGATGCGGAGCGCCTGCGCGCACAGGTGCGTGCGGCAGAACATCTGGGCGCGGCCCCCAGCGTCATGCAGCCGCTGACGACCGCGAACCCCGCCCCACGGGGGGCTTGGGCCGCCAACCCAAGCGACACCACCCTCGCCCGCCAAGCGGCCGAAGCCGCGATCGCCGCGGGAGACCTCGTCGGCGCGCTCGCGCCGCTCGATGTGGTCCTAAACGCTTGGCCGGCCGACCGCATCGCGCTCGGGATGCACGCGAGCGCCTCGACGGCGGCGGGCCACCCCGAACGAACGCGGAAGCGCCTTCAGGCCGCGCTCCCGCTCGCGCCGGACGTACGCAGCCGCACCGCGCTGATGAACGACTTGGTCGCGGTCATCGTCCTCGCCGGGGAGCAACACAAGCTCGACGGTGCGCCCGACGACGCGCTCCGCGATTACCTCACCGCCGCAGCGCTCCGCCCCGCCTCATTTGACGTGCTGCGCGGCGCGGCCGGGCTCGAATGGCAGCTCCAGCACCTCGAAGGCGCCTGGCTCCTCTACAATCGCGTGCTCAAGCTGCGCCCGAATGACGTCGACGCGCTGATGGGCGCGGTCACCGTCGGATTGACCCTCGGCCACGACGAAGCGACGCAGCGCCTGATCCGCACCGCAGCGTCAAACCGGGCGTCGTCCAAGGACCCGCGCATTCAGGCCCTCAGCGTGGTTCAGGCCCGCGCCGTGCGCGCCGCCGACGCGCGCACCGCCGCGCGCGAAGGGGACGCCGCAGCCGCAGCGGCGGAGTTCCAGAAGCTGATCGACAGGAGCCCGCCCGAGGCGATGTACTTCCACGGGCTCGCAGACGCCCTCAGCGCGCTCGGCCGCAAAGAAGAAGCGGCGGTCGCTTGGCAGCAGGCGGTGCGCCTCGATCCCAGCGACACCTGGGCCTCGATCGGGGCAGCCAACGCGCTGTTGGACCTCGGGCGCACCGAAGACGCTCGCGCGCTGCTGACCGCACCCTCCGGCGAACCTCCGCCCGGCGCTGGCATCGAGCGCCTGCGCACCCTTGCCCGCGCGTGGCGCATGGACGGGGACGCTGCGCGGAGCGCAGGAAAGCCCGAGCTGGCGCTGGCCGCCTACGCAGCGGCGCTCGACGCCTACCCCGAGACCTGGGCGTGCGAAGGGGTGGCTTCGCTGTATCTGGCGTCCCAACAGCCTGAAGTCGCGCTCGCCTTCTATGAAGAAGCCTTGCGGTTGACGCCGAACGAGCCCATCGCCGTAGAAGGTCGGGCGCTGGCGCTCGAAGCGTTAGGCCGCGCCCGAGAAGGCGTGAGGGCCCTCGACGCGCTGCTGGCGACCGCACCCTCCGCCCTGCCGCGATCGACGCGCGACGCGATGGCGATCCGCGCTGCGGTGCAAGACGCGATGCGCCTTCGGGAGTCAGGCGACCTCGCTGGCGCCAAGGCCCTGCTCACCGCGGCCGTCGAATCAGGCTCCGTGTCCGGAGACCTCTACGCCGCCACCGCTGCGGTCGCGGTCGACGCCGACGAGATGGAGGCGGCCGCCGCCGCGATCCGACAGGCGCTCACGCTCGAGCCTGCCAACGCCTGGGCTCGAAAAAGCGCGCTCGCCGTCGGAAGGGACTGCAGCTGCACGACAAGCCTGTTGCCGACGCTCTCCGCGGCGGTTCAGAGCGCGCCGAGCCCCGACGCGACGCTTGACCTCGACGAAGCTGAGATGGACGCTGCCACGCAGACCGGCGTAGACCATTACCGCCGGGGACGTCTCGGCGAGGCTGTAGACGCGATGCGCAAGGCTGAGGCGCTGGCGGTCACCGCGGAGCAGTTTGTTCGCGTAGGCGGCGGCTGGCTCAAGCTCGATCGGGGCGACGACGCCATGCGCTGTTTTGAGATCGCGCGCACCTCCGAGTCCGACAACGTCGACGCGCTCATCGGCCGCGCCGGGGCGCTGGCGATGCGCGCCCACCTCGCCGAAGCGGAGACCCGCCTCAGCGCAGATGTCGCCCGCATCGGCGATGCTCGCCTCGGACTCGCGCTGGCCCGGCTGCAGCTCCTAAGGGGGAAGTCCGTCTCTGCAGCGCGTACCCTCGAAGGGACACCCGACAGCTACAGCCTCCCCGCCCCGGCGTCCTCGGCGCGCACCGTCGCGGCCCTCGAGATCATCCCGCTGCCCTCGGGCCGAAACATCGACCCTGCCTCCGAGCGCGGGCCCACGCCACCCAAGCGCGTGGACGTCAGCGCCGAGAAGGCAGCGCTCGCAGCCGAGATCCGCCTCCAGCGCTCCCTGCGCGGGTCCGCTGGCGTCGCGGTCGTGAACCGGGGTGGCCTCCCCGGCTGGTCCGGCCTCACCGCGGTGATCACGCCGGTCGTCGTCGGTCCCACCCCGGCGGGACCGGTGCGCATCGACGTCGAAGCCGTGCCGGTGCACCTCGACGACGTCGATGGCACGGACGACGGGCTGGCGGCCTCGATCGGGATCGCGACCCCGGAGGCGCGCCTGTTTGGCTTGTCCGCGCGGGCCGGCGTGAGCCCGATCGGCTTTGAGGGCGGGTTCTATCCGGTCTGGTCGGCGCGCTTGGTCACCCGGTTAGCGCCGCACCTCGCGCTCGGTCTCCAGACCGATCGGCTGCCGCGGGCGGACTCCCGGACCAGCTGGGCCGGCACCGTGAGCCCGTCCACCGGACAGGTTTTTGGACGCGTATCCGAAATTGACGGCCGGACGTACCTAAGCTGGACGCCGCCGCAGACCGATATCGGCGCGTCGGTGCGCGTGGGCTACGTCGAAGGCATCGGCGTATCCCCCAACCCGTTCGGCGAGGGCGTGGTCTGGCTGGCGCGCTCGGTGAGCACCCCCGGCGTCACGATTCGGGCCGGCGCAGACGGCATCGCAAGCACCTACCAAGAGCGCCACGACGGGTTTGTTCCGGGAGAAGGCGGCTACTTTAGCCCACCGCTGTTCCTGCTTGCGATCGCCCGCGCAGACGTGAACATCCACAGCCACAACACCGCGGTGTGCGCCGGAGTAGGCGTTGGACCACGCTATATCGAAGGTCCAGGCACGGGCTTTGGCGAGACCGGCGTGGCCGTGAACGGCACCGCTCACGCCGGCGTCGCCACGCGACTGTCCCCGATGCTGGAGCTGCTCGTCGACGGCCGCGGGCAGGTCAGCAGCGACGGCTGGCACCAGGTCGGCGCCCTCGCGCGCCTCGGCTGGGGCGTCGCGACCACCATCCCCGGGGCGCCCGCCCTGTCTACCCTCGCCGCTCCCGGCCTCGCGCTCCCCGGCGAGTCGACGACCTGCACCGTCTCCCCCTGAGGCCCGCTGTGTTCCTGCTTCTCCTTGCTGCCTGCGGCACGCCGCTCGACCCCGTGACCGATGGCACCGTAGACACCGGCGACACCAAGGGTGAAGACGGGTTTCCGTTCGGAGACACGATCCTGACTTTTGGCCTAACCCTCGACGACGGCGCACTCGCCGCGCTGGCCGCGGATCCGCGCACCGACGTGCACGCCACGTTCACGTTCAACGCCGAGAGCTACGACGTCGGCGTGCACCTGAAAGGCAACGCGTCGTTTCAAGACATGAGCGGCAAACCGTCGTTCAAGATCGACTTTCACCAGTGGGTGCCGGACCAGCGCTTCCATGACTACGAGCGCCTCACGCTCAACGCGATGGTGCAGGATGCGTCGATGTCCTCCGAGCACGCCGCCTACCGGCTGTACGATGCGCTGGGGCTCACCGCGCCGCGGCACGGCTACGCGCAGATCTCGGTGAACGGCGAGCTGTATGGGCTGTACGGCGTCGTTGAAACGCTGGACGAACACTTCATCAACCATCACTTCGACGACGACTCGGGCAACCTCTACGAGGGCGGCTACGGCGCCGACGTCCTGAGCGGGCGCACCGACAATTTTGAGGTCACCGAGCAAGGGCTCCCCGAGAACCTCGAAGACCTGCAAGCGCTCATCGACGCGGTCGACGCCAGCACGCCGAGCACCTACTACGCGGTGCTCTCCGCCAATTTCGACGCCGACGCGCTGCTCGATCAGTGGGCGGCGGAGCTCGTCACCTCCAACAGCGACGCCTACACCACGCTCGCGAACAACTACTACCTGTACCACGAGCCCACGACCGCGCGCTGGACGATGATCCCGTGGGGTCCAGACCAAGCTTTTATCGGCGACCTGAACGTGCACAGCGCCTATTACGGACGCATGGCCCAACGATGCGCGGAGGCCACCGACTGCGCGGCGCGGCTTGATGAGCGCATGGCGCATGTGCTCGATGTCTGGCAGAGCGAAGATATGGTCGGCTTCGTCGAGGCCGAGACCGTGCGCATCGAAGACGCCTGCCGCAGCGATCCGCGCAGCCCTTGGGGGGACTACGGGTGCCGCGACGCTCAGGCGGCGATGCGCGACTGGACCGCAGCGCGGCCCAGCATCGTCCGCAGCGAGCTCCCTTAGGCGCTACGCAGGTTCAAAGCCGAACGCTTTGTCGTGCACATACACCAGCTTGCACGCCTCGAGGTACGACGCGTCGTGAATGCGACCGGCGGAGACGTAGCCAGTCTGGCCCGCCGAGAGCGTGACCGGCGCGCCGTCGGGCACGAGTCCGTTCGCTCCCCGGAGGTAGAATTGGATGCGCATCTTGCCCTCCACGACGACGGTCATGTCGTCGCCGGGATGCGAGTGGGGCGGCTCGGCGCTGCCGGGCTCCCACTGCTCGAGCATGACCTCGACCCCGTCGGGGTTGGGGAGGGTGGTGCGAACGGTGAAACCGGCGGGGGTGCCGGGGACGGTGACGTGATGAGACCAAACCGCGCTGTCGTGGGACATGATGTACTCCAGCGTAGGACGTAGCACGGTCATATAGGGGTCATATAGGGGCGCATGGCCATCGACCTCCGCCTCACCGGAACCGTCCCCGCGCTGACCACCCCGTCCGCGATCCTCGACGACGCCCGCAGCGCGCTGACCGCCGCAGGATTTCGCGTCCTCCCGGCCGATCCCGCGGCCGGCGACACCCTCGTCGCTGTAGGTCCGTCGCTGAGCAGCACCCGGCAGGACCCGCTGTTGGGGGCGGGCACGCTGCGCTTGACGATCACGCCGCCCGAGGTCGCGTTGGTGGCCGATCTGCGCGGAACCTGGGGATTGACCCTGTTTGCGCGAATGTTCCCGGTGCTGCTGATGTTAGGCCTGTACGCGTGGTGGAAGTCTGGCGCGCCGATGAGCAAGCCTCCGCGCAAGCCGACCCAGAGCGAAGATGACGTGCTCAGGATGCTCGTCTTGCTCATCCCGGTCGGGGTCGCGAGCTCGTGGTGGATCCGGTGGCGGACCCGCGACGCGTTGCAGCGCTTCCTCCACCGGCTGTTGAACGAGCGCCAAGGGTAATTCCCCCGGTTTCGGATAGATCTCGGCTTGCGCTGCGTCTCGGGCGCAACACCGCAGTCGGAGCCCCACCATGACCCACCTTCGCCCCACCGCGCTCGCGCTTCTCCTCGTCGCCTGCGGACCCGCTCCCGACACAAACCGGCCGACCGAAGACACCGATACCAACACCGACACCGACACCGACACCGACACCGACACCACCGCGCCTACGGTGATCCTGCCGCATCAAGGGCTAAGCGCCAGCCAGCTTGGCGTAGTCATCAACCTCGACGACCCGCTGTCGGCCGACATCGCGGCCGCGTACGTCGCCGCGCACGGCGTACCCGAGGCCAACGTCGTGGCGCTCTCGCTCGGCACGTCCACCGACCTGTCCGAGGCGGACTTCGACGTACAATACGCCACCCTGCAGGCGGCAATGCCGGGCGATGTACAAGCCCTCCTGCTGACCTTCTACGCCCCGTACCGCGTGTCGTGCATGGGGACGGCGGCCGCGTTCGGGCTGGGCTTCGACCCGAAATACTGCCAGGCCGGTCCGCCGTGCATGTCCACTTCGGCGAGCCCCTACTACGACAAGGACAGCGCCATGCCGTGGACCGAGCTCGGCGTTCGCCCCACGATGATGCTGTCCGGCGCGACGTTGGAGGCCGCTGAAGCGGTGATCGCCAACGGCGTCGCATCGGTCGACAGCGATCCGGACGGCGACGTCTACTTCATCCGCACCACCGATAGCGCGCGCGCCGTGCGGTACAACGATCAGGAGCGCACGACGACGCGCTTCGACCCGGTCGAAGGGCTGAACATGACCTACACCGACGCCAGCGCCGACGCATCGGCAGAGCTGCTCGTCGGCGTCACCGACGTGCTCGGCTACCAGACCGGTCTGACCTACGTAGGCAGCCTCGACACCCTCACCTTTCGGCCCGGCGCGCTGGCCGATCACCTGACCTCCTACGGCGGCGTGCTCGACGGCAGCGCAGGCCAGATGCCCATTGTAGACTGGCTGACCGCAGGCGCCACGGCTTCGTACGGCACCGCCCTTGAACCGTGCAATTACGAACAGAAGTTCCCGCGCGCGACGGTGCTCTGGCCCGCGTACTTCCTCGGCGCGACCGCGGTTGAAGCCTACTGGCGCTCAGTCGAATGGCCCGGCGAAGGCAACTTTGTCGGCGATCCGCTCGCCCGCCCCTTTGGAACGCAGGTCCAGTGGAGCAACGGCACGCTCACGCTCGACACCACGCAGATCGACCGCAACACCGACTACCGGATCGAAGCCGCGGACACCGCAGACGGCCCGTGGGATCTCGCGCTCGACGGGATCGAGGGTGGCCGCGACCATCGCCGGCAGGTGATCGAGGTGCCCGACGCGACGCGCGACTTCTATCGCTTGGTCGCGGAGTAGCTCGCTCCCTGCGCCCGCGCGTGAAGCCACGCCCCCCGTTTGCGGATAGCTACCCGCTCGAACGGAAGATCGATGTCCAGAAACACCAAGCCCATGACGCGCGCCGAGCGCCAAGCGGCGCACGCCGCGGTAGACGCCCAGCCCACGCAGGACGCGGATCTGGGCGCTGAAGGCGAAGCGTACGTCGAAAAATACGACGGTCCTCCCCGCTACAGCGATCGCCCGATCCGCAGCGAGCACCGGGAGGACATGCTGGACCTGAAGGACATCGCGAACCGCCTCGCGACGATGCCGGTAGGGCACCGCCGCACGCTGCCGTTTGACGCGGAGCTTCAGGAACAGGTGGATCTGCTCGCCCGGACCGAAGGCGCGGGACGACGACGCCTGTTGATGCGCGTCAAGCTGCTGTTAGGCGGCCTCGATCGCACGCTGCTCGACGCCGCGCTGGCCGGAGACACCCCCGCCGCAGCACGCGACCGCGAGTGCATACGGTGGCGCACCCGCCTGATCGCCGGAGATGACGCTGTTCTGCAGCAGTTCATCGAGGCGCACCCCACCGCCGACCGCCAAGCCCTGCGCACCCACATCCGGGACGCGCGCGGGACCACCCCCGCCGCGGAGCGCGCGCGCACGCGACTGCTCCAGATGGTGCGCGAAGCCGACGCCGCCGAACCGGCGGCCGAAGCGGAATGAACGACGTGGACGACGTCCAGGTCGAGCGGTCACTGAACGCGCTGCTCGCGCTGCCGCGGTCAGAGCAACCTGCCGCGGTAGAAGCGCTTTGTTGCGCGCTGCCCGCCGCCGAGGAGGAGCCCTGGAACACGGCGTTCGGCCCAACGTCGCTGTACCACGCGTTCACCCGGTGCTCGGTGGCGCAAACCCTGCACGCCGCCAATCGCGCGGTGCTGCGTCCACGGCTGGACGCCCGACCGGGATTTCGGGTGATCGAGGTGGGCGGGGGCAACGGCGCGCTCTGGGACGGGCTGCTGCGCACCGATGACCACGGCGAGATCGTCGTCGTCGATCCTCACCCCGACGGAGCAGACGGCGTCCGCCGCGTCGCGCCGCCCGGCGTGCGCGTCCGCCACATCCAAGCGCCGGTGGAGGACGCCGATCTACCCGACGCGGACGGCGTGGTGTGCTCGTTGGTGCTGCATCACATCGCCGGCGCGGACCGAGCCCAGCGCGCCGGCGTCGGGCTCGCCGGGAACGGAAAGCTCGAAGCGCTCCAACACCTGCGCGCCGCGATCGCCGCGCGCAGTGGCTGGATGGTGCTCAACGAAGCCGACATCTACTGCGACCTTGGGCTCGCGCCCGGCGATGCGCTGCTCATCGACCGGCTGCTCGACTCCTACGTGCGGCGCTGCGCCGTCGCGATCGTCGAAGACCTCCGCACCCGAACCGACGCGGACGCAGCGTTGAAGGCGCGCTGGGTGCAGATCCTGCGCGATTGGTCACTGGCGCAAGTGCACCTCGCCGGCAACGCGTCCTACGCAGCCCGCGACGTGTACGAACTCGACGTGGTGTCCTGGCTCGCGCTGCTCGACCGCGCCGGGCTCGCCGTCGAATCGCGGCGGTTCACCGACCGGTGGATGTTGTTCCATCAGTACGTGCTGACCGCGTAGTTCGGGTCAAACCGGGGTGATCAGCTGCGCGTGATGAGACTGTCGACCGCATGTACCGGAGCGGCGTCGCCCTTCATCAAGTGGGTGATCGTCGCGTAGACCATGCGATGGCACGCGAGCATGCCCTTGCCCGCGAACGCCGGGGACGTGACCACCACGGAGAAGTGGCCCCCCGCGCCTTCGACCTGCGCGACAGAGTCCGGGATGCCGGCCTCGATCGCGGTGCGCATGGCGTCGACGACAGAGCCTTGAAAATCGGTAGGGTGCGAGGACATAGGCGGTAACTCCAGGAACTGGACCTAACGCGCGGGGGGGAGGTGTCAGGTTGTTACCATTACACTTTCCGGAAAGTGTAATGGTAACAACCTGACACCTAGTAGGAGCTACCGCCCAGACCAGACGGCGCCGGAAGAATCCGCAGCGAAAGGGGATCCCAACGCGGCGCGACCTTGCGCCACGGCCGCGTCCCCTACCGCCACCACCACCGTCCCCGCGGGGATGTGCCCCAGATCGGGCGGCTCAGGGCGATCCGGGTTCAACAGCAGCGCCCGCCCATGCGCGCGTTGGTCAAAAAATGCCTTCTGCGGGTGCACCCCCGGCCCGCTCGCCCCGATCAACAGCACCGGGCCCGCCGGCAGGTCTGCGAGGGCGCGGTAGATCGACGGCGTCGCGGTCGAAGTCCCCGGCAAGCTCAACGGGCCCGGAGCCAGCACCGCCGCATCCAGGACAACGAGGCTGATCGCCACCGCCGGAGCCCAGCGCGCATCTCCTCGAGACCGCGCGACCAGACGTTGCAGCCCGCGCCCCGCCAACAGGATCAGCCCCAGCTGCCCAAGGATCCACAGCCGCGCGTGATGGTTGAAGCTGCTCGCAAACGGCAAGCGATCCAAGTGAGCGGCGATGGGGTTGGTCCACGCGACCGGCGTCCCCGCCCAGGACGGCGTCGGCCCCACGCTCCACGCCCCAAGCAGCGCCACCGGAACAGCGACCGGAAGCGCGACAGGCCCGGCGAGCACCGCCAAACCCAGCGTTGGATATCCAAGCCAAGTCGGGTGCTCCCGAACGAACGCATCGCCGACGTCCTGAAAACCGGGCGTCACAAAACTCGCGAGGTCGGCCGCACGCCACGGGTTCACCCGCCACAGCGGCTCTTGCACCGTGGGCGGCTTGCCAAAGCGGTGCCCCGCTCCGGCGAGGCGGGCCGAAAAGGGCGCCAGCGCCGGGCCGGCCAGCGCCGCCGCGAGCACACCCGCGAGCAGCAGGCGCCCAACCCCGCGCCACTGCTTGTGCAGCGCGCGCCAAGCGGTGATCCCCAGCGCCGCCGCCGCGCCCAACCAAGCGAGGTACAGCCCACACCACGCCAGCAAGCCGGTCGCGAAGCCTCCGGCGAGCACCGTGCGCCAACGCGGGTTCTCCAAGCGGCTCCCGCTCCACAGCCCAGCGAGCGCGAGCGCGAGCAGCCCCACCGCGCCATCTTCGGTCAGGCCGCTCCACAGCGATCCCCGCCAGATCGGCGACAACACCAGCGCCACCGCGACAAAGCGCGCGTTCACGCCCACGGCGCGCCCCAGCGCCGCGCCCCCGACCGCGGCGAGCACGATCCATCCCACGACCATCGCGTTCCAGGCGCCTGTCAACCCCAAGACCTGCGCGAGCCCGCCTGCTATCCAGGTAGGAAGCGGGTCAATGACATGCCGATCCGCTGTTCCCAACGCCATCGCCGTCCCTTCCGGCCACGCCGGCCATTGCGCGGCGGTGTACGCCTGCACCCACGCGTGCCCGTAGGTCTCGGCGTTGGGCGCCCCGACCAGCTCTCGGCGCACGATCGCCGGCCCGGCGATCACGCAGGCCAGCAGCGAGCCAATCAGCGCGTCAAGCAGCGCGGCCGGGACGCTTGAAAACCGTTCGGGACGCGCGATCAAACCCTTAGAATCCGCGGCCCACTTGCGCGACCACGGCGCGGGCAGGTCCGGGCAAGGTGTTCTGCGTCAGATCCTCCCCGGTCGGGTACGCGATGGGCCAATCCAGCAAGTTGCGCACCCCGACGCTCCAGTCCACGCCCAGCGCGCCGATCGAGCCCGTGGCGTTCACGTCCCAGACCACCGCGGCGTCCGTCCAGGAACCATCGCGGGTCAAGCGGCCGCTCTCGACGCGTACCCGCGTAGCGAGCGTCGCGACGCCCGGGATCACCGGCGCTGCGCCGCGGATCCCGACGATCGCCGCAGGCGAGTTGATGAGCTCGCTCCCGTTATCGTCCCACGGCAGCCCGCCCTCCCGCGTGCGTTGCAGCGTCAGCGTCCCCGCGGCCATCCACCCCGAGCGCCACTCGCGCCGCAGCTCGCTCTCCAGCCCCACCGCGTTCACCGGCTCGGCGAGGTTGGTGTATTGCACCAGCTCGTCCTGACCGGGGACGCCGCCGATGTCGATGAGATCGGCGATGCGATGGCCGAACACCGACGTGGACCACGTGCTCACTTGACCAAGGCGCAGCGTGTACTCGGCCTCGCCGCTCCAGATGGTCTGCGGCTGCAAGTCGGGCGCGGCGACCTGCGTGGTGCCGTTGTCGTTGTACTGCAGCTCGTAGGGCGACGGCGCCTCAAAAGCCCGACCGGCGAGCAGCTTGACGGTGTGGCGCGCGGCGGGGTGCAGGATCAACGCGACGCGCGGGTTGACCGTGGCGCCGAAGGTGCTGTACGCGTCGACCCGAGCGCCGCCCGAGACGGTGATCACCCGGGACGGGGTCAGCTCACCGAGCAGATAGCCGCTGTACACCTGAAAAGGGACGTCGCTGTCGAGGTAGGTGCCGGAGGCATCGGCGCCCAAGAGGTGCGCGAGCGCGTGCACGCGGGCCTCTCCTCCCGCGGTGAGCTCGAAGGCGTCGACGAGCTTGGCGGTCACGCGGGCTTCCGCGCCGCCCCACATCCCGTGCCAGGTGTCGACGACCGCGTCATCGCCGTAGGGAAAAACCCCCTGATAGTCGTAGCGATCGACGTAGGCGCGCGTGTCGAGGTGCACGCGCGCGCCGATGTCCGGGGCGAAACGCACCTCCCCGAAGCCGCGGTTGTCGACCGTGTGCGCCCGGGGATCAGCCAGGTCAGTCTCGTACGAGCCGGTGCCGATCCGCTTGTTGCGACGCTGAAAGTACGCGGTGACGCTCCAATCGCCGGCCTGCAAGCGCGCTTGTCCACCCGCCGCGAGGTAACCGTCCGCGCCGCTCGAAACCCCGCCCGCTGCGCCGCCCGATTCAGACTCCGACAGCTCCGGAAACACAAAGTCGGATCCGTGGGACAGCACCCCTCCGCCCGACACCGAGAGCGTCCCACCCTCCCCGTTCTTGCCCAGCTTTGCACGCACCCCAGCGCGCACCCGCGCGGTCTGACCGGACTCGCCGGCGACGACGACATGCGTAGGACGAGCGCGGTCACCTTCGCGGTTGACGAGGTTTACGACGCCGAGGAACGCGTTGCTGCCGTACAGCACCGACCCGGCGCCGCGCACGATCTCGATGCGCTCGAGGTCGTAGAGATCGACCATGCCGTCGTGCCCGACGTAGCTGGCGCCGAGCTGGTCGTCGTTCAGCGCGTGACCGTCGAGCGTGAGCAGGATGCGGTTGTTGTAGTCGCCGGCCTTGCCGAAGCCGCGCACGCCGAGGAACTCGTAGGTGCGGTCGCTGTAGGCGAAGAAGCCGCGCTGTCCAGCGAGCGCCTCCCAAACCGTGCTGTCGCCGAACGCCCGGATCTCCTCCGAGGAGACCAGCGTGACGCTCGCGGGGGCGTCTTCTGCGGCCTCGGCGCTGCGGCTCGCGGCGGTGACCTCGTTCATCGAGATCAACGCCGACTCAAGGCTGACGCTCTTGTCGACCTCGATGATGACGTCCGCCTCGGAGGGCCGGAACCCGGACAGCGTGACGACGACGTGATGACGCCCGGCGGGAAGGTCGTTCAGCACCGCAGGGGTAAACCCCGCCGCGCGCCCATCGACCTCAATCAACGCCCCTTTCTCGGGCGCGTCCACCACCAGCGTCCCGGTGAGCTGCGCGAGGTTCGCCGTGAGCGGCGTCACCGCCTCCGCGACGACGGTGACCGGGAATTCCGCATCCCGACGCCCCGCAGCGCGCACGTAGAGCGTGTGCGGTCCCGGTGGGGCTTCGACCTCAGCGGCGCCCTCGGCGGGCACGAGCACGAACGCGTCGGCGTCGGGATCATCGACGCGCACCTCCGCGCCGGGAGTGCCCGAAACGCGCACCGTTCCGAGCACCGGGCTCAGCTTGAAGCCGTTGATCGCGCGGGTACCCGCCGTCAACTGTGCGCTTTGCGCCTCGACCGCATGGTAGCCGTCCGCTGCGACAAACACGCTGTGCGGCCCCGACGGCAACGCCATCACCAACGGGGTCGTGCCGCGCGCGCCGAGCTCCACGCGGTCGACGTAGACCGTCGCGCCCGGCGGATCACTGTCCACGTACAACAACGCGACTTTACCCGCGAGACGATCGCGGGCGGCTACGCCCTCGGCGCGGCGAGCGGGATCGGTCTCGAGCTGCACGTAGGCGTCGTACTGGCGCCACGCAGACTCCAACCGCCCGAGGCGCTCGTAGGCGCGGGCGAGGTTGTAGACCACGTTGCGGTTGGGCACGAGGCGATTGGAGGCGAGCAGGTGCTCTACGGCGCCGAGGTAGTCGCCGTCCCGGTAGGCTTCGACGCCAAGGCCGAATTGGACATCGGCCTCTTCGGCTTGATCGAGGCTGGCATCGGCCGCCCAGACCGGACCTGCGAGCAGCAAGCCGACCGTGAGCGAAAGCCGAAGCGTGCCCCCGAGGAAGTGACGAGGCAGGTTCATCGTTCGGTCCGGATGTCGTCGCGCGGAGGTGCGCGGGGTTTCGATGGCTTTGCGCCGGAGGACGGGGCCTTGGACGGGGCACGAAGCGTGACGTCCACGCCGGCTTGGACGCTCTCTGCGTCCATCTCCACCGCCGCGTCAGCCATGCCCGCGGCGCGCAAGGTGAGGGTGCGCGCCGTGGAGACCTCGACGCGCAGCGGCGTCGTCCCAAGCAGGGTGGCCCCGTCGTAGACCTCGGCGATCGGCGTAGACCGCAGCTCGGCGGTCGGCACCTGCACGACCTCCACCGCAGCCCCGACCGGGGGCGTCGCGGAGGCGGACGGCGCGCCCGAGGACCACGGATGGAGCACCCAAAGCCCGACCGCGAGCAGGATCGCACCGGCGCCGCCCACCACGAGCAACAGTGCCGCCGCGAGCCCCACGCGCTGCAAGCTCTTCGCGCCGCGCAGCGTGGGATCGGGGCTGGGGTCCACCGGCGCACCCGCCGGGACGACGTCCAGTGAGGTCAGCGACACGGCCGCGGGCTCCTCCTCAAAGGCACGGAGCGCGTCGATCACCGCGGCGGCGTCTGCCGGACGATCCGCGGGGGACTTGGCCAACAGGCGATGGATCACCTCGGCCAGGCCGGGAGGTGTACCCGGCGCGCGCAGGAGCAACGGCTCAGGTACATCCTGCACATGCGCGAGCAGCATCCGCATCGTGTCGGTCGCGCGAAACGGCGAGCCGCCGGTGAGCATCTCGTAGAGCACGATGCCAAGCGAGTACAGATCGGCGCGCCCGTCGACGCTCTCCTCGCGGATCTGCTCCGGCGAAGCATAGCGCGGCGAACCTACGAAGTTACCCGCCGCCGTGAGGTTGGTGTCCTGACCTTCGTCCAACACCTTGGCGACGCCAAAATCAAGCACCTTGACCTGATCTGCGCGCTCGCCGCTCACCAACATGACATTGCCCGGCTTCAAGTCGCGATGCACGACGCCCATGGCGTGGGCCTCACGCAAGCTCTGGGCGATGCGGCGACCGATCACCGCAGCGCGAGTCGGCGAAAACGGGCCATCTTCCTTGATGGCGCTGGAGAGCGTGCGCCCGTTGACGAACTCCATCGCGATGAAGAGCGCGCCGCCCGCTAAATCCCCGACGCCGGCCGGAATCGACCCGTAGTCGTACACGGTGACGGTGTTCGGGTGTCGCAACCTCGCGCACGTGCCGGCTTCGAGCAGAAACCGCGCCCGCAGCTCTGGCCCTTGCTCGTCCCGCAGCGTGGCTGGGACGAGCACCTTCAACGCCACCCATCGCCCGAGCGGGAGCTGTTCTGCGAGGTAGATACTGCCCATTCCCCCCCGCGCGATCAGTCGATCCACGCGGTAGCGGTCAGCCACAACCTGGCCGACAAGCGGGTCTGGGGGCGACGCCGACGTGTACTCGGGCATGGGGACGCAGCATATCCGTTGACGCGCCCGCTTGTCGCGCCCGCTCTACCGGTGCGCGGCTCGCCGCAGCCGGTCGTTCACGGCGACGCCGATCCCAACGGAATCGGCCATTTCACAGACGATGGTGGTTGCGCCACGCGCGTCGAGGCTCCGAAGCGCGTCGTAGAGGGCGCGGGCGTGGTCTTCGGGCGAGCCGGCCGGGATGTCCGCGCCGGCCGTGCCGTACGGGACCAGCTCCACCTTGGCGCGCGGGGCATAGTGCGACGGCAGCGTGCCCGGCACCGCGATCGCTCCGCCCACCTGCACCGGTCCCAAACGCTCCATCAGCGTCTCCAACGAGATCCCACCCGGCCGCAGCAGCTGGGGCGGGCCATTCAGCAGCGCGACGATGGTGCTCTCCACCCCGACGCTGCACGGACCGCCGTCAACGACCGGCAGGTCGGGAAACTCCGCTTCCACATGTTCAGCGCGGGTGGGGCTCACCCTCCCAAACCCGTTCGCGCTCGGCGCAGCGAGCGGCCCCACGGCGGCGAGGATCTCCAACGCCACCGGATGGGCCGGCACACGCAGCGCTACGGTCGGGTGCCCGCCGGTGATGACCCCGAGCACGTTCCGAGCCGGCAACACCAACGCCAACGGCCCCGGCCAAAGATCGACGAGCGCATCGGCGCGAGCGTCCCACACACTGTACTCGCGTGCGGTCGCGACATCGGCGACGTGCAGGATCAACGGATGATCGGCGGGGCGACGTTTTGCGGCGAAGATCGCCCGGACCGCTGCTTCCGATCGCGCCGAGGCGGCGAGGCCGTACACGGTCTCGGTGGGGATTGCGCAGATCCCCCCCTCTGAAAGAATTTGAACACCGCGATGCACAGTGACAAGCATGGTGCATCATACCGCAGGGTCTGCGGGCGCTGTCACGACGACGAGACGGGCGAACTGCACGCTACCGTCGTGTTCTTCACCTTGGTCAAGGCAATCTGCTACGATGCGAAATGCTCACAATTCTATCGCTGCTGCTGGCCCCCACGTTGTTTTTCGCATGCAGGGTCCCCGAATCCGACAAGGCGGAGGCGGACAACGACTCCGCGCAAACGACCGACTCCGCGCCGGACTCGGAGGTCGACCTGAACGCGGTCGATCAAGACGGGGACGGCTACGCTCCCGCCGACGGCGACTGCGACGACACCAACCCCACTGCGCATCCCGGAGCGCCGGAGGTGGCGTACGATGGGGTCGACGAGGACTGCCTCGGCGGCGATGACAACGACGCCGACGCCGATGGACACGCCAGCGCCGCGCACGGCGGCGACGACTGCGACGACGCGCACCCCGAGGCCCATCCAGGCGCGGGGGAGATCTGGTACGACGGCATCGACGAGGACTGTCTCGGCGGCGATGACAACGACGCCGACGCCGACGGATACGCGAGCGACCTGCACGGCGGCGCGGACTGCGACGACAGCAGCGGCGACGTGCATCCGGGCGCCGCTGAGGTCTGTGACGGCGCCACCGACGAAGACTGCGATGGGCACGTGGACGAAGAGGAGGACGTGCTGGGGGTCAAGGACTGCCCCGCCAGCAGCTGTCTGCTGCTGCACGCCGCGCGTCCTGACCTCCCCGATGGCATCTACTGGCTGGACCTCGGGACCGGCGCGGAGGAGCTGGTGTGCGACATGGCCCGCGACGATGGCGGATGGACGCTGGTGGCGAATTTCGCTTGGCCGGGGAGCACCGCGGGCGTCGCGGGCTGGACCAGCGGCGCGCGTGTCGGCAGCACGCTCACCGACCGAACCCAATCCTTCAAGCTCTCCGACGACGAGATCAACGCCACCGTGGTGATGCGGTACCGGGCGCGCGGCACCGCGACCACCTGCCTGCAAGGCGCCTGCGCGGTGGACACCACGCTGTACTGGGACGCGGCGTGCGTCTACGACAGCGGCCACGCCTCCACCGGCGCGTGCACCGCGGCGTTCCAGACCTACGACCTTCAAGACTGGACCACGCTCTCCAACCCGTGCTCCTGGCACTACGGGCTGACATCTGCAGACTGCGGCACCACCTCAGAGTTCGGCACCAGCCACGACGGCAATCATGTCTTTGTCGGTGTTGTAGGCACGTACATCCATGCCTATGACGGGCGCTCCGGCGAGGACCCGTCCATCGAGGTTTGGGCCAAGTAGGCCCGATCCCTAGGGGTCAGGTTGTTACCATTACACTTTCCGGAAAGTGTAATGGTAACAACCTGACCCCTCCCCCCGGTTATGCTCTCGTATGCCCTCTCGACGTCAGGTCCTCGCGCTCCTTGCCGCCCTGCCCGCGGTCCTCGGACTCCCCGAAGAGGCGCGCGCCGCCGAGCCGGATGTCACCGCAGGTCCCGACTGGGACGCCACCGACATCGCGGTGCTCAAAGGCGTGCTCGCGGCGGTCTACGGCCCCAACAGCGACCGCTGCGACGCCGTTGAAGCGCTCACCGCCTCGTTCGCGTGGCTCGACGGGGAGCGAAAAGCGCTGGTCCGCATGCTCCCGTCGCTGTTCGACCAAGCGTCGCGGGTGCTTGTCCCTACGATCTCCGCGTTTCACGACCTCGATCCGGTGCAGCAGCAAGCCTGCGTCGACGACTGGGCGGCATCGCCGCTCGCGTTCCGCAGGCAGATCTTCGGCGCGCTACGCCAGCTCCTGCTCGCGCACGCCTACGCCGACCCCGCCACCTGGCCGGACATCGACTACCCCGGCCCTTGGCTCGGCCGCTACGAGCTCCCCATCCATCCCCTGCGCTTTGGCGACCCGGAGCTTCCATGATCGTCCCCGGCAGCACCGCGACCGCGCCGCTCCACCTCAAGGCCCAGGTCGTCATCGTCGGCAGCGGAGCCGGCGGCAGCATCGTCGCCGAGCGACTGGCGCGGGCCGGAAAAGACGTGCTGGTGCTCGAAGCCGGGCCGTTTGTGCCCGCCGCCAAGATGAACCAGCGCGAGCGCGACATGATGCGCCTGCTCTACTGGGAAGCCGGCATGCGCGCGACCGAAAACGGCTCCATGGGCGTGCTGCACGGACGCGGTCTCGGCGGCAGCACCGTCGTCAACTACCTTGACTGCTTCCGCACCCCGCCGCGGCTGCTCGAACACTGGGTCCACACCCGCGGGCTCCCCGAGCTCACGCCCGAAAAGATGGCGCCGCGCTTCGACCACATCTTCGAGGTCCTGCACGTACGAAAGCTCGAAGAGTCCGGCCTCAACCCCAACAACCGCAAGCTGATGGAGGGGAGCCGGGCGTTGGGCTGGAGCGGCGACACCTTCCATCGCAACGCCAACAACTGCTACGGATCGGGGTTCTGCGACCTCGGATGCGCTTACAACGCCAAGCAATCCGCGGCGATCACCTTCATCCCGCTGGCGATGGCCGCCGGGGCGCGGGTCTACACCGAGGTGCGCGTCGATCGCGTCACGCTCGAGGCCGGGCGCGCGGTCGGAGTCGAAGGCTGGGCGTTGGACGCCGAACGTCGTCCGATCCAACCGGTGACGGTGCGCGCGGATCGCGTGGTCGTCGCGGGCGGCGCCATCGAGACGCCGCACCTGCTGCTGCGATCGGCGGTCCCCGACCCCTCGGGGCAGCTGGGACGCAACCTGCACCTGCACCCGGGCGCGCCGGTCGTCGGTCATTTTCCCGGCGAGCGCATCGCAAACTATGAAGGGGTAAAGCAGGGTTACTACGTCGGCGAATTCTCCTGGCCGCTGCACGGCCACGACGACGACTTCTTGCTCGAAGGCATCGGCGCGCCTCCCGGCATCGCCGCCACGGTGTTCTCCGGTCAGGGAGCCTCCCGCCAAGCCACCTTCAAGCACCTCAACGAGTACGCCGTCGTGGGCGTGCTGCTGCGCGACCACGATACGGGGACGGTAACTGCGGGCGAAGGGCGCCCAAAAATCGACTATTCCTTGTCTGAAGCCGACGCGCTGCGCATGAAGGCCGCGGTGGTCGCCGCGGCGCGCTCCATGCTCGCAGCCGGCGCCCGCGTCGCGCTCACCGCGCACGGAGAAGCCCAGATCCTGCGATCCGAAGCCGACTTCGACAAGGTGTGGAGCCGATCGCTGACCGCCGGCCAGATGGCGATGTTCAGCTTCCATCAAATGGGCACGGCGCGCATGGGCGACCGCCGCGACCGCGACGTCGTCAACCCCGAAGGCCAGCTTTGGAGCGTCCCCGGCTTGCACGTCGCCGACGCGTCGCTGTTCCCGGAGGCGTCGGGCGTGAACCCGCAGGTCACCGTGTACGGGCTCGCAGACGTAGTAGGCGAAGCGATCGCCACGTCGTGAGCTGCGTTTGATCAAGTACCTCGGCTCCAAACGCACGCTGCTTCCGGCGATCGTCACCGCGGTGCAGCACGTCGGCGGGGGCCATGTGCTGGACCTGTTCTCGGGGACGGCGCGCGTGGGTCACGCGCTGAAGGCCGCCGGCCTGCGCGTCACCGCGAACGACCACAACGCCTACGCCTCGACCCTCGCCCGCTGCTACGTCGAGACCGACGCCGACGAGATCGTCGGCGTAGAGCGCCTGATCGCTGAGCTGAACGCACTGCCCGGACGTGCCGGATACTTCACCGAGACCTTCTGCGAACGAAGCCGGTTTTTCACGCCCCACAACGGCGCGCGCATCGACGCCATCCGCGAGCGCATCGCGACGCTGGGCCTGCCACCCGCGTGGCACGCCGTCGCGTTGGTCGCGCTGATGGAGGCCGCCGACCGCGTCGACTCCACCACCGGCGTGCAGATGGCGTACCTGAAACAGTGGGCTCCGCGCGCGCTGCGGGATCTGGAGCTGCGCGTCCCGGCGGTGTTGCCCAAAGCCGCCGCCGGGAAGGGTCACGCCCTGCAACAGGATGCGGTGGACGCCGCGGCGACCGCCTGCGACGTCCTGTACCTCGATCCGCCCTACAACCAGCACAAGTACCTTGGAAACTACCACATTTGGGAGTCGCTGGTGCGTTGGGACAAGCCTGAGGTCTACGGCGTCGCCTGCAAGCGCGTGGACGTCCGCACACGCGGGAGCGTGTTCAACTCCCGCCCGCGCATCGTGGACGCGCTCCGCACGGTGATCGCCCGCACCCCGGCCCGCGCCATCGTCCTGTCCTTCAGCGACGAAGGCTACGTCACCCGCGAGCAGATCGTCGAATTGCTCGAAGCTCGCGGCCCGGTCGCGGTGCACACCCACGACTACAAGCGCTACGTCGGCGC
Organism: uncultured Pseudomonadota bacterium; assembly: GCA_903900265.1. Classification (GTDB taxonomy): domain Bacteria; phylum Myxococcota_A; class UBA796; order UBA796; family SXON01; genus CAIUMM01. The sequence continues at coordinate 35,186 of CAIUMM010000035.1, forward strand.
CCAGATCGGCATCCACAACCCCGCCGGCGAAAAAGTCGGCACCGTGGGCCGACTCCGAAACGAAGAGTACTTGTTTGTCGTAGGGTCTACGCGCTGAAGTTGGGGTGCCCACAGGTTACGCCCCGCCCCGACTGAGACTGGGCGCAATTGCGTCATCGGAGCGCGAATGGCGGCAGCGAAAAACCAGATCTTCAAGTGGCTCGGACGAGCGCTTGGGGACACAGAGATCGGCCAACCGGAAGAGCCGGGCTTCCATGCCTTTGCCGCTCAGGTCAACCTCAACGCCGGGTACTTTGCGCTGTTCATCGCCTTGGGCGCGTCGCTGCTGTTCTGGCCCACCGACGCGACGTTCTTTGCAGGACGACCGGAGATGATCACCGCGTTCGCCTGGGTGCGCGCCGGCTTTTCCGGGCTGGCCACGCTGGGATTGCTGCTCCTGCGCGATCAAGCCCAGCGCAGGGCCAAAGGGAAAACCGGCAATGCCTACCTCGCTACGATCGAGGGGCTGCTCTGCGTCGTGGCGTCGCTGTGGGGAGGCTACCACCTCGCGTGGTGCGGCGGTTTTGATAACCCTTGGTACTACGTTATTTATGCGCTGGTCTGCGTCCCCTGCTTGTTCGCATATGACCTGCCTTGGCGGCTGCTCGTCTCCGCGTTGAGCTCGGGAGGCTGGACGGTGGCGTTCCTCGTTGGACGGGGCTTTGAGATCGACCGACTTGGCCTCGGCATCCTGAACTTTCAGGCCTTCGTCACGCTGTTCGCGATCGCCTGGGGTCACCGTAACTACGTGCTGCTGCGCACCAACTGGCGCCAAGGGCAGCAGCTGCAGGTGCAAGCGGTAGCCTTGAAGAACGAACGCGCGCGCGCCGAGCGCCTGCTCGCGAACATCCTGCCCGCCAACATCGCGCTGCGCCTGAAGGACGACGAGCGCGGGATCGCCGATGGGTTCGAGGAGGTGACGGTGCTGTTCGCGGACATCGTCGGCTTCACCCACATGACGACCGAGATGAATCCCGGCGCGCTCGTCGCGATCCTCGACCGCATCTTCTCGGGCTTTGACGAGCTGGCCGACCAGCACGGCCTCGAGAAGATCAAGACCATCGGCGATGCCTACATGGTCGCCGCCGGACTTCCGACGGCGCGCGAGGACCACGCCATCGCGATGGCCGAGATGGCGCTCGGGATGCAGATCGTCGTCGACACGGTGAGCGCCGAGCTCGGGCGCACCATCCAGATCCGCATCGGCATGAACTCCGGCCCGGTGGTGGCCGGGGTCATCGGGAAGCGCAAGTTCATCTACGACCTGTGGGGCGACACCGTGAACACGGCCAGCCGCATGGAGTCCTTGGCGCCCGAAGGAAGAATCCAGGTGACCCGCGCCACTTTTGAGCTGCTCTCGCAACAATACGCCCTGCGTGCAAACCCGCTGATGCAGGTGAAGGGCAAGGGGATGATGGAGTCCTGGCTGCTTGAGGGCCGCCGAGAGTAGGGAGCCCGTACGCGCAATCACGCCCGGCTGGAGCGGTTTCGGATTAGACCACCCCCTTCCTCACCCGCCCCTCGAAGGAGCCCCGATGATTCGCCTCGAAAGCTACGTGTACGGCCGCTGGATCGCAGGCGCCGCCCGCCCCTCCACCCTCGTCAACCCGGCCACCGAAGCGCCGCTGGCTGAGGCCTCGTCCGAGGGCGTCGATTTTGCCGAGGTGTTGGCGCACGGGCGCAACGCTGGAGCCGCGCTGCGCGCACTGAGCTTCGGGGAGCGCGCCGCGCTGCTGAAGTCCATGGCGAAGACCCTGCACACCCACCGCGAAGAGCTGCTCGACCTCGCGCAGCAGAACGGCGGAAACACCCGGGGCGATGCCAAGTTTGACGTCGACGGCGCCATCGGGACCCTGTCGGCCTACGCCGTCTACGGCGAAGATCTGGCCAAGCGCACCGGGGACCGCCGCTTCCTGTTGGACGGCGACTTCATCCAGCTCGCCCGCAACCCGCGCTTCGTCGGCCAGCACATCTACACCACCCGCCCCGGCGTGGCGGTGCACATCAACGCCTTCAACTTCCCCGCCTGGGGCACCTTCGAGAAGATCGCCGTCAGCTTCCTCGCCGGCGTTCCGGTCATCACCAAGCCCGCGACCGCCACCGCGCTCGTCACCTGGCGCTGCGTGCAGCTGCTGATCGAGAGCGGCGCGCTCCCCGCGGGCAGCTTGCAGCTGATCTGCGGCAGCACCGGCAACCTGCTGTCCCTGCTGGGGCCGCAGGATCACCTCGCGTTCACCGGCTCCAACGCCACCGGCTCGATGCTGCGCGGCACGCCGGGCTTCGCCGCCAACGGCGTTCGGGTGACCGTCGAAGCCGACTCGCTCAACGCGGCGGTGTGCGGCCCCGACGTCGAGATCGGCGGCGAGGTCTGGAGCACGATGCTCCGCAACGTGGTGCAGGACATGACCCAGAAGACCGGCCAGAAGTGCACCGCCGTTCGCCGGGTGTTCGTTTCGGGCGACCACGCTGAAGCCTTCGAAGAGGCGCTCACCGACGCGCTCTCCGGCGTCGTCGTCGGCGATCCCACCACCGACGGCGTGACCATGGGACCGGTCTCGACCGCGAGCCAGCTCCGCGACGCGCGGGCCGGCATCGACGCGCTCGCTGCGGGCAACCGCGTGGCGCTCGGCGGCTCCGCGGCGATCGACGGCAAGAACGCCCCGGCCGGAAAGGGCTACTATGTGCGTCCCACCGTGATCGTCGGCGACAACGGCAAAGCCCACGACCTCGAGGTCTTCGGCCCCGTCGTCAGCTTGCTCCCCTACGACGGCTCCGCCGCGGGCGCGGCGAGCGGCATCGGGCGCGGCCTCGGCAGCCTCGTCTCCAGCTTCTACTCCGATGATCGGGCGTGGATCGGGGACGTCGTGGCCGGAGCGGCTCCCTGGCTGGGTCGCATGCTGGTCTGCGGCAGCAAGATCGCCGACATGGCGACGCCGCCCGGCATGGTGTTGCCGTCGATGGTGCACGGTGGCCCGGGCCGCGCGGGCGGCGGCGAAGAGCTGGGCGGCGAGCGCGGCTTGCTGTTCTACATGCAGCGCACCGCCGTCGCCGGCGACCGCGTCGTGTTGAGCAAAGCCTTCGGGATCGGGGAATAAACATGCCGGTTTTTGCCGCCAAAGGCACCCGCGACTTCCTGCCGGCGGCGATGTACGGCCGGCTGCGCGTCATCCAGACCATCCGGGACGTCTACGCCACGTTCGGCTTTGAGCCGCTCGAGACGCCCGCGATGGAGCGCGTCGACACGCTGATGGGCAAGTACGGCGACGAAGGCGACCGGCTGATCTTCAAGATCCTCGAGCGCGGCGAGGGCGGCCGCGAAGGCAAGGCCGATCTCGCGCTCCGCTACGACCTGACCGTGCCGTTGGCGCGGGTGATGGCGATGAACCAGGGCTTGCCGCTGCCGTTCAAGCGCTACCAGATCGCGCCGGTGTGGCGCGCCGATCGCCCGCAGAAGGGGCGCTTCCGCGAGTTCTACCAGTGCGACGGGGACATCGTGGGCTCCAAGTCGCTCGTCGCTGACGCCGAGTGCATCGCGATGGCGCACCTCGCGCTCGAAAAGCTCGGCTTTGACGATTTCGTCGTGCACCTCAACCACCGCGCGCTGCTCTCGGCCATCGTCGCGGCGGCCGGCGTGTCCGACCACGAGAGCGACGTGCTCGTCGCGGTCGACAAGCTCGACAAGATCGGCCAGGACGGCGTCACCAAGGAGCTGCAGGAGCGCGGCATCCCCGACGCGTCCATCGCCCGTCTGTGGGCCGTCCTCGCCGCGCCCAACAACCTCGATCGCGTCGCGGCCGAGCTGGGCGCCGACGCTGCGGGTCCGATCGCTGAGCTGCGCACGCTGTTGGAGCACCTCGCGGATCTGGGCGCGCACCGCGTGGTGTTCGACGCCACCCTCGCGCGCGGCCTCGGCTACTACACCGGCGCCGTCTACGAAGTGAAGATCACCAACGGCGGCGTCGGCACCGTCGCGGCCGGCGGGCGCTACGACGGGCTGATCGGCATGTTCTCGGGCAAGCCGGTACCGGCCGTCGGCATCTCGATCGGCATCGAGCGCCTGCTGGTCGTGATGGAAGAGCGCGGCATGTTGGCCGGCGCGGGAACCCCGGTGCGCGCGCTGGTGACGGTGTTCTCACCCGACACCGTGCACGCGGCGCTGGACCTGACCCGCTCGCTCCGCGGCGCGGGCATCGCCGTCGAGACCTGGCTGGGCGAAGGCGGCAACCTCGGAAAGCAGTTCAAGTACGCCAACCAGCGCAGCATCCCCTACGCGCTCGTGCTCGGCCCGGATGAGGTCGCCAACGGCACCGTCGCGGTGAAAAACCTCGTCACCGGCGTACAACAGGTCGTACCCCGCGCCGAGCTGGGCGCGGCGATCTCCGAGCCCGGGTTACCCGCACGCGCATGAACCCTACCGAGCAGGCCGAACGCCACGGCGCGAACAACTACCACCCGCTGCCCGTCGTGATCACGCGGGCCGAGCGGGTCTGGGTGTGGGACGACAACGGCAACAAGTACCTCGACATGCTGTCGAGCTACTCGGCCTTGAACCAAGGACATCGCCACCCGCGCATCCTCGCCGCCGCGCGGGAGCAGCTGGAGCGCGTCACGCTGACCAGCCGCGCGTTCCACAACGACCAGCTGGGTCCTTTCCTCGCGCGCTTGTCCGAGGTCTCCGGATTCTCCCGCGCGCTCCTGATGAATTCCGGGGCCGAAGCGGTGGAGACCGGCTTGAAGGCCTGCCGCAAGTGGGGCTACACCGTCAAAGGCGTGCCCGAGGGCAAAGCGCGCATCGTCGTCGCCGAAAACAACTTCCACGGCCGCACGATCAGCATCGTCAGCTACTCGACCGAACCGCAGTACCGCGAAGGGTTCGGGCCGTTCACCCCCGGCTTCGACATCGTGCCCTTCGGAGACGCCGCGGCGATCGAAGCGGCGATCACCCCCGACACCGTCGCCGTGCACCTCGAGTCGATTCAGGGCGAAGCCGGCGTTGTGCTGCCCCCCGACGGCTACCTGCGCGACGTGCGCGCGATCTGCGACCGCCACAACGTGCTGTTGTTCTTGGACGAGATCCAGACCGGCCTCGGGCGTACCGGCAAAATGTGGGCGTTTGAGCACGAAGGGATCCGCCCCGATTGCCTCACCGTCGCAAAAGCGCTCGGCGGCGGCGTGTACCCGGTCAGCGCGTTCTGCGCCGACGACGAGGTGATGAACGTGTTTCAACCCGGCGACCACGGCTCGACCTTCGGCGGAAACCCGATGGCCGCGGCGGTGGGCAAGGCCGCGCTTGACGTGCTGATCGACGAGGGCCTGCCCGCGCGCGCCGCCGAGCTGGGCAGCTACTTCAAGGCGCGGCTCACCGCGCTGAACAGCCCGCACGTGCGCGAAGTGCGCGGGCGCGGCTTGCTGATCGGCGTGGAGCTGCACACAAGCAGCGGCGCGGCTCGTCCTTACTGCGAACGGCTCTCGAAGCTCGGCGTGCTCTGCAAAGACACGCACGGGCAAGTGATCCGCTTTGCTCCTCCCTTGGTCATTGAACGCGACGAGATCGACTTTGCGCTGGAGCAGGTCGCAAAGGTGCTGACATGAGCGATACGACCCCTACTCCGAACGCCGCCCCAACCCCCGCCAAGCCCGGCGACAAGCAACTGTACGCGAAGAACGTGCAGCATGACTTCATCTGGAAGCTGCGGCTCACCCATCCGGACCGCGCCGAGGTGCGGCTGGAGTGGAAGGGCCGGCCGATCGTCATCGACCCGGTCGAGGTGCTCCCCGGCGATCTCGTGCTGTTGACCAGCGCTTCGCCCGACCGCATCCGCGGTACGGCTGCAGCGGTCGTCAAAGGCGACCGCCCCGACGTGGTCGCCGATCCCGCCGTGCTCGAGTGGCTGAAGCGCCAGGGACCGCTCGGCGCCGAGAGCGCCAGCGAGGGCGTCGTCGCTGGGGTGCGATTCCGCTCGATGCCCTACACACCGGTGCCCGAAGCGCGCCCGGCCAGCTACTTCTTGAAGGCCAGCATCGGCGCGCTGCGTCCCCGCGCGACACTCGGCGGCATCCGCGAGCGGGCGAGCCTACCCGAGGCCCAACCTCGCGCGTGGGAGCTGACGCTCCCCGAGGTTGGACGCCTGCTGCACCTCGACCTCGCGCTTCATCGCCAGACCCCTGCGGCGTGGGTGGACGCGATGCAGGACTTCTACGGCGCGGACTGGGTGATCGTCGGCTGCGCATGGGGAGAGAACGACGGCGTCTACCAACACGTTGCAGCGTTCAAGCCCAAGCAGCTGCTGGTCACCGAGCTGGTCAACGGAGAGCGCCGCGCCCGCGGCCTGCCGTGTGAAGGCGTGACGCTCCTGCGCGACCGCCTGCACGAAGCCGGCGAGTCGGCGCACGTTTTTGCGACGCAAGCCAGCTACCGCTTCGAATAACGGGCCCCAAAAGCAATCAAGCCCGTACCGGCGAACCGATACGGGCAGGATGGCGGAGAGAGCGGGATTCGAACCCGCGGTACCTTTCGATACACACGATTTCCAGTCGTGCACCTTCGACCACTCGGTCACCTCTCCAGGAAAATGGCGGAAAGGGTGGGATTCGAACCCACGGTAGGGAACGCCTACAACAGATTTCGAGACTGCCGCCTTCGACCACTCGGCCACCTTTCCGCTGAAATACACTCTTCTGAGGTCGATATTCACGCCCGTTTGGCTGCACGAAGCCCGGCGAAGAAGCGCTTGAGCTGGCTGCTGGCATCCTCTGCAAGGACACCGCCTACCACTTCGAACTGGTGGTTCAATCGTGGATTGCACGAGAGATCGCCCACTGTTCCGCAGAAGCCGCCTTTGGGGTCGGCTGCGCCATACACCACACGCGGGATGCGCGCGAGGAGGATCGCCCCTGCGCACATCGCGCAGGGCTCCAGCGTGACGTACAGGGTTGTGCGTTCAAGACGCCAATCCTGCAGAGCAGCGGCTGCCGCCCGAATAGCGAGGAGCTCGGCGTGACCGCAAGGGTCGCGCTCTGCTTCGCGGGTGTTTTTTGCCCGCGCCAACACCAAACCATCGGCCCCGACGATCAGGGCGCCTACCGGAACTTCACCCAGAGCCGCCGCTTCCGCCGCAAGCTCGAGAGCTTGCTGCATGAAACCGACATCGCGCTCGGTGACGTGAAAATCAGAAGAGTTGTTTGAGTACATCAAAGAGCCGTCAAGGACGCAACGGGGCCGAAACCGCCACTGCGTCGAACGTCTGGCCCGATAAGCGACCGCACCCCTTCCGTCAATGTCCGGATCAACGGAGCCACGCCTTCATCGCAAGTCCGATCAGGCCGAACGCCGCGATCACACCTGCTGCCATCGCCCAAAACCTGCGTACATCGCGACGAGTGGCCTCATTTTTCGGGATTGCCACCTCGGTGTGCTCGGTGGTCTCAATCTCGGACGTCGCCGCGCCCAAGCCCCCCGGCGCGTACGCGACGCGAGCGGGCCGGAACCCGCCGGGCAAGAGATCCAGCGGCTCGTTCGCGACGAGGCTGCGAAGCGCCGGCACATCGCCCCGCGCCGCGCCCGGCGCTACGTCGAGCGTCGCAGCGATCCACGCCAACACCGCGACGGGTCGCTCCGCGCCCCCCGCGTCCTCCGCAGCGAAGCTGCCCGTGCCCTCGTAGCCGGACACCTCACCGGTCGCGGTGGTCTCGGAGGAGTCAAACAACCCGCGGCCCGCCTCAGGGCCCCAATCGGCCACCGGGTCATCACTCTCGACGCCGCCCTTCGGCGTCGTCACGGCGCGGTCCCGGCGCTGCCGGAGTCCGGGCTACCCCCACGCGTCTCGTCGAGGTAGCCGATGGCCTTCAACGCCGCCGCGCTCTCCGGGTCAAAGCCGTCGAGCTCCTCGCCAAAGGGCTCGGGAACCACAGCCCAGCTGACCTCGTAGGTACGGGACCCCTTGGATATCCGAGCGAGCGGACCTGACCCCACGTCCGGCCCGCGCATCAGCAGCTCCTGCGACGGCCCCTTGGTGATGAACAGCGCGGCGCCTTTGACCGCGACCTCGGGGGCCAGCATGGGGAGCACGTAGACCTCGCGCTGCGGGGCGCCGGTGCTGCTAAAGTCCATGTCCACGGTGTCGGTGCGCAGCCCGTCTACCTCCACACCGCGACGCACGCGCGTCTCCGCCGTCGCGTGCTGGGTGGGCTCGTCGCCGACCCACACCCCCGCGATGCCGCCCGGGACGCTCAGGCTGACCGAGCCGCTCCCCCGCACCGACATCGGCATCACGCGCAGCACAACCTCGGAGCGCACGTGCAGCGCAGCCTCCAAGGCCCGACGTCCAGCCTGACGGTCGGGCTCCCGCGCGGGCGTCTGCTCCGTCGGGTCGGTGGCCAGATCGTAGACCTGCTCGTGCCCGCCCTGGCTGATCCACTTTTGAGTGCCCAACAGGCTACCCCACGCGTTCGGACCGTACAGCAAGCGACCAAAGGCCAGCGCCCGTCCGGTAAAGCGGTCATCGGCCTCGCCACGAGCGAGCGACGCCAAGGACATGCCGTCGAACGGGGCGGGCGCCGCTCCCGAGGACCCAAGCAGCTCCAACAACGTCGGCGTGACGTCCAGCAGGCTGACCGGGGCATCCACGCGGCGGGGGGCAAGGCCAGGCGCACGAACGATCAACGGCACGCGCAACAGCTCGTCGTGCAGGCTGTGGCCGTGCTCAAGGTCGCCGTGATCAAAAAATTCTTCGCCATGATCCGCGAACACCACGACCACCGCGTCCGGGCCGGCCGCATCAAACAAGCGCTGAAGCGCGCTGTCCACCGCAGCGAGGTTCTGGTCGTAGCGGTCCTCCAGATAAGACTTGATCGAAGCCTTTTTTACCTTGGAGTCCGCGTACTGCATCAGCTCGCCGCGGTTGAACACCGCCCCGAGGCCAGGAGGCTCCGCGGTGACATACCGGCTGCGCCACGGCCATATTTCTTTGTACGGCAAGTGCAGGTCCATGAAGTGCACCATCACCAGCGCGTCTTCATCGGCGTGGCGATCGAGGAACTCGATGCCCCGCTGCACTTCATAGTCCCCATAGGGCAGGTTGATCGCGGTGTGCTCACCCCACCCTTTGGCCATCTCAAAGTTGCCGGTCAGGTAGATGTTGCCGACAAACGCGCCGGTCGCCCACCCCTGCGCCGCCAATATCTCCGGGAGGTTGATGCTGGATCCCCAACGCTCCGGTTGCATCCCCGTCAGCACCGTTCGCGTGCTTGGCAACGTCCATGGCGCGACGGTGCGGGCGTCTTCAAAAACCACGCCTTCTTTGCCCAGCGCATCGATGTTCGGCGACGGCGCGCGCGCATAGCCGTAGGTGCCGAGATGGTCGCGGCGCAGCGTGTCGATAAACGCGAGCACGACACGCTTGGGCGCAGGCGAAGGCACGACCACGCGGGGCTCGGCGATGAACGCGTAGTCGTCGGTGGTGTCGGCGTCTTCGATCCCAAACTCAAGGCGCGCCGTAGTGCCCCCATCGGAGGATAAGTCCACCTCAAAGGGCTTGAACAGCCCCCGCTGGGCGCGAAAACGTGCACGCTCCACCCCGCCTACCCGCACCACAACGTCCGCACCGTCGCTCGCGTCGGACAACGAGACCTCGGGGGGAATCACGCCCGCGGAGAACCGCAGCACGCCCCCAGCCGGGACATCGACCTGCCACGCAATCTGGGCTGGCGCAGCCAATAAAAGTCCAGCACGGGTGGTACCGCCCACCTGCACCGACCGCCGCACGCTCTGCGTCGCGTCGGTGCGTCCAGCGCCCCCGGCGTCCAGCTCCACTTGCCGGTCCTGTGCCTCCGGCCAGCGCACCAGGTACTGCCCCGCGTCCGGCCTCGGAGCGTTCGCGTCGACCCGCACGGTCAAGCCCTTGGCCGTAAACGCCCACGTGTTCGGCACGCTGCCCTGCGTGGCAAAAACCAGCTTGTGCCCGTCCCTTCGCACCTCCATGCCCGGAGGCATGCTGCTCAGAAACATCACCCGCGGGCGGACCGGGAGCGCGGCCTCATAGCTGCGTACGCCCTGCTCCACGCCCACCAGCCGGAAATCACCGACCACGGGGATGTCGACACGGCTGGACTTCGGCGCGATGTGGGGCGCGCTGACCTCAGCAGGAGGCAGGTCCGCGAGCCCGACCCCACCTGCGAAGGCGAGTCGAGCCCAGCAGAGCCAGGCGTACAACATCCCCAGACCTTACGATCAGGCGCGGGTGTTACGACGACGGAGCAAGAGCGCCGCAGCCGACATCATCCCGGCGATGGACATCCCCACCGAATTCGGAACCGACGAGCAACCGCCACCGTCCGCAGCGTCGACGACCATGAAGCCCGCCGCAACGCCGCCAGGGCCGCCGACGTTCATCACGACGACGTAGGAGCCGGCCTCGGGAAACTCGAGCTTGGGAGACCAAGCGCCGATGCTCTCGCCGCCTGCGTTGTCGGCGCCGTTGAAGTCCACGAGGTTCTCAGGCTTGATGTCGCCTTCCGCCGAACCCTTGTAGACTTCCCACTGGATGGTGTCCACGCAGCCGTAGGTGGACAGATCGGTGTGGTTGATGGTCTGGTAGCTCAAACCATCGACCTTCTTCACCTCGAAGAAGCCGTCAGCGCCTTCTTCGGGAGCGGGCACATCGCACGCAACAACGTAGCCAAGCTGCGTGGAGGTGACGGTCTGCGCGTCACACACATCGCTCTGGATCTCAGCGGTGGCGCTGACGCTGAACTGGCCGACGGTGGTGTAGGTGTGGCACGGGTTCAGCTCGTCCGACTGCTCGCCGTCGCCGAACACCCAGTGCTGGGCCGACACGATGACGCTGTCATCGCCGCCGACGGTGACGCTGAAGCACACTTCGAACGGCGCTGCGCCGGTACGATCATCGGCCTGCAGCGGCGACTCGCCGCTGATGACGATGGCCGGGCCGTAGATGTTGGTGATGCTGGCGATGTCGTCTTCGTTGGGGACGTTCTGCGAGGTGTCGCAGGCGCCGACCTGCCAGAACATCGTAGCTTCCTTCAACGTCGAATCGGCGCATGCCTCGCCTTCGTCGCAGGAGTGGCCGAGGCCCCAGGAGTGACCGATCTCGTGCGTCGCAACGCCTTCGATCGCGCTCTCTTGGTTGCAGAGGCCGCGTTCGATGTCGTCGGTGGTGCCCCAGTCGACGTCGTTGTTGAAGGTGATGTCGGTGTCGCCGAAGTGCATGTAGCGCTGGCCGTTCCAGATCACCGAGCCGTTGTCGGTGACCAAGTAGGTCACGCCGAGCACGCCGGGCGCCATCTCATCGCCCGGATCGTCCCAGAAAACAGTGGTTCCGCCGTCGCCCGCGTTGGCCTGACCACGCTCGGAGGTTCCGGTGTACTCGTTGGCGATCGCCGCGCACTGCGCCGCCTCTTCCCACGCGTCGAAGCCGTACTGAATGGCCTCGAGCTGGTAGCCCTCGGGAAGCGAGTCTTCGATATCGTCGTCCATGTCCCAGCAGCGACGCAGCAGGCCGTCATCGGCGCTGCCGTCAGCGGCGTCACAGGCGTCGGAGACGTCCCATGCATAACCGGCGTGCTTCCATGCGAAAGCGGGATTGGAGACCAGAAGAGGAATAAGTGTAAGCAACATCAGCGCACCCCGCCCTGAAGGTTGTTGATGGCGCGGAGATGATCGAGAGACACCCCAGAGATGGGCTGACCGTCCCATCCCGCCGCTACGCGGTCGGTGATGCGGGTCTCCATCGACGCCAGAGAAACCCGGTCCGCGAGCGCGGGCGTCGGGATGAAGCGGGGGTCCCAGCTCCGAGCGTACGGAACGAGGAACTGCACCACCATGGAGGAACCATCCGCGGGGTTCTGCTTCACGGTGTACTTTCCAGCGCCCAAGCTGACGGTCAGGTAGGTGCCGTCGGCGCGCGCTGCGAGCAGCACGAGCACTTCTTCGTCCACGCCGAACCGGGGAGCGCCGTCGACCTCAGTGAGCGTGGAGTCCAACGCGCCACCGGGGGTCACCACTTCCACCGAGCTGCTCGCGTGGCCTTTGAGGACGCGCGAGACTTCGATGCGGGTGTGGGTGTTGACGTGGCCGCGCTCAACAGCGGTCCACACGTCGACGACCGTGCCACGAACAATGATGTCGGACGCGTCCACCATCTGCTCAGTCGACAGCGCCGCGAGCGTGGTTGCTGACGCGGAAGAGATGACGGCGGACGGGCTGACAAGCAGCGCCGACGCCAGCAAGGCCCCGAGGGAGAAGAGTACTAGCCGACCAGACATTGGAACCTCGACGGGTAAACAGGAGGGAACAGAGCATGAGGGTACCCGAAGTACCCCCGGTTCGTCAAGGCCCGTCCCAAAGCGCGGTGTGTGAAGGGCCTGTGAAGCGGTGTCGTGGAACGTCACGGACGTTGACTTTCTGTCTACAATCCAGTATGCCTTGCCGTTCGTTGTCCACCCATCCGCTTTGGCCTTCCGCCAGACCGGACCTCCTCGTAGGAAATCGCCGCATGAACCGCCGCTGGACCCCGCAGACGCTCCTCCTGGCCGCCGCCGTCCTTGTTGTCATGGACCCGGCCTGGGCCTCTTCGACCGCTGGGCAAATAAAAGGATCGGTCACCGACGAATCCGGAATTTCTATTCCTGGCGCGCTGGTCACCATCAAGTCGCCCGCGCTGATCGGTGGCGCGCAGCAGCGCTCCACGGACGACGAAGGCAACTTCCAGTTCGCCGAGCTCGCGCCCGGCTCCTACGAGGTGCTCACGCAGCTCCAAGGGTTCGCTCCGGTCCGCATGACCGGCGTCGAGGTTCAGGTCAGCCGCACCACGAACGTCAACGTCGTACTGAAGACCGGTAGCGTCATCGTCGACGTCGTCGGTGGCAAGCCCACGGTCGACGTGGAGCAGGTGTCGAACACCACCACGATGAACTCCGACTTCTTGTCGCGCATCCCGACGGGACGCAGCTACCAGGACGCGGTCGGCCAAGCGGCCGGCGTGCTCTCCGGCGGCAACCCGAGCTCGGCCGGTGCAGCAGGCAACGAGAACACCATCGTGCTGGACGGCGTGAACACGACCGACCCGGTCACGGGCACGTTCTCGATGAACTTCAACTACGACGCCATCGACCAGATCTCGGTGACGACCGGCGGCTTCGACCCCGAGTATGGAGAGAGCCTCGGCGCCCTCATCCAGATCGTCACGAAGAGCGGCGGAAACACCCTGCAGATCAACGCCGGCGGCTACTACGGCAACGGCAACTGGTCGCCGAAGATGGACGCCCGCTTCGGAGCGGACGGCTACCCGCTCGCACCGACCGGGTTTGACGAGTCCGCGCAGACGGCCGAGGCCGACCTCGTCGTGTCCGGCCCGATCATCAAAGACAAGCTGTGGTACCTCGCCAGCTACCAGTACGAGCGCACCTTGTACTCGAACGTCGGCGTGCAGCTCCCCCGCGACTTCGACGCGCACTACATCCTCGCCAAGCTGACCGCGCAGCCGACCTCCAAGCACCGCGTCACCTTGCAGTTCTCGACCGACCCGACCACCGTCGATAACGTTGATCAGGACAACACCCGCGAGCGTCCCGAAGCGCAGGCCCGTCAGGCGCAGGGCGGGTACATCGCCTCCGCGAAGTGGAACTGGTTCATCAACAAGGACACCAACCTTGAGACGACCGCTTCGTACCAGAAGAGCTACATCGAAGTCGGCGGCGTCCCCTGCACCAAAGACCTACGCCTCGGGTACAACCCCTGCTCGCCCGACGAGCTCGAAAACCACATCGACTACCAGACCCCGGGCCGCTACGGCTTCTCGGGCGCGTACGCCTCCGAGAACAACGGCACGTACTACTTCGATGACCGCTTCCGCATTCAGGGCAGCACCAAGCTGTCCGTGCTTGAAGTTCGTGACCCGCTCGGCGGCAAGCACGACCTGAAGGGCGGTATCGACTTCAGCTACCTGAAGTGGGACCAAGTGCAGGGCTACAACGGCAACCTGTACTTCTACGACATCTACGAGAACCCGTTCGACCCCACCACGCTCAAGAACTACTACTGGGTAGAGACCTCGGGCGCGTACGAGTACTCGGCAGACGGCTACCACATCGGCGCGTTCCTTCAGGACGCGTACAAGCCGGTCGAGAACCTGACCTTCCGCTACGGCATCCGGTACGACCGCGCGCTCACCAACAATGACGCAGGCGAAGCTATCGTCGACGTTGGCGTGTGGGGCCCCCGCGTCTACGGCGTTTGGGACCCGTTCAACGACCAGAAGACCCGCGTCTACGGCGGTTACGGTCGCTTCAACGACACCAGCCGCCTGTCGGTCGCGAGCTACCTCTCCCAGTCCAACCTCGGCACCAAGCTCATCGTCGGCGAGGCCTTCGGCAACAACACGTCGAACACCGCCAACATGTACGCGGAGTCTGGCACCGAGAACACCATCTCGGTGTTCGACAACACCACCGCCCCCCACTCCGACGAGCTCTCGGCGGGTGTGGAGCGTGAGGTCATCAAGGACATCGCCGCGGGCATCGACTTCACCGGCAAGTTCACCCGGAACGTCTACACCTTCGACGAGACCAACCTGATCTACGACGAGGACGGCTACGCCTACCTCGGCTCGCACGACGGCTCGCTCGACCTGTTCTACCGGCTGCGTACGCCTGAGCTCGCTCAGCGCAACTACTACCAGACCGACTTCTCGATCAGCCGCAGCTTCACCAAGCGCTGGCAGGTGTTCGGCACCTACAGCTACGTGGTCAGCCAGGGCCGCACTCAGGGCTCGCTGTCGGGCGCGCTGGTCAATCCCCAGCAGCTCGACCTCGGCTACGGCAACCTCGGCTCCGACGTACGCCACCAAGTCAAGCTCGCGGCCTCGTGGGACCTTCCCGATGACCCCTGGACGACGCGCCTCGGCATGTCGGGCACGTTCTTCTCCGGCTACCCGCTCAGCAGGTACTACTACTCCTCCGCCGGTCTCGGCGGCGGAGCGGACTACACCCTGCTCAAGGAGCGTATGGGCACCTACGGCCGCACCAGCCCGTACTGGGAAGTCGCGGTCAAGGTCGAGCAGCAGATCCCGGTCAAGCAGGGCAAGCTCTCGGCGGTGCTGACGGTCAACAACGTCACCAACAACAACTACCCGACCGTCTACTACACCACCTATATCGACACCCAGAACCGCTACCTCATCGCCTACCGCCAGGATCCTGTCAGTGCACAGGTCGGCGCGAAGTACGAGTTTTAAGGAGGAATGTCCATGTTGATCCTGCTCTCTGTCCTGGGTTGCTACCAGGAAAACCTCCCCGACTACGACTTCGTTGGCAAGGTGGTGGTGCCGAAGGCGGCTGCGACGCGGCTGATCTCCGACGGCGCCGGCGGCACCGAAGAAGTGACCGACCCGCGCTTCATCGGCCCGGTGTTCCTCGGTGCCTACTCCGGCATCGACACCGTGAGCTTCGCCTACCCCCATCCTTCGATGGGTCCGATTCTCGACTCGTCGGTGCCGGGCAACACGTTCCCCTACGGCGGCACGTCCGTCGGGCGGTTCGACTTCGCCTGCTACGACATCCTCGCGTGCAAGGTCGTCACCGGTCGCTTCACCGACTACAACGACGTTCTGGACTACTTCCGTCTCATCGGCAAGCCGGTCACGAACTTCGAAGGCACCGAGATCGAGAACAGCTCGACGTTCCAGCAGCAGTGCTACTACTACTACTCGGCCACCTCCGACCAGGAGATGTCGTTCATCGGCGAGAAGGACTTCACCGAGAACGCCGATGGCGACTTCGAGGCGGACTTCACCATGCCGCACACGTCCTACCATGAAGGCATGGCGATGTGGGGCTTCATGGACGCGCCGATGATCGACCCGAACTCGACCATCAACAACGGCACCTTCACCACCTGTCAGGAGACTGGCTCCCACACGGTGCCGGACTACAACAACTCCACGACGGAAGGCGAGCAGGTAGTTGACGCGCTCAACAGCCCGAGCAACTCCATCACCGCGGGCGACTGGGTCGGCGACGGCACGACCTTCGTCACCTCCGTCGACGACGAGCTGGTCATCAACCTTAGCGTTCAGTACACCGGAGAGTAAGATGTCGCTGCTTTTTCTGACGCTGGTTGGCTGCGACCACACCGGCTTTGCCTTTCGCCCGAATCCCAGCGACGCCCCTGCCGTGAGCGATCTCGGCGAGCTCATGCCCTTGGACGTCGACAAGTGGAACAGCGGCCAAGGCGCGCTGGACCCGATGGCATGGCCCGAGTCGATCATGTACGCCGAGGTCGGCGCTTCGGCGAACCCCGGCACCAAGACTGGAGCCACGGCGCACTTCAAAGGCACCGGCGGGACGGTTTGCCTCGTCATCGATCCCGAGTCCGTGTTCTGGGCGCGCAGCATGGCGAGCAGCGGCGGCGGTCGGTACAAATACGACGACAACTACGGCGACGACGGCGACCTCGACATGGACGTCGGTCTCACCGCGTTCTACACCGGCTCGCCGGGCGTCGAGATGGGCGACTTCAAGGCCGTCTACACCGACGACGCTGGCGCCGACCACTCGCTCGAATTCAACGAGTGCGTAATGGCAGGCTATGGCGGCGCGACCGACGTACACGCCGGCCGCTCCTCGCCCGAGCGCTGCGCTTTGGACACCACGCAGACCGCTGGCGTCGAGTACACCATCGCGCTCACCTCGTTCTCGCTCCCTCTGAACGACTCGCGCCTCGCGTACGCCGTCGGCGTCTTCGACGTGGGTGACGGCAACTGCGACGACGTCTTCAAGAACGTCGACGCGGAAGAGTGCCTGTTCACCAACGAAGCAGGCCTCGGCGTCGCAGGCGACGAAGCGCAGGACCAGTACTGGACCGGGATCGAAGCCGCGTTCTGCCAGGGCCCCGGCAAGGTCAACGACTACTGCGAAGCGCACCTCGACGCCCCCAACGCGCCGTGCAACGAGCCCACCGTCACCTACGATCCGGGCAACTCCAACGAGGACACCGGCTCCGGTTCCTGATCAACTCCGATCTCAGGGTTGACACGCGCCCCACACGCGATAAACCCTGAGTCTCGCCGGGCCGATAGCTCAGTTGGTAGAGCACCGGACTTTTAATCCGTGGGTCGCGGGTTCAAGTCCCGCTCGGCCCACCATCATCTTTGATCCCATCGTCTAGTTAGGCCTAGGACAGCGGGTTTTCATCTCGCCAACACGGGTTCAAATCCCGTTGGGATCACCA
>CAIUMM010000036.1 GCA_903900265.1 uncultured Pseudomonadota bacterium
AACCACAAACAGCCCACCTCGGCGGTCACCCCGCCAGCGTACACCCCGGCGGGGATAGAAGCATGAACGGCCTTGTTCTTGAAGCACCGCCGGAGTCTACACCCTGCCGGCCCTCGTCCGCAAGCCCCGCCCGCCTCTAAACGCCGGTCGTCACCCCAAGATCCGCGGGCCCCCCGCTCCCCGCCCACGCCTGCAACACCGCTTTCGGGGCCTCGAAGGGCTTGCGGGCACGGGCGAGGAGGGTGTACCGTGTCGGAATGTGCTCACCGACAGGCCGTTCAAGTTTCCTATCCTCGGTCGGGCTCGTTCTGATCCTCTCCTGCTCCCGGTACGACACCGAGAAGGACCGATGGACCGAGCGGATCATGCCCGGCTACGGATGTCACCTAGGCACCGAGCTGGGTTGGGCGGACGGCTCGGCCGCGGGCTTGGCGTGCGATGCGCACGCTCCGGCCGGCTCACCAGACGTAACCGAGAGTGAAAGCGAGTTTTGTACTTCAGAGCTTCCGAGCGACCCGAACCCCGAAACGAGCTTCGTCAACTTCTGCAATTCGATAGTGGAGTCATCCGCACGAGAATGCTACATATCGGCCTACATCGCCGCCTTCTACCAGTCAGCCCCTGAGGATTGTGACGTCTGCCTGGGTGCAGGATGACCGGGCTCCTACTGATCCTCTCCTGCTCCCATTTTGACACTGTGAAGGACCAATGGACCTGGCTGGTCATGCCGGGCTACGGATGTCACGTGGGCACCGAGTTGGGTTGGGCGGACGGCACGGTTGCCGGCTCGGGTTGCGACCCTGTGGCGCCGTCGAGCCAGCCCGACGCGACCGAGAGCGAGGGTGAGTTTTGTGCTTCAGAGCTTCCGGAAAACCCCAACCCTGAGACCAGCTTCCTGAACGAGTGTGTGTCGACGGTAGAGGAGGCCAGCAGGGAATGCTATGCCCTGGCGTACGCGGCGGCATATTACCAAGCCGCGACCGCCGATTGTGACGTTTGCGCGGGTGGAGGATGACCTGGCTCTGGATCGCGGTCCTCGGCTGTGCCCCGGCGCCGGAGTACCACTACAAAGAGGGCATACAGGCCGCCGAGTACGTCGGGTGCCAGGAGGGGCACGAGCTGGGCGTGGAGGCCGCTGATGCCGCGGTGGAGCACGGGGACGACCTCGGCGATCCGTGGTCCTGGGTGCCGCCCGAAGATCTGCAGGGCGTCCAGGCGTGCATCGAACGCTCCGGCGCGGAGGCCGCCAACCGCGACATTGCGGACGACTGCGCGCTCAACGCCCGGCTCGGCGCGATCGAGTGCTACGCGCCGGCGTACATCGGCCAGTTTCTCGCTCAAAGCTGTCCGTAGGCGTCCGTTACGAACCCGTGAACAACAGGCCCAGCGCGGCAAGGACCGTCGCGGCTTCCACGTCGTCCACCTGGACGGCGTGTTCGACCGTGGCGCCGATGGCCAGCTCCGCTTCTTCCAGCACACCCCGAGCACGCGGGACGTCGTGGTGCTGGTGCAGCGCATCGAGCGTGCCGCCGAGCGTTTTCTCGCGAGCCGCGGCTTCCAGGGCGAG
>CAIUMM010000037.1 GCA_903900265.1 uncultured Pseudomonadota bacterium
CTCCCTGCGCTTCCATTCGGCGAGCACAGAGAGAAAGCCAGAGAGGTTGTGGATGATCTCCCGCCCATCTTCCCGGTCCAGGGGGCGCGTCGTCCTCGGCTGGTACAGTGCCAGCGCCCGGTCCACGAGCGCTTCATGCGTTTCGTGAGCCTTGCGGTTGCGGCGCTTGGGGGAGGGATCATCCACACCGCAAATGTCGCCCGTTATAGGCGGCTAATCCCCGTCCAGTCGCCCGCGGCGCCTTTCATCGCCCCCGAATAGTGACCGTTCTTCCTTAGTCGCGATCCGCCGATCCTTACAGTTGGTCGGCCGACCTGTCAGCGAGGTGACGAACCTCCCACCCGTCCCCGAGCCGGTAGCCTACGTCCGTCACGAAGGCCTCTGCGCCTCGCCCGATAACGCCTGCTGCATCGTCTACACCCTCGCGCGCCCGCCGCACGAGCACATGAAGGTGGGCGTCGTTGTCGGACGCGCTCAGCACGTCTGTGTTCTTCGCCAACGCCACCAATTCCGGGGTCGTTCGGGGTCTGCGCTCGCCGGCCAACTGGGCGGAGAGCAGGAGTCTGGCGACCTTGGCGACCGCGGGGCGGTGCTTCGCGACGGGGCGCCCGCCCACGCGGATGTCGCGCGGCCCGCGCACCTCGATGACGGTGCCGCCGATCCGCTCCCCCTCTGGTGCAGGGACGACGCCAGCGACTGCCTCGCGGCGACGAGGAGCGGCGAGGCCCCACGCGGGCGCGAGCACGTCGTCTCCCGCGAGCACGCGCGCGAGCGGCAGCGCCCCTGCGTGGCTCGGCGCTGTCGCACCAAACGGTGGCGCCACCCAGGCCACAGGCGCCCGCCCAAAGGCACCCGGCTCCCGCTCTTCGGCGCCCGCCAACTCGGTGTACCCGACGTACGCGCGGGAGTCGGCGAGGCGCACGCTCGCGACCCCAGGGCGGCCTGGCTCCTCCTCCACGACGCCGTAGTGCGCGGCCTCCTCTCGCACCAACCCCCATGCGCGGTCGTGCAGCAGCGCGACCTTCACCCGGTGGTCAACGGGGAGGCGGTAACGCTTGGGCCGCCAGCGGTGATCACGCTCCGAGCACCAGACCCCCTCGTCGTCCTCGACCGCCAGCTCATCTTCCGCGTCCTCCGCGGCGAGCGGGAGCTCAACCTCGCCCTTGCACTCCGCCCAGTGTGCGCCGGCCTTCGCGCGCTCGAGGTACGGGCTGCCGCAGTTGAGCACGCCGACCTCTTCGGTGCGTATCAGGCAGAGCTTCACCAGATCGGCCAGCGCGTTCAGCACCCAGTCGGGCGGCTGGTCATGCGCCGGCACCAGCAGCCGCTGCCACCACGCCGCCGTCTGCGGCCGGAGTGGCTTGTCGGCTTGCGGGCGCGGCAGTCGAGAATCAGCGCGCGCCTTCGGGGCCACCTCGCAGCCCAGCACCCTGTTCAGCCGCTCAGCGAACCGGCGCGTCACCCGCTTGTCGCGATCGATGTCCGAGTAGGCGAGGGCGCGGTGCTTCCCGGCGATGGGAAAGTGAACCTCGATCTTGTACGCACCTTCGAACAGGAGCTTCGCCGACTTCACCGTGCGCCAGTCCTTCGCGAACGGGCCGATACGGCGGAGCGTAGCCACCACGGACTCCGCGGTGGCGCCGGGCTTCCCGTGCAGCGTGATGGTCCGGTGGCGGGCGTCCCAGGGGAGGGCGGCGGTCAGCTCGACGAGCGGGAAGGCGTCGCCGTCAGCGGTACCTTCTTCGGTGATTCGGCGGAGGAAGTCGTCGAGCGCAGCGTCGGTCAGCTCGTTGAGGACCTGCTGGAGCTCGCCGGCCTGGGGGCGAAGCTGCCGGATCATCGCCCCCGCGAGGCAGGCCCCCCGGTCTGGGGCCGTGTCGGTGATGTCGACCCGGTCGCCGCCGCTGTAGACACGCGCCAGCATCCAGCTTGGCCGCTCGCCCGTTACGACCTCGTCCTTCACCTTCACCGCCTGCCGGAGCGGCCACTCCCGGAAGCCGATGAGCACGTCCCCCTCGGCCCCGAGGAAGGCGACGGGGGCCTCGAACGTGCCGCACTGCGTACCCTTCCGTGCCCGCTCGGTCGCCAGCGCGGCGGCCGCTACCGCGGCCCAGTCCTCGGACTCGACCGAGATCGGCTCTGTCAGCGGGTTTTGAAGCTGGTACCATGTGCCCCGCCGCGCGTGCCACTGGTCCCAGAGGCTGATCGCCAGCAGCGAGTCACGGGACTCCTCGAAGAGCCGGATCGCTAGAGGAAAGCGGCGGACCTTGAGGTTGCGCCCGCGGTGCACCGCGCTCTGCTCGGCGGTGAGCCACGCTGCGGCGGCGTCCTCGATCGCCTGCGTGCGTCGCTCGCGCAGGAACGCCAGCGCCACCGTGAGGTTGGCGCGCACTGCGAGGCTCCCGCCGGCTTCGGCCACCACCGCTTCCACCGCCCGCTCCGCGCCCCCGTCGCGCGCGACCTCGCGCAGCGCCGCCCGCGCCTCATCCTCATCCTCTCCGATAGCGGCGAAGCGATCGAAGTCGTCGAAGCAGAGCGTGTCGCACCAGAATGTGCGTTCGAGCGGTAAAAAGAGATGAGACGACACGGGCATACGGATACCCCCACACGGGATTACGGGACGGCTGGACCTTTGGGGCCGTAACGCGTGGACTGAACGGGTGTATACCGACTCAAAAATATTGCAGATGAGCCAAAAAATGGCATGATGGTGTGTATCGGCCCCAAGCATTTCAGGTTGGCCGGAGTTCAATCCACTGCCATCGGGCTAAGACTTCGATTACGGCAATCCCCTCAACCGTGAACCCGCTGTTCTCTGGCGCGGGCCTCGATGGCGTAGCTTCCGCTCCCGCATCGGCTCCGGTGAAGTCTGACGAAACCACCGCCCAGCGCGCCTCCCCAATCAACAGCCACGGTCCAAACCGGGCTTCTGGCAGAGGGGTGCTGACAATAATTATGTAAGGTATAACCTACCCCTCACCCCGGTCCCTCATGCCCGTGAACCCGCAAACGCCCTCCACCAACGGCGCGGTCCCCGCCAACGCCGGCCGGCGCCCGAACCGCTCCGCGACGAACCGCCCCGCCGCCGCCGCCGCTGCCCCGCGTCGCGAGGCGGTGCTGTACGCTCGCGTGTCCACCAAGGATCAGGAAAAGGAGGGCTTCTCCATCCCCGCGCAGACGAAGCTGCTCCACGCCTACGCCGAGGCTCAGGGGCTGCGCGTGGCGCAGGAGTTCATCGACGTGGAGACGGCGAAGCGGGCGGGCCGGACGAACTTCGAGAAGATGCTGGCGTGGCTCAAGAAGCACAAGGACGGCTGCAACACCATCCTCGTGGAGAAGACCGACCGGCTCTACCGCAACCTCAAGGACTGGGTCACGCTCGACGAGCTGCGCCTCGACATCCATCTCGTGAAGGAGAACATCGTCCTCTCTGACGACTCGCGGTCGTCCGAGAAGTTCATGCACGGCATCAAGGTGTTGATGGCCAAAAACTACATCGACAACCTCTCCGAAGAGGCGACGAAGGGCATGAAGGAGAAGGCGTCGCAGGGCATCTGGC
>CAIUMM010000038.1 GCA_903900265.1 uncultured Pseudomonadota bacterium
GAGGTACGAAAATGAGAGAGGGGCGAGTCATTTGGTTCTCGTGTTTGGAGAGGTAGAAAGCCGCGAGGGAAGCTCGAAGCGAAGCGTGGGTGCTGGGGGGCCTAACTCGGGTTCTGCTGCCTGCGCTTTGGGCCGTCGGGGGGGCACATCAACCGCATGTCCACCTACGACCACGGGCTGATGTGCCCCCACAGCCCGTTCATGTAGATGTGCCCGGAGGACCCCGAGCCCTTACCGATCATGTCACACCTTATCTATACCGCGTGATCGCGACGTACGCCCCAGCCTCCTCGACCCGTGTTCACGGCACCTCGCGTTCTCAAAGTCCCCAACACAGGACGAACTTCAAAAGCAACATAGGAGGAAATAGCGGCCTGAATACCAAAAAGTCTGTGCTCCCCGGCGGCAAGTCGCCTTCGGTGCCATCCGCGCTCGCTGCCGCTCGGTCGGCAAGCCGGCGGGCTGCGTCCCGCTGCGGAGTCGTCCGAAACCGCACTCCAGCTATGCGGTGCACCCGTCGTCGTCGCAGTCGAATGCGCCGTCGTTGTCTGCCCAGACAGCGACTCGCTTATGCGCACGGCCGCCTCGGCGCTTCCGAAAGTCTGTGAGGCCTAGAAGTTCCGAGATGGCTGAGTACGCAAATCGAGACTGGCGGGTATCGCTAGTTCGCGCTGGGTCTCGTGAGACTCGCGGCGAACAGCGCTTCAGGGCCAAGGCGTGACTTTTGGCGTGATCCGACGCAGGGCCGCTATCGGCACGCCACGGTCAGTTTCAGGACGCCATAGCCGGTGCTGCTCCGGGACCACACGAGTTCGGCCCCCTCGGCCCAAATTTCGCGCCAGACCAAGGAAGATGCCGAGCCGTCACCATAGTAATATCCGGTCGTGCCGCAGGCCGGCACTGAACTTGCGCTGGTAAATCCGTAGTCGCCGGCGTAAGTTACCCATCCTTCGTCGTACCCCGCTGTCCCGGTGGACGAGGTATCTGTGTACCTCGGCGTCTCACGGCCGTCGCAGTCGAAATCGAAGTTATGATCGCCGCGATCGGATGTGAAGTATGTGATCTGCCCGGGATGAGCCGAAACACTGCCGTCGTAGCAGTCGGTGTCGTTTGATACAGTGCCGGCGGGCGCACCACAAAGCCCGTCCGCCCGGTGGGAAGGGTCGCCGTAGCCATCATGGTCGCGGTCATCGTAGTATGAACTTCCGTCGACGACATCGTCATCCTCGTCGTCCGCGCGCCCGTCACAGTCGTTGTCAGCGCCGTCGCACGTCTCCTCCGCAAAAGGGTTCACGGTTGCGTCCGTATCATTGCAGTCGTCGTCGTTTGACGCGGAGAAGTTGGCGGTTCCAATGCACATGCACGCCGCAGAGCCAGCCCCGAAGGTGTCGCCGTCGCCGTCGCCGTAGAACGCGCTGCAGCCGATCGCTCCGGGGTCGTTGTCGTCTCCATCGCAGTTGTCGTCGCCTGGGGTTGTGCAGTCCTCAGGTACACCGGGACCGACGCCGGCATCGGTGTCGTCACAATCGCCTTGAACAACCGTCACGCCGTCGCCGTCCGCGTCCGCCGCCCCCGTATCCGTGTCGACATCTGCATCGGTGCCCGATGCCTTTCGAGTGTTTGGAAAGCAACCCGCAGGGAGGATGAGGGCGAGCATCAAGATCAAGGAGTTATTAGCCATGAGGACCCGGTTGGTGAAGGTGTGGAAGGGCCAATGTGCGGCGGGACCGGCGAGAGGCGGACTCGTCGTGGACAATAGCACAGGTCCCCAATTTGAAGTCGGTTGGGATCCAAAGACCTCAGGCTCCGAGGATGGCGATCGCCCTGGTATTCCATCGCACATAGTCGCGGTGGCATGAGTGTAAGCCCCGATTATCCCAAACTGTGCGCGAACCAGGGCGTGAACGAGGACCTGGCCCCAAGTTGGCAGCTGGCCGGCGGTTTGCGGGGTCAGGTGGACGTTCGGATGCGCGGCGGCGCGGCGCGCGTGCGTGTTGCCGTCCCGCGAACCTCTGGTGGGAGCCTTTTTCTGCCCGTTTGCGTCGTTCGAACGCACTTTTCCCTCACGCCGTCAGCGCGAACGGGGGCACGCGTTGCTCGGACGTCAGTCGGGCCGCATGGAACTCGGGTCGTAGAACGCCCACAACGCCGCCACCTTTCGGCTACGCGGAAGTCGGAGCACCCACTTGTCGTGGATCCGCAGCAGCCTGCCCGCGAGCCCGTACAGGCGTGGCTGCCTCGCCTTGAGACCCAGACGGATCACCGGGCGGTGCTCCGCGATGGCCGCCTGCTCGGCCGCCTGCTGGAACAGGAGGTCGGTGTTGAACGCTA
>CAIUMM010000039.1 GCA_903900265.1 uncultured Pseudomonadota bacterium
AGCTTTTTTGATGTGTCACGCGACGCCTTATGCAGACCCATGGTGGGGGTGGCCGGAGATGTGCGCGCCGGGGTCCCGGTGTGCGACAACGATGAGCAGGGGCGTTGGCACACCCGCGCACGCAGCTGGACGGGGTGCGGCTACTTGAAGGACGTCGTCTCTGCGGCACGTACCCTGGATGTGTTTCGGCTCACCTGGGCGGATGGCGTGCGCGATGGGTTTTGCCTGCTTCCGCTCGCTCGCTTGCTTGCGGGGCGCTCCTGATCGGAGTCCGCTGCGATCGTCACGGTAAAGTTTGATTTTGGCGTGATAGGCTTCGGCACACGAGGGAAAGACATGACGACTGCACTGACCGCGGATTCTCGGAGATTCACCGCTAAAAAGGCGCTGTTCTCCTTTCTGGGGCGGGTCTTTCGCGTCTACAGCCCCTCCGGTCAGCTGCGGTACTTCGTCAAGAAGAAGGCCTTTCGGCTGAAAGAGGAGATCAACGTTTTCAGCGACGAATCTCAGTCTACGATCGCGTTGGTGATTCGGGCTCGCAGCGTGTTCGATTTCGGAGCGACGTACGACATTACGCACTCCAGCTCGGGCGAGGTGATTGGCTCTTGCCGCCGTCAGGGGTTGAAGAGCATCGTCCGGGACGAGTGGACGCTGATGGGTCCGACGGACGTGGCGATCGGGAAGATTCAGGAGGACAGCATGGTGCTCGCGTTGCTCCGTAGGTTCATCCTCCACTCTTTGCTTCCACAGAGCTTCACGGTATACGAAGGGGACGAGCCGAAGGGCACGATCGCCCAGCGCTTCAATCCCTTTCAGCTCGCGTACGACGTGGACTGCAGCCGAGCTACCGGACTCGACGAGCGCTTGCTGGTCGGCGCTGTCGTCCTGCTGTTGTCCATCGATGGGCGACAGGAGTAGCTCAGCTACAGGATCGTCTTGCCCAACGCCGAGGTCAGCAGCCAGACGGCGAGCTTGCCGGTGCGGTTTTCGGAGTCGATGACCGGGTTGAGCTCGACCATCTCGGCGCCGAGCAACTTCCCGGTGGCCGCGGTTTTTTCGCAGATCAGGTGGGACTCACGAAAGGAGAGGCCTCCGGGTACAGCGGTGCCTACGCCCGGCGCGTGCTGGGGATCCACGCCGTCCAGATCAAAGGACAGGTGGACGCCGGCGGTCCCGGTGGTGACACGCGACAATGCTTCATTGACACATACCGCTGTGCCACGGTCGTCCAGCTCACTCATGGTATACACGCGTACACCCGTTTCTTTCACGATCGCCCGCTCTGCTGCGTCTACATCACGCGCGCCGATGACACATACATCTCGTGCGTCCAACGCGGGTTGGTCGCCAGCGATCGCGACCAGCTCTTTGGGGCCGTAGCCCAGCAGCACAGCGAGCGGCATGCCGTGGATGTTCCCGCTGGGCGAGGACTCTGGCGTGTTCATGTCGGTGTGGGCATCCACCCAGAGCACGCCGATGCGCTTGCCGCGCTTGCGCCAGTAGCGCGCGATGCCGGAGACCGTCCCGATCGCGACCGAGTGGTCTCCGCCGAGCACGATCGGAAAGCGTCCCGCCTCCATCTCTTCTTCGACATGATCGGCGAGCGCAGAGCACACCTGCACGATCTCAGGGAGGTAGCGCGCCCTTGGGTTCCCCGGTGCGCTCATCTCCTGCGAAGGCACGGTCAGCGCAAACGTGTGGCTGACTTGATGCCCTAAGGCCTCAAGCTGCTCTTTGAGTCCAGCGAGGTGGATAGCGGATGGGCCCATGTCCACGCCCCGGCGGCCTGCACCGAGGTCGAGATGCATGTTGCCGATGGCGATGTTCATGGGGGACTCCTGCTTTTCTTGACGATCAGGTAGACGGTGCGTCGAAGTTTCGGCGGTTCATCCATTCCTGAAAGCCCTGACCCATGCCGGTGCCAGCCCAGCTCTTGGTGAATCGGGCGACGAACAGGCGATCTTCCGCGCCGACATGGGGCTTCAAAAGGTCGCGGATCTGGGACGCCGTGAAGCGACTCTCTACGATCCATGCGCCTTTCGTGCGGTTTGACCAGTTTCCAAGCGCCTTCATCGCGCGCTCGAGCTCGGGGTACTGGTCAGCCGGACGGGCGTTGAGGTCGAGAACCACGAGGTACATCATCGAAAGCATCTCCTGAGGCGTTGATGGGCACGCTTGTATCCGGAAACGGTGCGCTGTGCCCCAGCTTCGGGATAGCAGAGCGCTATGCGCGGTTGGCACGTCTACGAGGTCCAGATTGCCCGGCGGCAGGTTCCCGATGTCACCAAACAGCTCGCGTCTCTCGGCGCCAGCGGGTTTCAAGAGGATCTGCCTGCTGGGATTACGCCTATCCTTCGACAGCCTTGGGACACGGGGCCGGTAGCGCGCCAGCCCCGGCAGGTCGTGCTGCGAGCGTGGTTTGATGCGCGACCTGACGTTGCGCTCCCCGGCCAATGGTCGTTCCAGCCTGAAGAAGACTGGAATGAGGGATGGAAACAGCACTTCAAGCCAATACATGTGTCGAGCCGGCTCATCGTAGCCGCCCCGTGGCATGAGATCGATGCACCTGGGGTCATCCCGGTGCTTATCGAGCCGGGAAATGCCTTTGGAACCGGTGATCACGTCACGACGCACGCCTGTCTGACAGCGGTAGATCGCTACGCGGTGCCCGGAGGCACGCTGCTGGACGTTGGGTGCGGTTCCGGCATCCTCGCCTTGGCCGGCGCTCGGTTGGGGATGCGGGTGTTCGGTAACGACCTTGACGTCGAGGCGGTGCAGGCCGCCGATCGCGCTGCGGAGCTGAACGGGCTCGCCGCTCGGTTCACCGCTGCCCCGCTGGACAGCTTGCCGGCCGATTTTCCGCCGACCTACGACCTCGTGGTCGCCAACCTGTACGCCGAAGTGCTTTCCGCGTTGGCCGCCGATTTGCTGCGCGTCGCCGATGGCCCGATCGCTTGCGCTGGAATCCTCGCGGACCGCGCAGGGTTGGTGCGTACCGCGCTCGGCGAGCGCACCCTGCTCGTGGATGAGACCTCGGGGGATTGGACTCACCTTGTGTTTTCGGGCCGCGGCGCGTGAACCGGATCCTTGTTCCGCGCTCCGTGGACGTCGGGGAGCGGGTCCTCGCCGCTCCGGCGGAGAGTCATCATCTGCTTGGCGTGCAGCGCGTCGCGCGGGGAAAGATGGTGCGGGTGTCCGACGGCCTCGGTTGGCAGGCCGACGCTGAGCTCGTGGACGTGCAGGAAGGATGTGCAGTGCTGGAGGTTCGGAGCCTCGTGGTGGCGCCGACCGCTCCGGAGCGGATCATCGTGCTTGGGATGCCCAAGGCCGCAGCGGTGGAAGAGGCGTTGGTCATGGGGACCGAGGCAGGGGCTACTCGATTCTGGCTGGTGCGCGCCGACCGTAGCCCCCCGGGAGAGCTGCGCGCGGATCGCCTCGATCGCGTGCTCCGCGCTGCGATGACCCAGTGTGGGCGGGCCGACCTGCCTGTGATTCACGGTCCGGTCCCGTTGAGCGCAGTCAACGACTTGCCGACCTCTCGGTATGTAGCGACTCCGGGTGGTGCGAATGACGCCGCCCCGGTCGGCGCTGCCGTGCTCGCGGTAGGTCCGGAGGGCGGCTGGAGCGAGCGAGAGCTCACCCTGCTCCATGGCGAGGGCTTCGTGGATTTGGGCATAGGACCGTTCATCCAACGCACGCCCACCGCGGTGGCGGTGGGCCTCGGGCGGCTGTGGGCTTCGGTGTGACGCTGCCGCTGGGGGAGGGATGGCACGAAGCGCTGGGCTCTGAGCTCGAGGCGCCCTACCTCCAAGATCTGCTTGCCTTTGTCGCTGCCGAGCGAGCCGCATCCTCTGTGTTTCCGTCGGACGCGGACGTATTTGCCGCGCTGCGGGCGGTGCCGTTCGCCGATGTCAAGGTCGTGGTGCTCGGTCAGGACCCGTACATACGGCCCGAGCAGGCGAATGGGCTGGCGTTCTCGGTTCCGCGTGGGGTTCGCCTGCCGCCGTCGTTGCGCAACATCTACAAAGAGCTTGAGGCCGACCTCGGCGTTCCTCCTTGCGCTCACGGGGATCTCTCTCGGTGGGCGGGGCAGGGCGTGCTGTTGCTGAACGCGGTGCTCACGGTGCGCGAAGGCGTGTCGTTCTCCCACGCAGGTCACGGCTGGGAGCGGTTCACCGATGCGGTGATCGCGGCGCTGTCGCAGCAGCGTTCTGGCTTGGTCTTCCTGCTTTGGGGGCGCCCCGCGCAGGAGAAGGTGGCGCGGATCGACGCGGCAAACAGTCGTAATTCTGTCGCATCCGGAGCGCCTCCCCGGCACCTCGTACTCCGGGCTGCGCATCCATCGCCTCTGTCCGCCTCCCGGGGGTTCTTCGGTTGCAGGCATTTTTCTGCGACCAACCAGTGGCTTCGGCAACATGGGCAAGCGGAGATCGACTGGGCGTTGGAGCGTCCCGCGACCTAAAGCAGCGCCGGCACAATTGCTTTGCGACCGGGCGGGTAGTCTGGGAAGGTCGCGCGGTACCACGCGTGGTGGGTGATCGCGCGCG
This sequence comes from uncultured Pseudomonadota bacterium, assembly GCA_903900265.1. Taxonomy (GTDB): domain Bacteria; phylum Myxococcota_A; class UBA796; order UBA796; family SXON01; genus CAIUMM01. Next base: position 4,548 of record CAIUMM010000039.1, read on the forward strand.
GGACGAGGTTTGCAGCGGTAAACAGGAAAAAGGCCAGCCCGGCTCCGGACCAGGTCAACAGCGCCCATCCCAGCCACTCCGCGATCTCGCCAAGGTAGTTGGGGCAGCTGATCCATCGGTACAGGCCGCCGTGCGGGATGCGGTACCCCGACTCCCCAGGCGCTCTGAGGCGCAGCAGAAGCTGGTCGGAGTAGAGGTTTACCACCCAACCGACGCCGAACAGCGTGAGACCGACGAAAAACCGCGGGTCGGACAGCCAACCTGTGTAGTCGCCCTCGTTCGCGATCTGACGACCGTTGGTGTACGCGTTGGCGAGGTTGAAGCCAAAGCCTGTCAAGGCGATGCTCACTGGCATCGGGCGATTCGAACGGAGGCGAAAAGGGAAGACGAAGGTTCGATAAATGTAGTGGCAGAGCCAAACCGCAGCCATCGCCATCGGCGCGGGTTCGGTCGCGTGCGCTCCTCCGAGGTAGAACATCAGAAAAGCGACCACCGCAGGGGATTCCATGAGGATCCAGCCTGCGCGCGGTCCGAGCGTCGGGCCCCATCCCCCGCGACCGTGGCGTCCGTAGGGTGCCGATATGAGGAGCAACCACAGCAACGTCGGCAACGCAGCCACCGCGACCGACACCGTGACCCAGCTGTGCAGCGTCAACGTTCCCTCCGTGGGCCTGTGGGTGCGACTGCGGGCATCGGGGTTCCTATCGTGGGGACTTCGTTGCCGCGTGCCGGTCGCGACCTACATCGAGCGATACGAGGCGGTGCTCGCAGCGAAGCGCAAGGCCCCAAAGCCGCCGAAGTCAGCGCGGTAGCTAGTCAGTCCGCGCCGAGCTGGTGCAGCTCAGCGTTCTCCACTACGCGGACGCCCGGCTCCGCGCGCTCTGCGAGGCGCTTCATCGCTCGGGCGAGGGTGCGCACCTCGATGCCGCGCGCCGGGAGCCACGACAGCACTGGCGCGAGAAATCGAGAGACATTCACGGCAAGCTGCTCCGCGGGCCGTCCCGGTCGGTCATCGAGGAGCAAGGACGGGCGCACGATGATCAGGCTGGAGTAGCCCGCGGGTGTGGAGACGGCGCTGCACAAGGCGCTTTCTACCTCCCACTTGGCGCGCAGGTAGTTGCCCGGCGCGCGGGCGCTCACCCCCGCTGAGCTGACCAGCACCAGCGTGCGCGCTCCGGCCGCGTGCGCCGCGCCGGCGAATTGCATCACCAGATCAACGTCCACCGCGCGAAAAGCGGCATCGCTGCCCGCTTCTTTACGCGTGGTCCCTAAGGCGCAAAATGCGACTTCCGATGTGGGAAGTTGCGCGGTCGCGAGGTCCCCGACGATGTCCGAAACCCCTGCGACGCCTGCTGGGCGTCGTCCCCACGCGCACGCGCTCCAGTGCTCTTGGTCCGCTGCAAGCAGCGGCAACAGCGCTCGCCCCACCGCGCCGGTGCCTCCGGCTACCAGCGCTCCACGTACGGTCACGAGCA
>CAIUMM010000040.1 GCA_903900265.1 uncultured Pseudomonadota bacterium
ATCATCCGATCCGTACGTGCTGGTGCGGGTCTGCGTGTAGTCTTTGGAGCCGGTGATGCGCACGGTCGGGCCGAGCGAGTAGGGCTCGTAGCCGCGCACCGAGGTGATGCCACCCGCGCGATAGCGGTGGATGTACGGCACAATCGAGCCGTCGGTGGACTGGATGTGTCCGAGCGAGGTGTTCAGGCGGAACACCAACCAATCGCCCTTCTTCACCAGCGGCTGGTAGAAGCGGAAGTTGAGCTTGGACTCCCAGAAGTTGAAGTCGCCGCCGAACAGCGAGAGCACGTTCTGGTCGTCGGTGCGGAACCCGCCCGCGAGCTTGGACGACGCCGACGCGAGGAAGCCGCGCGTCGCGCTGATGCGGTTGTTGCGCTTGTCGATGCTGAAGGAGAGCCCGACCTCGCTCGCCAAGCCGTTGCGGAACATCTGCCCGCCGTACAAGCGCTCTTTGTACTCATCCAGCGATAGCAGCCCAACGTCTTCGATGGTGTAGTCGGCCGCGAGCCGCACATCGTCACGCTTGTCCAGGTACCGACCGATCTCAAAGCTACCGCCGCGCTGGAACTGCTTCTCAACGTACTGGTAGTCCTGCTGGTTGTAGTAGCCGTCCACCCGCATCGTCCACTGGCTGTCGAGGAAGTGCGGGTCGTAGAAGCTGATGTTCGCCTGCTGGCTCTTGGCGGAGATGTTCGCCGACAAGCTCATCAAGTAGCCGAGGCCGAGGAAGTTCGACTTGGAGACGCTGGCCGTGAACAAGAAGCTCTCGGCGGAGCCGTAGCCGGCGCCCACCGAGAAGCTGCCGGTGGGGCGCTCGGTGACGTCGACGTTCATGTCGAGCACGTCCGCGCCGTCGCCCTTCGGAGTCGCGATGTCGACGGTCTCAAAGAAGCCGAGCCGCTGCAAGCGCTCGCGGGCCTCGCGGATCGCCGACCCGCGGTAGGTCTCGCCCTCGTTGATGGGGATCTCGCGGCGTACAACCTTGTCGTAGGTCGGGTCGTTGCCGGTGATGTTGATCTGGCCGACCTTCACCTTGTCGCCGCGCTGGATGTAGAACGTCAGATCGACGGTCTTACTCTCCGGATCGGTCTTGGGATCGGGCACGACGTTGACGAAAGCGTAGCCCTGATCGCCGTAGAGATCGTTGATGCGCTGCGCGGTCGCCTGCAAATACGTGAGCTTGAACCAGTCGCCGGTCTTCAGCGGCACGTCGCCGCCCGTGAAGTCCAACGGGCGGCGTTGCACTCGGGGCTGCCAGGCCTCGCCGATGGTCACGCCCGCGGCCTTGTCGCGCAAGAACGCGCTCTGCACGTCCTTCAGGTTCTTGCCCTCGACCAGCGCGCGCGCGGCGCCTTCGGTCAGGCCTTCTTCGGGCACGAAGTCGCCGGTGATCGCGACCTTGCCGATGCGGTACCGCGGCCCCTCGTTGACGTGGATGTCGACGTAGATATACCGCTTGTCTGGAGACAAATAGACCTTCGGCGGGTCCACTTGTGCGTCGACGTAGCCCTCTTCCATGAGGACTTGTCGCACTATGTAAACATCGTTCTCGAGGTTCTCTTCGACGAAGGTGCCCGAGCTCGTCAGCCAAGGGAGGATGCCCCCCTGCTTGGTCTGCATGAACTTGCGGATCTTGCGGTCGGGGACACCATCGTTGCCGGTGATATCGACTTGTTGAACAATGACTTTTTTGTTTTCGACGATCTCGAAGTTGATCTCAACGAGGTCATCGCCCACCGGCTTGATGATGGGCGTGACGGTCGCGAGGTAAAAGCCCTTCTCAAGGTACTTATCCCGGATCGCCTTGACGTTTTGCTGGATCTTGGACGCCGAGGGAACCGTAAACGGCTCGATGCTCAGCAGCTCCTTGATGTCGTCTTCTTTGACCTTCTTGGCGCCGGAGATCTGCACCGAGCGCACCGCCGGCTTTTCCTTCACCGCAAAAAGAACGGTTTTTCCAGCCGAGATCGTGCCATCTGCACCGGGAGCGGCATCGATGATGCGCACGTCGACCGAGTCTACGAAGCCGGTACGCCACACCGCGCGGATGTCCCGCTGGATCTTCCAGTCGGTCAATACCTCGCCTTCATGCAAGCCTATCGCCTCAAGCAGCGCGGCTTCTTCCACGCGGCGCAGGCCGATGATCTGCACACGACCGACCGAACCGGACAGCGCAGCCGGTGGACCCGACGCAGCAGCCGGAGACGCAGAAGGCACGCTCCCGGCTTCCGCAGGAACGGTAGGATCTGCGAAGGCTTTAGACGCGAGCGCGAGGAGCAGGAGCAAACGGCAGGCCGAAGAACGGCCGCAGGTAACCCGTGCGACGAAGCAGCGCCCCGTGCGCCACGCGCGGAACCGGGGATGGGCGGGGGTTCGGCCTCGGCTCGGGGCGCGGGCCGGGGTAAGCAGCCACGTGGTGAATCGCCTGCGAAACCGCCTCCGCGAGTGGCACCTGCTGAAACGGGCCTCCGCGCCCTACGTGCGCGACGCTTCAGTTGGACCCTTGCTGGTCCTTCCCGGCGTGCTGGACCCCGTCGCCACCCGCGTCGGCGAATGGCTCGCGCAGGAGATGGCGCGCGTAGTAAAGCCCGACGAACGCTGGGTCGACATGGGGTGCGGCACCGGCGTGGTCGGACTGGCGATGGCAAGCGCTGGCGCCGACGTCATCTGCGCGGACATCGACCAGCGCTGCGTCGCGAACGCCTCGGCAAACGCGGCGTTGCACCGAACCCCGCTCACGGCGGTTCACAGCAATCTGTACTCCGATGTGCCCGAGCCGAACGCGCTCCACGGCGTGGTCTACAACGCGCCGTTCTGGCCCGGAGCCACGCGGTCGCCCAACGGCGGTCTGCGTCCGTTCGGTACCGCGATGTACGCGGGCCCGCACTTCGAGGCCATCCGTCGCTACCGCGTGGAGAGCGATCGTCTGGGCGTCCCGCGCGTGCTCTTGGCGCTGTCGGAGGATGGGCCCGATCACGCAGGCGCCATGAGCGCGTTCGGGCCCCTCCTCGTGGTTCGGCGTGGCCGCGTGGGGCGTGAGCGCGTGGTTTTGCTCGAGGCGACGAGTGCGTGAACAGCGGGCGCGCATACCGTTTCTGCGCGTGGCGCGAACAGGCTGTTGGCGAAGCCAAGATCGCTTCGCTATAGTCGTGCTTCTCTCCCCTTTGAAGGTGACCCGATGAAAATTGCGCTCATCAGCCCCACGCCGATGGACCACTACAGCCCCTGCATCCGTACGCTGACCGGGTACCTCAAGATGCACGGGCACGAAGTGCGGCAGATTTTCCTGCCTGCCGACACCTACGGCAACCGCTTCAAGAGCTCGTGGCGCTCCAACACGTGGTCGCACATCATCCAGATGCCCCAGAGCATGGTGGACGACCTCGTGGAGCTGACCAAGGACGCCGATCTGGTCGGTGTGAGCTTCCTGACCGCGATGTTCGACGTCGCGGTGCAAGCGACCCGCGCGGTGCAGAAGGCCTACCCCAATAAAAAGGTGATGTGGGGCGGGTTTCACCCGACCACCATGCCGCAACAAGGCCTTGAGTTCGTCGACATCGTGCACGTCGGCGAGGGCGAGCACAGCTTCCTCGAGATCGTCGAGCGCATGGAAGACGACAAGGACTACTACGACGTCCGGAACTTCTGGATCCGCAAGCCCAACGGGAAGGTCGTCGGCAACCCGCACCGGCCGCTGATCCAGGACCTCGACTCCCTGCCCTACCAGGACTTCAGCTTCGACGACGACTGGACCTACGACCTCAAGAAAAAGAACCTCGTCCGCCTCGACTGGAACTACTACCGCCAGATCATGCCGACCTACCCCGATCGGCAAGGCGAGCTGCGGCCCGCGTACAAGACGATGATCACCCGCGGCTGCCCCCACAAGTGCAGCTACTGCGGCGTGGCGTTCAACCACGATCTCTACAAGGGCCAGAGCTACCTGCGCCGCCGCTCGGTGGAGCACCAGATCGGCGAGATCAAGCAGGTGATGCGCCAGTACCCGGACATCGGCATCGTGCACTTTCAGGACGACGTGTTCTTCTCGACGTCCACCGAGGAGATCCAGAAGTTCTCGGACGTCTGGCAGAAAGAGATCGGGATGCCGTTCCGCGCGCAGTGCTCGCCGACCACCATCAACGAGGAGAAGTACAAGGCCCTGATCGACGCGGGCTTGTGCTTCACCGAGCTGGGCATCCAGACCGGCTCGACCGAGACGATGAAGATGTACAAGCGCGGCATGACCAACGAGCAGCTGCTCAAGGCCGTGAACATCATCTCCAAGTACAAAGACCACATTCAGGTCCCCGACTACCACATGATCCTCGACAATCCGTGGGAGTCTACCGAAGACGTGATGAAGGGACTGCGCCTGCTCTGGACGCTGCCGCCCCCCTACAACCTACTCCCCAGCTCGCTGATCCCCTACCCGGGCACCGAGTTCTACCACAAGAGCATCGAAGACGGCTTCGTGACCGACGAGTACAATCAGGTCTACCGGCGCGGCTTTCATACGCCGAACGGCAGCTACCTGAACTTCTTGTTCTTCCTGACGCTGTTCAACAACCTGCCTAAAGAATTCGTGCAGTTCTTGGCGAACGATCGCTTCATCCGGATGTTCAACCAGCGCAAGTACGACTGGCTTTGGGGCAAGGCGTACCAGTACGGTGAGTACGTGCGGCAGGCGCAGAAGCTCTCCACCTTCGCGGTCAAAGGCAAGCTGTTCGAGATCAAGTCGATGCGCGAGCTCAAGCGCGTCGCCAACCAGATCAAGTAGTCCCCGTCTCCGCGCACGGGAAGCCGTGTGCGGGCGCCGCTATCGGATAGAGGGCCCGTATGGCGTTTCCACGCGAGGTCGTAGATGAGGTGCGAGTCCGCACCGACATCGCCGTGCTCATCGGGCAGACGGTCGCGCTCAAACGTGCCGGCCGTGGACTGGTGGGACTGTGCCCGTTCCACAACGAGAAGTCCCCCAGCTTCAACGTGGTGCCCCACAAGCAGATCTACCACTGCTTCGGGTGCGGCGAGTCGGGGGACGCCATCGCGTTTGTGATGAAGACGCGCGGCGTCCCGTTCGTCGAGGCCATCAAAGATCTGGCGCAAGCCGCCGGCATCACGCTGCCCGAGCGGGACCTCACCCCCGAAGAGCGCGCGCGCATGTCGGCCCGGCAAGACCTGTACAGCGTCTGCGAGGCCGCTGCCGCGCTGTTCCACAAGACCCTGCTCACGCTGCCCGAAGGCGAACCGGGTAGGGTGTACCTCCAGAAGCGCGGGATCTCGCTGGAGACCGCGGCCAAATACCGCCTCGGGTTCGCGCCCGAAGGCTGGGACCGACTCGCACGGCACCTGCAAACCCAGCGCATGCCGGCTCCGCTCGGCGTACAAGCTGGCTTGTTGAAGCGCCGCGAGGGCCGAGACGGCGTCTATGACGTGTTCCGCAACCGACTGATCTTCCCGATCCTCGACGACCGGGACCGCGCGATCGCGTTCGGAGGGCGGCTGCTGCCGAACCCCGACCCCAACGCAAAAGACGACGGTCCCAAGTACATGAACAGCCCGGAATCGCCGATCTACAAGAAGAACGAGATCTTGTACGGCCTGTCCTGGGCGCGACAGTCGGCGCAACGCAAGAACCGGCTCATCCTCGTAGAAGGCTACTTCGACGCGGTGAGCTTGTGGCAAGCCGGGTTCGGCGAGGCTGTAGCGACCTGCGGCACCGCGCTGACCGAGCGACACGTCGAGCGCATCGCGAGTCACACGCGCAAGATGTACGCGCTGTTTGACAGCGACAACGCCGGCTTGAACGCCGCGCAAAAGTCGCTCCCCCTGCTGCTCGCAGCGCAGATCTCCGCGTTTCGCCTTGACCTTGGCCGCGCAAAGGATCCGGACGAGTTCATTCAGGCCAACGGCGCTCCGGCCTTTGAAGCGCTGTTCGCAGCCGGAGAAGACCTCATCCACATGGTCGCTCGCCGTATCGTCGAGGCGGAAGGCCGCGACGCGACCGCCACCGAGCGCGCGATGCAGCGGGTCGCTGGCTTCTTGCGCGATCTTCCCTCGGACGTCACCCGCGAGACCGCGACCTTGTACGTCGCTGGCCTGCTGAACCTCCGCGCCGACGACGTACGCGCCCGTTCGTTCGCGGCGTCCAGCGCTGCCCAACCTCGTCCTCGCGTCGCGCCGCCGGCGCATTGGGTTCCCACACGGGAGCTCACGCACCTGCTGTGGGTGCTGATCCGCAAGCCCACCGAGGTGGCACCGGTGCTCGCCGATGCAGAGCCCGAGTGGTTGACCGATCGCGAAGAGGTGCTGCGCGCCGTCGTGCAGATCGGAAACGGGGTAGCCTTCACCAGCGTGGTCGCTGATCTGGATGAGCGGGACCCGGATGTAGCGCGCACCTTCCGCGCAATCGCAGCTCGCGAAGGAGTAATCAAGGAAGAAGATTCTGTTTCCGTCGCTCGAGACTGCGTACTCAAGTTAGAAGGTCGTGCGCTCGAAGCCAAAATCATAGGGCTAAACGCGGCGATTGGGGCTTGCGAGAAATCTTCCGACAAGTCAAGTTACCGGAGCATGTTGCATACACTTTCTGCACTCAACACTCGCAGGCAGCAAATCAACGCCGCTATCGGTCGCACTGTGCTCCCGGGGCGCGGATGACCACACAAACCTCGCCTTTCTCCGTCACATTTGACCAGAACCTGTTCCGCGCGCTGAAAAAGGTATCCGAATGCTGAAAGACAAGGAGCTGAAGGACTTCGAGGAGCTCATCGACATGGGCAAGCCTCGCGGAGGCCGCGAGGACGACCACGGCGCGCTGCCGACGCACCTGATCTCCGCAGAAAACTTAGAGGACGTGCAGATCATGTTCTCAGACTCGGACATCGAGGTCGTGCACCAAGCTCGCCGCGCAGAGGAAGCCGAACGCAGAGGACAAGCCGGCGACGACAAGAAGGTCAACGACGCCATCCCGTCCGGCCGCAGCAACGATCCGGTGCGGATGTACCTCCGCAAGATGGGCGGAGTGTCCCTGCTGTCCCGAGAAGGCGAGATCGAGATCGCCAAGCGCATCGAAGACGGCGAAGCGATGATCAAGCGGGCCACCCTCGGCTCGCCCCTCGGGATGCACCTCGTCCACGCGGTGCGCCTCGAAGACGACGTGCGAATCGCCGCGGCGCTGCGGCTCGGCAAAAAGGCGCGCCGCCTCCGTACCAAAGCCGGCATCGGTGTAGACGAGCTGGAGGCTGAGCTTCAAGCGCTGCACGTCGAACGCAAAGCCGCCGTCGCAGCGTGTGTGCAAGCCAAAGAGGAAGGCACAGGCGAGGAGGCAGCGCGCGCAGCGCTGCTCCAGATCGAGGATCGCATCGTCGCCGGGGTGGAGTCCATCGAGATTGAACGCGAGCAAATGCTCGAGATCGGCGTTCGGCTCCACGAGGGCTGGGCCCAGGTCGCGGTCGCTGAAAAAGAGATCGAGCGCGTCGCGGTGGAAGCCGGCGTACCGGTCCGTGAGCTACGCCGGAGCATTCGGCGCGTCCGTCGCTCCCCGGAGCGCGGCGGCTCCGAGCTGATGGAGAACACTGGAATTGAGGAGCAGCGCTGGGCCGAGTTTGACAGCCGCGTGCGCCGGGAGATCCGCAAGGTTCGGAAGGTGGAAGAGAGCCTCGGCATCGAGCGCGACGAGCTGAGGCTGCTGTCGCGCGATCTCAAGCGCGGCGAGGCCACCGCAGACCGCGCCAAGTCCGAGCTGATCGAGGCCAACCTGCGCCTCGTGGTCAGCATCGCCAAGAAGTACACCAACCGCGGCCTGCAATTCCTGGACCTCATCCAGGAGGGCAACATCGGCTTGATGAAAGCCGTCGAGAAGTTTGAGTACCAGCGCGGCTACAAGTTCTCGACCTACGCCACCTGGTGGATCCGCCAAGCGATCACCCGCGCCATCGCCGATCAGGCGCGCACCATCCGCATCCCCGTGCACATGATCGAGACGATCAACAAGCTGATCCGCACTCAGCGCTACCTCGTGCAGGAGCTGGGCCGCGAGCCGCTCCCCGAAGAGATGGCCGAGAAGATGGAGCTCCCGGTCGACAAGGTGATGAAGATCCTCAAGATCGCGAAGGAGCCCATCTCGTTGGAGACTCCGATCGGCGAGGAAGACGACAGCCATCTCGGCGACTTCATCGAGGACCGCAGCGCGGTTTCCCCGGGCGAAGGCGTGATGACGCACGCCCTCGTGGAGCATGTGCGCAAGTCCCTCGCGACGCTGACGCCCCGCGAAGAGCGCGTGCTTCGCATGCGCTTTGGAATCGGCGAGCGCAGCGATCACACGCTCGAAGAGGTCGGGCAAGACTTCGACGTCACGCGCGAGCGCATCCGGCAAATCGAAGCCAAAGCCCTGCGCAAGCTGCGCCACAACAGCCGCGCCAAGCGCCTCCGCGCGTTCATGGAAGGCTGACCGCAGCTCGGAAACCTGCGCGACGAGGCCCGCGGCCTCCGCGGAAAAAACCGCGCGGGATAGGTACGGCGGATGCGCACACTCGGTATGACCGTCGAACGCCGCTGGATCTTCTGGCTCTTAGTGGCGCTTGTGGTCCTGCCGACGCTCGGGCTCGTCGCGTACGGCCTCTCCGGCCTCAAAAACCAGCGCGACGCCGCAGAGGCGCGCCTCCGGGACCGCTACCTGCTGCAGGCTGCGGCCGTAGAGCAGGGCATCTTGCAGCGCCTCGGCGAAGAAGACACCCGGCTTCGGCAACAGCTCGTCACGGTGCCCGACGACGGCATGGCCGAAGCGCTCGCACACATTGGCAAGCCCGGGAGCGTCGTCGATCGCACGTGGGCGCTGGATGACCCAGCGCTGGCCATCGCGATCCCCGAAGGCACGGTGGAGGCGCTGACCGCGCAGGCCCCGCTGACCTTCATCCATGCGGCGGACTCGGGCACCATCGCGCTCTCCCGCATCAACGACCATCGCGTGGTCGCGTACCGGTTCAACCTCGCCGCGCTCGACGCCGTCGTTGTTCCTGAAATTGTAAGCCGACAGTTCTCCACCGAGCAGGCTGTTTACCACCTCGCCCCCGCCCAACGGGACGCGTCGGCCACGCCGGTCAGCATCGAATCGCTGCGGGAGGATCTCTCGCGGCGCTCCGACAAAGACGCCGAAGTGGACAGGCCCATGGCGCCCCCCTTTGACCACTGGCGCATCACCGTCGCGGCCCCGCCCAGCGCCTTCAGCAGCTCCAACTCCGGCACGATCACCGTGGTGCTGGTCCTCGCGGCGCTGGTGGTCACCGGGATCACGCTGATGGGCAGAGCCGTGGCCGAGCAAATCCGCCTCGCCCGCCTGCAAACCGAGTTCGTCGCGAACGTGTCGCACGAGCTGCGCACGCCGCTGACGTCCATCCGCATGTTCGTCGAGACCCTGCAGAGCGGCCGCGTCACCGAGCCCGAGCGAGTGCAGGAGTGCCTCGGCATCGTCGCCGACGAGAGCGAGCGCCTGACGCGCAAGATCGAGCGCGTGCTGTCCTGGGCGCGGCTTGAGGCCGGTCGGCGGCTCTATGAGATGGAGCTGCTCAGCCCGCAGCAGGTGATCGATGCTTCGCTCGCCGCGTTCCAGACCGTGCAGTTGGACCAGCCGGTGCAGGTCAGCGTCGCGGTCCCGAACGGCCTCCCCGAGCTGATGGCCGACTCGGACGCGCTGGTCGAGGTGTTCTTGAACCTGCTGTCCAACGCTCGAAAGTACGGGGGAACGCAGATCAAGATCGACGCCCGCGCCGACCGCGGCGGCGTGGTGATCTCGGTGACCGACAACGGGCCAGGCATCCCCGTCGCAGAACGCAAACGCATCTTCGAGAAGTTCTACCGGCCGGATCTCCTGCAAACCCGACGCGCGGAGGGCAGCGGACTGGGCTTGGCGATCGTCAAAGCCATCGTACACGCCCACAACGGCCGGGTCACCGTCGAGAGCGCCCCCGGAAAGGGAGCGCGATTCGCAGTTTGGCTCCCGAGGGCGTGAAGCGCACCGCCCCAAAAGAACGGGACGTTCGAGCCGAAGCCACGAACGTCCCGTCGGACTGACGTCCCCCGGCCCGAAAGCCGGGAGCCGGTCTCAGCTCTCTTCGAGCGCCTCTTTGCGGGACAGACGGATCTTGCCCATCTTGTCGATGTCGATGACGCGCACGAGCACTTCGTCGCCTTCGTTCACCACGTCGGTGACCTTGTTGACGCGCTCCTTGGCGAGGTGGCTGATGTGCACGAGGCCATCGGTGCCCGGGAAGATCTCGACGAAGGCGCCGAAGTCGGTGATGCGCTTGACGACGCCGACGTAGAGCTTGCCGATCTCGGCTTCAGCGGTGATCTCGCGGATCATCGCGATGCACTTGGCAGCGGCGACCTTGTCGCTCGACGCGACGTCGACCTTGCCGCTGTCGTCGACGGTCACGCGGCAGCCAGTCTTGTCCTGAAGGCCACGGATGACCTTACCGCCGGGGCCGATGAGCTCGCGGATCTTCTCAGCCTTGATGTGCAGGCTGGTGATGCGCGGGGCGTACTCGGACATCTCGGTGCGGACCGAAGGGATGGTCTTCAGCATCTCGGAGAGGATGTGCAGACGACCTTCGCGGGCCTGGTTGAGCGCGCGGGACATGATCTCGCGGGGAACGCCCGAGATCTTGGTGTCCATCTGGAAGGCGGTGATGCCGTTCGCAGTGCCGGTGACCTTGAAGTCCATGTCGCCGAGGTGATCTTCGTCGCCGAGGATGTCGGAGAGGACGGCGAACTCGTCGCCCTCTTTGATGAGGCCCATCGCGATGCCGGCGACAGGCGCCTTGATCGGAACGCCCGCGTCCATGAGCGCGAGGGTGGACCCGCAGACCGTCGCCATCGACGAGGAGCCGTTGGACTCGAGGACGTCGGAGGTGCAGCGGACGACGTACGGGAACTGCTCCTGGCTGGGCATCACGTACTGGATGGCGCGGTGCGCGAGCGCGCCGTGACCGATCTCGCGGCGCTTGGGGCCACGGAGGGGGCTGGCCTCGCCGGTGCAGAACGGGGGGAAGTTGTAGGTGAGCAGCCAGCGACGGAATACGCCGGTCGTACCTGCGAAGTCGAGGCGCTGAGCGTCATCTTCTACGCCGAGCGTCGCAGCGACGAAGGCCTGAGTCTCGCCACGGGTGAACACCGCGGAGCCGTGCGTACGGGGAGAGACGCCGACTTCCGTCCAGATGGCGCGGATCTCGTCGGTGGCGCGACCGTCGAGACGGACGCCCTCTTCGATGACCATCGTGCGCATCTCGTGCTTCATCAGCTTCTCGAAGATCGCGTCGGCCTGCATCGCGGTCGCGGCGGCGAGCGTCGGGTCGGCGATGTGCGCGGTAGCTGCGGCGATGGCGGCGACTTTCGCAGCCTTCAACGCGTCTTTACGCTCGAACTTACCGGGGGTGCGGAGCGCGACGCCCACGGCCTTCTTGGCCGAGGTCTTGACCGCGTCGACCAGCTCGGCCGCCGGAGCGGGCTGATCGTCAACCGGGCGCTTGGGAGCGGAGCCGGTGAGCTTGCGGAGCTCGTCGATCGCGGCGCAGATCTTCTTGATCTCCGCATGGGCGAGGTCCATCGCGTCCATCATGATCGCTTCGCTGACCTCGCGGCCACCGCCTTCGACCATGCACACCGAGTCAGCGGTGCCCGCCACGACGATGGCGAGATCCGCGTTGTCGATGAGGTCCATCGCCGGGTTGACGTGGAACTTGCCGTCTACCGAGATGACGCGCACGCCGGCGACGGCGGCCTTGTAGGGCACGTCGGAGATGTGGAGCGCAGCCGACAAGCCGCACACGCTGAGCACGTCGGTGTCACAAGCGGGGTCAAAAGACATGACCGTCGCGATGCACTGGGTCTCAAAGCGCCAGGTCTTGGGGAGCTGCGGGCGGATCGGGCGATCGATGACGCGCGACGCGAGGATCTCGCGCTCGTTCTGACGCCCTTCACGCTTGAAGAAGCCGCCGGGGATCTTGCCGTACGCGGCGGTGCGATCCATGTACTCGACGGTGAGCGGCACGAAGTCGAAGCGCGAGGGACTGGTGCCGGCGACGGCGGTGCAGAGCACCTGGCTGTCGGCCATGGACACCACGACGGCGCCGGACGACTGCTTGGCGTACTTGCCGGTGGAGAGGGTCATGGTACGACCGCCGACTTCGACGGATACGGAGATGGGATTGAGAGGTTGCATTGTATATACCTGTGGTTTTCTGTTTGTTTCAGAGCCACGCCGTAGCAGAGTGCTGGGGCCGTGGAGTACCGAACGCAAACCGGAAGGCCACTTGCAGCCAGAGTCCCCGTAGACCTACTCGGATTGAGCCCGGATCCGACCCTGATGACATCAGACCTCAACGAGGTCTGTGAAAAGCAGGGAGGACGCGCTCAGCCCGCGAAGATCTGCGAAGCAGTCCGCCAGGGTGCGTATCGGAAGAGAGTGGAAAAGAACGTGGGCAGGAACCCTGCCCGAATAGTCGAACGGCAGCCCGAAGGCTGCCGTTCCGCGTTGCGCCTACTTACGCAGGCCAAGCTTCTGGATGATCGCGTCGTACCGAGCCGCTTCGGTGTTCCGAAGGTACTTCAGCAAGCGACGGCGCTGTCCGACCAGCTTGAGCAGACCACGACGGCTGTGGTGGTCCTTCGAGTGGGTCTTGAAGTGCTCGGTCAGGTAGGTGATGCGTGCGGTGAGGATCGCGACCTGCACTTCCGGGGAGCCGGAGTCAGAGTCGTGGGTTTTGAAGGTCGAGATGAGCTCGGTCTTCGCGGTATCGGTGAGGGCCATGGAGTCTCCTTTGGGTGATTACGACCGCATTCTGGTGGGCATGGCCACCCGCCTGAGCGCAGTACGCAAGGCGCGGCCTCTATGATTTCCTCCTTGGGTTGTCAAGGGGCTTCGACCGGAGACCCCGCCGGAAAGCTCGCAACCCACGCCGCCCGAAGCGCCTCTACCCGCTCCCGATTCACGCCCAGATCGCCGTGACCCGTTCGGGAGGCCGAGCGGACGTGCACGACCCCCGCCGCACCGTCGACGCGTAGCTCTACGTCGTCCACAAAGCCAAAGATGCGCGAAGAGAAGGTCGCGGTGAACCACGTAGGTCCGCCGCCAACAATGGTCGCGCGGGGCATCCCGGCGACGATGGTGCGCAGGCGGACCATCGCATCGTTTGGCATCGCCTGCCCGGCAGGCGGCCGCAGCGCCTCGATGAAATGGGTGGCGTCGCCTGAATAGGCCTCGCTGCTCACGCAGTTGGGCGAGGATGGACAGACCTGCAGATGTCCGGGCACCGCCGCGGGAAGTTCCGCCTTACAGCTGATCAAGAGCATCAAAACCACAGTCACAGCCTCACCTCGGCGTCCGGAGTGCGTTCGCGAGCGACCTGCGCTCGCCAAAGCGCAGCGTAAGCCCCTCCCGCTCGAAGTAGCCCCTCATGGGTGCCCGACTCCACGATTCCACGGTCAAAAACCACGATCTGGTCGTATTCGACCACCGTTCGCAGTCGATGCGCCACGGTCAACAGCGTGCGCTCTGGACGGTCAGCGAGCACACGCATCACGCGCGCCTCGGTGTCCGGGTCCATCGCGCTCGTCGCTTCGTCCAGCAGCAACACTTCCGGCTCGTGCACCAGCGTACGCGCGAGGCAGAGCAGCTGCACCTCGCCTCGCGAGAGGGTCTCGCCGCCCGGCCCCACCATGGTCTCCGGCGTCAACCGCTGAGAAAGCCCCACCTCGGCGAGCAGCGCAGCGGCACGAGCGCGCCCATCTGAGCCTTCAAGGCCAAGGCTCTCTAAAACCGTCCCGGGCAAGAGCTGCACCGCCTGAGTGACAAGGCCGATGTGGAGTCGCAGATCGACGACCCGCATCGCCTTCAGGTCCAACCCTGCGATGCGCACCGTCCCGCCCACCGGGTCGCGAAATCGAGCGACGAGCTGGATCAAAGACGACTTCCCGCCGCCCGTCGGCCCCACGATGGCGACGCGACGCCCTACAGGCACGCGCAGGGAGACCCCGCTAAAAAGCGGAACGTCTGGATTGTAGGAAAATGAAACTTCGTCAAGCTGAATCCCCTCGCCTACTCCCGGCCAAGGCGCCGGCTGGACGGGATCCTGCACCGCACGCGGCGTGTCGAGGAGCTCCTTGACGCGCGCCCCGCCCACCCGGGCGCGCTCCAGCGTCGTGATGTGAAACTGCAGGCGTAGAAACGGCTCAACCATCTTTCGCGCGTAGTCTACGGCGACCAACAGCACCCCGGCCGACAACGCGCCCTTCGCGACCTGCTCGGCCCCTACCCACACCACCAGCGCCAAAACACCCGAGCGGACTCCAAACAAGCCGTTGAAGAACCACACGCTCTGCAAACCGTAACGAAGATCGGCGTCAAACCTTGCCCGTCCCAGCGCGGCGGTGTGCTCCGCAGCAAAGCCGGTGCGATCCATCGAACGCAGCAGCGGGATCGCCGGGATGGTCTCCGCCATCCAGCCGCTCAGCGCCGTCGCGTGGCTACGCACCTCACCAAACGCCGCCGGCGACACCCTCCGGTACAGGACGACGAGGCCCACCCACAGCGGCACGCTCAACGCCACGATGCCCATCAACACCGGCGCAGAGTACCCGAGCACGACGAACATGCCCAGCACGAGCGCGAAGTCGCCGGGGAGCTGCAGGATGACCTCGCTGAACAAAAGCCGCATCGCTTCTACGTCGCCGCTGACGCGGGCCAACAGCGCGCCGCTCCCGTAGCGGTCGTGCAACGCGACGTCGTGCCGCAGCAGATGCGAGAACAAACGCTGTTTGACCGACAACATCGCCTGTTGCGCGACCGCTTCGATACGGATCCGCGCCACCCATGTCGCCACCGCCGCGACGCCGACCAGCGCCGCGTAGCTCAGCGCGCCGATCCACACCCAAGAGAACGGAGCGCCGGGCGCAGCGGCGCGATCGATGGCGCGGCCCATCGCCCAGGATGCGCCAAGGGAAGCGGAGGCCCCGGCCAGCAGCAAGCCCTCTACGAGCAGCAGCTCACGCATCGCAGGTCGAAAATAGGGCAGCAGCCAACGCACGAAGGGCGACTAACCCAAGCGACCCCAGACCTCAGCGATCCCGTGCTTGAGCACGTCGCCTACCGGCGCCTGCAGCGTGGAATCACCGGCGCGGGCGAGCCAGCCGTCCCAAGAGATCCACGGAGCCGGTGACGGCTCCACCACGACGCGCGCAAAATCCGGCAGCGCTCGCAGCAAATCCGAACGGACCTCCACGCGGCCCACCAACCCAGCGCGCACCGCAGCGGCGCAGGCCGCCCAAACCCGATCCAGCTCGGGATGCAGCAGCGGGTCGCCGCGCCCGCTCAGCACCAACACGCCGATCCCCCGCCCGCTGGCGCGTAGCTCGCCGAGCAGGTCTTCTAGGACGTTGGCGCCCATGAAGCCTCGATCAAAAGACAATTGTCCGCGATCTCGCAGGCCATTCCACGCCTCTATATCGTGCACCACCTCGAATGCAGCGCCCCCAAGCAGCTGCTTCAGCCGCGGGCCTGGGACGAGCGGCACGTCACAGAGCTCGAGCCCCAGCGCCGCGGCCCACGGCGCCGGCGGAGGTGGAAACCGAGTCCGCAACGCTTGAGTTGCGTGTTGGAGCACTCCTTTGGCGATCACCGGCGCGCTGTCGGCCTCGCGCCGCAGGTAGCAATTTTGCAGGCACGGAGTCGCGCATTGCTTCACCACTGCGCGCCGAGCGCGAATCGCGGGGGAGCTCCAAAGCTCCTTCAGCGTGTGATCGCGCACCGAGCCGAATTGGCCAGCCAGAAAGTCCAGCTTGCCGTCGCACATGATCGCGCTGCCGTCCGCGTTGATGTAGAGCTCCTTCCAGCCCGCCCAGCACGGCGCTTCGAGGGGCGTCAGGTCCGATTCGTAGTAGCGAGGGATGCGGAGCAGGTCGGCGCGGGGCGTCAGGATCGGCAGCGGGCTGTGGTCGACAAGCCGAGCGACCAGCTGGGACAACGCTGGTAAATCCTCAGGAAGAAACCACATTCCTGCGACGGTCGGGTCCTCGGGATTCCGAAACAGGTTCAACACCTGAACCCCGCTGAAGCCCTCGGCCGCCAACCGCTCCAACAGCTCGGGGAACTCGCTCAGGTTCTTTCGGTGCAGGATCACATTCGCGAGGATCTTCCTCCGAGGCTGACCGGCCGCGACGTCAGCTACCCGCAGCATTCGGTAACCGCCGAGCGCACGCCGAAAATTTCCCGCGCCCCGCACGGCGTCATGCGTCGCTTCGAGCCCGTCGATGCTGACGTTGATGTGCAGCTGCTCCGGAGGAAGCTGGGCGACGCGCGCAGCGCGGACCTCGGAGATCAGCGTAGCGTTCGTGGTCAGCGTCACGAACATCTGCCGCTGGATGGCGTGCTCGAGGATGTCTTCGAGGTCCTTTCGCACAAAGGCCTCGCCCCCCAGAGGGTTGAACACGCGCACGCCCCAGGCGCTCGCTTGATCGATGAGCCCCAGCACCTCCTCGCGCGAGAGCTCCGGCGAGTCGTAGCACGTGGTGCACATCACACAGGCGAGGTTGCATCGCAGCGTGAGGTTGACGGTCAGCCAATCCGGAGGAGCCCAGCCGCGGTTGGCCAATCGGCTGCCATACAGCAGAGCGTCCCGTCGCAGGTCGACAAGGGAGCGCATCGTGAAGCTGCTATTTCGCAGTGAACGCCAGTGACTGGGTCTCACCGGCCTTGACGGTCACCGACTGGGTCACGTCAAGCCCGGTCGCGTCGTTCTTGACCCGAATGCTGTAGCGCCCCACCGGCATCTCGTAGTTGAACTTGGGGGTGGAGCCGATCTTCTTGCCTTCGATGTAGATGTCGCCCCAACCGCCGCCCGCCACGTTGATGCTGACTTTTCCGGTGCCCTGCGCCTTTTCAGGCAGGGTACGCTCGTAGGACACCCGACCGCCGCCATCCGGCAAGCCCGCCGAGAACTTGACGGAGTCATAGCCGCTTAGACGAAACTCGATGCCGTATCGGGAGCCGGGGGAGCCGCCGTCCCAGCTCATCGGGGTCTTTCCGACCGAGCGACCATCGACCAACACGTCGGCTCCGGCGGGCGAGGAGTTGAACGCGACGGTCACCGAGATCGGCGCTGCGACCGGCGCAGCCACCGGCTCAGGTTGATTCGGGACAACGCGCGTCGGCGGCGTGTTCGGACGCGCGCCGTTCGACGCCGGCTCGGCCTTCACCGGCTGCAGCGTGACTTGCAGGCGCACTTTGTCCCCGGCATCCACGCTGACGCGCTCTTCGTGCGGAACAAAGCCCGCAGCCTCCACCCGAAGCAGATGCTCGCCGGGCGCGAGGTCGCGGATGTTCACGAGCTCACCCGAGCCGACCACCTGGCCGTCGAGGCTCACGCTCGCGGCGGGGCTAAGCGTCACGCCGATCGCACCCGTCGTGGGCTTTACCTCGTTGGTCACTTGAACCGTCTGGACCTCGGGCTCGCGCGTCGCGTTCCATCCCACGACCCCGATCAGCGCGAGCGCAAGCGCAACCGCGACGACCACCGCGATGATGATCGGAGCGCGGCTGGGCGGCTTGGCCGGAAGCAGCGGCGCAGCCTGCGTGGGCGTTCTCCCGCCATCGAAGTCCGGCTCGAGGTCGGTGTCCGAAGCGCTGTCGTGCATCTGCCGCGCGAGCGCAGAGCCGCTCTCGGTGCGGGCGCGCTCGGTCTCCATCTCATCGACAAACAAGCCCCGCATAAAGTGCGCGAGCGACTGCTGCGTGAGATCGGGAGAGGCCGGGTACAAGAAGTCCAGCAGGTCGGCGTGGAGCTCGCGGGCGTCTTGGTAGCGCTGGTCCGGCTCGCGAGCGAGCGCGCGCATGACGATCTCATCGAGGCGAGCAGGAACTGCGGGGTTCGAAGCGCTCGGCGGATCGACGTCAACGCGCTTGACGCGCTCGAGGGTCTTGAGCTCCGAGTCGGTCTTGAACAAGCGCCGGCCGGTCAGCATCTCATGCAGGATGATGCCCAAAGCGAAAATATCCGAGCGACGGTCCAGCTCGGCGCCGTTGGCCTGCTCGGGCGACATGTACTCGAACTTGCCCTTGAGCATGCCCGCGTCGGTGTCTTCCGCGCAGTTTGCCGCTTTCACGATGCCAAAGTCCGCGACTTTGACCTCACCGGTGTACGAGACCAGGATGTTGGAAGGGCTCACATCCCGGTGAACGATGTTCAGCGGCTGACCGGAGATCGCGGTGCGCTTGTGGGCGTAATCGAGGCCTTTTGCAGCTTCCATCGCGATGTAGACCGCAAATTCGCGCGGCAGCAGGTTGCGGCGCTCGGCGAGCTTGCGCAGCAGGAGCTTGACGTCTTTGCCTTCGACGCACTCCATCGCGATGAAGTAGTTTTCGCGGATCTTTCCAAAATCGTAGATGCGCACAATGTTCGCGGCCTGAAGCACCGCCGAGACCTTCGCCTCGTCCATGAACATGCGCACAAATTGATCGTTCACCGACAAGTGGCTCAAGATGCGCTTGATGACCAGCAGGTTTTCAAACCCGCCTACGCCGAAGCTCTTGGCGCGAAAAATCTCCGCCATCCCACCCATCGCGATGCGATCGATGAGGTAGTACTTGCCGAATGCTTCAGGAGCAAACGGAGGTGTTTTGCCAGCGTCGCCGTTAGGCGCCGGCTCACCTTGGTTCATGGCTACTCAGCCCCTGTCATGTTCGCGGCGACGTCGTCGCAGGTCCACCACTCCCGCATCTTGGAGGGATCGGAGAACTCCCGACATACATCGAGCGTTTCATCAGATACACCACCCTGGTACTGGGCCTTGCAGGTGAGAATATCGCCTTCGGAAACCGACAGACCGCACTCCCGGGCATAATCGGCCATTGCCGGACAAACCTGCTGACAGGGATTTCCACAGGCAGATAGTCCCAAAACGCCCAGCAGGGCAACAACACGCGACATCAAGGCTCCGGGCGAACGTGACACCGACCAGTATAATGCACTTGACGTGCCCATGACTCCGCTTCACGCCGGTGTGCTGCAAATCGAGCCCACTGACCACTGCAACCTCGCCTGCGCGATGTGCGCTCCCCACGCCGATCGCTGGCCAACGGTGCACGGCGTGCCCAAAGGGTACCTCTCCCCTGCCCTTTACCGTCGCGTGCTGAACGGCTTGGTGACCGATGATCTGCGCTTCGATCACGTGATCTTGCAGTGGCTAGGCGACCCATCGCTCCATCCGCAGATGGAGTGGATGGTCGGCGAAGCAAGTCGCGTTCTACGCGGTCGAGCGGGCTACGTGCGCTTCGACTCGAACGCCATCCTGCTCACGCCGCAGCGCATGGATCGCCTGCTGCAAGAGGTCGACGCTGAGATGCCGCTCACCTGCGTTTTCACGCTGGACGCGGTCACGGAAGCCACCTACCGGCAGACCAAAGGCAAGGACGGGCTCGACCGCGCGAGGCGCCACGTGCGTCACCTCCTCGCCCGACGGCGGGCGCTCCCGAACCCAGATCACGTACGGGTACAGGTGCAATTCGTGGTTCAGCCCTCAAATGCCCACGAAGCACGCGACTTTCTGGACTACTGGACGCAGACTTTTGCGTGCACCGGGGGCGGAGCGGGCCACGGCGAGATCCTGTTCAAGCCGCTTTCGGTCGGTGGCGGAGCCGCCGGGCAAGCCGCATCGGACGCCCTCTACCGGCGCACGCTGCAGAGCGCAGGCATTGAAGCGCGATCAGGAGACCACCTATCGGTGAGCATATGGGAAGATCGACCTTGGCAGCGCGACGACGCCCACGCCACGCGCGGACCCTGCCCAGGCTTGTGGTACACCCCGGTTGTGCGTCAGGACGGCCACCTCGTGATGTGCTGCGCCGACTTGAAAAGCGAGCTGGACCTCGGCTCGCTCGCTGAGCACTCCTTTCGCGCGCTCTGGGAGGGCGCACGCGCACGAAACGAGCGTAAAAAGCACCGTGAAGGCACGTTTGACGGCGTGTGCGCGAGCTGCGGTGGCATCAACTGGTACACGCTCGCGCCCGATGCCGCTCGCATCGGCTAAACGCGGAGCACGGTCGCTTACTCGACGTACATCGCGTCGATCACCGACGCAAATTTCGCGTTCACGACGCTGCGTTTGATCTTCAACGACGGGGTCAACTCACCGGTCTCCACGGTGAACGGATCAGAGAGCACGGTGAAGCGCTTGACTTGTTCAACCTGGGCAAACTCGGTGTTCATCGCGTCGATGCCCGCCTGGATCGCGGCTCGCGTCTGTGGTGAGGCGCGCAGCGCTTCCACGGTCGTGCCGGCCGCGGCGGCCGCTTTGATGAGCTGATCCGGGTCCAAGGTGAGCAGCGCCGACAAAAACTTGCGACGGTCTCCAATCAGCACAGCGTCACCGACCAGCGGGATCTGCTTCAACGCCGCTTCGATGTTTTTTGGCGCGATGTTCTTGCCGCCTGCTGTGATCAGGATGTCTTTTTTCCGACCGGTGATCGTCAAGAACCCTTCGGCGTCCATCACCCCGAGATCCCCGGAGTGCAGCCACCCGTCGATCAAGCACTCTGCGGTCGCCGCTGGGTCTTTGAAGTAGCCGAGGAACACATTGGGGCCGCGCAAGCAGATCTCGCCGTCCGCTGCGATCATCACGTCGCAGCCGGGAATAGCCGGCCCCACGGAACCAAACCGCGTGCGGTCCATCGCGTTGAAGGTGGTCGGGCCCGAGCCTTCGCTCTGGCCGTAGACCTCCCGGATCGGGATGTCGAGGCTCGCGAAGAACTCCAGGATCTCCTTCGCGACCGGCGCGGCGCCGCTCACGCAGACGTAGGCTCGCCCGAGCCCCAGCGCCTCGCGCAGCTTGGAGTACACCAGCTTCTGAGCGATCTTGTACTGCACGCCAAGCAGAACGCCTGGTTCCTCGCCACGATTCTTCACGGTATGCACCGCAGTGCTGACCCCGCGGGCCCAACGCAGCAGCGTCGCTTTCGCGCCCTTCGCTTCGCCGAGCTTGCCGTTGACGCCCGCGTGAAACTTCTCCCAGATGCGCGGCACCGCGAAGATCACGTGGGGCTGGACCTCCTTGAGGTTGTCCGGGACCTTGGGGAGGCTCTCGGCAAAGTACACCTCGCCCCCCGCAGAGATCGGGATGTGCATCGAGAACATCTGCTCGGCGATGTGCGACAACGGCAGGTACGAAAGCGAGCACTGTCCGGGTTGAACCGGGACAAGATTCAACGCCGCGTCGGCGGTCCAGGTCAAGCTGCGCTGCGAGAGCATCACGCCCTTCGGCGGCCCGGTGGTCCCCGAGGTGTAGATGAGCGTCGCGACTTCATCCGCCTTCAAGGCGGCAAGTCGCTCGTCCAGCACGCTGTCCGGAATCGCATCTCCAGAGGCGAGGAGCTGCTCCCAGCTCATCGCGAGCGGATGATCCGCGACAAAGCCGCGCATGAACACCACACGGCGCAAGAGCGGAAGCTCGCCGAGTCGAGGCGCGATCTTGTCCCATTGTCCCTGATCCTCCAGCACCAGCACCGGCGCCTCGGCGTGGTTGACAATGTAGAGGATCTCCGAAGCGGAGCACGTGGTGTAGATGCCCGCTGGAGCCCCGCCGGCGCTCATCGCCGCAAGATCCGCGATCACCCATTCCGGACGATTGAAGCCGAGGATGCAGATGGTCTGACCCGGCGCGAAGCCCGCAGCGATCAGGCCGCGCGCGGCTCGACGCACCTGCAGCGCATACGCGCTCCACGACGAGGCCCTCCACGCGCCATCCACCTTCTCGTGAAAGGCAGGAAGATCCGGGGTAGCGGCTGCACGCGCGGCCAAACGATGGGGAACCGAGTCGATGGTCGACATCGGCCAAGGCTAATCCCTTCGGAGCCCGGCCGTCGCCCGCGCCCCGCGGAGACCACGCCAGTCACCGAACAATGTACGCAAAGGGCTTGCGTAGGTTCGCCGCCGGGCTATCGCTCCCTCGCTGAGGACAAGACCATGGCAGGGCGCACTTTTGTGATCGGAGACGTCCACGGCGACATCCGAGCCCTACGCGACCTCTGGGGCATGCTCCCGCCGTTGGACGCGAAAGACACCGTGGTGTTTTTGGGAGACTACGTAGACCGTGGCCCGGACTCGGCGGGCGTGGTTGAATTCGTGCGTATCGAGGTGCCAAGTCGCTGCGCCGCGCACATCGTCGCCCTGCGCGGAAACCACGAGGACGCCTGGCTGAGGGCGATCGATGAGGGGTTCGCCGGGTTTACCGAGCCGCCCCAAAACGGCGCGCTCGCCTGTCTGCGCAGCTACGCAGGGGGCCCGGCGCCGCGGCGGGGCGAATTGCCAACCGCCGCGGAGGCAGAGCTTCTCCCGCGGGGCCAGTTCTACCCCGCCGAGGTCGTGGCATGGATGCGCGCATTACCCTTCTGGTTCGAGGACGAACACGCGATCTACGTGCACGCCGGCGTCCCGTGGAACGGGGAGCGTTGGCTGCATCCCCGCGAGGTCGAGCCCGCGACCCCACTCCTTTGGCTGCGTACGCGCGCGTTTTTTACCGACTACCGCGGTAAAACCATGGTCGTCGGCCACACGACGACCGGAATGCTTCCGCCTGAGCTCTCGAATTTCACCCCGGAAGACCCCACCGACCTGTGGGCGGGTCCATGCGTGTACGCGCTGGACACCGGCGCAGGAAAAGGGGGATTTCTGACTGCATTGGAGCTGCCCGCGCTCCACGTCTACGAATCCCGCAGGGCTGCGCAATGAATCGTAGAATCAATCGTAGAATCAACCGCAGCTCGCAGCGCTGCGCACACGAGCCGGGTCGTCCCAAGCCCGGCGCTACACCTGCAAACCCAGGCCAAAGGCTGCACCGCGACCGCCTTGACGGGTCCTACACCGCTCCCTGAATTTCCGGCGCGCCTTTTGCTTTGCCAGCCGACGCCCCTCCGAGGTCCTGATGTCTCTCTCCGTTCGTTCGTTGATGTACTCGCTCACCGCCGCCTCGCTCACCGCCGCCTCGCTCAGCGTGGCGCTGCTTGGATGCTCCGGAGGCACGTCCTCCTCCATCAGCGACGTCCTGACCCCCGACGCGCCGATGCCCGCAGACGTTCAGGAACTTGCGTTCGCGTTTCGCACCCGCGGGCCCGACGGCGCGCTCCCCGCCAGCCTCGCGTTTCATGCGAACCTCCCGATCTTCAAGGCCGGCAGCGTCGGGAAGCCCCCGCCCGAAGGCACCGAGATCGTGCTTGATCCTCCCGTCGCTGGCACGCTGTCCGTGGAGGATCGCACCTCGGTGGTGTTCACGCCCTCCGAGCCGCTCCGCCCCGACACCACCTACAAGGTGCGCCTTGCCAAGATCGGAGGCGCTGAGTCCTTTGCATGGATGAAGGATTGGAAAGAGCGCAACGCCGAATTCACTACGCCCGCGTTCGCCCTGCTGCGCGCGGCGGTGACCGGGTGGGACGCCAAGAAGAGCAGCGCGACCATCTCCGTGGCGTTCTCAGGCCCAGTAGACGCCCAAGACGTGGCGCAGCACATCGACCTCCGCAGCAGCAAGCGCGTGCTGCGGCCCGTCGTTGAAGCGGGGGACACCGCCAACGTCGTAAACCTCGTGCTCTCGGGCCCCGAGCTCGGCTTGTCCGAGGGAGACGACCTGGACCTGACGCTGAGCGAAGGCGTCGCGCTCTCGAACGACACCACCGGCAACGCCCCGACGGCGCCGGCCAAGACCGTGCGCGTAGTCCTCGCCGAGCCGGGGCCCGTGGTCAGCCTCGCCGCCGTCAAGATGCGCGAGGGCATGAACGGGTTTTACGTCGATGTCTACTGCGACGACGAGGCGGTCACCGAAAAACGTTGGTTCTGGGACCGGGAGACCTACGAGGAATACCGCATCTCCACCCGATGCGCGTTGGACGAAGCCAGCATCGCCCATCAGGTGCACGTCTCCGTCGACGGAAAAGACACCCCGATCAGCGTCTCGGCGTCGGACACCGGCTTCCGGGTGTTTGGCGCGTTCCCCTTCGGACAGCTCACCCTGCGCATCGATCCCGGGGCGCGCACGCTGGACGGAGGCGTGTTCAACACCGCCGTCGACAAAACCCTCGATGTGCCGCATCGCGCGCCGCGTATCGACTTTGCGAGCCAGGGTCGGTACCTCCCGCACTCGGCGTGGACCTCGCTGGCGGTGCAGCACACCAACCTGCCGGCGGTGCGGCTGACCGTTCGGCACGTGCCCGAAGAGAACGTGATCTTCTGGATGAGCGGCGCCGAACCCGCCGACGCGCGCACCGCGAACGTCGAGCTGTGCACCGACATCGCGCTCTCCGCGCCGATGGACGAGCGCACCACCTCGTGGATCGACGTGGGGTCGCTGTTGCCCGACGCCAGCAGCGGCGTGTACGAGATCGCGCTCCAGCAAGTCGACCCCGCGCCCGAGGATCCCAACTCCGCGGAGGACGACGACGACGCATCCGACACCGGCCACCGATGGCGCGCCCCGGCGCAGTTCGCCAACGCGCAAGCCGTCTCCCGCATCCTGCTGACCGACATGCACCTCGTCGCGAAGGTCAACAGCGCAGATGCCACGCACGGCTGGGCGACCTCCGTGGACGTATGGACCATCGACGTGCACACCAACCAGGCGGTGTCCGGCGCGAACGTGTCCTTGGTGCGCCCCAGCGGTCAGGTGGTCGGCAAGTGTAGCACCGGCGGGGACGGGCACTGCGTGGTCGAGCTGCCCGCGGACGGCGTCGATCCCACCGAACCGATGGCGCTGATCGCGCGCAACGGCAAAGACTACACCTACCTGAAATTCAGTGATCTAAAGCTTCAAGTTCCTCAGGACACCGCGGGCGACACCGGCGTCGAAGCCCCGTACCGGGCCGCGCTGTGGACCGAGCGCGGCGTGTACCGGCCCGGCGACACCGCGCATCTCGCCGTGCTGGTTCGCGGCGCCGATCACCTCGCGCCGTCGCCCGCGCTGCCGATGGCGCTTCGGCTCTACGACCCCACCGGAAAAGAGCTCCGCAAGCAGGTCGTGGACGCCAACGAAGCCGGCCTCGCAAGCTGGGACATCGCGTTCGGAGACTGGGCGACCACCGGCTCCTACCGCGTCGCTGCGGAGATCGGCGGCAAGGTCGCTGGAACTGTAGGCTTCAATGTCGAAGAGTTCGTGCCTGAGCGCCTTCGCGTGACCGCGACGCCCACGGCCGACAACGCGCTCGCGACCGACGTCGCCAAGGTGGACGTGCAAGGCGACTGGCTGTTCGGTGGTGCCGCAGCAGGCTCTCGCGTGGAG
This sequence comes from uncultured Pseudomonadota bacterium, assembly GCA_903900265.1. Lineage (GTDB taxonomy): Bacteria > Myxococcota_A > UBA796 > UBA796 > SXON01 > CAIUMM01. The sequence goes on from CAIUMM010000040.1 coordinate 25,303, forward strand.
CTGGGCTGCCAAATCGCCCCGGGGGCGTTCACCGCCAAGGGCATGACCGACTACCACTTTGGACCTACCGTCGTCGACGGCGAATCCGCGCCCCGGCCGATCACCCTCGGCACCGCGGAAGGCACGCTGGACGAAGCCGGCCACGCGCAGCTCACCTGCCCCACCGCAGCCGGCGCAAGCGGGCTGAGCGGGCCGGGAACGCTGGTCGCGCGCGCCGCGGTTTTTGAGGGCGACAGCGGGCGCACCACGGTCTCCGAGGCGAAGGTCGCGGTGCACCCCGAGCGCGCTTACGTCGGCCTGCGCGGCCCCCAGAAGGTCCAGGTCGGCCATGCGATGACCGTGGACGGCGTGGTCGTAGACTGGAACGGCAAGCCGGTCCCCGGCACGTCCAAGGTGGAGCTCTCCCTGCTCCGCCTCGAAGAAGAGATCGGCTGGGTCTGGGACTATGAGAGCAATGAGAGCGTGTACCGACGCACCCCGCGGCGCGCCAAAGAGGCCAGCATGGCCGTGGTCGCGACCGACGGCGTGTTCCACGCCGAGCTGACCCCCAACGAGGACGCGGCGGGCTGGATCGTCGTCGCGAAGTTCGGAAAGTCCAACACCGAGCTGAAGCTGGACAGCGGGACCCGGCGTTGGTGGTGGGCAAACTGGGATGCATCGGTAGACCAGACGCCCCGCGCCCAGATGCCGACGCCGTTGGTGCTCGACCTCCCCGAGAGCGCGTCCGTCGACGCGGACGTCACCGTGAACACGAAGGCGCCGTATGCCGGTCGCGTATTGTGGACGGTGGAGGCGGATTCGGTGATTCGCAGCGAGTGGGTCGACGTGACCGCAGGCCCGATCTCGTGGACCTTCCCCGTAGACAGCTTCCGGCCGAATGTGTACGTGTCGGCGTTGCTCGTGAAGGATCCGCATCTGGAGTCCCAGGCTGCGTTTATGCCGGACCGAGCCTTCGGCGTCGCCAACCTGCGCATCGTGCCCAAGCAGTTCACGCTGCCGCTCAAGCTGACGGTACCCAATGAGGTTCGCCCTCAAAACAACCTCACGGTTCAGGTCGACACCGGACCGCTTCAGGAGCCCGGCTTCGTCACCATCGCCGCGGTGGACGAAGGCATCCTCTCGTTGACGAAGTTCGCCGATCCCGACCCGGCGCTCGCGATCTTCGCGCGCCGTGCCCTCGGGGTCACCAGCTACGAGACCGTAGGTTGGACCTTGCTCTCCCAGCCCGGTGGCGCGGGACGTCGAACCGGCGGCGACGCCTCCGGCGCCGGCAAGCGCGTGCAGATGGTGCGCCCGGTAGCGCTGTGGAGCGGCGTCATCCCGGTGCCGACCAGCGGAAAAGTCACGGTTACCCTGCCTGTTCCGAGCTACCGCGGCTCATTGCACGTGATGGGCGTCGCGACCACCCGCTCGCGCATGGGCCACGCCAGCGCCGAGGTCGCGGTTCGTGACCCGTTGACGCTGATGGCGACGCTGCCGCGCTTCCTGACCGTAGGAGACGTCGCGCAGGTGCCCGTGCAGATCACCAACCTCACCGGCAGCGCTCAAGACGTGCAGGTGCAGATGAACGTGACCGAAGCCAGCTCTGAAGCCGACCTCGCGTATGTGGACGTCAGCGGCCGCAGCCCCGCGATCGCGCTTGGTGGCGCTCAGACCGGGCGTCTCAAGCTGGCTGCCAACGCAACCGGCACGCTGGTGTTCCAGTTGGCCGGGCGCTCCGGCCCGGGCGCCGCTCGCGTCGACATCAAAGCGACCGCCGGCAAAGAGGTCTCCACTGACCACTTCGACGTCCCCGTCGAGCTCGCCGATCCCGAAGCCACCGAGACCGTTCGCATCCCGCTGGGCTCCTCCCCCGCGTCGCTGCAGAGCGCGCTCTCCGGATGGAAGCCCGGCACCGAGCAGACCCAGGTTTGGGTGACCACGAACCCCTACGCGCAGGCGTTCGCGCATCTGCGTCACCTCATCCATTACCCCTACGGATGCATCGAGCAGACCTCTTCGAGCGCGCGGCCGCTGCTGTACGCACGGGAGCTGATCAGCAAGGCCGCACCGAGCTCGGTGCGCGGCCAGCAGATCGAAGCGATGGTGCAAGCAGGGATCGATCGCGTGCTCGGCATGCAGACCCCGTCGGGCGGGTTCTCGTACTGGCCGGGTGGTCAGGAGCCGGTGGTGTGGGGCAGCGCCTACGCCGTCCACTTCCTGCTGGACGCCCACCAAGCCGGGTACAGTGTACCGAAGGCAGACCTCGATGACGCCGTCCGCTGGCTGGGTCAAGAGCTGGATCGCAGCCACAACAGCGACGATGACCGGGCGTACGTGCATTACGTGCTCGCACGCGCCGGTCAGCCTCAGATGGCCGCCGCCCAACGGCTGCTGGACAGGCTCGTCCCCGCGTCTACCCGAGACGAGACGATCTACGAGCTGCAAGCAGCGATCTGGCTTGCTGGCGACCACCGCTACGAGAGCGCGCTGAAGCACCCCAACACCAAGCTGAACGCCAAGCGCGCGAACGATTGGACGTTCTGGTCTGGGCTCCGCGAGCGCGGCTTCCAGCTCGCGATCTTTCGCGATCTGTTCGGCACCGACGCCGCGGGCCAGCCGCTCGCGAACGCCGTGGCCGCCGGCTTGACCGGCGCGGCGAACAGCGACTCGTACACCACGCAGGAGCTGGCGTGGGGCCTGACCGGGCTGGCCAAGTCGATGAGCACCGCCGCCGAAGACATCAGCGCGACGCTCACCGCCGGCGGCGCGGTGCAAAAGCCCACCGCGCCCAACAGCGGGATCTGGCTGCTCGCGCGGCCCACGTTGCTCCCAAGCGGCGTCAGCGTCCAGGGCAAGGCTGGACAGTTCGCGGTGGTGACCACCCGCGGGAACCGCATCTCCGGCCCGAAGCTTTGGGGCGGAGAGGGCATCACGATCACCCGCAAGTGGAAGGACGCCTCGGGAGCGGACGTCAATCCCGCGGCGTTGTCGCTGGGCACGCTGTTCTACGTTGACATCACCGTGCAGAACACCACGCACGCCGAGCTGCAAAACATCGCCCTCACCGACCGCATCCCGGCGTCCTGGGAGATCGAGAACCCCCGACTGGGTCGCGGCGCGCTGCCCGAGTGGGCGGATCCGGACAGCTTGTGGGCCACGGACAACCTGAACGTACGCGACGACCGCGTGGAGCTGTTTGGCACGCTGCCAGCGACCGACGCCGTGCACGTGATCTACGCGGTGCGCGCCACCTTCGCGGGCACGTTCCGCCTGCCGGACGTGAGCGCCGAGGCGATGTACAACCCGACCCTCTGGGCGCGCAGCCCGGGCGGACCGGTGATCGTCGAAGGCCCTTGGGCGGGCAACGTGTTGTAGCGCGCCGGTGAGCACGACCCCGAACACCGTTGGAAGGAGCGTTGTCGTCGCGTACGCGCTCTGGCCGCTGCTGCTGATGAGCGCGTGGCTGGTTCCCTTGCCGGACGCCTTGTCGCGGCAAGGCTCCAGCGAGATTCGATACACCGACGGCTCGGCGGCGTATCTGACGCTCTCGGACGACGAGCAGTGGCGCGTACCCGTGCCCCTCGACGAGGTCGATCCCAGCTACCTATCGGCGCTGATCGCGATCGAGGACGAGCACTTCTATCTGCATCCGGGCGTCGATCCTCTCGCGGTCGTACGGGCTGCTGCGCAAAATGCGACCCGGGGCACGGTGGTGAGCGGGGCCAGCACGCTGACCATGCAGGTGGCGCGCATGAGCGAACCCCGCTCCCGCACGCTGCTCAGCAAGGCCATCGACGCGCTTCGGGCCACGCAGATCGAGCTCCGCCAATCGAAGCAAGCGACCCTGCAGCAATACGTCGCGTCGATCCCCTTCGGGCGCAACATTCAGGGCGTAGAGGCGGCTTCGCTGTGGATGTTCGGGCACACCGCAAAAGCGTTGTCCCCCGCGGAGATCGCTACGCTGCTGGCGATCCCGCAAGACCCGAACGACCGTTTCCCCTCCCCCGCTCATGAGCCGGTGTTGACCCGCGCGCGAAACGCCATCGCCGCACGCCTGTGGAGCGCCGCGCCCGAGACGCTCGAAGGCGTGATCCGGTCTCCTACGCCCACCAGCTTTACCAAGGTCCCTCGGGACATTCCTCACGCCGCGACCTACCTGTGGCGGCGCGCCCCCAGCGACCGTCGCGTCGTAAACTCCACCTTGGAGCGGGGCGTGCAGCGCGTCGCCGATCGGGTGCTCAGCGGCGCATCCGACCGCCTGCACAGCAGCGGCATCCACAACGGCACGATCATCGTCATCGAGCACGCCAATGGCCGGGTGCGCGCGCTCGCGGGCCTCGACGGGCTCGGGAGCTGGCCTGGCTCGCAGATCGCGCCTTTTGACGAGCCGCGCTCACCGGGCTCGGCGTTGAAGCCCGTGCTCTACGCCCTCGCGATCGACAAAGGCCTGACCCGACCGGCGAGCCTCGTGCCGGACGTGCCGGCCCACTATGGAGCCTATAGCCCCGAAAACTACGACCACGGCTGGGTCGGCATGGTGCGCATGGAGGAGGCGCTGTCGCGGTCGTTGAACGTCCCGTTCGTCAACCTGTTGTCTCGCTTCGGCGTAGAGCCGTTTCTGGGAGCGCTGCGGGCCAACGGCGTACGTCACCTCGCGGACACGCCGGGGCACTACGGGCTCTCGGCGGTGGTCGGCGGCGTGGAGATCACGCCGCTCGAGCTCGGCCAACTGTACACGGCGATCGCGGAAGATGGACGCATCCGGCCGTTGACGGTGTACACCGACGAGCGGCTGGGTACGCCGACGCGGCTCTGCTCAGAGGGCGCCGCCTGGTTGACGCGCCAGACGCTGAGACTGCGGGACCGGCCCGACTTCCCGGCGCGGGCAAACCTCGCGGACGTCCCCCTGCAAATCCACTGGAAGACAGGGACAAGCTTTGGAAACCGGGATGCGTGGGCGGTAGGATCCGGGGAGCGCTACACGGTGGTGGTCTGGCTGGGCAACTTCAATCAGACGCCCGCGACCGCGCTCGTCGGCGGCGAGAGCGCCGCCCCCTTGCTGTTCGACACCCTCGAAGCGCTGCACGACGGCCTAAAAACCAGCGACAACGCCCCGAGTGAGGTCGAGCAGGTCGACGCCTGCGCGCTGTCGGGCGAGCTCGCCGGGCCGGACTGCCCGCACGCCCGCATCTACTCCCTCGCCGGGCGGGCTCCGCACACGCGCTGCGCGCTTCATGTGCGCGCGTGGGTCGCGGATGACAAACGGGTGGGTCCATCCTGCCCCGCCGGCACCCCGACCGGCACGGAGGCGAGCTTCGTGCAGTGGCCTTCGAACGTGGCCCGCTACCTCAGCGACCGCTTGACCACAGAGGCGGCCGTGCCGGAGTGGGCGGAGGGATGCACGCCCGGCTCGGGACGCGCGCCGCGCATCATCTCCCCAGGCGACACCGAGGAGATCGTGCTGATCCCCGGCTTATCTCCCGACCAACAAGAGGTCGCGTTGGAGGCCGAGGGCGAGGGCGAGCTGGTCTGGTACGTCGACGGCGCGCTGCTGGCGCGGGGGCAACCCCACGAGCGCCAGTGGTGGACCCCGGCGCCGGGAAAGCACACCATCGCCGTCATGGACGCCAGCGGCTCCACGACCGAACGCACCATTGGCGTTCACGAAGCGATGCCGAACTAGTCGGCGTCAGCCCCGAGCCCACCAGCGGCCCTGATGAAAGGCGTAGCGATGCGGCGGCTCCACGGCGTCCGGCGACGGATGGTCCGGATCGCCCGGCAAAAGCACAAAGTGCGTGCCATCAGGCTCGATATGGTAGGCGGGGCAGCACGGGATGATGCGCCGCGGGGCGTCCAACACCGCCTGCACGGCCCGGGCCTCACGCAGCTCCCACAGCGTACGCAGCGTCGGAGGTGCGGCCGGCAAGGTACCGGCTTCAATGCGCGCAAGCGCGTCTGGGATCAGGAACCACCCGCCACGCGAGGCTTCCACCCCGTCGATGCGCGGCTCGATGCCCTCAGGCACCCGTGCCACAAAGAACAGCGTGTCAAAGCGGCGCGGTTCGGCGGCGGGCGTGATCCACCGCGCGTAGGGCCGCAGCTCCTCGATCGCCAGCGTGACGTTGGCCTCCTCCGCAAGCTCACGGATGCCCGCGGTCCAAAACGCACGCGGCACCCGATCGTCCGGCGAGACACCGCCATCGTCATCTTCCGGGTCGACTCGACCGCCCGGAAAAACCCAAGCCGAAGGCATAAAACCTACTGCACGACTGCGCTCCTGAAGCCACACCTCAGGCCCAGCGTCGCTGTCCCGGAGCAGCACGATGGTCGCGGCCAACCGCGGCGGGGTCGGGGTGGTCATTGCCAGCGCACCTCGGACCGCCCTGCGTCGAGGTCGATCCGCGCCGCAGCGTCGGAGTCGGTGAGCGGGAGCAACATGCCTTCGCGGCGCTCGGTGTCGTCCCAGCCGCCGCCGGTCGGCCCCGCAAAATACTCAAACGCCGCCGGCCGCCCCGGGAACACCAGCGCGGCGTCGGTCGTGGTGTCCTGATTGGTGTCGACGCCCTTCACAGTCAACAACCCCGCGTCCACCGAGAGCAAGAATTGATCCCCGTCCGTCGCAGGCCGCGCGCCGGACACGATGAGGAAGCTGACCGCACCGGTGTCGCTGAGGTAACGGACGTCGCTTTGGGCGCGCCCCTGCTGCGGTCCCGAGTGGCTCCCGTCGACCGTCCAGGTCGCGCTGCCCGAGTCAAAGGTGATCGTCCAGGTCTCGGTGACCGTGACGCCACCACAGGTGGAGAACGATGCTTGTTCGCCGGAGTAGCTGTCAATCCAGAGCGACACATCCGAGGTCGCGCCCAGATCGTTGAGCGAGGCGTACGAGACGGTGGTGTCCCAAATCTGGTTGGGGCCGTGCGGACCGCGCAGGTCGACCACGGCGCAGCCGGTGGACCCATCCAGCTGGAAAACATAGCCGTCCCCGGTCGATACCGCGACGGCAGGCACGCGGGGACGTGCGCCCCAGGTGGTCTCGCGCTGTTGCCAAACGCTGCCGATGCTCGCCGCGAGGCCGCTCACCGGCGATCCGAGGAAAACCCCCTCGACCTCTGGGGTGATCGGGTTCGGATCCACCGGAAGATCGGCGTAGAGGTCGTACACGTCGACCCGGAGCAATCCCAACGGGGCGATGAACAAGTGCGAAAACGAGACGCCCGCTTCGTCGACGCCGCTGCTGACCGCAACGTCCAACACCGCCGCCGCCGCCGGCACAGGGACGCCCACTTCCAGCGTATCGAGGTAAACCCGGTGCACCTGCGATAGCCGGGTGTCCGACACAAACAACGTAGGCACACCCTCTACATCGGCGTATGCCATGCGACCCGCGCCGCTCCCGCTCTCAAACCGCACGCCCGGCAAGGCCGCGCCGGTGACGGCATTCCATGCCCACAAGCCGCTACCGGTCGCGTCCGAGTAGCTGCCGTACACCACGCCGTCGGCGATCAGCAGGTCGGCGACGATCGCGTCGGTAGGGATCTCGACCAGCCCGGTGTCGGTCCGGATATCGAAGCGATCTCCCGCGGTGGCCGTCCCGGACAGCGTGAAGCCAAGCTCGCCGTGATCGGTCCAATAGGCGACGTCGGGCGCCGGCTCTTTGGTCTGCGGCCCAGAGGCGGTGCCTTCGACCCACCAGCGCGCGCCGTCGTAGCTGATCGACCAATCCTCAGTGGTGGTAAAGCCGTCCCGAACGCCGACATCAAAAAGCGCGGCGTCGTCGCCGCTGCCGTCGACGTCGTTGAAGCCCGATCCGCCCGCAACAGCGGGCTGGAGCACCGGTTGGCCCTCGTCATCCACGCTATACCAAGGAATGCGCACCACGCTGGAGTGCGCGGTGTCGGTCGCCCACACCATCGTTGAGCCATCCGCAGCGACGTTGACTTCGACGTCGCCTAACAGTCGATCGACGCCGGTCGCCAGCGACGGTGTGCGCAGGAAGCTGGCCGCCTCGGACAAGGTGAGCAATCGCCCGGACTTCAAGTCCACCGGAACAATCGAGCCCGAGCGCTGGTTCGCGACGACGCCTACCGGATCGTCGAAGACGCTCGTCCCGCCTGGGATGACCGCCGCGGCGATCGGCCCGTCAAAGTGCAGGAGGATGCCCGTAGGATCAGAGCATCCCACCAGCGAGGACAAAGCAAGGGAGAGGATCATCACAGGTTCACCAGCCAGGTGATCGGCTTCATGAAGGTGGCGCTCTCCGGATCGGTGTCGAGCACCATCACCGTCGAATGCGTGGCGGTGCCGATCACCTCGCCCGAGTAGTTGCCAACGAGGCCGCGCGTGCCGTCCGCGGAGAGCGCGATCGCGTAGGGGTTCTCCCCGACCTCGGTCGTCTCGGCGACCAGCGTCCCCGCGGTGCCGAGCGCGAGATCGTAGCAGCTGACCGAATTGTCGTTGAAGTTCGTGACGAACATGTGATGCCCGTCCGGATGCAGCAGGAGCTGCCCGGGGCCGACATCCGCTTGGGTGTTTACGCCTTCATCCCGGTCGTTGCCGCGCGGGAGCGGGAGCATCGACACCGCGCTGTCGCGCACCAGCTCGATGTCGGCATCATCCTCAAGAACATTGAGGTCAAAGGCCATCAAGCTCGAAGGCGCGTCGGTGATCACCCAGAGCCATCCGTGCACCGGATCCACCAGCGAAGAACGCGGCCCCGACGCGCTACCCGTCGAGGTCTCGACCAGAATTACCGATTCGACATCGAGGTAGTTCAGATCGACGAAGTCGCCCCCCGTGGCGATGTTCGTGTCATCCCGAATATCAAGGACGAAGATCTCCGGGAGCAGCTTGCAGGTCACGTACATGAACCCGCGCTCGTCGTCCACCGCAAGGGCCGAACAGCCGCGCACCGGCGCCACCGACGTGCCTTCTACGGTCACGTCGAGGTCGATGGCGTCGGCATCATCTGCAGGTTGGGCGACGAAGCCCCACGTGTCCGAGCGCGTCGGCATCGCCAAATCGCGCCACGCGCGGTCGGGCTCCCGAAGCACGCCACGGCCGACGCGGCCAACGCCGAGGTCCTCGCCGGTGTACCACAGCGTCCAGCCCTCGCCGTCCGAATCCGGGACGGTGATCGGCCGGAGCACGTCGCTGACGCCAAAGCTGCCGGACGCGGCGGTCAGGACCGCGCGGGGCTCACCATCCGCGCCAGCCGCGCCGATCAGATCCGCCGAGCCGCCGACTCCGTCTGCGTCCTCCGCGTACCCAAGCGCCCACTGATTGCCATCAAAGCCGCTAAACCAAAGGTGAAGCACCCCGTCATCGCCGACGAGCGCCATCGGATCTTTGACGCCGGAGTCGTTCCAGTCGCCCGGCCCGCCCGCGTTCAGCGTCCACGCGGCTTCCGCGCCGGCGACACGGGTAAAGCCGACCCCATCGGAGCTCTCCGCGACACCAATACGCGGGTTTCCGCCATCGGTGCCGGTGTACCAGAGCTGGATCGTGCCGTCCTCCGCGACCACCACGCTGCCGGGCACCACACCGACGCTGTCCCAATCGCTCGACGGGACCAGCACCGGCGAAGCGCCAAGCGCCCAGGAGACGCCGTTGTCGTCGCTCGTCGCGGTGTAGACCCCGGTGAGGCCGTTGGCCGAGCCCGCGAAGTACATGCGGAGCTGCGCGCCCACTTCGAACACCACCGCGTGCGAGATGCTGTCGAGGCCTTCGGGTACGTACAGCACCGGCTCGCTCTCGAGGACCAACTGCCCATCGACCCACGATCCGCGGCCGATGGTGCCTACGCCGGACGCGTCCGTCAGCGTGAACCAGGCGTCGTCTCCCGTCCAGCTGTCCAGCGAGACGCCGTTAGCGGACCAGTCGCCGGCGTCATCCGGATCGACGCGCTGCCCAGCCGCGATGCGCACCGACCACCCGTCGATGGGATCATCCACTTGCTCGCCCGGCGCGATCGCGATGTCGAACACCTCGTCGTTCGCGCCGATGAGCGTGAAGGTACCTTCAGACGCCCCTTGAATCGCGACGCGCGCGGCCCCGGTGCCGGGTGCGAAGCGGAATGCTTCGCCTTCAACCTGCCAAGATGTGCCGTCTACACTCGTGGCCTCGGCCACGTAGGGCGAGAGCCCGTCGACGGTGTAGAGCATGTGGAAGCGCCCGGCGATCCACGTAACAGCCGGGCTTTGCGCGCCTGAAGGCGGCGCAAATCGCTGATCGCTCACCGTCCACGTCTCCAGATCGTCGCTCCAAGCCTCGCCGATCCCGTCGGGCGAGCCGTCTGCGCCGTCGTCGACGGTGAACCACATGCGGTAACGGTCCATGGAGGCATCAAAAAGCACGAACGGATCGGTGACCGAGGCCCCGGCGATGGCGACCACCGCGCCCTCGCGTCGGTAGCTCGCGCCGTCTTCGGAGGATGCGCGCACAATGGACTGCGTCACGCCGTCGCCTGCGTCGTAGAACAACGTCCACAAGCCGTCCTGGATGACCATCGCCGGCCCGCCCAACACGGCCTCCGCGCCATTCGACTCCACCGGGACCAACGCCGCGGCCGTAGCCCAGCTGCCCAGCTCCGACGCGTTCCCATCGGCGACCGAGATCGCGCCCGAAGTGTCGTCCACGTAGAGCATGTGGGGCACGCCATCGGCGTCAAGGTAGAAGAACGGATCGTTCAACGTGCCGAACTCAGAAGCGGCGACGTCCGGATCGCCCGGAGTCGCTTCCCAAGCCCCCTCGCCGTTCCCCGTCTGCCGGACCAGCCCAGCCTGCCGGCCCCGCCCCGGGATCCACGCCCGAATCGTGCCAGGGCTCCACTGCAAGTCCCAGGCGCTCGGGGAGAGCGAGGTGCCTTCGATGTTCTCCAGCACCGCGAAGCTCGCGCGGGAGCCCGATTCATCGGCGTCATCGAAGGCGTAGGCGTCGATCGCGGCCTCTCCCCCGGGCGGGATGATCGCGACCGGACGGGCGGCCATGTCCAACAGCGTGACGTGATGCGACGTGCGGTCCAAGACGTAGCCGACGTGCGTGGCGGGATCATAGGCGATGGCGTTGGGATCGTAGCCCACGCCGATGGAGGAGCCGCGCTCGGTGACTCCTTCCGCCAACGCGGGAGCGGTGGCATCGGAGAGGTCGACGAACCACACGTCATCCGTGGACTCACGGGTGCGCGCCCCTTCGGAAAGACGATTTGTGACCGCGAGGATGCGGTCATCGGTCATCGCGGCCGCGCCCGAGAAGGTAGGAAGGTCTACCGCAATTGCCCCGATCTGGGTCATCGTCTGGCGCCCGAGGGTCTCATCCACGTTCGCGAGGTCAATGACCGACACCGAACCACCCGTGTAATCGCCCCACGCATTCGCGTTGACGATGGCAAACTTACCGGGTTGATCAAGCGCAATAATGTCGGCGGGCGCGGCGAGACAGGTACCGATTCCGATCTGTCCGTACTCGTACACCCCATCGGGGTACACCGCGCAATCCCCAACGTCGGGCAACGGCCTGGACTCCAGACACCCCGAGATCAAGCCAGGAAGAACGCTGCTAAGCGCGAGGACAACGAGGGTGTGGCGGCGAAGGGACAGGGGGTGCCTACGGAAGCCCCGGGGACTAACTGTTTTCTCCGCAGCCTGCTTCTGCGCAGCCTGTCTATGGCCGTCGAACGCGTGTTCCCAAACGCGGAGTTGGCCCCATCTGCGCCGCACGAGAGGACGTCTGCGGACTCTCCAGTTAGAGTGCCGCATGGCCATCGACCTTCGTTGTTTCACCTACATCGACATCCTGCAACCCCAGACCACGGCGTTTCTGGCCACGGTGTCGCGTGGCTACATGCCGCTCACCGGCCAGGCTGCGTTGTTGGTTGAGGTCGCTCCCGGCATGGACGTCAACGTCGTCACCGACATCGCGCTGAAGCAGACGTCCTGCACGCCGGGCATGCAGATCGTCGAGCGCCAGTTCGGCTGCTTGCAGCTCCAACACACCGACCAAGGCCAAGTTCGCGCCGCGGGAGATGCGATCCTCGACGCGCTTTCTCTGAAGTCGCAAGATCGTCTGCGCGCGCGCATCGTCAGCTCGCAGACCATCACCGGCATTCACGGATACCACGCGCAGATCACCAACCGGATGCGCCACGGCAACATCATCGATGAGGGCCAGACCCTCTACATCCTCGAGTGCCACCCTGCCGGCTACGCGCTGATCGCGGCAAATGAAGCCGAGAAAGCAGCGGACATCGAGATCCTCGAGATCGTCAGCTTCGGCGCGTTCGGTCGCCTCTACATCGGCGGCTCCGAAGAGCACGTCGCGCAGGCGGCGAAGGCGGCGATCGCGGTGCTCGAGAGCATTGACGGTCGGGACAACCCCGGTAGCGGCGCGGTATTTTACTGACCGACTCGCTGGGCGCTTGGGTTCGTGGCGCAGGCTGCCTTTTGCTGCTTGGGTCCGGCTGCAAAGGCTGCCATGACGACGCGTGCGTCCCCGAAGGCGAGATCGCGTGCGACGGCATCGATCAGGACTGCGACGGAGCGGACGATTGCACCGTCTACGCCCGTCGCCCCGACGCGACGCTATACGGTGGGCTGGCGGATGAGGGCTACGGCGCGGCGCTGGCGTGGAAGGACGGCCAGCTTTGGGTAGGCGCTCCCTTCGACCCGGGCGGCGGGCGCTTGTACCTTGAGGACGCGCTTTCCAGAGCTGGAGGTCCTTTTCTGGGGACAGCCCTGCTGGCCACGTCCGATGGCGTGCTCGTCGGCGGAGACGGGCGCGTAGAGGACACTGTCGGGGTTGTACGTCTCGAGAGCGCCGAAGGGGTTGGCGGCATCCTCGTCGGCGAAGGTGCCCGATGGGCGACGCGCACCCGCAGCGGGGCGCTTTGGAGCGACGGCAACGCGCTCGATCTCGGCGGTTGTCCGGACAGCCTCGCGGTTCGGGACGGAGAGATCGTCGCTGGCTTTGCGTTTGGAGACACCTCGCTGATCGCCGGAGCGACGCGCGTCGCCCGCGTCGAAGGCGCGCAAGACGAAGCCGGCTGGGCGCTGGTGAGCGCGGATGTAGACGGTGACGGCGCCACGGAGTGGATCGTCGGGGCGCCGGCCGCGAATCGCGTCGATATCCTCGACGGCGAGACCTTCGCGTGGCGCGCGAGCTGGTCGGGAACTGGGCGCTTCGGAAGCGCGCTCGCGACCGATGGGAGACGAGTTTTTGTAGGTTCGCCGATGGCGGGCACGGACGCACAGGGCGCGACGTCGGTGTGTAGCGGCACCGCCAACACGGCGTGCACCGTGCTGGAGTACGGCACGAATGCACAGGACCAACTTGGATTTTCGATGCTTTATGCCAACGAAAACCTCTACGCTGGCGCGCCGGGCGGGCCCGGCACCGCAGGGTACGTCCGCGTAAGCAGCCCGTGATCCTCGGGCGCTCGATGCTGTTGCCCGGACTGCGCGGCGACGAGCGGGAGTTTGAGGGCCTGCGCGCGCTGCTCCCCGAGGCCACGCCGATCGCGCTACCCGCGAAAGCGCACGATCGCTTCGACGCGATCATCGAGGCGATTCTAAAGGCTCAACGCGACGAGATTGCCGCAGCGGACACGCTGCTCGGCGCGAGCTTCGGGGGTCTTGTGGCCCGCGCGCTCGTGGCGGGCGGCTATACTCGGGCCCGCCTCGTGCTGATCGGAACCCTGCCCCACCCCACACCGCCGTCGGCGGCGAGCCGGTGCGGGATCACCGGTCGCCTTGTGCCGTTGCTGCCCGAGTCGCTCTACGGTCGCCTGTACGCGCGCCGCGCAGCCAGCGAATGGCGGCAGGACACGGACGACGCCTGGCCAGCAGCGCTCCCCTCGCCTGCGGTGATCGGGGCGCGGCTACGGGCGATCGCCCGCTGGGGCCTCCCGCCGTTGCCGCCCGGTACGGTCGTAGCGTGGGGGACCGAGGACCGCTTTGTGACCTGGGACGCGGCTGCGGTTCGCGCGTGGGGCGGGATCCCGCTGCCCCTCCCCGCCGGTCACCGTCCCCATCTTCGCGACCCGCAGGGCCTGATCGCTGCGCTCTCGCAGGTGGAATGAGCGCCCGTTTCGATTGCGCGGTCAAACGCGGTCAGGGCGTCTGGCGATCCATGTAATCCCAGCGATCTGCGAGGAATTCGCGCACGTAGGCGACCTCGCCGTCGTAGTCACGAACGTCACCCGTCCAACCCCAGTAGCTATCGAACTGCGGCTCCCATTTGGCCCAGTCGCGACGGGAAGCGGCGTCGATGTTGCGGACGTTGGAATCAAAAGTGGCGATCAACAAGGCTTTGGACCACGGCCCATCCAGCGCAGCCCGCAAATGGGCGTTCATCTGCGCGGCTAGCGTCGGATTCGCGAAGGCTCGCTCAAAAAACAGATTGTTGCCGGTGAAGTCCTCGCGGTCATTGGCTGCGACGTCGATGGTCTGCCAATCCTGACCGAGCGAGTGGTTGAAGTCCCACGGGGTGTACCGCCAGACCCCAGCAGAATCTAAGGGGTCGTGGTACAAGTAGCTGTTTTTACCCGCAGAGTCCGCACCATCGACAAAGCGTACAAAGGCCCACCAGTTCATGAAGTCATCGCGGGAGATCCACGTGTCGAGCTCGCTCTCGAAGGTGGCATCCTCGGAGAGCGCCATGAAGCCGACGAGGTCGTCGAGGTCCGACCAATCGTCGTCCCCCGCCTTCTTCTCGTAGCCCTGATGCAGCGAGCTTTTTCGCCTTCCGTTGTAGCTAAGGGCAAAGTTCGCGGAGTGGTCCACCGCTTTGTACAGGTTGGCGTCCTCTCGGCCCCCGTTGTCCTCCCACCACTCCCCGTCGATGTGGTCGGTGATCAGCTGCAGGCCTTCATAGGCGCCGTTGATGAACAACGCTGCCATGGCGGTCTGGAAGACGGGATGGGTGTCCGACATCGACGACCACAGGTCGTAGCAGAGCTTCTGACGAATGTAGGTGTTGTCGTCGAAGGTACTGGTAATGTTCAGGTTTCTCCGCTTGGTCCACCCTGGAGCGTCGAACTTGTCGTCTTTGTCGAAGGAGAGGACAAAGCTGTGCTTGGGGTAGTAGGCCGACGAAGCGCCGCGGTACTGAACGCCGATCGCGTAGCGGTGTCCGAGCCAGACGAGGCTGCTGGCGACATCGCTGTCGTAGTTGGTGTCGGGGGGAACCTCGAGGTGCAGCACCGGCACGCCCAGCTCGTAGGTGTACGTCATGGGATCCACCTGCACATTCGCCGTGTTGTTCCATGCGTCCGCAACCCAAACCGTACCGGTGGCCTCGACGCTCGCCGCGTCGCGCACCGCGAGGAAATGCACGTCATACTGTCCGCCGGCGTCGAGCCCCGGCGTCCACGTCAAGGTCGAACCGGACCATTCCGCTCCCGCGGGGAGATTGACGGGCGTCACCTGCGCCGCGCTGTCCTCCTCACACGCGACGGTCCACGAGAGCGCCTCGCCCTCCGTCGCAAACACCGCGGCGACGTCGGCATCTTCCGCGCTTCCAAGCGGCGAGGCCGAGACGGTGACCAACGTACACGCGGTGACCGGCACGTTTGGCACCGAATCCAAGGGCTCGGGCGCGGAGTCTACGGCCGAGTCGGGCACGGCAGGCGAGCGACCGGGCTCGGGCACCGCGGGCTGGCACCCCGGGAGCAGGACGGCGAGCGCACAGGCACCGCCAAGCCGGGTGTTTATCGAGCGCATGCGGCCTCCACCTCAGCGATGGTCTTGGGACACGCCGCGGTCAGCACCTCTGGCGATCCGGCGGTGATCAGCAGGTCATCTTCGATGCGCACGCCAATGCCGCGCAGCGCCTCGGGCGCGTCTTGGTCATCTGGCGGGATGTAGAGACCCGGCTCCACCGTCAAGACCTGCCCGGGGGCCAACGGCCGCGAGTAGAGCCCGACGTGGTAGGCGCCGGGGTCATGCACGTCGAGCCCCAGCCAATGGCCGGTGCCGTGCATGTAATACTTCCGATATCGCTCCTCGACGATCAGCTCGTCCACATCCCCATCGAGGAGCCCAAGCTCTACCATGCCTTCCGTGAGCACCCGCACCGCTGCGTCGTGCATGTCCCGGTAGGGCCTTCCCGCCGTCGCGCAGGCGATCGCCGCGTGTTGGGCCTCGAGGACGAGGTTGTAGACGTCGCGTTGAGATGTGGTGAACCTGCCGGACACCGGCCAGGTGCGGGTCACGTCTGCGGTGTAATAGTCGACCTCAGCGCCGGCATCGACGAGACAGAGCGAGCCCGGAGCGAGCTTGTCGCGGTTCTGGATGTAGTGCAGGATGCACGCGTTCGCGCCGCCGCCGACGATGGTCGTGTAGCCCGCGCCGGTGCCGCCGCGACGGCGAAAAGTATGGTCAATCGCGGCTTCCACCTCGTATTCAAAAGCGCCCGGCACGCCGGTCCGCATCGCCGCGATGTGCGCCTCGGCGGTGATCTCCGCCGCGCGCCGCAGCAGCGCCAGCTCTGCGTCGTCCTTGTGCAGCCGCAGCTCGCCAAGCAGCACCCGACTGTGCTCGATCTTCCACGGCAAGCAGAGGCCGTTCCGCAGCGAGGCGCGCGCGTTGTTCACCGCGCCGAACACCAGCCGGTCGTGATCCGGCTGCTCGCCGTAGGCATAGTGCAGCGTCGAGTAGCCCGCGACCAGCAACGGAAGCCGCATCGCCAGCTCCGAATACGGAAAAGCCAGATCGGCTCCAAAGCGCTCCCGGGCGCCCTCCACGCCCTCCCGACGACCGGTCCACGTCTCCCGCTCACGGTCTTTGGGCTGTACGAACAGCACGAATGGATGGTCGCTATCCGGAAGAAATAGAGCTGCGACCTCGGGATCCTCCCATCCTGTCAGGTAATGAAGATCGCTGTGCGGGCGATAGCGATACTCGCTGTCGGCGTTACGAGCCGCGTGTGGGACCCCGAAAACCAGGCTCGCAGCTTTGTTTTTCTCGCCGGAGTTCGCGAGGGCATCGAGGTAGCGGGCACGGCGTTGCGATCGGGGCATAAACGCAGGCTAACCGATCACTCTGCAGCATCGGACGTAGGCTTGGGGGTGTCTGCGGGCCCGGGCAGCGCGGCCTCGGGCTTGAAATTCCAGCCGCCAAACGCAGCAGCCCATCCCAACACCGCGGCGAAGAACAGCAGCACGCACACCATCGCGTACGCGTTCGCACCGAGCCTCGCCGCAAACAACGCCGTCTGCGAATCCGACAACGCGCGTTCTAACCTTGTTCTCTCCTTGTTCTGGCGCTCGTACCAACGGCGCACATCGTCGATGCCCAGCGCACGCAGCTCGGCGACCGGATCCGGCTCAGGCACCTCCACGCCCATCGAGGCCAACCAAGCGCCGACTTCGGGAGCGAGCGGATGGTTTGGAAAGCGCCTGAGCGCGGCCCCCACCGCCTCTGGACGGCCGTCTTCGACCGACAACGCGTCGAAGAGATCGCTGGTGCCCGGCGCCTCCGTGAAGGCCTCAAGTCGAGCACAGAGGGCCGCTGCCGTCGGCGATGTATCCACAGCGGCGCCCCGAGAGCTCAAGTTTGCGGAACGAACAGCAGCCAGGTCAAGTGGGCCGGCGTGACCGAAGCGTGGACCGTTGCACCGTCGGAGATGCCCTTGCCAACTACGCCTTCGAGGTTGCCGTGGTAGTCCACCGCGTACACGTCATAGCTGCCGGCAGGCACGGTCGGGTCGGTGACGGTGACGTCAAAGGTGCCGGCGACCTCGGTGCCCAAGGGTCCGAACGCGACAGCGATGGCGGCGGTCACGGGCCAGAACGCGCCGATGTGGTCCGCGCCGACGACGCCCACCGAGTACATGCCCGCGTCATAGCCGATAGGCACGGTCAGAATTGCAGGATCTACCGTCCATTCTACGGTGTCAAAGGTGTACGATCCCGACTGGGTGATCGAGGTAGGACCGGTCATCTTCGGCAGGAACAGCGGACTTGGAGCCGCCCAAGCCGCGCTCTGTTCGACGATCGCCTGCACACGAATACGGCCGTAGTCCTTGCCCTCGACCCCCTCGCCCACCACATCGAGCTTGTACTCGCCCGCGCCGAGGCCGGTGAAGCTGAAGTTCCCCGACGCGTCGGTTTGGGACTTGAAGCAGCTGGTGACGCACGCCTGCACCTCGACATCCGCGCCCACCGGGCCATCCCACGCCACCACAGTTCCGGTGATGCTGGCATCGTCCGGCGGATCGGTGTCGGCGTCCGCGTCGGCATCGGTGTCGGCGTCGGTATCCGCGTCCGAATCGGTCGTGGCGGTGTCGTCCGTGGAGGTACCGGTGCAGCCAACGAGGCCCATTCCACCGAGCAGCAGCCCGGAGACCGGCAACACCAACGAGCACGTAGCAGCGGACAGACCAGCAAACAAAGCAGAATTCAGGCGCATGGAGAACCTCAGGGGAGCGAAGGAGCAGCGTAACGGGAAAGCACGATCGGCGATAGCAGATTTCAGCCCTTCAACAGCAGCTTCGACCGCGGATCGACGAGCAAGTAGATCACCCACACTGCGACGGGCAAGCCACCGAGACAGCACGGCGCAGGCACCATCCCCGCGGTCGCGAGCACGATCAGCGCCACCCGACCTACCGCGACGTTCTTCCGAAAGATCCAGCGACGATTGGAGGCCCGCAGCTCCCGCCCGAGCAGCAGCCACAGCATCGAAGTTCCGCCGCTCAGCACATCGAGCACCGTCTCCCAGCGGATGCCGCCGAGGGTGTAGGTCTGCCAGCTGTGCCAACTCAGCCCAGAGCACGCGGCCAACATCATCAGCGCCGCGACCACCCACGTCACCGTGCCCGCGGTGCGCAGCCGGTCGAGGTGCTGTTGGTGCGCGGCGTCCAGCCCCTGCGCGGACTCCGGCCCCAGGCGGTAGAACGGCTCCGCGCCCGCTCCGACGCCGATCGCGGCGCCCAGCGCGCGCCGATCCGCAGGCGCCGACGACCACCAGCCGGCAGCGGGCCCGTCACTCAGCGAGCGCCCCTGACGGTACAGGTTGGAGAGCCATCGCAGGAAGTCAGGATGGAGCGTATCGGCAGGATCATCGGGGTGTTCGGCCTTCTCCACGCGGCTGACCTCACCGCCCTGATCCACCCACTCCCCAAAAACCCGGTTTTGCTCTTGCACCGTCGCGAGGATGGTACCGGCGAGGGTGTCGTCCGATGGCAGGTTCGCACCGTCAAAAACGTAGCGGAACAGCGTCTCTGCGCAGCGAACGGCGACGCGCTGCCCCTTCCCGGGGAGCACCTTGACGGTGTACACCCATCCGTCATCCATCGAGGACGCGGCGGCAGGAAAGCGCAGTAGGATTCCCCCGCTTTGACGGAGCAATTGCTCTACAGACAAGTCGCCCGCAGCGTTCCGGGACCGCGTGCCGTCGGGCACGCCAAGGTCTACGAAACCCCTCAGGAGGCGGGCGTAGGGTTCGTCAAATTGCGCGATGGCGGCCATGCGGCCGGTTTATCGCGCTACCGCCGACCCGACGTCAATCCTTGAAGATGGCGTCGAGGAATGGGAGTCCGTTTTCGTTCTCCCCGATGGCCTGCCCGCTCTGCAGCTTGCCAGCCAAAAGGTAAGCGTCGTACACAAAAACGCAGGCGGCGAGCGTGCCGAGGCCGCACGCGCACATCGAGACGGTCGTGATTCCTACCGCGATCGCCGCTTTCTTCTGCTGCCCGATCAGGAAATAGCCGAGCCCGCCGAAGATAAAGTTTGCTGCGGCGAGGAGCACCGGGTTCGCGTCGGGCTTGGTGATCATCTGACCCATGCGGGCCTCCGTCGGCTCAAGGCGAGCCGCAAATTGCGAGAGATTAGCAGGCCAGTGCGGCTTTATTCTTGGTAAACGAACGTGGGGTAGATCGGCACCATCCCCCCATCTTCGGCGAGGTATTGGTAGATCGCCACATGGCGCGTGTCGTCGCCGTTGTCGTACTCGACGCTGGCTACGAGCCCGCCTGCGTCCACACCGAAGGCGGCGTACAGGCCATCGGTGCCCGTGCCGGTGGCTTCCGGATCATACACGCCGGAGTCGTCATGGTAGCAGGCAGTGATCTCGGCGCCTTGTGCCGGGGTAATCACGATGTTGGCGTCGTCTTCAACCGGCATCGCGTCCACGTCAGAGACGTTCATCCACTTTCGCACCTCACCGACCACCGCTACGCCGCTGCCGGCCTCCCCGACGGTCTCCGCTCCCGGACAGCCCGCCCAATCCGCGCGCAGCGCGTCCGTCCAGTCCGCCGAGGCCACCCATGGAAATCCAGTCCCCGCGTCGAAGTCGAACAACCCGGCGTTGCCGGAGAACGCCGTCGGGACGTACCCGCCCCCATCCGGTCCTTGAACCTGCACAAAGAAAGCGTCCCCGGCTGGAACAGCGGCCGTGAAGAAGCCACTCTCATCGGTGGTCGCCTCAGCAACGGTCACGCCGTCGCCGTCGAGGGTCTGCACCATCGCGCCGCCCACCACGCCGCCGATCCCCCCGGGGGAGTCGAACACCGTGCCCGACATCTGCACCTCGGAAGCCGGCATGCAGCCCGAGACCAACAGCATCGCCGTGAGTCCGCTCGCCCACACCCCACCGAGGCCCATAGAACCGTGCGTATCCGTCATTGTGCGCTCCCATTGAACCAGTATGCCATTCCGACCTCCCCCGCGAGGAGCGGGTAGGTCTCTTCGGCCCCGAGGCCGCTCTCGACGCGTACATCCCCCGCAGGGATCGACGTCGCGACGAAGTAGCTCAGCGGCCCATCCACCACCGCAGTGACCACGCCTTCGTCGTCCACGCGGAAGCACGAAGGGACGATGCCGGCGACCCGGACATCCTCGCAGGCCCACGGCGCCTCGTCGTCGCCCGTCCAAGGCGCACCGATCACCGTGACCATGCCGCTGTCCGCAGGGGCGCGCACCGAATCGCCCAGCAGCGTCAGCAGCGCGTCTACGCCCTCGGCCTCCGCCCCAAACAACGCTCCCGCAAACCACGACGCATCCCGGTCGGGCGACGCGAAGCGCCAAACCGCCGCCGGGCTGGTGGACAAGCGCACGGTAAACCGCGTTGAAGGGGGCAAGTCGACGCTCCAGTACCCGGCGTAGTCCTCGTAGGGCTCAGTCGCGACGACCGTCTCCGCTGCGGACCCTTCTGCCCCAGCGTCCGGGACGAACTCCACGGTCTCGTCCCCCGTCGCGCCTTCGGCGAACCGCGAGTAGAGCGCGTCGGCCTGCGGCGAGCTGTAGACGTAGCCAGACCAGGTGACAAGCCCGTCCTCCACCGGCGGGGTGGTGCAGCCGGCCGCGAGGACTACGCCGAGGAGGAATCCTCGGCCCATCGGCGCACATCCAAAAAGCAAACCCATCATCACCCCCCTCGCTAACCCTGCAGCCACACGCGTGCGCGCAGCCCCTGACCCAGATGCGCCTCGACCAGCGCGAGCATGGGCGCCACTGCGGCGCGCTCCCCGTAGGCCTGCAGCAGCGGCAAGCGACGTAGCTGAGCCAACTGTGCAAGGTCTTCCAAGGGGATTCGAGGCGAGCCCGCGACGTCCGGCGGGACGTGGTCCACATGGAACGCCCCGCCTCCTTGGGGGACCCACGCCATCGGGAGCGCCGGCGCCTCCCCACACGCAGGACAACGCTCCAGCGCAGGCGCCAGCCCTCCGAAGGTCAGCAGCTTCGCCAGCAGCGCCGCGAGGAAGCCATCCGAAGGGTCTTCGGGGTGCTGGTCCAACAGCAAAAGCGCAGTCTCCAAGCATCCAAACAACCGCGTATCGGGGACGGTTGTGGCGAGCGCACCGGCGACCTCGCACGCGATCGCAGCCGGCCCGAGCCGCTCCAAACGTGCCCGCAAGCCGATCCGGCTCTCCAGCACCTCGGCCCCGACCAGCGTATACAAGTCGGAGGACCCCGAACGCAGCCCCACCCGTGCGCGCACGCCAAGATCTAAACCCGCGAAGGGGCTTTTCGCGCGGCGCGCTCGATTGCCCCACGCAGACACGCGACCACGCTCGGCGGTGAGCAAATAGTAGATGCGGTCGTCCTCGCCCTGATCGAGGCGCCCGACGACGATCGCGTCGACCGTCTCCGTTGTTCGACGGGCAGCCACGTGGCGCTACTCGCCGTCGTCGATGAACACCAGCCGACGGGGCCGTGACTGGTGGCCCAGTGGCTTCAGGGGTTTGCCCTGAAACTGGAGCTCCAGACCATCGAGGGTCTCCAACTCGATGCTGACCTTGTCGCGACCGCCGAACGTCATGCCCTTACCGGGCTTCAACGCCTCAGCGAACCGCATCTCACCGTCCACAAATACCCGCAAGCGAATCGCCTCTTCGACGTCCACCTTCACGGAGAGGTCGGTGGGCTCTCCAACCGCCGCGGTCTCCGTTGGCGCCGCCGCCCCAAAAAGCTTGATCAGCGCCAGCAATACGAGCGCCGATGCCCCGCCTACCGCCGCGGTTTGGTACGCACGCCTGCGGGAAGCCGAGGAGGGATGCGCCGGGCTGGTCACGGTCAAAACTGGGGATCCGTCCTCCTCTTCCGCAGGGGCGACGACGCGCGTGCCCGCGGGCGCGACCTCAGGAAGATCGAGCAGCACTCTGTACTTTTTGGTAAATCCAAGCAGGAATGGCCCGGACGGGAACGCCGTCAAGTCATCCTTCTCAAGCGCTTCGAGGTAGCGCGGGTTGATGCGCGTGCGCGCGCTGACCTCAGCGAGGGTCCAGCCCTTGGCTTCCCGGGCAGCACGGAGCTGTTGACCTTGAGTGCTCATGAGCCCGTCAGGCAGGCCCGGGCCTGATCACCAAGCGGCGTACCGCGCATCTTCTCCACCAGCTGCCGCAGCGCGTCCCGGCCAAGCTCGGGGGCGTCTCCCTTGGCTTGCAGGCACGCCACCCGCACATCGGCGCCTTGCGCGTCGGCCGGGCAGTTCGCCTTCAAGCCATCGTAGGCGGCGACCGCATTGTCGGGATGTCCCAGCTTTTCTTCCGCGAGGCCGAGGTGAAACCAGCCCTGACAGAGCGTAGGCGCGCGACGCGTCGCCTCCCGCGCGCTCTCCACGGCCTTCGCGTAGTCGCCGTTCTCCACGTAGGCGAGCGAGAGATTGGAAAGGACCAACGCCACATTCCGGTACTCAAGATCCCCCATCGCGCGGGTGAACAGCGCGATCGCCGCGGTGTTGTCTCCCCGGCGGAGCTTCATGGCGCCATAATTGACGAGGATCTCCGCCTCGTCCGGCTTGATCCGAAGCGCCCGCTTGAACTCGGCCTCGGCTTCCTCAGGGAGACCTTTGGAGAGGTACGCAACGGCGAGCAGGTTGGCCGCACGCCAGTTGCGCGGATCCTGCTCCTCCGCCCTGCGCAGCGCCTCAATCGCAGCCTCGGGGTTTCCCTCCCGGTAGTACGCAGCCGCGAGCTCGGTCTGCGCAGCGGCACGCTCGGCGTTTTTGACCGATACACAGCCCACAAGCCCAGCGAGCGCTGAACCCAAGACCACATACGAGAGCAAACCGATCAGAGCATGACGCATGAACACCTCGAACTACACCGGCATGTACTTCCCAATCAACGGGGCGAGCGCGCGGCGCGTCTCTGCGGTCACCGCACCCGGCTGGGTGAGGATCGCCGTGGCTAGCGCGTTCGATTGGGGCGAAGGCTGATTGTAAGCGAGGATCTGGGGAACAACGTTCCGAACCACCTGCTTGGCCAGCGCAGCGTTCTGGTGCAGGACCGCGACCACCTGATCGACCGTGACCGCATCGTGATCGGGGTGCCAGCAGTCGTAGTCCGTCGCCATCGCGATGGTGGCGTAGGACATCTCCGCTTCCCGGGCGAGCTTGGCCTCCGGCATGTTGGTCATGCCGATGACGCTCGCGCCCCAGGAGCGATGCAAATTGGACTCGGCGCGCGTAGAGAACGCAGGTCCTTCCATACAAACGTACGTACCGCCGTCATGAACCTTCGCGCCAGCCTCGCGGGCTGCCTGCAACAAGAAGCCACGGAGGACGCCGCAGACCGGGTCCCCAAACGCCACGTGCGCCACAAGGCCCTTCTCGAAGAAGGTGTTCTGACGCTTGAAGGTCTTGTCGATGAACTGATCGACGACGACGATGTGCCCAGGAGCGATGTCCCCGCGCAGGGAGCCGACAGCGCTCACGGAGACGATCCACTCCACACCGACCTGCTTCAACGCGAAGATATTGGCGCGATAGTTGACCTCGGAGGGGTTGAACCGGTGGCCACGCCCATGACGCGGGAGGAACACGAGCTCCACCCCACCGTAGGTGCCGATGATCAGGTTGTCCGAAGGCTCACCGTAGGGCGTGGACACGCGCTCTTCACGAACGTTCTCGAGGCCGTCCATCTCGTACAGGCCGCTTCCGCCGATCACACCGATTCTCATGACTACTCCAAGAATGACATCGCGAGGCTAACGCAGCGCACCGAACCCTGACGGCTGAACCCTCAGAAGAGAGAGCCGGCGCCAGACCCGTTCGCTACCGCCAGCGCGGAGTTAGGATCCGCGAACCGGTACACGGTGCTGCCTTTAGGGACAAGCAGGAGATCCTCCGCAGCCGCGCGACGTAGGGTCGCCTCATCGTTGCGCAGCTGGTCCACTTCACGTTGCAGGCGCGCTACGTCGGCGTCGATCTCGTCACGATGCCGATTGGCAGCGCTTAGCTCTGCCTCAATGCGCTGCGCGTGCAACCACCCGCTGCTTCCAAAAACCGCGAAGTAGCAAAGCGCTACGATCGCGCCGGCCGGCAGCAGGGTGAACGCGAAAAAGCGTGTGAGTACAGGCATGAATGACCGCCCCATGAAGTATCCGTTGTCTGTTGACACGGCAAGGGGGAAAATTGGAAGAATCAGGGGTGCCAACACCGGATCAACGACTACGACGCCCCGCGCCCCCGGAGCACCGCCGGCACCGTCTTCACGAGGATCTGGAGATCCAGCCACAACGACCAGTTCTGGATGTACGCGATGTCGAGCCGCACCATGTCCACAAACCCGAGGTTTGACCTGCCGGACACCTGCCAAAGCCCGGTTATTCCAGGTACTACCTTAGACCGCTGGTCAAACCAGTACCGCAGCTCCGGATCGTGCTCGATGCCGATGAGGTCCTCCGCCGGCAATGCGCGCGGCCCGACGAGGTTCATGTCTCCCCGAAGCACGTTGAGCAGCTGCGGCAGTTCATCGATGCTGTACTTCCGGATGAACCTACCAAAACGAGTGATGCGAGGATCGGCTGCGATCTTGAACAGGCGCCCGTCGGCCTCGTTCTGGCCGCGCAGCCCGTCTTTGAGCTCCTCCGCGTTCACCACCATCGATCGAAACTTGTAGAACCCAAAGGTTCGACCGCCCTTCCCGACCCGCTTCCCGACGTAGAACACCGGTCCACCATCTTGCAGCTTGATCGCGAGGCAGACCAGAAGCACCGGGGCCAGAATCAGCGCCCCCCCAAGCAGGACGGCGAGCAGGTCAAACACCCGCTTCACCTGCGCGCCGAGCGTCGGGTAACGAATACCCACGAGATCGATGAGATCGAGGTCCCCAATCCGCGCGAACCCGACGCGCGGGCTCACCGCGCCCCACGAATAGGGCGCTTGCAGCACCCGCAGCCCCATGCCGTCCGCCTGCACCGCCAACTTCAACGCATCCGGCCTCGCGATTTGTCGGGTGGCGAGGATCACGAGGCCAATGTCTTTGGCGTTGACCAGCGCGGCCAGATCGTCGATCGAGCCGAGGATCTGGTCCGCAGGCACCGCAGCCTCTCCCGACGCCGCCGTGCGCAGAAAACCGGCCACCGTGCACACATGGCGCGCGTGCCGTCGCAGGTGCTCGGACATCGCAGCGCCGTCCTCGCCGATGCCGACGATCAGCGCCCGTGCAGCCGTAGGCGGGGTCTCCAGCCGCAGCAACAGGCGAAAGGTCAGCAGCCGAGCGACCGCGAGCCAGAGCCAGGAAAATAGCAGAAACGGTACGACGAGCCCTTTCGGATACACGTGCTCCGCGAACAAGAAGTTCGCGAAAATGGTGAACACCGCCATCGCCAACGCAGAGCGGCTCACCCCGGAGATGATGTTGACGCTGGACCCCATGCGGCCCGGATCGTGCAGTCCGAGCTGTCGAAGCGCGAACAGCCAGACCAGGATGCAGACCATCCCGGACGGCATCCATGGGTTCGGGAGCAGCAGCTCCCACAGCTTCACCTGAACAAGGCGCTGCAGGTTTGGCGCCAGCCACAGCCACGCCACCCATCCCGACGCGAGGCCGAGGAGCACGCAGCACGCATCGAGAAATGCGAGACTTAGGCCGATCCCACGACTCATGGCGCGCTAGTTCCCGCCCCCCACCGACTTGCCGTAGAGCACATTACGATAGATCGTCGACCCGCTCACAGCAGGCCCAATAATCGAGCTTATACGCTGAAAGAAACGCTGCACATTGGTGATGGTTTTGGGAGGGACCACCACGATGTCCCCCCGCTGCAGATAGACCATCTGCTCGAGGTCGCCCTCTCGAAAGATGGCGTCTACGTTCACCGTGTAGAGCTTGGGCTTCTCGAGCCCGCCGCGAATCAACAGCACGTTGCTGGTGTGCGCGTCCTGGCTGATGCCGCCCGCGCGCACGATCGCCTCGAGGATCGACAGATCGTTGGTGATCTGCATCACCATCGGATTCGGGACCTCTCCGAGGACGAGCACCTTCTGGTTGGTGACGGCGGTGATGTTCACCGCCACCTGCGCGTCAACGTAGTACTTGCCGATGCCTTCCTGCATGACCTTGACCACCTCGTCATAGGTCATACCCGCGATCTGCAGGCGACCAACGAGCGGAAAGCTGATCGCCCCGTCGGGCGCTACCGTCAGCTCCATCGTCAGATCCTCGTGTCGCCACACGGTGACCTTCAGCGAGTCTCCCGCGCCGAAGGTGAACCCCCCCGACGGAGGCAGCGCGATGTCCACATCGGCCTCAGCGACGTTCTCGGGGCGGTTCTTCGGAGCGCACCCTGAGGCGGGGAGCACCGCGAACAAGAACGCTCCGAGCGCCGCGAACCGAAGCAACGCCGGGGGAGCGAAAGAGCGTGTAAAACAAGGAAAGCGCATGGTGCCGGCAGGTAGCCGGGTTCTACCCGTTCCGTCAACGGGAGATGCCGGTCAGAAAACATCTAGGTGCTTGGCAAGGGGGCTCCGTCACGGCTATACGGTCGGCCCTTCATGCCGGCTTCCCCGGGTACGAAGGGGTCGAAGGCCTATGGAACTCCTCAAAGTCTGGAACGCTCTGCTTCGGCGGAAATGGATCTTCCTTCAAGCCGTCGTGTTTTTTACTGTGGGCACGGCGCTGCTCGCGTTGGTGCTCCCCAAGCACTACGTCTCGGCGGCCAAAATCAGCGTCTCGACGTCGTCGACCTCGCTCTCGATCCTGGGAGACCTTGATCTGGGCGAGATGGCCTCCGCGCTGAACGGCTCCAGCGACGACATGGAGACGAAGATGGCGCTGGCGCAGATGCGCCCTGTGCTCGAAGAGGTGGTGTGGCGGCTGCAGCTGCGGGACATGTACGGCAAGCTGATCTCGCCCGAAAAGCTGCTCGCCCCAGGCATCGACGGATCGATCCTCGCCATGCCGGTGATGAGCATCGAGCAGGCACAAGGCACCGACATCCTCGTCGTGAGCGGCGAGGCCAACACGCCGGAGCTCGCTTCGCTGGTGGCCGACACCACCGTCGAAGTGTTCTTGAAGCTGTCGGTGGACTCTGCCAAAGCCGACACGAAAGAGGCGCTCACCTTCGTAAAGGGGCAGTTGGACGAGCTCTCGGCTCAGTTTGACAGCGACTTAGCGAACCTCGCCTCGGGGCAAATCGCCGAGTCGGTGATCGAACTGGACAGCGAGACCAAGGGCGCAGTCGCCCGGGTGAACACGCTCATCGGCGAACTGAACTCGACCAACGCGGAGATCCGCGATGTCGCCGCCCAGCTCCGCGAGCGCGGCGAGCAAAACCTGCGCGAGACGCCCGACCTCGTCGCGCCCTCGTCCACGGCGTCGAACAGCACGCTGAAGTCGCTCCGCGACAAGCTGACCGATCTTCGCTTGGGGCGGAGCACCGCTGCGCTGGACAAGACCGAGATTCATCCCGACGTCATCGCGCTGGACAAGCAGATTCAGGCGGTGCTGAAGGAGATCGAAGCCGCGCAGCGGGAGTCCCACGAGCTGGATCCCGCCATGGAGAACCTTCAGGTGCAGCTTGCGGGTCTCACCCAGCGCAAGAACGAGCTGATCGACACCCTCGGAACCACGGTGCAAGACGGCGCCGCGCTCCCTGAAAAAATGAGGAAGCTCGCCAAGCTCCAGCTTGCGGTGTCCGCGACCCAGTCGGTCTACGAGTCGCTGCTCGAGCAGCAGTACCAGATCGCCGTGGCCGAAGCGATGACCGTCTCGGACATGAAGCTCGTCGAAGCATCCAAGATGGCTGACAAGCCCGACTCGCCGAAGCTGCTGGTCTTCACCATCCTCGGCGCTTTTGTCGGCGTTTGCGCAGGTGCCGCGTTGGTGTTCCTGCTCGAATACGTCGACGACTCGGTGCGCACCCAAGACGACGTCCGCATCGTGTGGCACGTGCCCGTGCTCGGCTTCATCCCGCGCTACAAGCTGAAGACCGGTCGCTTCATCGACTCGGTACCGCCCACCGACCCGCTGAGCGAGAGCTACCGCGCCATCCGCTCGGGCATCGCGTTTGCCGGCGTCGATCAAGCCATAAACATCCTGACGGTCACATCGTGTGCGCCGAGCGAAGGAAAGAGCACCTTCTGCACCAACCTCGCGATCGTGCTCGCCGCGGACGGAAAACGCGTGGTGGTGGTGGACTGTGACCTTCGGCGTCCGACCCAGCATAAAGCATTCTCGATGCTGACCAACCGGGTCGGCGTTTGTGACGTGCTGGCAGGAACGACCGCGCTGAACGATGCGCTGCAAGCAACGCCGGTGGCGAACTTCTCGGTGTTGACTACCGGTCCCCTGCCCTCAAACCCCGGCCGGCTTGTCGAGAGCCTGCGTCTGCGCTCGATGGTCGCCGAGCTCGCGCGCAGCTTCGACATGGTCATCGTCGATGCGCCCCCGATGCTCGCCGTGTCCGACGCCGTGGCGCTCGCCCGAGCGAGCAAAGGCCTGATCATGGTCGTGGAGTCGGGTAAAACCACGCGCCGCATGCTGACGGACGTGCGCGCCCGGCTCGAAGGCGCTGCCCTGGAGCCGATCGGGATCGTGCTCAACAAGGTGGATCCGCGCTCCGGGAGCTACGGCTACTATCGCAAGTACGCGCAGCACTACTCGAAGGCGGTCGCCGACAACGAGCAAACCCGCGTGGGAGACGCGTCGTGATGAAAACCCAGCTTGCGCTCACCGTGCTGATCGCCCTGACGGGCTGCGCTCCGGCCGCCGCAGACATCGCAAAGGCGATCTCCTCGGACAACCCGGTCATGCGCGAAGACGGCGCGAAGATCGCGCAGAACTACGACGACCCGGTCGTCTGGGATGCGCTGGTCAAGACGCTCCAAGACAGCTCCCAAAAAACAAAGCTGAACGCGATCGAGTCGCTCGCTTACACCGAGGCGAAGCCCGCGGGTCCACAGCTCATCGACGTGCTGAAAAACGATCCCGACCCTCGGGTGAAGCGTGCCGCTGCGGACGCGCTGGGTCGCCTGTGCATCCTCGAGAGCGCCCCCGCGCTAGTCGAGTACCTGAGCGGATTCTCGGCCGATGATCGCGAGCAGCTCGCCGGAATCTGGGCGCTGGGCAACCTCGGCGCGCAGGGTCTGGACGCAGAGACCAAGAAGATCGTCCTCGAGACGCTGGTGCAAAAGCGCGAAAGCACCACCGACAAGTACGTGCTGTACAGCGCCAACTACGCGCTTCGAACCCTGCGTTAGACGAGAGCCTCCTCGGGTTCAACAGGCCGCAGCGGCGGAAACCCGGGACGCCTGAGGTAGGCCGCGAAAAAGCCGTCGCAGGCTCCGTCACGCACACAAAAGCGGCATCCTTCGTCTTTGTGAAACGCGACGACATCGGGGAAAAACAGCAAGGCCCGAGCCTGCTGTCGGTCTGCGTCCACATACCAACGGTTTCCGCTCCGGCGCAGGTCAGCCCCGAGATCCCCGAGGTAGCACGCCGGCAGCCCCTTGATCGCACACGGGACGCCGGCTGCTTTCAGGATCGCTACCGCGGGACGCAGCGCCGCCACAGCGCGCGGCGCGGGCGGGAGCTCCCCGGGAGCGCCGCCGTCGACGGGGAACGGAAACGTGAAGGTGTGCCCGACTACGCACGCCGCCACCGCAGCGCGTGCGACGGCGGGCAAAAGCGCGAGCGAGCCGGCGTCCAGCACCGTGTTGGAGCTCGCGGCGAGCCCGATCGAGTGACACGCCGCGAGCGCATCGGCCGCAGTCACCAGCGCGCTGCCGCTCTCGCTCGGCTGGAGCGGCAACGTGACGAGATCAACCCGCGTATCTGCCCGTTGCACCGCCGCGAGGCGAAACCCCTCAAGGTCCTCGACCCCGGCGTGCAGCACGATGCGCGACACGCCCGCATCCCGCGCTCCCCGAATCATCTCGCCTAAGTCCGGACGGCTCGCGACCCCGACCCCCGACAGCACGAGGCCGGTCACCGGCAACCCCCGAGGCCCGCCGGCAGTAAAATAACGAACGTTGGCCACCACTTCTTCACAGGTCATCGACCGCGTAGGGACCGGTGCGCCCGCACGGACCCGACCGGGGTAGCTGCGTTGAACGCGGATTTGCACGACACGAGGGCGCTCCACAGCGCCAGAGCCCGTCCAGGTCAGCACGAATCCCCCCACGTTCCTTCGGGGTCCTGCAACATCGCGTTCAGCCGCGTGAGGATGCGCCCGGCCATGACCCCATCGACGAGCCGATGGTCAAACATGAAGCCGACCGGCAACACCGTGCCGATGACGATCTGCTCGACCCCTTGCGGATCCCGTTCGACCACCGCCGCGCGCTCCAACGGCGCCAAGCCGAAGATCGAGCCGATGTGGATGAGCTTCGATGGCGGTGAAAACGCGACCGAGCGAAAGCGCAGGCCGGGCGCATCTCCCAGCGCCGCGCCCACGTTGGTGATGAGCGTCGACAACGGGAACGTGCGAGCGAGCACTGCGGCTCCCGCGGGGTTGTGCGCGATGGAGGCCACCTGGGACAGCGCGAAGCGAAGCACGCGAGGACTGCGCTTTCCCAACTGCAAAATCGTTCGCACAAGGCCATTATCGCTCTTCCCCTCTCGCTCCTGGGCGACCTGCGGACGCAGGTTCTCGGCGACCTGACGCGGATTCAACGTATCGACGTCCCGAAGCACGACCATCGAAAGCTCGCGATCGACGCCTGTTCCCAGCAGGTTGACGGGCATGACCACGTCGACGGTCGGCAAATGGTGGATGCGGTTGTGAAAAATCCGGGCGTTGATCACGGGGTATTCACGGAACAGCTTCCCGACGGCGGCGGTGAACACGTGCTGCGTCGTGATGCGCGCCCCTTCGCGCGCGTTTTGGACCGCGATCCAGGCCAGTACACGCTCCCAGCGCACATCGACGGTGGTCATCACATAGGGTTCTCCATGCGGAACGTCGAAGATCCAAAGCATGAACGAGCGCACGACGGAAGATGCGGCTGGGCGAGATGCAGCAGAGGTCATAGGCGCGGTGCTAACCCGCTCATCGTGCTACGATGCGCAACCGACGCGTCCGCGCGTTCCCCGTTAGCCGTGAGCGTTGATTCGTGACCATCCCCGAGCAGTTTCGCCCTTTCGACGACGCCCAACGCCGAGCCATCGCGCTCACTTCGGACGTGGTGCGACGTCTGGAGGCGGGGATGAGCGAGCGTGACATTCACGAGCTGGCCGAGACACGGCTCGGGAGCCATGGATTTTCGGGCTGGTACCACGCTCCTGAGGTCAGGGTGCGCCCGTTCGGAGACGCCGGTCTGCTCCGGCGCCCAAGCGCCACAACGAAGCTCGAACCGGGCGACATGGTGAGCATCGACGTCGGTCCCGCCGACGGCTCCGCGTACGGAGATTTCGGCACCACCGTCACCTTCGCGGCGGCGGACGACACAGAAGCGACCGTGCTCTCCGTAGCCCGGGACTGCATCCGCGCCTCCTGCGGCTACTCCTCCCGGTGGAAGACCATGGGAGAGATCGTCATTTTTGCGCAGGCGTGGGCGGTCAACCACCGCATGACGCTCGCACAAAAAGAGAACGTCGGGCATCGAATCATCGGCAAAGAGGGCTGGACCTCAGTGGGCTTTCCGAAGAGCGCGCACGCCGCGACCTTGATGCGCCGCAACCAACTGCACAGGTTGAACCCCACGAGGATGAGCGGCATGTTCGCGATTCGTCCCGAAGTGGACGACAAGGGACATCGGGCGAGCTTTGAGGAGATCGTCTACGTCGACGGAGACGCGAAGGGCGTGCTCGGTCGGGACTCGCTGGCCGAGGTCGGCACGCTCCCCTGAGCTCCGTTTCAGCCCTCGACCTCACGGAGCGCGAGCATCGCGAGCTCCACTTCAGCAGCGGCTTTGGAGCTCGCGCTGGCGGGGCCGAACACCCGCTTGCCCAACACCAGCTCCACCCGCCACAAGCGCGCATGATCATTGCCCGTGCTGCCCGCGTCGCGGTACAGCGGCAGCGGCCTGCCCGCTTTCTGCTCGCGAGCTTGTAGCTGGCTTTTGAAGTCTACCGAAGGGGTTTCGATCCCCTCGATGCAGGCCTTGAAGGCATCCCCAAACTCGACGCGCACCGCATCGAAGCCGCCATCCTCATAGACCGCGCCGATCAGCGCTTCGAGGCAGTCGGCGAGCACTTTTTCGCGCCCAGCCGTACCATCCCGCGATGCGCCCTTGCCGAGCCGCAAGGCGCTGCCGAGGTTCATCTGCCGAGCGAGGTCGGCGATGTGCGCGTTTCCGACGAGCCGACCCAGCGTGGGGGACAAGCTCCCCTCCGGCCAATCGGGAAATTCCTCATACAACAGCTCGGCGACGAGCAGCTTCAGGGCGGCATCGCCCAAGAACTCCAGGCGTTGGTTCGAGGGGACATGCGCCTCAGCCGCGTAGCTCGGGTGGGTCAGCGCGGTGACCAACAAGCTGGGGTCCTTGAAGGCGTGCCGCAGGCCGGCGACGCCGCCGGGCGCGTCGGATGCGCTCACGGCGACAACTCAGCCGCGTCTTCGGTCCATGCCTTGCGGATCGTAGCGCCGCCGAGCACCTCCGCTCCCGAGTACAACACCACAGCTTGTCCGGGGCTGGCCGCGCGCGCAGGCGCACGAAAGCGCAGGCGCACCTTGCGCTCCGCCGTCTCCTCAACAGTACAAGCAAGCCGCGCGCCCCGATGACGAACCCGCGCCTCCACCGGCTCCCCGGGCTCGGGCTTGCGAATCCAGTGCATGCCAATCGCGTCCAACCCGAGATGCGCGAGGCGAGAATTGGGGCCCACCGTCACGCGGCGCGACGCCGCATCGATGTTGAGCACGTACAACGGCCCGACTTCCGGGGTGCTTGAGATGCCCAGCCCACGGCGCTGTCCCACCGTGAACGCGTGGTACGCAGCGTGACGACCGAGCACGCGCCCGCTCTCGTCCACGATATCCCCGGCGTAGTCTTCGACCTCCACGCCCGAGGCCGCAGCGCGTTCCGCGACGTGACTCTCTACGAAGCGGGCGTGATCATCGTCCGGGATAAAGCACACCTCCATCGACTCCGGCTTCTGCGCCGTGCGCAGGCCCATGCGCTCCGCGTGGCCGCGCACCTCGGGCTTCGTCATCCCACCGAGCGGGAAAAGCGTACGTTCGAGCGCGTCAGGACGGATGGGGTACAGGAAGTAGGACTGGTCTTTGTCGGGGTCCGTCGCGCAATAGAGGCGGCCGTCGATCACGCGGGCATAGTGGCCGGTGGCCAGCGCCTCTGCGCCGAGCGCACGAGCGCGCGACAACAGGATGTCGAACTTCAGCACGCCATTGCATTGTACGCAGGGGTTCGGAGTAAAACCAGCGAGGTAGTTATTGGCGAAGTCCGCCATGACCGCCTTGCTGAAGGCCTCCTGCAAGTTCAGCACGTAGAACGGGATCCCGAGTCGCGCCGCGACGGAGCGCGCGTCGAGCGCGTCATCGAGTCCGCAGCAATGCCCCGCCGGCGCCAACGTAGACGCAGGAGCATCGTGCAATTTCATGTGCACGCCGATCACCTCGTGCCCCGCCTCCACAAGGAGGCCGGCCGCAACCGAGGAGTCGACCCCACCGCTCATAGCAACAACAATGCGCATCGCCCCCGCTTACCCCGATGACGGGCGGGTTGCGCCCCCGAGACACAACCGCAGCACCTCCCCACAACCCGCCAATCGGCTTAGAAGCCCCTCACCGCATGTCCAGACCTTCATTTTCGACCAGCCGCCTTGTGATCGTCGCAACGCTCGCGCTCGCTGCCATCGGCATCGCGTGGGCGCGGGGACGCAAAAACGAAGCCGAGCCCGTAACGGCCTCCGAAGCCGAGACGAGCGCAGCGCCGGTCGTTCTGGAGCAGGCTGCCGCGGCGCCGCCCGCGCCAGCAGCTCCGCGACTGTTCACGCACGACGGGGCGAATCCCGCGCTCCCGGTCACGCTCGACGTGCTCCCGGCAGGCCTCGCCTCGATGTCGGCGCAAGGGTGCAACGCCTGCCACGCCGCGGCGCACGACACGTGGGCGACCTCGCGCCACGCCCACGCATGGTCCGATCCGGTTTTTCAGGCCGCGATCGCCAGCGCCGGCGACAGCACCGCCTGCCAATCCTGCCACCTGCCCATCCAAGCGCAGCACGCCACGATCGCCACCGGCTACGTCGATGGCGCGATCTCGCGCCCCGAGCTCGTCGCAAACACTGCGTTTGACGCAGGCTTACGCGCAGAGGGTGTGACGTGCGTCGCATGTCACGTACGCACGCTCCCCGACGGCTCGGCCACCGTGCTCGGCTCGCGTCCATCGACCAACAGCCCGCACAGCGTCACCGTCACCGACGAGCTGAGCAAGTCCGAGCTGTGCGCCACCTGCCATGAAGTGACGTGGCCCGGGGCTGACAAGCCCTACTACGGGACCTACTCGGAGTGGACGGCCTCGGGCTGGTCCAAGGCCGGCGTTACCTGCCAGAGCTGCCACATGGCGCCTACGACCGGGGCCCAGATTCCCGGCACCAACGGAAGCGGCGCCGCCCACACGTTCGCGGCGGATCCTGCCCGCGCGCTCTCGGCGCTGGTGCGGATGCCAGGGACGATCCACCGTAACGAGCCTTTCGACCTGACCCTCACGCTTCAGAACACCGGCGCGGGTCACTCCGTGCCCACCGGCAACCCTGCGAACACCGCGGTCGTGACCGTCGCGGTGCTGGACAGCGCAGGCAAGGAGCTGGCCGCAGCCTGGCCGCAGACCTTCGCGCGCACCGTCGAGGCCGTAGCGCCGTACAAGACGCTGACCGACACGCGCATCGCGTCGGGCGGACAAGCCAACGGCACGCACCGCTTCACGCCGTCCGTCAAAGGGGCCGCGGGGTTGGGCACCGTCGAGGTGCGCCTCACGCTCGGGAACGGCAAGGCCGCGCGCACCGTCGTGCTCACGAAGGTACCCGTCAGCGTGGAGTAGTCAGGGCGCGGGTGTCAGGGCGCCGCGCACGACCACCGCGAGCACGACATCGCCTTCAGCCACGTACCCGTGGGTGACCGAAGCGTCGTTGTACAGCCGATCTCCCGCGCTCTCCCGCCGACCGTCGGCGAAGCGCATCGTGCCTTCAAGCACGACATACTCCTCTGAGCCAGCGTGGGAGTGCGCCGGAAAGTGCGCGCCCGACGCGACGCGAACGAGCCCGACATCGGCGCCCGTTGTGCGCGGCCCACCATCGAGATGAAAGGCGACCACGCCCTCAAAATCGGTGTTGGACCAAGCCAAAGGCCGCTCAGCCTGCTGGAAGATCGTCTCTACCGCGTCTTCCCCAAGGTCCCAGAGCGCAGCAACACGCCCCCGCCACGCCCGCCAGCCCGGCGCCACCACGCTCCCCAACAGACGCTCGCGCAGCCCCGCCGAACGAAGGGGCTTCGGTACCGCCGCCAACGCGAGTCCGACGACCGCCGCGCTCTCGTTGTCCCGGCTCATGCGGCCCCCAACACGTTGCGCAAGCGCGCGAGCCCAGCCGCCATGCGTGATTTGACCGTACCTATGGGAATGGCGAGGTGCGCTGCGATCTCCGAGCTAGAGAGGCCGTCAAAATAGGCGCACTCCATCACGGCGCGCTGATCGCTGGTCAAGCCAGCGACCACCGCCCGTAAACGCTCGTGATCTCCCCGGTCGACGGCGTCTGGCGTAGCGTCCACCAGGCGATGCTCGACGCCGTCCAGCGGGTTCGCGCGCGCGCGGCCGGGCGATTTACAGCGGTCCAAGGCCCGGGAGCGCGTTCGCGTCACCAACCACGCACGCACGCTGCCTCGCGCCGCGTCGAAGTCGCCCGCCTTCCGCCAGACCTCGACGAACACGTCGTGGAGCAGGTCTTCCGCCTCTCCTTGGTTCTTCAAGATCCGCAGCCCTACGGCGAGCAACATGTCGGCGTAGCGGTCATAGAGCTGTCCGAGTGCGTGCTGATCTCCGGAGGCGACGCGCCGAACCAGCGCAGCGTCGAGTTCCGCGTCGGAATTGGCCGTGCTCCCTCCACGGGTTGCAGGCGCAGACTTCGAGGCGGAAGGCATACGGCCACCGGTAGCCGACCGGCGAGCGGATCGCCAACCCAGGTCGAAGCCGAGGAGCGGGGTCGAGGTGCGAGCGGGGAAAGCGACCATCACCCAACCGGTACGAGCGCGGCCGCACAACGGATCGCGGAAACTTCGGAGGAGACGGGGCGCGGTCAGTCCAGACCAAACTCGTCGGCCGCAGACTTCAACACCACCGCGGGTTGCTCCTCCTTCAACAACACGAAGGAGCCGATCACCAACGCGTCCATGCCGGTGCGCATGAAGCAACGCCAACCATCCAACGGCGAGCACACCATCGGCTCGCCCCGCACGTTCATGCTGGTGTTGATGAGCACCGGAACGCCGGTGCGCGCCCCGAACTGCGCGACGAGGTCGTAGTACAACGCGTCCTGATCGCGGGAGATGGTCTGAATCCGCGCGGATCCATCGACGTGCGTGGTGGCCGGGAGCGCGGGCCGCTCCGGGTTGACCGGCGCGACGAGCAACATGTAGGGCGAAGGACGATCGAGCTGAAACCAGTCACTGACGCGCTCTTCGAGCACCACGGGCGCGAAGGGACGAAAGCCCTCGCGCATTTTGATCTTGCGGTTGATGATGTCGCGCATCTCGGGGTCCCGGGGATCGCCGAGGATGCTGCGATGGCCCAACGCGCGCGGGCCCCACTCAAAACGCCCGTGAAACCAGCCGACCACCTTGCTCTCCGCGAGCAGTTCGACCGTACGGGCCAGCAAGGCCTCGCGGTCGAGGCGCACGTAGCGCGCGCCCGCCTCGTCCAGCACCGCCTGCACCGCGTCGTCGTCGTAGGCAGGACCGAGGTAGACGCTGGGAAGCCGGGGGAGTCTGGGTTTTTTCAGCAGTCCGTTCCACGCCCACAACGCAGCGCCCATCGCGCCGCCCGCGTCTCCCGCCGAAGGTTGCACGAAGACGTCGTCTACCGGAGCGCGGCGCAGGATCTCCCCGTTCGCCACACAATTCAGCGCCACGCCGCCCGCAAGACAGAGCCGGGGAAGCCCGGTGGTGCGCACCACATGCGTAGCGAGCCGGACCATGGTGTCGTCGACCACCTCCTGAAGGGATCGAGCGACATCCTTATGAAATTGCGTGAGCTCTACTTCTTGATTCGGGCGTTCAAGCGGGCGGGCAGGCTGGCCCATCACCTGCTCGAAAGCCCGCGTAAACATATTTTCCCCGGCATCAAAGTCGAAATACTGCATGTCGAGCCGAAAGCTCCCATCGTCTTTGACGTGGACCATCTTTCGAATCGCGTCGACGTAGTTGGGCTGCCCGTACGGCGCGAGCCCCATGACCTTGTACTCGGCAGAGTTGATCTTGAAGCCGAGATAGTAGGTGAAGGCAGAGTACAACAGCCCAAGCGAGTGCGGAAAGCGAGTTTCACCCTCCAATACCAAAGAGTTTTGACGGCCAGCCCCCCAAGAGGACGTGGCCCATTCACCCACGCCGTCCACGGTCAAAACCCCAGCTTCATCCCAGCCCGAACAGAAAAAAGCGCTGGCGGCGTGGGAAAGGTGGTGCTCGGAGTACAGCAGCGGCCCGCCGTAGTCAACCTCGTCCTTCAGCAACTTGCCAAGGCGAAGCTCGTGATTGATGACCGAGGGCAAGCGCCGAACAAAAGCACCGAGCCCGGACGGGAAGCGGTCTACATGCGAGCGTATGGACCGATCAAACTTTCGAAATGGCTTGTCGTAGAACACAACAGCATCGACCCCACGCATGCCGTCGCGCGACAGGTTCAACCCGCTCTCGGCGAGCACGTACCGGATCGCCTCTTTGGGAAAGCCGCTGTCATGCTTTTTGCGTGAAAATGCCTCTTCGGTCACGGCAGCGACGATGCGGCCGTCCTCGATGAGGCAGGCTGCAGCGTCGTGGTAAAAGCAAGAGAGGCCAAGGATCCGCATTCGGGAGCCTAACGCCGCAAGAGCGTCCAGGAGGCGACCAGCGCCCCATCTGGAGCGCACAAGGTCAGCGTCAGGGCGCTCCACGCAGGCGCCAGCGTCACCACCGCGACGCCGTCGGCAAACGACGCGGTCATCTCGTCGACCTCGACCTTCCAACCTTTGGAATCCGAGGCGCGCACGACCAACTCAGTCTCGGTGCGAAGCCCTACCCAAAGCCGCGCAGGTCCGCCCACCCGCGCCATCGCTCCGCCCCGAACCGGCATGGGGACGATCCCTTGCCACGCCAACCACCCCTCCCCCGTCCCAAGGGTCCGCACCACGACGTGCTCCCCATCGTCCGACGAGCGCTTGATCGGCGCCTTCAGCCGCGGATCCGGAGCGAGCCCCATCTGGCGATAGGCGGCGGCAAGATGGGCGCGAAACAAGCCGTCGAACACATGCGCGACCGGCGTGGAGAACTCGTCGCCATACCACCAGAACCAATCGCTGCCTTCGGCCGCGAAGAGATGCCGACGAGCCGCCGGTGGACGCCCGGCGCGCTCCCAGCTCCTGCGCGCCTCGGTCAAGAGCTCCCACGCCAATCGGTCTTCGGCGTGCCCGATCCAAATCTGGAAATTGGCGTTGATCCAAGACCCGGTGTGAAGCGCCTCCAGAGGCCGGGCCGGTACGCGGTCCACAAAATCTTGAACGGTGTGCGTGCGCCCCGATTCGAACAGCGCCGTCAGAAACCCCTCCCCGGCATCCGGGTAGTGCTCCCATGGATTTTCACCATCCAACGCTAACAGTACAGCCCCCGCGTAAGGCCGATGGGCGAGCCGCGCACCAACGGCCCCCAACAAATCACGCGCGGCCCTTGTGCCGTCGATGTCCTGATACGCAAAGCCCACGCGGTCGGAGAGCCCGTGATCGCGAAACACGAGGCGCATCCCCTCAAAATCTCCGGGCGCGCCGGGCTCCGGCGCAGCGGTAGAGCGCCGAAGCACCTCTTCGTCGCTCGCCATCCACGAAAATCCAAGATCACGGACGATCCGCGCGACCTCGGGGCTCACCGACCCCTCGGACGGCCACAACCCGCGCACCGGCTGGCCGCACCAGTCCTCAACCCGGCTACGACCGTCCCGAAGCTGCACCACCGCGTCATCGGGAAAACGAAAGCCGGGATCGGGAACGCCGGGGTTGCAGCGCTGCGCGTGCGCGTTGTCGACGAGCAACGGCAAGATCGGATGGAAGTAGGGCGAGCAGCTGACCTCGGGGAGATCGCGGTAGAGATCCCGAAGGTGCTTCAAAATGTCCCGTTCGATCGCGACCACTGCGTCCAGATCGCGCTGTGAAAACCCACGCTGCCGACGCCGAAGCTCCGCGAGCAACGGATAGTCCTGCAACGCCGAAAATCCGAACCAGGAGAGCTCGCCCCAGACCACGCGATCCAGAAGCTCGGCAGGCGAAAGCGCAGCGGCCGGGCGCAGACGCGACTCAGCAAATGCAGGGAACCAGTCGAAGCGACGCGCGCTGCCGAGCAACGCCTGGTCGGCGAGCAGCAGCGCGTCCCCGCGCGTCAGCGACGCTAACGGCGATTCCAGCAAGCGAAGCAGCGGATCGGATCCGCCCGCCGCGTAGTGATCCAGCTGGTCCAGCAGCGAGGGCACGAGGTTCACCGTCGCTCGCGCACCCGTCTTCTTCAGGATCCAAGGCACATCTCGGTAGCCGCGCAGCGCGTGTTTACGCACCCACGGCAACACCGGGTCCCCGGTCACCGGATCGCGGTAATCCGGCTGGTGCATGTGGAGGAGGATCGGGAGCATCACCGTACAGAGTACCGCACCGCGCGGGCGAGGGCTCGCGAACCGGCGTTCGGCGCGTCCACGTGCAGCGCGATGGCCGAGGCCACCCGTCCCTCCGCGACGAGGCGCCGCGCCTGCGCCTCCGACTCGGAGGCATCTCCGCACAAAACCAACCCCGGACCGGTCACGCCCAGCAAGATCGCCGCTTCCGCCAACGGTGCGCCCGGGACGGTGTAGACAAAGTGCAGCCGGGGTGCGCGGGCTGGCCCCGCTTGCTGCAACGCCGCGAGGTAACGTCGGTCCGCTTGCACACAGTTGTCTACGCTGCTGAGCACCACGGCCTCATCGGAACGGGGCTTCAGCTCGGCGAGCGCGAGGATTCCGGCGCGGACGTAAGTGTCCGCGCGCCCGAGGTTCACCGCTACGCTCCCGTCGGGCAGGCGCGGCAAATCGGCGACGGCAAAGCTCTCCCCGCCTACCTCGACCGCGGTCCCCACCGTAACGTCCACCGAAGGCCCCGACGGGCGGGTGTACGGCTCGGCGGGCCCGAAGACCAGCGCGGCGTTCACCCCTCCAAACGCGGCGTTCAGCGAAAGGCCCCATCCAACGCCCGAGCGAGGACGCGCGCGGCAGGTGCGCATGCCGAGCGCCGGATCGACGTCCATCGCTGCGGGGAGCGTTGCGCCGGTGAGCATCGCGATCAGCGCGACCGCTTCTACCGTTCCAGCGGCGCCGAGGGTGTGCCCAACCACCGGCTTCACCCCGTGCACCGGCACCGGCGCGCCGCCGAACAAGCGAGCCAGCGCCTGGGCTTCCATCGCGTCATTGAACACCGTGCCCGTCGCGTGGCCGCTCACGACGTCCAGCGCGTCAGGGACATCCGCGAGGGGGATTCCGGCGTCAGTGACGGCCGCTGCCGCGGCGCGGTACAAGCCGCCGCCGGTTCGGTCAGGCGCGGTCAAGTGCACGGCGTCCTGCGACAAGCCCGTGCCCCACAGCGCGCACAGGGGTGGACGACCGCCGCGGGTCGCCGAGTCGGGGGTCTCCAGCAACACCGCCGCGGCGCCCTCCCCGATCATCAACCCGTCACGCTCGGCGCGGAACGGCAAACTTGGGCCCGCAGCCAGCGCGCCGATGCCGGCGAAACCCGCGTGGATGAACGGGGACAGCACGTCTACCCCTGCGACGATCACGCGCTCGCAACGCCCCTCCCGCAGCCATCCGCGCGCCAGATCGAAGGCGGCAGCGCCCGAAGCGCACGCCACCGACACGGTCGCGACGGGCACCGGCACGCCCCACCGTTTCGCGAGCTGCAACGCGAGGTTCTGCGCAGGACGCTGCCGATAATCATGCACGCGTACACCAGCCCCGTCACGCTCGAACGCGCCCGAGATCAGCCCCGACGTAGTCCCGACGATCAACCCGCAGCCTGGGCCAGCCGCGACCGCCTCAACGACCCGCTGCAACAGCGCTTCGGCATCACCGGCACCGTCCCGGCCCCCACATCCACCGCGCTCGGCATCCACGGCGCCGATGCCGACGCCAAGCAGCCCGGGCCACGCCCAAGGAGCGGGTCGGGCGCAGGGAATGCCCATGCCAAGCGCGTCGATGAGGCGTTCAACCCCCGAACCTGCCGAAGTCTCAGTCGCGACGCGCGTGACCCAAGGATTCAAGCCTGGGCACTTCATCGCATCAGTCGCTCATCAGGAAGATGTGCGGGCGCTCGTCTTCCTGAGGGGTGCTGGCCCAATATTTGAGGAGGATCTGGTACACGAGGATGCCCGTCTCCCCTTCTCCCCAGAGCAGGTATTTTACCGCTTGGGTGACCGGATTCTCCCGGGTCAAGCCGAGGAAAATGCCCTTGGGCTGCATCGCCTCGCTGAGGTAAGCGATGGTGTTGGCGATCGCCGTCGCGTTGGAGACCGTGATCCGAAAGTCGTCGCCCAATCGAGAGATCTTCAGGTACACCGTGGAGTCGAACGCCGAGCGGTCCGCGGCCAGATCGATGTGGATGTACGCGAGCGGCCCCTCCACCGCGTAGAAGCGCTTGAGACGCTTCTTGCC
Source organism: uncultured Pseudomonadota bacterium (assembly GCA_903900265.1). Classification (GTDB taxonomy): domain Bacteria; phylum Myxococcota_A; class UBA796; order UBA796; family SXON01; genus CAIUMM01. The sequence continues at coordinate 67,797 of CAIUMM010000040.1, forward strand.
GAGGCCGTGCCCCAACGCTTCCTTGGGGGTGTGTTGTTTGACCGCGACAAGGCTGACTTTCTGGCCCTGCACCTCTTTCCAGAGCAGCTCGGAGTCCGGGGTCGCGAACGCGACGCGCTCCACACGGAACTCGGTTGCGCGCTGGTATCGGGAGACGCCGCTGATCAACAGCATCGCGACGATGAACACCGACGAGATGATGATGCCGTCGGGGCGTTCGATGACGTTGTCGACGAACGTGTAGGCAAACACCAGCGTAATGAGCGCAAACGGCAGAACCAGCCAAGGACGGCGATTCGACTCCCGCGCCTCGCGCGCAAACGCGAGCGTCACAGCGACCGACCCCGATAGAATCAACGCCAACACGCCGGTAGCGTAGGCGCCGCCTTGCGCCTCAACGTCGGCGTCAAAGATGATCGTGACGATCAAATCCATCGCCAGCAGCACGAGCACCAGCGGGCGCGGGCTGCCAACCCAATGGGGAGCCATCCCGAACCGCGGCAGGTAGCGCGGGATCAGCGACAACATCGCCGCCATCGCGCTCGCCCCGGCAAACCACAGGATCAACACCGTGCTCAAGTCGTAGAAGGTACCGAAGATGTCGCCCAAATATTCGTGGGCGACCCACGCCAAGGCGCGCCCAGAGGCATCGCCCCCATCCCGCCATGCGCTCTCAGGGATGAGCAAGGTGGTCACGAAGCTGGAGGCGATCAGGAAGCCCGACATGATCACCGCGGCGCCGATCAGCAGCTTGCGCGTCGCGGCGATGCGATGAACCGGGGGCCCCTCGCCCGAGTCCGGGTGTGCGCCATGAATCAGCGGCATCACGCTGACTCCGGTCTCAAATCCGGACAGGCCTAAGGCCAGCTTCGGAAACGCAAGGATTGAAGCGACGATCAAGCCCGTGCCCGAACCCTTGAGCGTGAGCGCCCGCTCCCAGTTGACCCACGCCTCCGGGTGGTGGGTAAGCTCCAACGCCCCTTTTCCGATGACGATGGCGTTGAGCAACAGGTACGGAACCGCGATCCACGTCGCGACCCCGATCGCTTCGTGGAACCCGCGCAGGAACACAATACCCAGCATCACCAAGAGCCCGAGGGTGAGCAGCAGCTGCTGCCCGCCCAGGTACGGGTGGAGGAACGGGTTCTCCACCAGATGCGCCGCGGCGTCGGCGGCGGAGAGCGTCATGGTGATCACAAAGTCGGTGCTCGCAAAACCGAGCAAACAAAGCACAAAGACCTTGCCGGCCCAACCTGGGAGCAGCTTCTCCAACATGGAGACCGAGCCATGTCCGAGGTACGACCGCCGCGCGACGGAGAGGTAGATCGGCAGCGCCGCGAACAGCGTGACCAGCACCAACGCGATCGTCGCCAACGGGGCGATGGCTCCCGCTGCGAGCAGCGCGATGCCGGGTTGATAGCCAAGCGTCGAAAAATAGTCCACGCCGGTCAGCCAGATGACCCGGTACCACGCGAACGTAGCGTGGGCGTGGCCCTTCGCCTCCGCGGACTTCATCAGCCAGCGGCCAAGCGGGGTTTTGGGGGTAGCCGCATCCGGCGTATACAACGCCGGGAGGATCGTCATCGGGGGTTGGACAGGCACGCTCATGCGCTATCAACAAACCCGCGTTCAGTCGCTAGTCCGCCCCGCATCCCAAAGCGCCGCCGCCACCGCCGCGGCGACGTCCCCGGCGAGCGTGGCGCAGTAATTGCGACGTTTTTCCCCCATGAACGGGCCCAAGGGCTCGGTGCGGAGGTTGCACGATTGCTCCAAGGGGCCGCGCACCGCAGGGCCGAGCTCAGCGCGGAATTGCGCCACGGCGTCCCGAAGCGCGGGAGCCACCGGCCCCGTCGGGTCCGGATCGCCCAACAGCTCCCCGAGCAACAAGACACCGGCCTGAATCGCCCCGCAGGGACCGTCCCCCGTGATGCCACCTTTGCGGAGGGCCTGATACGGCCGGGAGGGGCATCCAAAGGTCTCTGCGAGGGCAATCCCACAGGAACGATGCGGAGTTTCCTCACCGCGGTAAAGCCGCTCGGCTTCCGCACGACGGTCAGCGATGTACGCCTCTCGCGACGCCACTACCGCCCCGGAGGCCGGCCGAGCGCAGCAGCGGGCGCCGTGATGACGCCACTACCCAGCACCCAGTGCGGGCTGCCCGCGAGGGTCTGCTTGAGCTGGGCGATCTCCTCAGGATGAAGCTCGAAGGTCTGGGGTTGGCGGGTCTGAGGATCAAACTGCGTGGCGAACCAGCGCTCCCCTCCGGTTTTGGTTTTATGCAGCACCAATCCCCGAGGATCGTCGTAGATCATCACGAGGTCCTTGGAGGTGAGCGGCCGGTTGGGGTCCTCGGGCTCTTCGGCCTTGGGAGGCTCAACCGGAGCAGGAGGCGGAGGCACCGCGGCCTTGGGCGCCGTCGCGTCGATCACCTCTTCGATCTCCCACTGCACCTCCAGCAGCTCGCCGCGCTTCATGGACTCGAGCAGGTCACGCACCTGCGCTCCAACGGCACCGGCGGAGAGGGCGATCAGGCGCTCTTTGAGCGGCTCCCGCTGCGTGTACGACGCAGTGCGCAGCGTGCCGACCAACGTACGAACTTCTTCCAACACTGATTCCATCTGGGACTCCACGAGCGCTTCCTGGGATAGGACGGCAACGTAACCACGGCAGCGGCTTCTCACCCTGCCCGATGTCATTCCCGGAGCCTGCGAATGGATTTCCTACAGCGATTCACCGACCGTGAGCGGGAGAGACTGCTCGCCGTTGCGCAGACGATTCGGCTGGGCCGAGGTCAGGTGTTGCTGCGCAGGGGGGACCCCGGTGGGGACCTCTACCGCGTTGAAGAAGGCGAGATCGAGGTCATCGACAGCCGGAGCCAGCCGATCATCGTCCTGCAAGTGATCGGCAAGGGCGCGTTGGTCGGCGAAATGGCGTTCCTCGACGACTCGCCCCGGTCAGCGGACGTGCGATCGTCGGAGGGAGCGACGTGTCAACGCTGGGAGCGGCGCACGCTGCTCAAGCTGCTTCACGATGAACCCGCGCTTGGTACACGCTTTTTCGAGATGGTGGCGCGAATCCTCGCCGAGCGTATCCGCGATCTTGGGATCGTCGCCGCAACCGGCTTGAAGACCGGAGCCGTCCGAGGCAGCGAACATGCCGTCGCCCTCGGGCGTGAGGTTGGGGACGCGGCGCGCAATCGGTTCATGGAGGTAGAACCTCTAATTCGACGGGACAAAGCCCTCGCGCGCGTAGAGACGCTGACCGCGCTCCACAACGCACAAGAGGCCATGCTGGAGATTGAACGCGGATTGTCGGACGTGGATGCCGTGGAGTTCGGCACCGCTGTCGCCCGCGAGCTCCACCCGTATCTGATGCGGTCGCAGTTGGGAGAGCTGGCGATCGGCAGAACATCGGGCCACAGCGGCGATTCTCAGACGCTCGAGCACGTGCTGAGCAACCGCCCCGAGGGCGACGGCCCCCTCGGAGAATTCATCGACGAGTGGCTGTTAGGACTGCCGACCTCACGCGCGCTTCGGGAGCGTCGCGCCTTCGCGCTGCAAGCCGTGCTCGACGTTCTGCCGCCGGACGCGCCGGTGCGCATCCTCGTGCTCAACGCCGCAGCGAGCCCGACTCTCGTGGATCTTCTTCCCTATATGGCTCACCTGCGCGGAGAGATCATCTGCGTGGACAGCTCGCTCGAAGGTCTCGCCGAGATCGATCAGAAGATCGCGGGCCGACCGCGCGACCTAAGGCTGAAGTTGGTGAGGGAGGACCTCGGCGCCGTGTGTCTGGGCCAGGCGAAGAGCCGCTTCCCTCCCCAGAACATCATGATCATTGACGGGCTGCTGGACTACGTCCCCGAGCGGCTGGGCGTCGCGCTTTTGGGATGGGCGGGTACACAGATGGCGCCCGCCGGCAGGCTGATCGCGACCGGCCTGGCCGAAGCCAACGATGATCCGGTCTATCGGCATCTGCTCTCCTGGCCGGTGGTGCGCCGGAGTCGTGCAGGGCTCAGCGGCCTGCTGCAAGGCGCAGGCTACGTCGATGTGCGCGTCTGGGAGGCCCAATCCGCCGGGCTCGTCGCCACCGGGAGGTCACCGGTACCCGGCGTAGGGTGAGCCCGAGACCGCACGGCGTCAGCCGATCAAGCGCTTCAAGCGGTCCACACCGCGGCCGTACAACCCGCCCATCGCGCGCTGCAGATGGGCGATGCTGCCGGCACGGTACGGATACCACCACAGCTCCCGCGAGAACCACGGCACGAGGTCGTGGTTCACGTGGCGCGCCTCGCACATGTGCCGCAGCCCATCCGCAGAGTGCGCCACGCCGATGCCCGAGTTCTTCACGCCGGCCCACGGAGTCTCCGCCATCGCGTGCGTCGCGAGCACGTCGTTCACCATCACCGTGCCGGCTCGAATACGCTCGGCGAGCTGACGACCATGCTCGCGGCGCCGCGTGAACACATAGGCCAGCAGGCCGAGATGCGACCGGTTCGCCTCGGTGATCATCGACTCCTCGTCCTTCATGCGCATCACCGGGATCACCGGCCCGAAGGTCTCGCTGGTGAAGATCGCCATGTCTTCGGTGCAGCCGGTCAGCACCGTGGGCTCAAAAAAGAAGCCCGGCCGCTCGGCGCGCCGCCCACCACACGCGACGACCGCGCCCTTGGCCACTGCATCGTTGACGAGGCGCTCCACGATCTCCCGCTGCCGCTCGTTCACCAGCGGCCCTACGTCGAACTCCGCGTCCTTCATCGCATCGCCGAGCCGCAGCGCTTTGACCTTCTCCACCAGCTTCGGGACAAACGCATCGTAGATCGCGTCGTGCACCAAAAGGCGCTCCACGCTCGCACACACCTGCCCCGCGTTCGCGAGACCGCCCCAGGTGACCGCCTGCGCCGCGTGCTCCACGTTCGCGTCGGCGAGCACCAGCGCGGGAGCCTTCCCACCGAGCTCCGTCACGCAGGGGATGAGACGCTCGCCGCACATCGCCGCCACCTTGCGCCCGGTCGCGACCGAGCCTGTGAATTCCATCATGTCGATGCCGGCGTCGATCAGCGCAGCCCCGACATCCCCGTAGCCATGCACGATCTGCAGGAGATCAGGATCCAGCCCAGCGTCCAGATAGATCGCGCGCCCCAGATCCGCGACGAGCGGCGTGAACTCGCTCGGCTTCAAGACCACCGCGTTGCCCGCGAGCAGCGCCATCGCCACGGCTCCGAACGGGATCGCGAACGGGAAGTTCCACGGCGAGATCAAGCCGACCACACCCCGGGGGCGGTAATGAACGTAGCTCTGCCGGTGAACGAGCAGCCGCGACGTGATCGGGCTGGGCTCGAGGATGTGCTCGGCCTCGTCGCTGAAGTAGGTCAGCAGCTCCAAGTGCGAAAACACCTCGTGCATCAAGGCCTCAGTCCGCGGCTTGCCATTCTGCTGGGCCAGACAGTCGAGGATCTCAGCTTGCCGCGCGAGCACACATACGCGCACCCTCCGAAGCAGCTCCGCGCGCTCCGCTACCGACTTCTTGCCCCACGCCTGCTGCGCAGCGCGGGCACGCTCCACGACGCCGCGCACCTCCGCCACGGGGGTGATGGAGACGCTGCCTACGAGCTCGCCGTTGGCAGGACAATGAACGTCGATATGGGTTTGCATCCCCACCGTCTATCCGAAAGCGCAAGGCGAGGCCCCGTTGGACCCTGCCCAAAGCTCCCCGTCCTACTCGAACCGGATCGCGCCGTCCTTAACGAAGTAGGCGATCAACATCCGACCTCCGGTGACGGTCGGCACATGGCGACTACCGCGGGGGTAAACGACCCACGCATCGGTGCGGCCGTCAAAAGCAGGCGAGCCGGCGAGCGGCAAGCAGAGATCAAACTCACCGCTGACATGGGTGTGGGCGGACAACCCCGCGCTGCCTTCCACCCCAGGGCGACGGGCCGCGCCCTCCATCTCCACGACGTCGATGGTGTAGCCGAGCGTCTCGGGAGAAGCCTTCGCCAATCGGCCGAACCGAACGCCCCCACCCTCTTTCGGGGTCAACCACCCTTCTGCGTGCGCCTCCAACAAAGCACCCGCGAGGTCCCCGCTCGGAAACAACCGAAGCGCAGACTCACTCGCGGGTACATCGTCGGGATCGAGGGTGGAGATCAGCGTCAGCAACGAGCCAACGCGCTCCAACAACGTCTCGCGGGTCATCGCCTAATGCCCGTGTGCGTGACCGTCCGCGCTGCCGTCATGCGCGTGCACATGCAGGTCAGCAGGGTTCGGGTTCATGAAGGGGTCGGTGAAAGGAACCGCAGGAACCTGCGAGAGGAAGGTGGTGACGACCGTCACGAACCCGCCGACGAAGCCTGCAAGGATCCCGATCTCGACCGGACCGAGCGGCAAGGAGTCGTGCATCCATACTTGAGGCATGACGAGCAGGAAGCGCTCCAAGAACACGCCCGTCGCGATGACGATCGCTACCGAGGCCAAGGAGTAGGGCAACTTCTTGATGCCACGAGACAGCAGCACGAGGAACGGGAACAAGAAGCACATCACGCCGACGACCTTGGACAACCCGGACCAAGGGGCCACGAAGAAGCGCAGCAGGAGGTAGCTGGTCTCTTCCGGCATGTTGCCGTACCAGATCGGGAGGACCTGAGCGAACATGGTGTAGGTCCAGAAGATGCAGAGGGCGAGCATCATCTTGCCGAGGTCATGGTAGTTCTTCGGCGTCTGAATGTGCTCCACCTGCAGCCACTTCCGGGTGAACACGGAGATGATGCAGATCCAGTTGATGGCCAGCCAGAAGCTGGACACGAAGATCCAACCCGGGAACATGTTCGACACCCAGTGCGGGGCGAGGCTCATGACCGCATCGACGGCGACCATGGAGAAGATCACCGCATACGCAATGACCATCGCGGGCCCGAGCTTGATGTTCTTCTGGTACGCGTCTTCAACTTCGATCGCCGTGCCACGCCAACCTGCGGTCACGCGGCCCCACCACGCCGGAGCGCGGTCGCCGAGCTTCTCGGCAGCAGCGCCGAGGTCAGGGCGAAGGCTGTTGCGAACGAACAGCAGCGACATGGAGAACAGCACCAAGGTCCCGACGAGCTGGCGGGCCATAAAGAACCCGGGCTGAAGGTACACAGCCTTGTGCGCGCCGTGCATCGGGGTCTCGTGCCACTCGTAGATGCGGAGCCCGCCCCCAACGAGGAAGGCCGCGTACATCAACCAAAGGAAAGGCAGGAACATCGAGAACGACTCAGCGACCCGCTTGAACGGACGCCCCCAGCGTCCGAGCGAAACGGTCTGCGCGACGCTGAACATCACGCCGCCCTGAGAGACGCCCATAAAGTACACGAGGCAAACCAGAAACACGCCGAGCGTGCGGTTTTGACCGTCGTGGTCGTTGAACGCCAAGCCGTAGATCAACGAGAGCGCACCCACAGCCATCGCGGCGAAGCCTGCTGCACGGACCGCAGGAGGTACGACATGGGGAGTCCCGGCGAGGGTCTCCACGACATCCGGACCGGGCCCGACCACTTGACGTGCGGCGGCGATGAGATCAGGCTGGCTCATGGGGTCTTTCCTTTGGTGGTAGCCGGGGCCGCAGCCGGGGCCGAGGTCGTAGCCGCAGCTGCATCCGGCGCAGCGGCGGCCGGAGGAGCATAGGTAGCTCCGTCCAGCGTGCGGATGTACGCGACGATGGACCAACGCTCCTGATCGGTGAGCGAGGCGCCGTACTTCGGCATCAAGCTGCCGCCGTTCCGGATGGTGCCGTAGATGTAGCCGTCCGAGCGGATCGCCGTGACCGCACCCTCGCCGGAGAGCATCGGCGCGGGGACTTGGAAGCGGCGAATGTTCTTCGCAGGGTCATTGTGTGTGACCGGTCCGCCGCCCTTCCCTTCGATGCCGTGACACGGCGCGCAGGTCGTCTGAAACAGCTTCTTCCCTTGCGCGACCGTTTTTTCACCAACCTCGTAGGGGTTGACCATCGCCTCCACGTTCGCGCCGTTGCGGTCGAGCGGAGCGATGTAGTCGTTCTGGTAGCCACCTACTCCCCGAGCGCGCTCCACCGCGCCCGAAGGACGCTGAACGGCACCCTCGGGGATCGGCGACAACATCGCCCATTCGTACGCCCGAAACGCCCGGGAGTCGACCATGTCGATGTCCCAAGGGAACGCCCAAGCCGAACCGGCCAAAAACACGCCGCCGAACGCGAGCAAGATTCTGGGATTTTTCAGGGTCTCAAGCATGGAGAGCTCCAGCAGCGTGCGTAGACGATCCGCCCGACACTTCAATTGCGCCCGATGCCTGCAGGATCGCCACGATCTTCGACTCGTCGTGGGCGCCAACGCGCTCCAGCACGATCCCGAAACAATCGTTGGAGAACCGAGGATCCTGAGCCTCCGCAGGAAGGTCCGTGGCGGGGAGTCTGCAGTTCAACAGAAGGCCAATCAACGTCGCCAAAGAGGCCCAAAGGACCGTACCTTCAAACATGATCGGCACAAACGCGGGGATGGAAACGACAGGCTTTCCACCAGGAAGGATCATCGGCCAGTTCGAAGATGTCATCGCCATGAGCGAGAACACCATCGTGCCGCCAAACAAGCCGCCGCAAAGGGTAAACCAGCGCACCGGGCTGGGCTCCCCCTCGTAGACGGCATCTTCGATCTCATGGCGAGGCATCGGCGACATCACCATGATGTCGTTGTACCCAGCCTTCTTCAGGTTTGCGATGCCCGTCATCAGGCAGTCCATGTGGGCGTACACCGCCTTCACAGGGTTGACCGACGCGACGGTATCAAGTGGGACGACGGCGCTCATGCGACACGCTCCAAGCTAAGTTTGGAATTCTGCAAGCTGGTCATTTTGCGGCGTGCTCCCCTTCGAACTTGACGGGGGGGCGCATCGCTTCCTTGACTTCCGCGATGGCGACGGACGGCATGATCTTCACGAACAGCAGGAACCAAGTGAAGAACCAGGCGAACGACATGATCAGGATGCCCCACTCCACCCAAGTCGGGGTGTAGTAAACCCAGCCGGCGGGGTCGAAGGAGTGCGACAGCGAGCTGGCGATGATGTTGAACCGCTCAAACCACATGCCGATGTTGATGATGACCGACACCACAAACAACCCGATGTAGTTGGTGCGCACCTTCTTGAACCACCACACGAGCGGCGCCAAGCAGTTGCAGAACACCATGGTGGCGAAAACCCACCAGTAGTTGCCGTACACACGGTCCATGAACGTGCCCCACTCGTACTGGTTGTCCGAGTACCAGGCGATGTAGTACTCGGTGCCGTACGCGTAGGTGAGGATTCCGCCGGTGAACACACAGAGCTTCGCGAGATGCTCAAAGTGCCATACGTGGATGTAGTCTTCCAGCTTGAAGAGCAGCGAAAGCGGCAACATCAGCGTGATGACCATCGCGCAACCGGAGAAGATGGCGCCGGCGACGAAGTACGGAGGGAAGATGGTCGAGTGCCATCCCGGGGTATCGGCCATCGCGAAGTCCCAAGAGACGACGGAGTGAACCGACAATACCAACGGCGTCGCGATCGCGGCGAAGAACCCGTAGGCCGCCATGTAATGATGCCACTGACGGTCGGTGCCGCGCCATCCCAGCGCCATCACCGCGTACATCTTCTGGGTGAAGCCCTTGGTGGCGTCACGCACCGCCGCGATGTCGGGGATCAAGCCGATCGCGAAGAAGATGGTCGAAACCGTGAAGTAGGTCGAAACGGCGAACACGTCCCACATCAGCGGCGACTTGAAGTTCTGCCAGAGCTGACGCTGGTTGGGATACGGGAACAACCAGTACGCGTACCAAGCGCGCCCAACGTGGATCGCGGGGAACAACGCTGCGGTCATAACGGCGAAGATCGTCATCGCCTCGGCGGCCCGGTAGATGCCGGTGCGCCAACGCGAGCGCGTCAGGAAGAGTACGGCGGAGATCAGCGTTCCAGCGTGACCGATACCAACCCAGAACACGAAGGTGGTGATGTACACACCCCAAAACACCGGGGGGTGGTAGCCCGCGACGCCGAGACCATACACCAGCTGGTAGACCCAGCACAAACCGCCGGCGCCGAGGACCAGCAGCGTCGTCGCAAGCACCGCGAGGTACGAGAACTCCGCAGTGAACAAAGGACGGAGGACGTCCTTGTTTACGTCATTATAGGAAAGGTCTTTCATCATCCCTCCTTGATTTCGGCTGCGTGTTCAGTGCCGTGGGGCGCTTCGCCGTGGGGCGCTTCGCCGTGCGTGGCTGCGCCATGGTGCGCTTCGCCACTCACGTGATGACGCGCTTTGGCGAGATACCGAACGCCGGGCTTGGTGTTCAGCGTGCCAAGCAGGGTGTACGCCCGCGGGTTGGCGAACTTCTTGGTGACCGAGCCTTCCGGATCGTTGGTGCTGCCGAAGGTGATCGAGTTGGTCGGGCAGGCCGAGGCGCACGCCGTGAGCTTGACCAGCGCGTGATCGGGCACCTTCTGCTGGGCTCCCGACTCGATCTGCATGTCGCGCCACGAGTCCTTGACGGCCCGCGTGCGCTGGGTGCAGAACGTGCACTTCTCCATGACGCCCATCTCGCGAACCGTGACGTCCGGATTGAGCATCAGGTACATCGAATCCGGCCACGTCCACGTGTGGTAGTTGAAACGGCGCGCGGTGTACGGGCAGTTGTTCGCGCAGTAGCGAGTGCCCACGCAACGGTTGTAGACCATCGCGTTCAAACCATCGAGGTTGTGGTAGGTCGCGAGGACCGGGCACACGCCTTCGCAGGGAGCGTGGGAGCAGTTCTGGCACATGGAAGGCAGGTGGCGCACGTCGATGTGCTCCCCCTCGCCCTCAACGAACCGGTCCATGCGGATCCAGCTCATCCCACGCCCGCGACGCACCTGATCGGGTCCGACGAAGGGGATGTTGTTCTCGAGGTCGCAAGCGATCACGCAGGCCATGCAGCCGGTGCAGCTGTTGAGGTCGATCGCCATCGCAAACCGGTACGTCGGGTGCTGAGGCTCGGGGAAGAAGTCATGGAGGCCCTTCTTCTCATCCAGCCGGCGGTCCCAAGGGATCTCCTCAATCTCGACGATCTCGCCAGGCTCGCCGGTCGGCTTCGCTGCGGCTTCTTCCGCGGAGCAAGCCATCGCGATCGGACGACCGTCCATGTCGATGTTGCCGGAGAGCGCAAAGAAGTCAGAGGTGACCTCGGAGCGACTGATGCTCGCAGCGGTGGTCGCCGTCGCGAGGGCGCCAGAGGTAGCGTCCTGCGCGGAGGCCAGTAGTTTCATCGGGTTTACGCCGCGGCCAGTGCCGAAGTTCCCCATGTTGACGTGCCCGTTGCCGAGCACGACAGCCACGGTGTCTTCGCGCACGCCGGGGGTCGCAAAGTAGCCCAGCGTGATCTCGCCCGAGGCCGTCTTGATCTTCACGGAGTCGGTCTTGCCGAGCCCAAGCTTCTCTACGGTCTTCGGGTTGAGCTCCGCCCAGCTACCCCAGGTGTTCGTGGAGATGGGGTCCGGGAGCTCCTGTGCCCACGGAACGTTCGCATGGCGACCGTCGCCGAGGTTAGAGCTCGGGAAGATGACCAGCGCAAGCTCTGCGCCGGACTGAGAGAGCGCCGTCGGGAGGCCCGGCAGCGACGCCATCGTCAGCGGGAGTGCGGTAGCGGCGGCCGGAGCAAAGTGTCCGCCCTTCTGGCGTACGTTCGTCCACCACGCGTCGAACGAACCGTTGCCGTCGAACACGTTCTTCATCCAACGCGTCTGCACGTACGCGTGGAAGTCGGCGTAGTCGAAGCCAGCGCTGCTCGTCGCGACAGGCGCTGCCGCAACAACCGCGGCATCGGTCGCGCCGGCGGCCGCAGGATCGACAACCGCTTCTGCGGCGACCGGAGCCGCCAAGCCCATGGCCTTGGCGAGGCGGAGAACGACATCCCCGACAGTGAGCGTGTTGTGCTGCGGCGTCATCGCCGGCTGCTGCAACGTGTACACCCCGGTGGTCACGTTGGCGTCACCCCAGGTCTCCAGCGACGATCCCGGCGGCAGGAGCAAGGTCTTGGGGCGCGTGGAGTCGTCTTTCTCGTTCGCGAACTGCACGAGCATGTCCACCGCGTCCAACGCCTCACCGGCCTTGTCGGCTTCGGGGAAGTTGTAGACCGGGTTGACGCCATCAACGAACAACACGCCGATCTTGCCGGCGCGCGCGTCTTCAAGGAGCGCGCGAGCGTCTGCGTAGGACGAGACGGTGCCGTAGCTCTGCTCCTTGCCGAACACCACGCTGCGGCCGATGTTGCCGCAGATGTCGTTGAGGAGGAACGTGACCGCAGCGAGATCGGTAGCCTGAACGCCAGCGTTTACCGCGCCGCCCGGAAGTACGATCGACGGGTGCTCGGTGATCCAGCCAGCGATCTCCTTGAGCTTCTCCTCGCCAATGCCCGAGAGCTTGGAAGCTGCGGCTACGTCGACGCCAGCAAGCAGACCCGCGTTGGCGTAGCCAACCTTGTCCGCCGCGAGGCGCGCGACCGCGAGCGCGACCGCGAGCTCGGTGCCCGGGAGAGCGGGGAGGAAGTGATCAGCCTGAGCCGAGGTCACGCCGATGCGGGGCTCCACGCACACCAAACGGGTGACGAAGCCGCCATCCGCGGGGTTCTTAGCAGAGGACCAACCCTTGGCCATCCCCATCGCACCGTAGGCCGTGCCGAGGAAATCCATACCGAAGGACAGGATGACCTGAGCGCCCGAGAGCTCGTAGGTGGGAAGCGTCGCGACGCCGAACGCCTGACGGGTCGCGGCAAGGAGCGTCTCTACGCCGAGCGCTTCCCAGTGCACGCGGCGCAGACCGCTGGCGCCGGCGAACTCGGAGAGCAAGCTGTTCAAGCTGCCGGTGCGGTATTGACCGAGCCAAGCGACCTGCTTGCCAGCGGCCTTGGCCGCTGCGATCGCATCGGACACCGCCTTGATCGAGCTGTCCCAGTCCTGAACCTTGCCGCCCGCCGTGGGGCCAGCGACGCGCTCAGGGCCGTAGGCGCTGACCAAGCCAAAGTGACCACGGGTGCAGAGCCCATGGCCTTCGGTCCAGTCCGGGTTGCCTTCGACCATGACCACGCGGCCTTCTTTCGCCCGCGCGACCATCCCGCAACCCGATGCGCATTCCGCGCAAGCCGTGGAAAAATACGTAGCTACACCCGGGAGTTCATCCTCGGGCATCTGCACGTACGGGAGGTAATGTTCGACAGGAGTACGCGGGTCGATGCTGCACGCAGCAGCAGTCGCGGCGGTGGCGATACTCGCGGTCTTGAGGAAATCGCGGCGGTTCAGGTCCATCGTGCGGTCCTCTGGTCTACTTGTGGCATGTCCAGCAATCCTTCAGCTCAGAGCGCCGAAGTTCCTTCTGCGTTCCGTAGCTGTCATCCAAATCGTGCTGGGCGTGGCAATCCAAACACCAACCCATGTTGAGAGAGGCCACCCGCTGGGCGACCCCCATTTCCTGTACCTGTCCGTGGCACTCCTGACACTGCACGCCGCCAAGCACATGACGCTTGTGGTTGAAGTACACGAAGTCGGGGAGGTCATGGACCTTGATCCACGGGATCGGCGTACCGGCGCCATCCTTCCAGAAGTCCGCCAGCTTCTTCAGCTCGGGACGCCCCTCAGTGTCGATCTGAGAGTGGCAGCCCATGCAAAGTTGCGTGGGCGGGATGCCCGCGTGCTGGCCCTTGCGCGCGCTCGAGTGGCAGTACTGGCAGTCCATACCCAGCACGCCAGCATGACGATCATGCGGGAACGCGATCGGCTGCTCAATCGCCTCGTCCAGCGGGTCGCCGATAGCGACGCTCAGGTTCTCAGGAAAGAACGTCATCTTGTCGACTTCAAGCGGAGAGGCATCCATGGGGATGTCCACGATTGAAATCGGAGCGAGATTCTTACTGCCGATCGGGAAGTTTTCCTCATCAGCAGGGTTGGCGACGGTGTTCATTTCACAGCCGACGGTGGCCCAGAGCGGGACAGTCACCAGCGCGAACACCAGGTTGGCTCCCGGCAGCGATCGCATGAGTCCTCCTGCCGAAGTGGCGGGGGATGAGGGGAAGGGACAGAGGGGAAGAGACCGAACGTTCCTGCTGACCTCGCGGCAACAGGACTACGGGGCGCCACGCTAACGCACCGCCGGAGGGCTTTCAACCCATCCGGCGCGCGTTCTGACTACTTGCCGACGAAGTCACTCTCGAGGTACGCGAGAACCTGCCACGCTTCGTCGTCGGAGAGTCCGAGGGGGGCCATCGCGGTGCCCTGAATCCCGTTCTTGAGGATCCAGAACTTCACGCCCGGGGAGGTCGCATCCCAGCGGGTTTTGTCATGGAAGTTCGAGGGTTTCTGCGGCAATGAAGCACCAGCGACACCGTCACCCGCGCCGGCTACGCCGTGACAGATCGTGCACTTGCCGGCGAAGGTCGCCTTGCCTGCGGCGATCGCCGCGGCGTCACCCGACTTGGGGTTGGGACCGTCGGACTTGGCGGCCTTGGCGGCCTCGTAGGCCTTGGCTGCGAACTCGTCCGGAGTGTAAGGGCCGGAGGGGACAGGGGCTGCGACGGGCGCGGCCACCGGGGGAGGCGCGGCCTCTACCGGAGCGGGCGCGGGCGCGACCTCAGCAGGAGCCACGGGCTTGGCATCACCACCACAAGCGACCAACAGGAGAGCGAGAGAAAGAATCGACATTCTACGGACCTCTGAAAAGGCCGCTCTCCTAACATCGCCGCGACCGATTGTCACCGCCATGTCTACGGCGAGGGCGGGTTGAGGACCTTCTCCTTTTTGCGCGGGAAGAGTCGAATATACACGCCTTCTTCCTGTGTGACCTGAAGGACATCGCTGCGCGTGATTCCGTTTGCCTTGTCGAGCAGCTGGGTCACGCTGCCGGTGGCTGCGTCCAGCTTCACCAGCATCGCGCGACCGTCTTTGACCGCCGCGGCGACTTCGTCCAATAGAGCGGGAACCTGCGTGGGCGGCACGCTCGCGACGAGCGCGTCCAAACGCGCAACCGTCCCGTCCATTCGCTGAAGGATGGGTCGGGCCTCGTCCACCGTTTGACGGACGCTCTTCAGCGTAGCGTGCGCTTCGGACACCAGCGCGGGCAGCTCCGCGGAAGAGAGGGCGAGGTTGTGCATCGCGGTCTCGGCGTCGACCAGCATCCGCTTCGGACGCTCGGGGTCATCCGCCACCGCACCTTGCAAGCTAGCGATCAGTCCCCTCACCGCTTCGGGGTCGACCGCATCCAGCAGCGGCCCCATGCGCGTCACGAGCTGATCGATCTCCAGGGATTGAGCGTCGGCCGTGAGCACGCCCCCATCGGCAAGCAGCGGCGCATCTCGGGTCTGGGGGATGATCTCAACGTACTTTTCTCCGAGCACCGACCGAGCGCGCAGCGCGACCTTTGCATCGGCGCGGATGCCGGCGTCCACGTCCAACGCGATCTGGAGCTTGGCTTGATCAAAGTCCACAAGCATCTTGTCGACCCGCCCGACCGGCACTCCTGCGACGCTCACCGCCGCGCCTTCCGACAACCCCGCAACATCCGGCATGATCGCGGTGACGTGAATGCTCTCGTCGCCAAGTCGACGAATCGCGCCTGCTTCGAGAGCCAGAAAGGTGAGCAGTCCGCCGGCGACGATCACCAGAACGCCAACACCGATTTCATGCCGAGCCATGCTTCTACCAGCCAGAAGCGCGGACTATCCTGCCTCTACGGCACGGGCACCCTGAAGCTCAGGGCTCAGCGAGCCGCTGGATAAGGTTTTGCCAGACCACCTCGCCCTCCGCGCTCAGCAGATCGGGGGTGCCGTCGTCGCTGCTGCCCCATCCCCAAAACCAGTAGCGATCCACATGCCCAAGATCCGCATACTGGCCCGGATAACGGTCATCCCAACCGAGGACCTCCAGACCAGCCGCGGCGGGAACGATGCCGACGTCCGTGACGGCGGTTTGCCACACGTCGACGATGGAGTCGGAGCTGAGATCAACGCCAGTAAACACAGGATCCGACTCGAACCCATCATTCACCGACAAGCCATCTACCGTCCCCGTGGCGCCGTCGTTGATGCCGATGCCGATGTCCAAGCCTTCATAGGC
>CAIUMM010000041.1 GCA_903900265.1 uncultured Pseudomonadota bacterium
ACCAACGTGGACTTGCACGCAGCCGTCGCAGCCGGGCGCTTCCGCGAAGACCTCTACTACCGGCTCAACGTCATCCCGATTCGGCTGCCGGCGCTGCGCGAGCGTCGCGAGGACATCCCGCTGCTGGTCGAGCATTTCCTTGCCCGATTCAACGTGCGTCTTGGAAAGCACGTAAGCAAGATCGGCGATGCAGCGATGACCCGACTCTGCACCTGGCACTGGCCGGGCAACATCCGCGAGCTAGAAAACGTCGTCGAACGCGGCGTGCTGCTGTCCGATGGCGATCAGTTTGCAGACGACGTGCTCCCGGGCATGACCGACGGAGTCGGCATCACCGAGGGCGCCACCGAGATCGGGCTCAAAGAGTACGTACGCGTGCACACCGCAAGGCTGGAGCGGGCGCTGATCATGCGGTCGCTGGAGCAGGAGAGCGGGAACGTCACCCGCGCGGCACGACGCCTCGATATTAGCCGCAAAAGCCTACAGTTGAAGATGAAAGAGTACCAACTTCGGGAAGATCCCGAATAGCACCGGGCGCATTCATCCCCGGCGCTTGTCTT
Source organism: uncultured Pseudomonadota bacterium (assembly GCA_903900265.1). Classification (GTDB taxonomy): domain Bacteria; phylum Myxococcota_A; class UBA796; order UBA796; family SXON01; genus CAIUMM01. The sequence goes on from CAIUMM010000041.1 coordinate 561, forward strand.
CGAGCTGCAAGGAACGCCCCTCAGTCGCGGTGATCGGGCGGTTCAGGACGATTCCCCTCCCCGCGATGCGGCCGTTCTGAAAGTCCGAGTCACGCTTGAATCCCGTGCTTTTCACGGTTCGAATGTGGGGGTGCCGCTGCCCGAACCACGATTCCAAACGAGGGTCCCCGACCCAAACCAACCCGGTCTCGGCCTGTCGCACCGACTGCTCGTTCAGCTTTTGGAAGAACCCGTGGTAGGCACCGGCTCTGAACCTGGCCAACGCGGTTCGGGTATGTCCAACGCCATCTTTCTCCCAGAGGCGCAGCGTCGTCGCCTGCAGAAAATCGTAGACGTACAACGCCATCTCGAGGTTTTCTGAGCTGCCGCAGATCTCGAAAACACTCCCCCACTCCCCGCGGCGGGGCAGGAAGGCAGGCACCCACACCCCCTTCACGAAAAAGTGCCGGGCGAGGATCGCGCCGAGCACCTTCGCGTCCTCCGAGTGACGCAAGGCGGGCTCGCCGACCGTGCGCCACTGCATGCGTTGTTCCTGAGGCGCGTCCAGAAAATCCAAGTTGTACTTCAACAGCAGCGCCTGCGCCGCGTTCATCGCAGACTCCGCCTCGTGTTGGTTCGCGCTGGCTGCGAGCGCAAGCAGCTTCCGCACCCGAGCGACAACCCGATCCTGATCGGGCGCAGCTTCGGACGCCGGCAGGGGGGCACCGCTGGCCCGTGGATCGATGTGAAAGCGAGCGCACACCGCCTGAAACGTCGGCCCATGCGGCGACTCGTCCCGTACCTTGTAGACCTCGTCGACGAACTGGTGCGCCATCTCGTGCAACAGCACCTCGCGCACCGCAGGCCACGGAGAATGCACCACAAAGTAGCGATCGAGCAGCAACGTTCGACCTGCCGAAGACCAAAGACCCAGATTGGTCCCTACAGAATCTCCGCTGCCCGAGAGCGAAAACACCGGAGCATGCAGCGCAGACCGAAACCGCTCGCGGTTCATCTGCGCCCACTCCCTCAGGACGGCGACCAAAAATGCGCGTTCAAGTTGAGGAGATAGCATGGCCTACAGCTTCAGACGATAGAGCGCCAAAGAGGACGCATCCAAGCGCGTGCCGTACCAATCCCCGCCCACCAGCACCGGCGAAATGTCCTGCCCGCACGACTCTGAAAGCATGGTCCAAGCTGCACCATTGCGCCGAAGCGCGGTCGCTCGGGCGTCTGGCCCATGGCCCGTGCTTCGAGCGACCATCGCGATCTCGTCTCCCCCCTCCCCTGCACCCATGGGCTGCAAGCCCCGAGGCCCGTCCGCAGGCTCCCACGCCAGCCCGTCCCAAAGCTGGGCCTCAAAAGCCCCCCGTTCGTCGTTCCACACCTGCGCGTACACGGAGTTGTAGATGGGGCCCAGCCCGTAGGGGGGCCGGACCAAACCATCTTCAAAGCTGCCGATCGCGATGGAGCCCCCGGTCAGCGAGGCGGCCTGCAGTCCAAAGCCATCATTCGGCACGTCCCACCAAACCGCCCCATTGGCAAAGCTCACGCTCCCCCCTTCGGAGAGCGCAGCGACCACACCGGGAAGCGAGAGTTCGTACCACGAGCGACCCGCGAAATTCGGCTGCACAAGCGAACGCTGGCCCGCATCGTCCACGACCAACACGACGGGCGCTCCATCCAACGCGGTCAGCAGGCGAGCGGATCCCGCATCCGTGGAAAAAACCTTCTCGATCATCCCGGCTTCGACGATGCTGGGTTGTTCACCATTCCAACTCAGCACCAGTCGCCGAAACGTGTACCGGTGACCATCGCCCTCGGCCACGTTGCTGACGCCGACGATCCCGGTCGTCCCGTCGGCATCTTGAAAGGGCGCGACGTCGAATATCGCGCCACCAAGCGTAGCGATACGCTCCCAATGCGGACCGGCGTCTACGCCAATCGCGAACGCCTCGGACGATGCCGGGTAGACGACGTCGAGCAAGATCTGGTCCGCGCCGGCGTCGTCCCCACACGTCTCTGCCAGCGCCTCCACCAACGCGCTGGGAGGAGGGCCCGGCTCGACGGCACGCGCGAAGGCTTCGTCGAGTCGCGACTCGGCCCCAACGTAATCTTCGGGGACCTCACGCGTCCCAAACGCGCTACCGTGGGTCAGCGCCACCTGATCCTGTTCGTTCAGCGCGTGCCCCAGCTCGTGCCAGACAATGTGGGCGAGCGGGGTCGACGCCCCCAACTCAATCCGGATCGGCTCTCCCGGCCCGTAGTACGCCCCGATGGCATCGGGATTGTCCGCGTCCGCTTCTGAGGTGATCTCAATGGTGTCGACGCACACGCCATCCCGCGCGCTCCACGCCACGAAGGACTGTGCGGCCTGGGTGACGAGCGACAGCTCGTCTTCCGAAGCGGCTCCTTCCACATCCTGCACGTTCAGCGTGCTGAATGTAGGGCACCCACATCCAGCGAGCAGTCCGAGCAGGGAGAACGTCACGCCCCGGTGTCCGGCTCGGAGAGCTTGCCGGCGAACACGTAGTCCACCGTGATGTCAGCGCCGCGGGGCGGGATGCCGGTGCCGTGGAACACGATGTTGGCGTAGGACTGGTCCTCCGCCTCTTCGTAGGTCCATCCGTTCGTCGCGTCCGGAGCTTCGGGGAACGGCACGCCGTCTGCATCGGAGACCGAGACCTCAATGGTCGTGGGATCCGCCAGATTCTCCAACGGGAAGGTGTCGAGCACGCCCGCAGCGATCAGCCCAAGCGAGTCCATGATGCTGGTGTAGTCCGCGTCGCAGATGTTGGCGCGCACGCCGCCGATCATCTGGATCGCCGTGGCGTAGCGCTTTCCGGGCACCGCGTCCGCGCAGCCGTCCACCGCCTCCGGACCGATGATCCCCGAGAACGTGAACGACCCGATCGACCCACGCTTGATCTCCTTCAAGTCCCGAACGAGATCGGGGATGGGCTCGAGCCTGTCATACTTGGTGTAGCACTCTTCGCCGGTCGAATCCGGGCCGAGCGCACCGCCATCGGAGCAGTCGTTCTCATCCGACAAAACGATGATCGCGAGGCTGGCATCGTCGCGTAGAAAGCCGATGTTTTTCGTGGAGGTCAGCGGAGGCGTGAGCGCGGCCCGGGCGGCGTCCATGCCCTTTTCCTGATCGGAGCCCCCCGTCCCCACCTGCACGCGCTGCGCGAACACGCTCTGGTAGTTTGGCGTAGCGTTACTGACGTAGCCGGAAACGAGCGTCGCGGCGTTCGCGTTGGTCAGGTCCATGTCTGACGTGATGACGCCGAGGTGGAAGTCCATGCCGGTCTCTTCGAGATGGCTGATGAACTGAGTACCACCGTTCGCGACCGCGGTCTGTTCCTGCACCATGGACACCGAATTGTCGATGATCCACAGGATGTCGACCTCGTTGGAGGGGGCCTGTTGAAAGGTCTCGGTCTTGGTGATGACGCTGAATTTTTGGTCTACGCATCCGACCGCGCCGAGCGCCGGGGCCAGAGCCAACACAAGGAACAAGCGATTACGGGTCAGGCGAGCAGGGTCGGACAATTTGGAATCCTCCACTGCACAACGTACAGGCGGATCGGGGTGTGCCGCAAGCACGATCCGTACTCTTTCACGCTTTCCGTTCAGCGTTCGAGACGAACAGGAGAGGACAACCCCGTACAGCTCAGGCTGCCGTCCTTTTCGGAGGCGCAACGGAGTCGTCCGCCCTCCCCAGGCACATCGATCTGTCCCTGTAGCACCGGCTTGCCAACGAGCTTGACAGACAGAAGGTAGGCGCCTGGGGGGACGTTTCCGCTCAATGCATCCTTGCCTTCCGCCACGCGCTCCCCAGCGGCGGTCTGTACCCGCATCCACTGGACCGCGGCGTCGGGAGCCTCTACCGTCACCGGCGCGGTCGCAACAGCGACCACGGCCACATCTCGCGGAGCGACCTCCTCGCTGGTCGAGCCCCGAAGCACGTATACCCATGCTGCGACAGCAGAGACCACGACCACGCACGCCACGAAGAGCGCAAAGGCAGCGACTCCCAGCCAAATCATCGTATGGGACCCGGATTGCGGGACCGCAGGCGACTCGGCTTCTTCCGCTGCGACCGGAGTCGCCACCGCAACCTCGGGCAGCGTGGGGTTCGCACGCTGAACGGTAGCTTCATCGCCCCAATCTTCGGCAGAGCTCATCTCGACATTGGTCGCCGCAGACGTAGGCCGGTCCTCTTCCGCCACCGACGGAGGACGGGGGGGACGCGCGGCGTTGGGGCGAGCCGCCTTAGGCTCGGCCTTGGCCTGAGTCTCGGGCAGCACATTCACCACAAACCGGGTGCCCGACAGTGAACCACCTGCCGACGCGCCGTGCAGCGCGCGGGTCAGGCGCACGACATGCTCCTGCGCAAAGGTCTCGAGTGTCGGGCCGCTGGCCTGATCGGCAAACGCACGAAGGAGCTTTTGCACCTCGGCGATCGGCGGGCGGTGATCCGCCTCCCCCGCCACCATTCTTAGGATCGCGCTCCGCAACGCTTGATCCCACTGCGCGTTCGGCATTCCAAGATCCGACAGCCGCGTGATGTGCGTAGCCAGCGCCTCGTCGTGCTCCGCGACGTCCAACGGCAACAGCGGCAACCAGGACCCGCGCAACAGCTCCAGAAGGGTAAGCCCCAGCGCGTAGACATCGCTGGCGATCTCGCCGCGATCGCCTTCGCGTCGCTCCGGAGACATGTATTTCAAGCTTCCGAAGCGCAGCGCACCCGTCTGAGCGCTGCGCTGCTGCGTAGAGCGCGCAGTGCCAAAGTCTAGAACTTTGACCTCCCCCTCTACGCTCACCATGATGTTGGAGGGCTTGATGTCGCGGTGCACGACGTGGAGCGGCTCCTCGTGCCCGTACGGAACGCGATTGTGGGCAGCGTCCAGCGCCGACGCCGTCGCCGCACAGATGTCCAAAATCGCGCGGGCCGGCAAGCGAAGGCGCTCCTTGCTCAACCCGTCCAGAAGCTGCTTCAGGTCAAGACCATCCACAAACTCCATAATGATCGCAAGTTGACCATCGATCTCCGCAAGGTCTTCTACACGCAGGATGTTCTTGTGGCGCAACCGCGCGAGCAAACGAGCTTCGTCGCGCGTACGATTCAGGATCTCGGCCGACTCCGACCACTGCTCCCGAAGAATCTTGACAGCCACGATGCGCTCAATGCCGCCGGGCGCACGTGCCTCTGCAAGGTACAACCTTGCGAAGGTGCCAGACGAGAGCTCGTGCACAAGCACGATCTCAAGGTTCCGGGCGACGTTGGGGGACTCCATCAGGCGCGGGTCTCACAAAAGGAGGCAGAGGGGCGCCCCATTGTAGCAGCTTCTCAGCGAGCCCGACAGGCAACGCCCTGACGATGGGCGGGGATGGCACGCGATTGTCCCGACGGAGACGACGCGAGCGCGATAGACCGCAAACGTCGATGGAGCCTACGTGACCATGAAATTAGACCGGGAGTCACAGGAGCTGGAGCACGCCTACCCGGGCATCCTAGCGCGTTTAGAGTCGGAGCCGCTCGAGCGGCTTGGAAAGGAGTACCGGATACCGAAGAGCGCCCTGTTTCAAGCTCGGGAGCGGCTGCGCCGGCTGCGCGGGAACGCGACGTCGCTGCACCCGCTGAAGCCCGAGTCCGCTCCCCCCACAGAAGCAGCGCCTCCGGTCGCTGAGGCCGCGCAGCCTCAAGTGCTGGATACCCAGCTTCAAGCTGGCCTTGAACGTGCATATCCTGGCATCACCAACGCTCTGACTCGGCGGGACGACGTCGAGGTAGCGGTGCAGTTCAGCATTTCGCTCATCGCCGTGTCGCGCATTCGCACGGTGCTGGGAGTCTATCGCGCCGGGGCGGTAGAAGTGCAGTCGGCGCCTGCACAAAACAAGCTACCGACGCGCTTGGTTCGTTCGTCCGATTGAGGTCTGGAAGGCTCGATCTCGCGAAAGCACGGGGAAAACGTTGACCGTTGCCGGTTCGTGAATAGTGTACCGGAGTCAAATCTTTCGGCCCATCGAAAGATTTACACTCCTCCAACAAATGCCGATCTCTCCCACCGATATTCGCCGCCTACCCGGGTTGCTGCACCTCCTCCATTTCGAGGTGGGGCGGCGGTCAGGCGGTCGTGGGTTGCAGGAGCTGCACGATCTGGGGCTGTCCATGCCGCAGGTCATCGCCATGCACGTGCTGCTGCAAGGCGCGGATGCCAGCCGCCCGGAGACCGAAGGTTTGGGCATGCACGCATTGGGAGAGGCGCTGCGCTTGTCGCCCAGCGCGATCACCACGCTGGTAGACAAGTTGGTCGAGCGCCAGCTTGTAGAGCGCTGGGAAAACCCAGGAGACCGTCGTCAAAAGCAGGTGCGATTGCGGCCCGCCGGCATCGAACTCCTCGACCGAATGGCACAATACCGGGCCGCAGAGTTCTCGGAAGCGCTCGGCGATATCGATCCCTCTTTGCAAATCGAGCTGCTGGACGTGCTGCAACGCGTCGTCCACGCCTTAGAAACCACACCTACAACCAATTGAACCCTCCGGAGTTTTGATGTCCGCAATCGTGGCCCTGAAGAACGTCGTCAAGGAATATCCCCTCGGCGCAACGACCGTTCGCGCCCTAAAGCGCGTCGATCTGGAGATTGATCGCGGCGAGTTTACCGTTATCGCAGGGCCGTCCGGCTCTGGAAAATCCACGCTGCTCAACTTGATCGGATGCATCGACGTGGCAACATCTGGAGAGGTTCTGGTCGGCGGGCAGAACACGTCCAGCTTGAACGACAACCAGCTGACGCAGCTTCGGCTCCGCAAGCTTGGGTTCATCTTCCAAAGCTTCAACTTGATCGCCGTGCTGGATGTGTTCCAGAACATCGAGTTCCCGTTGTTGCTTCAGGGCGGCCTGACCGCCGGCGAGCGCCAGACGCGCGTCATGGACGTCGTAGAAAAAGTAGGATTGAAGACCCAGCTGCGCCAAAGGCCGAGCGAGCTTTCGGGCGGGCAACGTCAACGCGTGGCGATCGCCCGCGCGCTGGTCACCCGTCCCGAGATCGTCCTCGCGGATGAGCCCACCGCCAACCTGGACTCGGCGACCGGCGGCAGCATCATCACGCTGATGCGGGACCTCAACCGCGCCGACAAGACCACCTTCATCTTCTCGACCCACGATCACCGGGTGATGGAACAAGCCGACCGCGTTGTCACCATCCTCGACGGCGTGGTCAACGCGCAGGGACTGTCCGCTGCGGCAGACGATAGCGCGCCGACAGGCGGCAGCGTGCACGCATGAACATGTTCTACATGTTGGCCGGCATCGCCTGGCGAAACGTGGTCGCACATCGGGTCAAAAGCGCGATTGTCGGTACGTTGCTGTTCTTCGGAACCTTTCTGGTGGTCACCGGAAAATCTCTGGTTGACAGCATTGAACACGCGATGGCGGAGTCGATCACCTCCTCCCTCGCTGGCGACCTTCAGATCTACGACAAGAACGCAAAAGACCCGCTGCAGCTCTTTAGCTTTGGCGGCGGCGGTGAGGACATCGGAGAAATCCCCGATTTTCCCAAGCTTCGGGATGCGTTGGCCGCCGTACCCGAAGTGCGCGCGGTGGTGCCCATGGGCTCAGTCAACACCGTCGTCTTTGGCTCCACCGAGCTCGACCAAGCGCTGACAAAGCTGCGCATCGCGACGCGGGCGAGCCCCGCCGACGCGCCGAACCAGGAGAGCCAAGGTCTGCTCGAGCAGGTGCAGGCCATCGCCGCACAGCTGGCTGAGGATCAAAAAGTCGTCCTGCCGATCGCTGCCGATAAGGTCAAAGCGCAGCAGGACCTGGATGCGCTGGTGCATGTAAACACCGACGCGTTTCATCAAGAGTTCGCGTCTAACACTGAAAGTACGTTGGATTGGCTGGACCGCACCATCGCGCCGCTCGCCAGCGACGGCAAGCTCATGTACCTCAGGGTGCTGGGCACCGAGATGGGATCGTTCACTCAGGATTTCAGCCGCTTCCACATCGTGGATGGAGAGAACATCCCCGAGGGCAAACGTGGTTTCCTGATCTCCAAGTACGCGTACGAGCGCTTCGTGAAGAACAAGGTCGCGCGCGAGCTTGACGACATGAAGCAAAAGCGCGACGAGGATGGCCTGCGATTTGAGTCAGACAAGGCCTTGTCCGATCAGGCGGGACGCTGCTCCCGGCAGTACGCGCGCATCCTCTTCATGCTGTCGCCGACCGACGCACGAGCCGTCTTGCCGCTGTTGCAGAAAGAGCTGGGGTCTGAAGAGAAAGACCTCGGCGCCCTGATCAAAGACTTCTTGCTGGTGAACGACGACAACTTTGAGGCTCGGTACGCGTTCTTTTACAAAGAGATCGCCACGCGCATCCGCTTGTACGACGTCGCCGTCGGCGACACGCTCACGCTTCGGGCGTACACACGCACGGGCTACATGCGCAGCGTAAACGTCAAGATCTGGGGAACCTTCGAGTTCACAGGGTTGGAGAGCTCCCAGCTCGCCGGGGTGTACAACCTCTCGGACCTCGTCACCTTCCGCCAGCTGTACGGCAAAATGAGCGACAGCCAGCTGGCCGAGCTCGATGACATCCGCAAGTCCGCCTCGATCAAAGAAGTCACCCGCGCGAACGCCGAAGACGAGCTTTTCGGAGCCGCAGCGGAGCCCTTGGTCGGCGAGTCTGCCGAAGCGAAAACCTTCGACGAATTCGCGGGCGTGGACATGACCGCCGCGAGCCGCTCCGCCGCAGAGCTCGACGAGCGCGTGTACAGCAAGGCGGACATGGAGAACGGCGTCGTGTTGAACGCCGCGGTGGTCCTGAAAGACGGAGCGTCGGCCACTGACGCGAAAGCGCACATCGCCGCCGCGGCCGAAACCGCCGGGGTTCCCGTCACCGTTCTCGACTGGCAAACCGCATCGGGGATCGTCGGGCAGCTGCTGCTCGTGATCAAAGGCGTTCTGGTGATCGCGATCCTCGTGATCTTCCTCGTGGCGCTGTTCATCATCAACAACTCGATGATGATGGCGACGATGGAGCGCACCGCAGAGATCGGCACCATGCGTGCGATCGGGGCGCAACGGGGCCAGGTGCTCGCGCTCTTCCTGATCGAGACCTTGCTGCTCGCGGTGGTCGCCAGCGGACTCGGGGCTGGATTCAGCATGGGGCTGTTGGCGTGGCTCGGCGAAGTCGGCATCAAAGCCCCCTCGAGCCAAGCGATGTTCTTATTTGGCGGTCCACGGCTTTTCCCTGCGTGGTCTTGGCTGAACGTGGCCTTCGGTATGGGCTCGGTGAGCCTGATCAGCCTCGCCTCCACTTTCTACCCTGCGTTGATGGCCGCCCGCGTGCAGCCCGTCGTCGCAATGAACCCGAAGGAGTAAGCCATGCGAAGCCTCATCCTTTTTCAGATTGCGCTGCGCAACCTGATCCAGGCTCGCCGGCGCACCGGGGTCCTGTTCATCGCCGTCGCCACGGTGACCGCGATGCTGGTGCTCTTGCAGGCCATGAGCCAGGGCATCAACGACAACCTTGTCACCGCTGCGACGACGCTGTCCGCCGGGCAGATCAACGTGGCGGGGTTCTACAAGGCCACACCCGGATCAGCGGCGCCGATCGTCACAAATGCCGCGGAGATCCGGAAAATTGTCGAGGAAAACACGCCTGGGCTCGACTACACGCTCGTACGTCACCGGTCTTGGGGAAAGGCAGTAAGCGAGACGGGGACGGTTCAAGCAGGACTTTCCGGCATCATCCCCGCGGAGGAGTCCAGGTTCTTCGACACGCTGCAGCTCGCGAAAGAGTCCGCGTACGTGGAAGGCGGCCGCGATGAGATCATCGGCGACCCTCGTCAGCTCTCCGAACCCCACACCATGGTGGTGTTCGCCAATCAGGCAAAAAAGCTGGGCGTGCGCGTCGGCGACGTCGTGACGTTCAAAACGGAGACGCAGGTAGGCCGCGCGAACACGTTGGACCTGAAGATCGTCGCGGTCGCCAAAGACCTCGGGCTGCTCTCGAGCTTTTCGTTCTTCACGCAACGTGAAACCGTTCTCGAACTTGGCCAGTTGGACCCGGACACCACCGGCGCGGTCTGGGTCTACCTCAAGGACATCAACAACGCCCCCGAGGTCATGGCGCATCTCCGAGAGGTGTTGCAGAGCAAGGGTTACCGTTTGATGGACTACAACCCGAACCCGTTCTTCTTCAAATTCGAAGACGTACAGGGCGAGGACTGGACAGGGCAGAAGCTCGATCTCACCCTTTGGAAGGACGAGGTCAGCTTCCTGAGCTGGGTCATCATCGCGTTTGATACCGTGACCTGGTTCTTGACCACGATCCTCGTGGCGATCATCACCATTGGCATCATGAACGCGATGTGGCAGTCGGTGCGGGAGCGAACCCGGGAGATCGGAACCATGCGAGCCGTAGGCATGAGTCGCGTGCAGACGCTGTGGCTGTTCCTGTTCGAAGCGCTCCTCCTCGGGCTCTTCAGCACGGTGGCAGGGGCAGCCGGCGGAGTCCTCGTAGCGCTCGCCGTAGACGCAGCAGACGTACATGCGCCGATCGAGGCGATGGCGAGCATTCTGTTGTCCGACAGCATTCACCTCTCGGTCAAGCCGGGAACAGTACTGACCGCGATCGTGTTCCTCACCGGGTTCACCGGGCTGTCGGCCCTGTGGCCCGCGATTCGGGCAGCCTTGTTGCAGCCTGTAAAAGCGCTCGCCCACATCGAATGAGCCGGCACACCGGCGCGTGTTCAGAACA
>CAIUMM010000042.1 GCA_903900265.1 uncultured Pseudomonadota bacterium
ACGCAGTTTTCGAAGCTACCCGCTTCGAAGATCGCCTCGTCCTGGGCGCAAAGATCGCCTTCAGAAAGGATCTCGGGGACGACCTCACGGTCAGGGGAGCGCAGCATGGTCAGTCTCCGTAATTCGCCAGCGCCGCGCGGTGGGCGTCCCGGATGAACGTGACGAGGTGATCGGGCCCGTCTACACGCACCTGCGGGCCGAAGCCAAGCAGCCACTCCTTGAGCTCGGGGCCGCACACCACCCGCATCTTCAGCCGAACGCCGCCATCCGGCAGCTTCTCGAGCCGCTGGGTGGGGTGCCACACGCGCTCGCGCACGTAGAACGACACCTCCGGGGTGAACCGCGCGACGACCTCCTCGGCCGCGCCGCCGGTGATGCCGAAGCTGTTGGTCACCATGTTCCGGGGGTCGTAGTCCGGCGGGTAGGTAAAACTCTCCCGGCGCAAGCGGGAGAACCGCACAAACCGCTCGACCGCGAAGGTCTTGATCTTGCCCTCGGCGACGTCGCGGGCGTACAGGTACAAGCCCTGCCGGTACACGGCGAGCGTGAGCGGCTCGAGCCGGTAGATCTTGCCCATTCCCCGAACACCTCGGTATTCGGCGTCGGCGGGGTTGCTGTACAGCAACGCGCTGATCACCTCGTCCAGCAGGTCCGGATCGCTGGAGTAGTCCTTGGCGTGCTCGCCTACGGCCATGAACTTGCGATCGATGTCGCGGGTGAGGTCCGCAGTAGAGCGCGCGATCGCCGGCTGAAGGCGCTCGATGGCGCCCTCCATATCGGCGGCGAAGGTAGTGCCCTCCAAAAACGTGTAGAGCGTACGACCAAAATGCAGCGACAGCACCTCGGCGAGCGTGAGCTGCACGCCGGAGCGGGCGTAGGTGGGGGCGATCGCGATCATGCGCTCGTTGCCGGTGCCGCTGTCTTCGATCGGCAAGCCGAGATCATGGAGATCCGCCAGATACCGGCGCAACGTGCGCGCATCCAACCCGAAGCGATCGACCAGCACGTGCGCGGGTACGCCGCCGCGGCGAGAGACCATTTCTAGGATCCGTACAAACTTCTGGGACTTGTTGAGATCAGCGTCGTGCATCGAGACCATCGCGGCGGGAAGGGAAAAGCGCACCCGGTACAGGTGCAAAGAAAAATAACCGGGCGGACATTTTTTGGCACATCTACCGGTGAAGATGTGTATGAACGGTTGACACCGCTCGTGCGTTCAGGTAACCTGTACAGAAGTTCACCAACGGAGCAGACATGGACCCCACCCTCACCCAGTTCTTGTTCACCTCGGCCGGCACCCTCGGCATCCTCGGACTTGGCGCCACCGCGCTTGTCGCCCTGCCCTGGACCCTCGCAGACCAAGCCGGCACCGAACGTGGCTTGGAGCTCATGGCGGCCTCGTTGAAAGCCGAGGTCGCAGCGGCCGTCCACGCGCTCGGCGCACACCTCCGCGCCGTCCCGACCACCGCGTCCGCTCGTCCGCTCGCTGCGGCGCTCGCGTTTACGCGCCACCACCGCTGAGCGAGCGCACCACGCCCGACTCGGCGGGGCGCTCCTTCAACATGCGCAGCAACGCCTGCCACCCCTGCTCGCCCAGAGGCAGCACAGCCTCGCCTACGACGAGATCCCCGTCCACCCGAAGCGCGACCCAGATCGGCTTCGGCAACGTCGGGAGGTTGAACGCGGCAGGAAGTGCGTTCAACTGCAACGCAACCAGCCAGTCTGCAGCTTTCTCACGCGCCTGATCGGTCATCCAAGCCTCTCCTTCATTCTGAACCAAAGACGCCACCACCGAAGCGTCACTGCTGACCAGAATCGCCCCGCGACGCGCCCCGAACACCAACGGCTTGGAGCCCAACGTGGCTTGCAGACGGTCGGGGTCCAGCCGAACCACCTTCGCATCCAACGATCCCAGCACATGCCGAACATGACGCAGCACCTTTCGAGCCGGCCAGGGCTGCGCGAGCGGCAGCACCGCCGCGACCACAGGCGGGCCTTCCAGAAACGCCCCTACGGTGATGCCGGCCGCCAACGGCACGTACCGCTGCAGCTTCTGAGCGCGTGCAAGCTCTTTTTTCTGCAAAATCAACGAGAGATCGAGGTCGGCGAGCCCAAAGCCCACAGTCAGCCACGCGGACGGCACGAGGGGGGTACGGATCTCGGGCGCCACCGCATGGGCGCTCAGCGCGTCCAACAGGCCCGTCTGCGAGCCCACCGCCGTGCTCTGCACAATAAATCGTCCCGCTTCCGCGCCATCGAGGGGCACATACGCGCCCACCCGACTCGCCCCGGACGACGCGTTGTTCATCACGCCGAAGACCGCACATCCGGGCCCAAGGTCGGGCAGCGACGCCAGCAGCCGGTCCTCTCCCGGCGCCAGCCCCGCCGGAATCTCCCGCAGCGACGTCCCGATGACGACGTCGGGGCCCACCGCGCGCACATACAGCGCGCCGCGCTGCGACTGCACCTCAAATCCGGCGTCGGTCGCGATCGACGCGCCTGCTGCCTGCACGGCGACGCGCTCCGCCACGACCGCGGCCGAGAGCGTCGTGTGCGGCGTCACCTGCACACCGCCGTCCGAGAACGTCCCGACCGAGAACGCGCCGTCCCGCTCGAAGGCACCGCGTTCAGGATCCGCCGACAGCAGCGACTGAAACTGGCTCCACGCGCTCAAGTCCCCCGCGCCGTCCGCCAGCGCGACCGCCACCGTCCGCAAACCCACGACCGCCCGATC
>CAIUMM010000043.1 GCA_903900265.1 uncultured Pseudomonadota bacterium
CATCCGTGTCCAGCAGCTTGGCGACCGCCCGACGCACGGCCTCAGCCCGGCTCACGCCACGCGCCTCCCGCCAGGCGTCGAGTGCCGCCAGTTGGTCTTCGGGGAGATCGACGATGGTTCGCATGACGTCATCATAGCCCGTCATCATTCGCGATGCAATCGCGTTCCCCATGGCTGTCGCCCGATCCGGTCAGTGCCGCGGCGCGAACCCCGACCAGACTTGAACGCTCGCACCGAGCGAGAACCGCCAAAAATTCGAACCCCCGCTCCCGCACCGGGCGAAAGCGGGGGTTCAATGATGTGGTGGGGGCGGCGAGACTTGAACTCGCAAGGACTTACGTCCGGTCGATTTTGAGCCGACTGCGTCTACCATTCCGCCACGCCCCCGTGGCTCGGGCATCTTTACCTGTTCTACGCGCCGCGACAAGGCATTTCTCGCACGCAGCCAGCGGCGTGGCCCGATCGCTCGCACTTCGACGCAGTATGCGGTACCATACGGCATGATTTCTCTACGTTTCGCTCCCTTGCAACGCGCCGCTTGTGTGGCGCTCGTGTTGACCGCGCCGTCCATCGGCTGCAAAGACAAGTCCATCGGTCTCGGGCGCGGAGAGGCGGTAGATGCTCGGCTTTACGCGGATGTTTACACCTGGACCTGCTCCCAGCAAGACACCGGCGGCGGTCCCGCCGAGGTGTGGGAGGGCGTGTACGCGTACAACGTCAGCTTTGAGTACGCGCCGGACGGCTTGGTAGACCGCAGCTTGCCCGAGTCGGGTTGTTCGACTTCGCTGGATATTTTTCCGGTGGACGCGGGCGCTTCGGGACATGACCTCGAAGCCACGCCAAGCTGGTACAACTCCGATGACTACAAGGGCGTGCTTCAGCACGAAAATACAGGATTCTACTCCTCCAACGTGTTCTCGAACGCCCACTCTTGTGCGTATCCGGACGACGTGATCGCCGGCGGCACCCAGATTTCGGACGCGGGCGTGTTCTCGGGCGCGTCGACGCCTACGCCGGGCACGCTCACGAGCGTGGTCGACGGGGTGGATGGCAACGCCGGCGTCAACTTCGGCGATCAGGTGGACGTGACCTGGGACGCTTCGGGCTGGGATGAGAGCTGGGTTCAGATTCGCCGCGAGAAGAATGGCACGCTCGTGCAAGGGCTCACCTGCCGAACCACCGGCGACAGCGCGTTCACCATCGACACCAGCATCTGGTCGCAGATGTCGGACGCGATGGAGGTCGATCTGACCAACATCTACGTCGGCTTCGGAAAGCACGGCGGCACGGTCACGGCTGACGGTCAGGAGGTCCAGACCTGGACGCGCGAGCTGCACACCGCGGTCGTTCAGGACTGATCCTGTCGGTCTGAGTCCGGCCGTGCTTCGCGCCAAATGAAAGACTCCTCCGGGCAGGCTGCCTGGAGGGGTCTACGTTCATTTTCAGCGCACAGCAGCGCTGACCAGAGTCAGCGGGAGGCGCTCAGCGAGCGAGCCAGCGCTCGCCGGTGTGCTTGACCTTGCCTTCGCGCTCGAGCTTGCGGAGGTGGACCTTGATCTCTTCGTCGGTCATGTCGGTGTAGGGGCAACGCTTGCGGATGCCGCTCAGGAAGATGCTCTCTTTCAGGCCGCGCTCGGCGTACTCAGAGGCGTTCAGGCGGGTGACCGCGTCTTCACGGACCCACTCGGCGCGGCGGGGATCGACGTCCTGCTTGGGCGTGCGCGGCGGCTTGACGACGCGCGGTGCCTTCGCTTCTTTGACGGCCTTCGGGGCTTTCTCTGCCTTGGGAACCGCGGTGGCCCGCGTCTTCTTGGGGAGGACGATCGCTTCGGGGGCGGTCTCGTCCCAGCGCGCGGCGAGGGCTTCGATCTGCTCGACGACAGCGCCGCCCGAGACCGGCGCGAGGCCGAGCACAGCTTCACGTAGGCGAGCGGGGATCTTCTCCGCGGGCAACGAAGAGATGTCGTTGATCCACGCGGCGCGGGTGCCGTTGTCGGGCATGTCGCGGAGCTGCTGGGTAGCGGTGATGCTCCAAGCGCGGAGGTCTGCCGCGAGGCTGGTCGGCACCTTGAGCTCGGAGATCGCGAAGAGGTCAACCACCGCTGCCGGGTCGACCGAGTCGAGGTGCTGGCGAAGGACGTCGCTGATCTTGGCGGCGATGGTCGCGTGGTCCGAGGTGCGGAGGCCGTCAATCTGGATGCGCGGGATGTTTGTGCTCACGAATGTCTTCTCGGGGGTTGCGACGTCTAACGCAAGCCGGACGTTTGTGCTTGTCGAGTCAGACCTTGGGCGCGGGCCGCTGCCACAACGGTTCGGGTTCTCCCGCCTGTTTTGCCGCCCACCGCCCTGCTACAAAAAGGTAGTCGGAGAGGCGGTTGAGGTACCGCATCGCGCCCTCTCCCGCTTCGGGCTCAGCGCGCAGCAGCGCGACGCACTCGCGTTCGGCGCGCCGGCACACCGTGCGCGCTTGGTGAAAGAACGCCCCGACCTTGCCGCCGCCAGGCAGAATGAACTCGGTGAGCGGCCCTACCTCCTCGTTCAGCACGTCGATCCAGCCTTCCATCTGCGTGACGTCATCGCCGCCCACCCGGTACATGCCGGGCCAACGGTCATCCGGGAGCGTCGCGAGGTCGCTCCCGACGTTGAAGAGGTCGTTTTGGATGCGGTGCAGCTGGCCGTCCAGCAGGCTGCGGTTGGCTTCCGTCATCGGATTTTCGCGCAAGAACACGCGGATGATGCCGACGATGGCGTTCAGCTCGTCGACGGTGCCGTAGGTCGCGATGCGCTGGTGGTCTTTGGGGACCTCCTGACCTCCGACCAGTCGGGTGTTGCCTTTGTCGCCGGTGCGGGTGTAGACGCGAGTGATTCTCATGCCGTCGGTCTATCAGAGTCTGGCGCAGCCCTCTTGCGAGCAGCGATACACAATCCGTTCGTCTGCTGCCACTTGTACGGTGCCGAGGTCCACGAACTCTGTCGCGCCTTCGGGCAAGGCGTACAGCGTGTAACGGCCTACGGGCACAAGCCCGATAGGCACGGTGGTACCGATGCGATCGAGGTATGCGAGCGCTCCCGACACCATCACCAAGCCGGTTTTGGGTGCTGCAGGCGTCGGAGCGGGCGCAGCCACGGGGACGGGCGCTGCGTCGCGCCGTGCGTTCACCAGCAGCTGAGTGATCTGCAGGCCGATGACCACGAGCTGCAGGATGACGAGGACCGGCAGCGTGACGCTCAACCAGCCGGGGACCCGCGCTGGGATTCGGCGCGACATGCGCGGGCTCTCCGTGCGCGCATCCTTCGGGATCGCGGGCGCGGCGGGCGGGAGCGGGCGGCTGGACAGGACTGCCTTTTCCGCGGCGACCGGCGCGGCGTCGGGCAGCAGCGTGGACGTGGCTGGGGGGGGTTCTGCGCTACGCGGGATGGTTTGGGGGCGGACGTTCCCGCCGACCAACACGCGCTTTTCAGGCTTATCTGCGGTCTCTACGGTGCGCGTCGGATCGACCGGTGCAGGGGGTGTTTCGGACTTTGGGGGAAGCTCCACGATCTCCTGAACCTGGCCTGATAGAGGCCGAACTGCAGTGCGTACGCCGAGAGTTGGCTTGCGAGCAACATTAGGAGCTTGCCCGGCGGAGCCGGGAGGGGGGGCGCCTAAGGGGCGTACGCCGGTTACATCGGGAGCGGCCTCTTCAAGGCCGTCGGCGGTCAGCAGAGAGACCCGCGTGGCGTCCATGTTGGCGTCGACGCGGCCGAGGCGCGCGAGGTCCGCGAGCGCGAGCGCCATCTCGGCGGCGTCGGCGTACCGGGCTTGCGGGTCGATCTGCATCGCGCGGTCCAGCACCGCGAGCGTGGCTTCCACCACCGCGGCTTCGTGGTCCGCCGTCGCGAAGCAGTCGCGCAAGCATTCGGCGATCGCGACGCGGTCTTTGTCGGGCAGCCGGGCTGGACTGGCGAACTGCGCAGGATCCAGCGGCTTATCAATGAAAAGCGCCGGCTTGCGCTGGTGCAGATCCGATACGAGCGCGACGCGGTGCGAGCGAAAGTGCGTCGAGTGCGTGCCGTTGAGCGGCATCTTGTTGCCGGCCTGCAGGTACGCGCGCATGCGCAGCAACGCGTACAAGGTGGCGCCTACCGACCAGATGTCCATCGCCTCGGGATGCGACTTGCGGGCGTTGAACAAGCCTTCGGGGGCGATGAAGCTCTCGGTTCCGAGGATCACACGGGTGGCCGACCAGTCGCCGCCGTCCAGATCTCGCGCCTTTGAAGCTCCAAAGTCAGTCAGCAACCAGCGGGCGTCCTGCGCGCGGAGCAGGTTCCGGGGCTTCACGTCGGAGTGCGCGACGCGCTGCGACGTCGCCGCCGCGCACGTGGCTTGGTATTCCCGAAGTCGTAGGCAGACTTCAGCGAGCGCTTCGCACAGCTCGGCGAACGCCCATGGCCGCTGGTAGACCTCGGCCCACCAGCGCTCCATGTCGAGCGGGCACCACTCCATGACGAGCCCGATGATGCGTTCGCTGTCGGGCAGCGACACGACGTCATGCAAGCGCGGGCAGGGGGGCATCCCCTGCGCCGAGCGGAGGGTCTGGAAGACTTCGGCTTCGCGGTTCAGCGCGTCGACCGACATCGGCTCGTCGGCGCGGGCGAGTTTTAGCGCGAGGAGCGTCCCAGGCTCGCTGAACGAGGTGTCCACGGCGACCCCGACGGGGCGCACCCGAAGAATGCTCGCCATTCCGCCTTCACGGCTGTCGCCCTCATCGAGCACATAGACCCGTCCGCTGCGCCCGGTCCACGGCCCGGACCGCAGATCAGAACCGGCCGCCGACACTGAACCCCACTGTGTTTCCGTCGAGGATCACACCCCAGTAGCCGATGCCGACGCCGACCAGCAGGGAGGCACCCGAGGCGATGACGAACGCGTGGTTGGAGGCCTGCAGGCGCTCCAGCTCGGCGGTCGTGGTGGCCTCATTGAAGTCTTGCTGCACCTTCCACGAGTACGCGTACAGGCCAGCCGCTGCCGCGAGACCCACGCCGCCCACGAGGAGCAGGGGTGTCTTTTCCTTGGGGCGCGTGCGTTGAATCACCAAGTGCTGGGTGCCGTCCTCGCCGGTCATCGCGACGCTCGCGGACTTCTTTGCGGGCTCGGTTTTGGCCACCGGCTCGGCCTTGGGCGCGGGCTCGGCTTTTGCGACGGGCTTGGCCTTCTCCACCGGCTCCGCTTTGGGCGCAGGCTCGGCTTTTGCTACAGGCTTGGCCTTCTCCACCGGCTCGGCCTTGGGCGCGGGCGTCGCCTTTGCGGCCGG
This sequence comes from uncultured Pseudomonadota bacterium, assembly GCA_903900265.1. GTDB lineage: Bacteria > Myxococcota_A > UBA796 > UBA796 > SXON01 > CAIUMM01. The sequence continues at coordinate 5,295 of CAIUMM010000043.1, forward strand.
CACCGGTGCGGGCGCAGCGGTCGCTACGGGCTTGGGGTCCTTACCCTTCTTGGCTTTTTTCGGGTCTGCTTCGACCACGACCACCGGTGCGGGAGCGCGGAGCACCTCGGCGGGGAAGGCGTTGCCGTCGAGCAACCAGGTGCGATCGGCGTGACGACTGCCGGTCACCGCCATCTGCAAGATGTGCGGCCGGCCGGTGGTCGCGGTGGGCTCGACCAGCGGGCGTCCGTCGAGCAACATGAACGAGCCCGCGGCGATCTCGAGCTCCATGTCGGGGACGCGCGTGCCTTCGGTCGGTGCGCTGGGCCGCTCGGCCTCCCAGATGCCGAGGATGGGGTTGCTCGGATCGAGCTCCTGGGCGTCCCACTGGTAGCTGGGGTCGAGCTCCAGCGAGCTACGGAACCAGCGACGCGCGCCTTCGGGGTCATTCTGGACCATGAAGTGCACCGCGCCGATGTAGCGGTACGCCGAGGCGTAGAGCTGGGGCGGCGCCGTCTGATCGAGGCAAGGCAGCCCGATCTCCAGCGCTTGCCCGGACGCGGCGAACGCCGAATCATCGAGGTTTCGGAGCGCGGTTTGCACTGACCCGAGGTCTTTCACCAACGTCTGAGCCGTGTAGGGGGCCGTGCACGCGGCCTGCGCGGACGGCGCTACCACCGCGAGCAGCGCATGGAGGAGCGTTGGAACGAAGATGGACAGCGCGATCACTTCAGCCTCAGCACAGGCAAGATAGCACCCTTCATGACCGACGGGTGACCGAGTCCAGAACTCCCCGCGTCTTTCGGTACAAGAACTCGGCTTGTTTGGGGTTGTCGCCGATGCAGACCATGCCGAGCTTCCCGAATTCGGAGAGCGCGCCGATCAGGTGGAACACCACGCCGCGCTCGGTGGTCGCGTGGAAATGCAGCTCTTCGTTGACGGCGATGTCGACGAGATCTGCAGGGCCGATGCCCATGTACTGGTCCGAGTGTACGGAGTCGGAGGCGTAATAGTACTTTTCACGGCCGCTTTGGCTGTGGAACGCGCCGGTCTCGCTGTCGTAGGTGCCGTCGGTCAAGAAGCGCAGGGTCAGGAAAGGATGCGTGGTGCCGCCCTTGCGCAGGTTGACCTCGATGGCGTGGTGCTTCCACGCTCCGTCTTCAAACACCGACACAAAGTCGGTGGCGAACCTGCCAAGTACGCCTTTTTTAGCCAGCACGCGGGCTACGTCGAGGCCGTAGCGCTGGATGTCCATGCGGTAGGCGTCGTCGGCGGGGAACGTGCAGCCAAGGAAGACCTGTCCGCTGGGCCCGCCTAAGACCTGATCGTGCGTGGAGATCACCATCGCTTCGCCCACCGCGTTCACGCGATTCTGCGAGGAGGGGCTGCGTTTGATCGCACCCTCGACGAAGGCTTCGACGACCCCTTGCATCTCCTTGAACTTGGCGTGGTACCGCTCCCAATACTCGCCGGGGGCTTCGAAGCGCAGATTCGGGAGGTGCGCGGCGATCCATTGCCGCAGGTCGCGCCCCGATCGCGTGCCGGCGCCGTCGTCGGCGTGCGGACCCTCGTAGTAAAACAGCGCGTTGCCTTCGCCAGAGAAGCCGTCATTGAGCTTGACGACGGCGCGCCGGATGTCCGGCTTCTGTTCGCGGAGCTGGGCGAGCGCTTCGGTGATGTCGTTGCCGTCGCGCAGGTCTTCAAAACCATCCGGAAACAACACCCCGGCTTCGCGGAACACTTTTCGGCAGCCGGACTTGGTGCCGAGGTTGTAGAGGTCCGGATCGTTGGCGTAGAGCGGGATGCCCAACTGCACCGCGAGCGTGCGCTCGGCCGGCGAGGTGTTGAAGCACACGAGATGGGCGTTGTCGAAGTCCGAGATGCTGGAGCGGATGCGCTCGACGAGGCGCGGACGGTTCAGCACCTTCTGGGTCAACGGTTGTTTGGACGCGTCCGAGCAATGAAACAAGAACAAGCGCTCGCGGGCGTGCGAGCTGGGCACGCCGGAGAGCAAGTGTAAGAAATAGTCGATGATGATCGGGTCGATCGGCTGGCTGGTGACGAAGATCACGCGGGTGCGCGGCCGCCTCAGCAGCATCAGCATGTAGAGCATGCGCTCTTCGTAGTGATGCACGCCGGTGACCTTGGCGAGCTCTTGCGCGTCGAGCGACAGGCTGGGCACGACGACGACGGTCTGCGGCTGACGCCGGTCGGTGGTCACCCTCCGGAACACATCGGGCAGGTGCGCCTGAAGTTTGTGGAACGCGACACGCTCTTCGGGAGAATTCGGCAGCGGGTACATGCGAGACGTTCTATCCGACCGGGACGACTATTTGGCCCCGCGGCCGAGCAGTACGACGGGAATTGTGCGCAACAGGAGCTTGATGTCCAAAAACAAGCTCCACTTGTCGATGTACTCGAGGTCGAGACGCATCCAGGTGTCAAAGTCGATGTTGTTGCGGCCGCTGACCTGCCAGATGCAGGTGATGCCGGGCTTCATCGAGAGCCTGCGCATCTGCCAGCGCTCGTACTTTTCGACCTCGGCGGGGATCGGCGGTCGCGGGCCGACGAGGCTCATCTCCCCGCGCAGCACATTCCAGAACTGGGGGAATTCATCCAGTGAAGTTTTCCGAATGAAGCGCCCGATGCGGGTGATGCGCGGGTCGTTCTCCATCTTGAACACCGGCCCGCTCATCTCGTTGAATTTCTCGAGCGCGGCCTTTTTGGCTTCGGCGTCGACCACCATCGACCGGAACTTGTACATCGGGAACGTGCGCCCGAAGACGCCGCTGCGCTGCTGCGTGAAGAAGATCGGACCGCCGTCTTCGAGCTTGATCAGGGCGGCCACGGCGGCCAGCACCGGCAGCAACGCGCCGAGCACGACGAGGCTGCCGACGACGTCCATCGCGCGCTTCACCATCAAGGCGTCGCCGTTTCGGGGGGTGGACGAGAACGACAGCACGCCCCATCCCTCGAAGTCCTGAAGGTCGGCGCGGGCGATGCTGAAGCCGAGGAAGTTGGCGTCCATCGAGAAGGTGACCCCGACCTCTTCGCACACATCCGCGACGGTGCGCAGGGTGCGTGTGTCCCAAGCTCGCCCGGTCATGAACACCTGAGAGATCGTCGACCGGGTCAAGATCCGTTGCAGATCCGACACCGTCCCAAGCACCGGCACGTCATCGATCGGCGACAAGGTCTCGCTGTCGGGACGGACGACGCCCGCCACGCGCAGGCCCCAATCCCGGTGACGCTCGAGGATCTTCAGGAACGGGATGACCTCCTGCGCGCTACCGACCACGACGATGTTGTAGGTGGCCTCCTGAGGGAGTCGGATCAGCCGCGCCAAGAACAGCATCACGGTCGACACCGCGGCGTAGCCGAGCACGAACGAGCGGGACGTCGGGATCTCCGGCGTAAACACGAACTGCACGGCGGTGAGCATCAGCACCGCGAGGCTGACCCCGGTCGCGAGGCGGATCAGCAGCACGTCCCGGCGCGTCCGGCGAAGATCCGCGTACGCACCCGTGAAGTGCAGCGCCAACATCCAGATCGGCAGCATCTGGAAGATCAGGTGCAGCTGGTTCTGCAGCGTGACTTTTTGCAGCAGCGGCTGGCCAGGGACGATGTCGAGGGTCCACAGGTCGCGCAAGAACTCGCGCGCGCGTGCGACCACGAAGAACGTCACGATCAGCGCGAGCGCGTCGGTGAGCCGAACTGACCATCGCAGCGCCGCTTGCTGTGCCCTTTGCATCGTTAGTTGGGTATCCCGGGTACTTTGCCGTCGGCGACCGTGCGAGCCTGCCAATAGGTGATCTGCTGCAGCGTCATCATGTAGATGGTCGGCAACAGGGCCAGCGGGGCGAGCAGCAGATCCATCGCAGTGTCAAAGCCGGTGTGCGCGGGGGCTACGGCCGAGCCTGCGCCGGCGAGGATCGACTCCATCGATTGCCCTTCGAGGGCGCTGGACATCGAGAAGATCGATCCTGCGCAGGATGCGAGTCCGATCAGCGAGTCGCAGAGGAACCCGAACGCGAAGGCGAGGGTGACGCCTACGGCGAGCCGGGTACCTGCGGGGCCGAAGGTGCCGGCGGTGACGTGCAGCCGGCCGAGCTCATTGGAGCGCTTGAACGCCGCGAAGCCTGACGCTTCTTCATAGGCTGCGGTGGTGACCAACCCGAGCGGGATCAGCACCGCGCCGCCGCCCAGAAACCACAGGCTGATCGCGATCTGTTCAAACATCCCGGCGACGATCCAGGCCCCTTGCAGCCGCCAGCTGCCGAGGCGGGCCATCCCCGCCCAGACGTTGGGCGTGCGACCCGCGGTGAGGTCGGCCAAGACCACGAAGGCGATCATCAGCGTGACCAGCTGCACGAGCATCTTTGCTGCCGCTACGCCGAGGAACGCGGCGAGCGCGCTCAGCATCACCCCCGGATCGAGGTCTGCGCCGCCGCTCATCATCGCCAGCGGGTCGGGCACGACCGTGGCGAGGACGGTCTCCGGGACGACGGAGAGCATGGAGAGCACGACCACCATCGGCAGCCAGTGGCGGAGCTCGCGGTACAGCAGCTGGAGCGGGGCCAGCATCAGCCCGCCCAACTCCGGAGAGGGCGGCAGCGGGGGCGAGCGCGGCGAGGGAGCAGACACCTTCGTTCTGTATCCTGTCGCGTTAGGCGTTCGCATGTACAAGCTCACCCCCGAGAAGGTCGCCGCCATCATCGCTGAGGAAGATGCCTTCGGCACGCTTCGCAGCTACACGATCGATGAAGTGTGGAGCCACTTGGAGGCTCCGGAAGACTGCGAAGACGACGGCGAAGCTTTTGCGCTGCTGATGGGCGTGATGTACGAGCTGCGGCCGGTGGGTGAAAAATAGCGCGGCTCGTTAGAGCACCTCGATGCCGGCGCTCATCCCTCCCGTAGACCCTTACGCTCCTTTTTCGGCGCTCGCGCATCCGGTGGCGGTGCGGGAGTTGAAGCTCGGAGATGGCGGTCTCATCGCGATCCTCGGACCCTGCGTGCTGGAGTCCGAAGAAGGCGCGAGTCGCATCGCCGACGGCATCGCCGAGGTGTGCGCCCGTCTCGGGCTGCGGTGGATCTTCAAGGCAAGTTTTGACAAGGCCAACCGCACTTCGGGCGCGAGCTACCGGGGTCCCGGGCTGGACGAGGGGCTCGCGGGCTTGGTCCGCATCGGGCGTCGCGTCGGCGTGCCGCTCACCACCGACGTGCACTTGCCGGAGCAGGCGGTGGCCTGCGCCCAAGCGGTGGATCTGCTGCAAGTTCCAGCGTTTCTGTGCCGCCAGACCGACCTGCTGCTGGCGTGCGCGGCGACCGGGAAGCCGGTGAACGTCAAGAAGGGCCAGTTTCTCGCTCCGGGAGACATGCAGGAGGTCGTGGGCAAGGCTCAGCCGCACAAGCTGATGCTCACCGAGCGTGGCGCTACCTTCGGCTACAACACGCTCACGGTGGACTTTCGCTCGCTGCCGACCTTGCGCAGCTTTGGCGTGCCGGTGTGCTTTGACGCGACGCACTCGGTTCAGGCGCCGGGTGGGGGCGCGACCTCTGGCGGGGATCGGCGTTGGGTGCCGACGCTCGCTCGGGCGGCGGCTGCGGTCGGCATCGACGCGCTGTTCGCCGAGGTGCACGACAACCCTGAGGCGGCGCTGTCGGACGGGCCGAACATGGTGCGCTTGTCGGACCTCGAGCGGCTGCTCACCGGGGTGCTCGCCGTGCGGGGTGCGGGGGCCTGAGCGCCCGCGGCCGAACAGCGGAAGGAAGCCGCCGGACTAACGGCGGGGTGCGGGCCAGGTCTTCGGGGGAGGACCGCGGCGTTGCTGGGGCTGCTGCGGCACCGGCTGGCCGTTGGCGGCGGCTTGTGCCTGCGCCATCTCCATCAAGCGCTCCTTCGGGATCTCATCCGGCATGAAGCCGTACCAAGCCTCGCCGAACACCGTCATGTCGGGGCGGCGCTTGTTGCTGAACGCCTCTTGCATCGCCAGCAGCGCTTTGGCCTTGGGGATCGCGACCAGTCCTTTGCCGATGATCTGCAGGGCTTCGTCGCGCTGTTTGTGCTCGTTGAGGATCCACGCCCACACGCCCCAGTAGAGCACGTCGCTGGATCCGCCGCCTTCGGCTCGCTCCATCACCGCTTTCACTTCGTCGCTGCGGCCGAGGCGGTGCAAGCAAAGCGCGCGGACCGTCTGGGCGCGCCAGTCCCGGGACCACGCCAGCTGCAGGTGATCGAGGGCCTCGCCCAATTTGCCTTCGCCGATGGTTTTTTTGGCGTTGTCTCGGGTGTACTTGTGCTCGAGCAGGCTGCCGCAGGCCTGCTGGTAGTCCAGTTGACCTAGCTGGCTGTGCACTTGCTCTTTGATCAAGAACTGCCACTTTGCCAAGGGCAACGCGGAGAGGATCGTCTCGCGACCCTCATCGACCTTTCCTGCTTGAAGCAACGACATCGCCTGCATGAAGATCGCTTCGACCTGCTTGCCCGATCGGCGGGCGAGCAAGAAGTACACGACGCCGAGGGTGATCAGCGCTGGGACGAAGCCCGCGATCCAGGTGGACGCGAGCGCGCCGATCACGAAGACAACGGTGGACGAACCAAGAGCGATCGCGAGGTTGTACATCAGGACTTTCCGGGGCTATTTTCAGATTGCTCAGTTTTTTCGGACTTTTCCACCCGCTCTACGCGGTCGCGAAGGCGGCGGTTGTCATCGGCGAGGCCGTCGAGCTGTACCCGCAAGGCCGACAGGCCCTCGGCGGTGGTGCGCCCTTCGCGGATGTTCGCGAGCGACTCCCAGGCCAAACGACGGCAGCGGCCGTCACCGGCGCTGCTGTGCGCGCGCTCCAGCACCGCGGTGGCGCGGGGATCCCGCAGCGTCCCGAGGGCGTTGATCGCCGCGACCTGAACGCGGAAGTTGGCATCTTCAGCGAGCAATATCAGCTGCTCGACGACGCGGGTGCGGGTGGCTTCCACCTCGTCGCCGAGCCGGGCCAGCGCGCTGCACGCCGCCGCGCGTGCACGTGCGGGCGTCGTCTCTGCGACCGCCGCGAGCAGCAGGGGCAGCGCGGCTTCCTCCCGCAGGAACCCCAAGCCTTCGATCGCCCTGCACCGCAGCACCTCTCCCCAGCTGTCCCGGGTCAACAGCGCCTCACAGCGGGCTTGCGCCGCGGGCGCCCGCAGGCGTCCCAGCGAGCGCGCGACCTCGCCTTCGACGAGGATGCTGGAGTCGGTGGTGTGGGCGAGCAGCGCGGTCGTGGACTCGGGGCGTCGCACGCCGCCGAGCGCGTTGGCGACGCGCTTCCGAACCTTGGCGCTGGGGTCTTGCAGCGCGGCGATGAGCGCCGCCGTAGCGCGCTCCCCGCCGATCTCACCTAAGAGCTCGGCCACATCGGCGCGCACGCCCCAGAAGCTGTCGCTGTGCAAGGCGTTCGCGAGCGCGCTGACGGCCTCGATCGAGCCTTCATCCGCGAGCGCTTTGGCGGCGCGGATCCGTCCGACGACGCCCGGATCACGCTGCAGCTGCGCGATGAGCCAGCTCCGTTTGGTCTTGATCTTGATCTCGGCCAGCACCTTGAAGTCGCCGTCGACGCGCACGAAGTCGGGCGCTTCGGCGCTGGGGAACGAGAATCCGCGCTCCCGCTCATCTACGGTCACGGTGTAGGTTTGCGCCCCGACGCCGATCTGCAGCGGGATCGAGAACGCGGCGGCGACGCCGTCGCCCTTCTGGGTCTGCTTGACCTGCACCTGCACGAGGCCGTCGGCGTGCGAGACGGACACCTCCAGCGACGGATGGCCGCTGCTCATCACCCACTGCTCAAAGAAGCGATCGAGGGTGCGGCCGGTGGCGTCTTCCATCGCGCGCTGGAAGTGGCGGGTGTGCACGGTCTGGTAGCGGTGGCGGGACAGATAGAGCTTTACGCCCGCCCAGAACGCGGTTTCGCCCAGCTCGGTGCGGAGCGTGTGCAGCACCAGCGCGCCCTTCTCGTACAGATGCCGGTCGAAGACGTCGATGGGCTCGCGGAACAAGTAGCTGACGATCGGACGACGGTAGCGCCCGCTGTCTTCGCTGAGGTAGGAGCCAAGCTGCTCCCAGAGCCCGTAGGCGGCGTGATCGGCGCCGGTGCGGTGGTGGTTCCACAGGTACTCGGTGTAGGTGGCCCAGCCTTCGTTCAGCCAGCCCTGTGACCAGTCCTGGCAGGTCAGCAGGTCGCCGAACCACTGGTGCGCCATCTCGTGCACGATCAGCTCGTCCGGGTCCCATTCGAGCTCGGCCACGTCGGTGAGCACGAGGTCGAGGAGCGTGGTCGCGGCGGTGTTCTCCATGCCGCCGAAGATGAAGTCGTGTACGACGACCTGATCGTAGCGCGGCCAGGGATAACGACCGTAGATCCCGGACAGGAACTCGATCATCGCCGCGGTGCGTCCGAAGGCCTTGCGGGTGAGCGCCTCGGGCGTGCCTTCGGGCACGATGTAGCCGAGCGGGATGCCGTCCCATGCTTCGGTGACGGTCGCGGCGCGCATCACCACGACGGTCCACAAGTACGCGGGCATCGGCTCCGCTTGTTCCCAGACGGTGACGTTGCCTTCGTGGCTCTGCAAACGCCCGTTTCCGACCACCGTGTACCCGGTGGGTACGGTCACGCGGGTGGTGAACGCGTGCTTCATCATCGGATGGTCGAAGCAGGGGAAGATGAAGTGCGCGTCTTCATCTTGGCATTGGCTCCACGCCTCGGGGGCGCGCGCAGGCTCCGCCGGCGTCGCGCCTACAAAATACAAGCCCCGACGCGGCGAACCGTGCCACGTGACGACAATCTCCGGGAGCGCGGGCACGACGAGCTTTCCGTCGGCGTGCTTCCACGCGAGCGGCTCGCCAGCGGCGTTGGTGACCGAGTCTACGGTGAGCTCATCGAGGTCCAGCGCGTACTGCGTCGGGCCGGCCGGCACCGCGGTGAAGCGGATCTGTGCACGTCCGATCAGCGTCTTCGCCACCGGATCGATGTTCAGGTCGAGGTGCAGGTGCTCGATGTGGAACGGGCGATCGGGCGCGTAGTTGGGCGTCACACCCGGCTCCGCGAACGCGCGACGCCGCGCGAGGCGCCAACCGCCAAACTGGCTTTCGAGGGTGAGGCTCTTGTCGGTCAGGAAGTGGCTGGACACCGGCGCTCCAAAACGGGCGGGCGGGTAACCTGTTTGCGCGGCGCAACGGGTATGCAGAGCTACGCGTGTGGAGGCGGACCCCAGGTCAGTCTGGCCTGCGCGATCGGATCGTCGCAGACCGCATCTCCGCGCGTGCGCAGAAAGCCTCGCTGCTTCCTTGCAAAGTGGCGGGTGTCTCGCTGGGTCAGCCGGATCGCCTCATCGAGCGGCAGCTCACCTTCGAGGTGGGCGGCGAGGTGTTCGTAGCCGAGGGACTTCATCGGCCGCGCGGTTCGGGGTACGCCCCGCTCGAGCAGTCCGCGCACCTCTTCCAGATAGCCGGCGTTCATCATGCTGATCACGCGGTCATCGAGCCGTTCGTAGAGGTCCCCGCGGTCCACCCAGACGACGGTGCAGGGGCGCCGCAGCTTGGGATCGGCGGCGTGGGCGTCGGACAGGCGCTGACCGGTCTGTGCGTGGTATTCGAGGCCGCGAACCACGCGCATCCGATCGTTGGGGTGCAAGCGCGCGGCGAGCACCGGGTCGATGATCTGCAGCTGCTCGTGCGGGTTTTCGAGGCCTTCGAAGCGTGCGCGCAGCGCGGCGTCTGCAGGCGGCGCGGCGATCAGCCCTTGCTCCCAAGCGCGCAGGTAAAAGGTTGTACCTCCGCAGATCACCACGCGGTGGTGTTGCAGCGCGTCGTCGACGGCTTGGGCAAAGTCGGCGGCCGAGTAGGCTTCGTCATGCTCGCGGATGTCGATGCAGCGGTGCTCGACGCCGCCGCGCGCCGGGTCTCGGTCGTGCGCGGGGAGCTTGGCGGTGCCGATGTCAAAGCCACGGTAGACCTGCATCGCGTCCATGGAGACCACGACGGCGCCCCACGCGCGCGCGATGGCCAACGCGACGTCGGATTTACCGGCGCCGGTCGGCCCGGCGATCACGAGGGGCTTGCTGTGCCCGAAGCGGGGCTCGCCTTCGGGAGCAGGGCGTGCGCTGTCCGCGATCACAGCGGAATATTGCCGTGCTTGCGCGGCGGGTTGGTGTCACGCTTGTTTTCGAGCGCGTCAAAGGCTTCGACGAGGCGCGCGCGCGTCTCCCGCGGCCGGATGACCTCATCCACAAAGCCCAGCTCGGCGGCGCGCCACGGGTTCGCGAACCGCGCCTTGTACGTGTTGGTGAGCTCTGAGCGTGTCGCCACCGGGTCTTTGGAGTCGCCCAGCTCCTTGCGGTGGATGATCGCTACCGCGCCATCGGCGCCCATGACCGCGATCTCGGCGGTGGGCCACGCGAGGTTCAGGTCGGCGCGCAGGTGCTTGGAGTTCATCACGCAGTATGCGCCGCCGTAGGCCTTGCGGGTGATCAGCGTGATCTTGGGCACGGTCGCTTCGGCGAACGCGTAGAGCAGCTTGGCGCCGTGCTTGATGATGCCGCCGTACTCCTGCGCGGTGCCGGGGAGGAACCCGGGCACATCTTCGATCACCCAAAGCGGGATGTTGAACGCGTCGCAGAAACGCACAAAGCGCGCGGCTTTCACCGATGCGTTGACGTCCAACACGCCGGCGAGCACCGCCGGCTGGTTCGCGACGACGCCGACGCTACGGCCACCGAGGTGGATCCACCCGACGACGATGTTCGCGGCGTACTCGGGCTGCACTTCGAGGAACGCGCCGTCGTCGGCGACGGCGGTGATCAGCTCTTTGACGTCGTAGGGCTTGTTCGGGTTGGTCGGGACCAGCTCGTCGAGCTCTTGGATCAGCCGGTCCGGCGCGTCTTGGGTGTTGCGGCGCGGCGCTTCTTCGAGGTTGTTCTGCGGGATGTACGCGAACATCGCCCGCACCAGCGCGAGGGCTCCCGCCTCGTCGGGGGCGGCAAAATGCGCGACGCCCGAGATCCGGCTGTGGGCGTCGGCGCCGCCGAGCGCCTCCTGCGTGACCTCTTCGTGGGTGACGGTCTTGATGACGTCCGGGCCGGTCACGAACATGAAGCTGGTCTGCCGCGCCATGACGATGAAGTCGGTGATCGCCGGGGAGTACACCGCGCCACCGGCGCAGGGGCCGAGGATCGTGGAGATCTGCGGGACCACGCCGCTGGCGAGGGTGTTGCGCAAGAAGATGTCCGCGTAGCCGCCGAGCGACTCCACGCCCTCTTGGATGCGCGCGCCGCCGGAGTCGTTCAGGCCGATCACCGGCGCGCCGTTCTTCATCGCGAGGTCCATGACCTTGCAGATCTTTTTCGCATAGGCGCCCGACAACGTGCCGCCGAACACGGTGAAGTCCTGCGCGTACACGTACACGAGCCGGCCGTCGATGCGGCCGTAGCCGGTGACCACGCCGTCGCCCGGGATGCGCTTTTTGTCCATGCCGAAGTCGGTGCAGCGGTGGGTGACAAAGCGGTCGAGCTCGCGGAAGGTGCCGGCGTCGAGCAAGGCGTCGATGCGCTCCCGCGCGGTTCCGCGCCCGCGGCTGTGCTGCTTTTCGATGGCGTCTGCGCCACCTGCGTTCAGCGCGGCGGCGTTGCGTGCATCAAGTTCTTGGTAGAGGGCGGTGCGCTCGGGATCCACGAATACTCCTTCACTCCCGGGGTTCGGAAGCGGCGGCGTGTTCTAACTCTTTCAGCCTCTCCTTGCCGAAGGGTTTGCGACAACGGTGCCAATCGCGCTACGATGGGGCCGTTCTGGAGCTTTCCCTGATGCCTGTGTTCGCTACTCGTTCTACTTCCGTCGTGTCCGCCCTGTTCTTGCTGTCGGGCCTCGGCGTAGTCGGCTGCGATGGTCCCAAAGATGGCGGCAAGGATGACACGGGGGACTCGGTCCCTGAGGTGGTCTACGACGAAGGCTGCATCACCGTCGACGGCGCGGGCGGGTACGCCCACATCGCCGATGCGATCTACGTCGCCGATGAGGGCAGCACGATCGCCCTGTGCGCCGGCACCTGGGAAGAGCCGGTCACCGTCGACAAGCCGGTGATCATCGTGGGTGCGGGCATCGATGAGACCATCGTCTCGGGCGACGGCACGCACGCTGCGTTCAATGTAACGGCTGCGAACGTGACGATCTCTGGGCTCACCGTCGTCAGCAGCTACATCGGCGTTCAGGTCAGCGGGGCGACCGCTGTCATTGACGGCGTCAAGTTCGACGCCACCGGCTCTTGGGGCATGATCGCCACCGAAGCCTCTGATCTTACGGTGTCCAACAGCACCTTCCGCGAGAACGTAGACGGCGCCCTCGACGTCGAAGGCGGCACCGCGACCATCTCGGGCAACACCTTCGAGCTCCCGACCAGCTACGCGATCCAGCTCACCGCCGCGGCGACCGCGACCGTCGAGAACAACGTCATCAACGGCGTCGCCGCGGAGAAGCGCAACCTCAAGGACGGCTACGGTGTGTTCGTGGAGGAGTCGACGGCGTTCCTGTCGGGAAACCAGATCACCGACGCGGGCAGCGTGGCGGTGCGGGTGACCGATGGTCAGCTCACCGCCAGCGAAGAGACCTGGACCGGCGGTCCGTTCGGGCTCTACATGGACGGCGGGGACTCGACGTTGTCGGACAGCACCTTGTCGGGCCAGACCACCGGCGGCGTGTTCTCGCTGGGCAACAGCTCCTCGGTCACCAACACCACCGTTGTCACCGACTCTACGCTCGGATGCTCGTTGTCCTACGCGGATTGGGGCCCTGCGGGCGGTGACTATGGCTGCGTGGGCGTGCTGGTCGCGGCGGATGTGGGCGCCACGATCGAGAACGTGTCCACGAGTGGCTTCAACAACGGCGGCGTCGTCGTGCTGCCCTACACGGTGCCGGACGGCGTTCCGACCACGCTCTCCGACGTGGTGGTCGATGACACCGGCCGCATCGGCATCTACCTGTCTGGCGTGGACGCTACGGCCAACAACATCACTGTCTCCAACCTGCGTGAGCCGCAGCTGGATGTGCCCTGCACTTCAGACGGTTCTACGTACAATGTAGACTACTCGGCGTCGATGGTGGTCGCCGGTGACTTGACGTTGACCAACGCCGCGTTCACCGACAACATGGGCTGGGGCATCAGCGCTGCGGGCGCGCGCCTGCAAGTCTCTGACACCACCTTCACCAACAACGCCTGTTCGGCGGTGCTCAATGTGCAGAGCGCGGTGGAGCTGTCCAACGTGGCGATCTCGGGCTCGACCACCATCGGTCTCGTCTGGGACTACATGGGCGCGACCACCATCTCCAACAGCTCGTTCACCGGCAACCACGCCCGGTACAGCTACAGCTACGACTACGGAGACGGCCACATCTACAGCGGCGAATACGGCCCCGCCGGCGTGGACGTGAACGCGAACACCAGCAGCGGTCTGGTGGTGGACAACTGCACGTTCTCCGACGGTGACACCGCGATCAACACGTACTTGTCGGAGGTCGAGGTCTCGCGCAGCACGTTCACCGGCTACGAAGAGAACATCCTCAGCGCTCAGAGCAACGGCAGCACGGTGTTCTCCAACAACACCGCCGATGACTTCGGGGGCAGCTTGATCACCGCCTACTACGGCGACATCGAGATGACCGACAACACCGTCGGCACCACCCGCAGCTACACCGGGTATCAGGCGTCCTACACCGACGGCGAGCTGCAGTACGAGTATGAGTACACCTCCTACGGTAGCGGCGTGGTCTACGCCTACGGCTACACGGACTCGCCTTGCAGCCTGCTGGTCGATGGCCTCAGCGTAGAGAGCAGCTACTCGACCGGCGTGTACGTCTACGACTGCGACACCGAGCTCTCCGACGTAGAGATGGGCTCGGTCGGTGAGGGCTCCGGGTACGGGCAGGCGATCAACGCCTACTGGTACAACGCGGATCCGTTGATGATCATCGACGGCTTCAGCGCCGACACCGTCACCGGCTCGGGCGTGTACTTGTATACCTCTGGCCTCGGTTCTTCGTACATCGACGTCAGCGGCGTGAACATCGGCACGGCCTCTTCGACCGGGTTCTTTGCGTCGGGCATGTCCGAGATCACGCTCGCGGACTCCGATTTCGGCGAGACCGGCAGCTACGGCGTTGAGGTGCTTGGCCGCTCCACCTACGACAGCATCGCGTCGCTGGACAACGTCACCGTTTCTACCGGCGCTTCCGACGGCATGTACTTCACGACGATGGGCGAGGCGATCGTCACGAACTCCTACGCCTCTGGCCATACCAACGGCTTGTACCTCAACGATTCGGACGCGACGATCACCGGCAACGCGTTCACCGCGAACTCGGAGTACGGCATGAGCTGCAGCGCGACGGTGCTGTTGGACAGCTGCTCGGCGAACGACCTGAGCGGCAACACCCTCGGCGAGCACCTCGGCTGTTCGGACGATTGCGGAACCGAGTGAACCGGGGCGACGCATGCTGATCCACGCGCTCGTTGACGGCACCGAGCGCGCGCTGCTCCTCTCGGATTTTGAAGATCTCGTGCGTTCGGGGCGCATCGACGCAGAGACGCCGGTGCGCGTGGGCGAAGCCGCTCCGGTCCCCGCGCGCACCCTCTCGGTGTACCGAGACGTGGTGGACACGCCCGCCGCGCACTTCCGCACCGCTTGGGACCGCGTGCAAGCACCGTGGGCGACCGCGCTGCTCTGTGGGCTTTGCGTGCGGAGTTTTCTGTGGGTGGGCGGAGAGTCGGAGTGGACCGCCGCGATGCGCGACGCGATGACGCGGTCTTCGTCGGACATTGTGCTGCGGGGCGAGGTCTCGCGGCTTTTGAGCTATGCTTTTGTGCACTCGGGCGCGGGGCACATCCTCAGCAACCTCGCGTTCTTGCTTTACATCGGCGTGTCCTTGGAGCGCGTGGCGGGCCCGTGGGCGATCTTCGGGCTGTGGGCGGTGTCTTCGGCCTCGGGTGGGCTGCTGGGCATGTGGTTTGCGCCCGATCGGCCTTCGGTAGGCGCGAGCGGCGTGGACTACGGCTTCCTCGCCGCGGCGGCGGTGATCGGATGGCGCTGGCTGGACCTGATCCCTGCGGCGGCGCGCACGCGGTTTGGTGGCGCGATGCTGCTTTTTACGCTGTACAGCTTCTGGGGCGGCGTGCAGAGCGCGGGGGTAGACAGCTGGGCGCACCTCGGCGGCTTGCTCGCGGGCGGTGTGTACGCCGCGTTTGTGAAGCCGGTCGCGAACGTCCGGTCCAACCTGCGGCTGACGCTGGTGTCGGTGGCGTTGGTGGCGGTCGCGCTGGTCGGCGTGCGCGGCGTGGGTTGGAGGATGTTGCCGGTGGAGGTGGCCTCTGCGGACGGGGTCGTCGCGGTGCGGCCTTCGTGGTGGAGCGCGGGCTGGACCGAGGCCGGTGGCTCGGGTTGGGCGGAGACGACGGGGAGCGGGGCGCCGATCGCGGCGCTCGGGCTGACGACCGAGCGGCGAGGCCGGGACTGGGCGCCCGGCGTCGCGGTGGGGGACGTGCTCGCGTTGTACCGGGAGGCCGATCCCTGGCTGGTCGCAGCGCGCTCGGACGTCGTGCTGGATGAGGTGCCGGGCACGGCGCTGGATCTGGAGTGGGTCAAGTCCTCGCGATCGGGCGCGCGAGTGCGCATGGTGAGCCACGTCGAGATCTACGTGCGCGGGCACTACCGCCACGTGTACAGCTGGGACGCACGTCGGGACTTGCCGGACGCGGCGGGCTTTTTGGCGCGCCTGCGCGGCGAGCTGCACCTCCGGGACACCGACGCGCTGGCCGAGCATCCCGCCGATACGAGCAGCCTCCGCGGGCGCACGTTGCGCGCGCGCGCGCTGTACGAGCTGGGGCGGCGCACCGAGGCGCTCGGGCTTTTTCCGGGAGGTTCTGGGGAGGGTGCGAGCGGCGCGGCGGAGCTGATGGCGGCGCTGTCGCTGTGCACGCCCGAGTGGGATTTGGCGTGTGCGCCGATGCTGCAGCGCGCCGAAAGCCGCTTGGACGCGATGCCGACGGACGTTCCGCTGCGTGCGGCGCTGGTTCGAGCCCAGCTGGCGCGCGGCGATGGGACTGCGGCGCGGGCTACCGTCAACGCAGGTCTGGCGCGCAATCCTGCGGATCCTGCGCTGATCCGGTTGAAGGAGGCGCTGCCGGTGCCTACCGGATCAGGTGTGCTCCCAGAGTGACTGATGGCGACTGTTTATTCCGATACCTTCCAAGCCGATCCCCTCGTGCTGCGCTCTGCGTGTGATGCGCTGGCGCTGTTCCCGCTGCCCGGCACCGTGCTGTTGCCGGGGTCGGCGCTGCCCTTGCATGTTTTTGAACCACGATACCGACAGTTGGTGCAAGACGTCCGCGAAGGTGGATTTCTGACCGTGCCGCAGCTTCGGCCGGACGGCGACGGCGCCTACTTTCCGTATGCGTGCATGGGCAAGATCCTCGCGCATCGCGAGCTGTCGGACGGTCGTTACAACATCCTCGTGCAGCCGGTGGCGCGCATCCGGCTCGCCGAAGAATTGCTGGGCTTGCCGCAGCCCTATCGGATGGGGCGCGCTGAGGTGCTCGAAGACAAGCCGTTCATCCCGCGCGACTTAGAGCGCCTCGGTGCGCGCTTGTTGGCGTTGATCGGTCCCATGCTCGGCGGAATGGGCGAGCGCGGCGTCGAGATCCGCCGGGGACTCTCCAGCATGGACCTCGCCCGAGTCGCCGAGGCGGTCGCGCCCTACGTGCTGGGCGAGAGCGATGATCGGCAGGCGTACATCGCCGAGAATGATCCGGTGGCCCGCGCGGTACAGGTGGAGACGGCGGTGCTGGGCGTCATGGCCGCGATGGGCGCGGGGGCCGGGGACGCGTAGCGGCTACAGCCGATCGAGCGCCCAACGTGCTGCTTCGGCGACGACCGGGTTGGTGTGGCGCTCCGCGATGTGCAGCGCCGAGCGGCCTTCGCGCTGATTCCCAAGTACGATGCAGGCGTTTCTTTTGAGACGATGCGGAGCTGCGCGGCGCAGCGGGGTCCCGGTGGTCACTGCGGTCAGCCAGTCGTCTTCGGTCTCCAGCAGCTGCGGCAAGTCCAACCATGCGTTGTGGGGTTGTAGCTCCACCGGGACTTCGGGACGTTGCAGGCCTACATGCGGGCACACCTCCTGGCAATCGTCGCAGCCGAACACCCAGCTCCCCATCGCTGGGCGCAGCGCGGTCGGGATCGCGTCGTTCACCTCGATGGTCAGGTAGGAGATGCAGCGCGGGACGTCGACGCTGCCGTCCCCGGGGAGCGCGGCGGTCGGGCAGGCGGTCAGGCAGCGGGTACAGGCTCCGCACTTCGGGCCGACGCGCGCGTCGGGCTCCAGCGGCTCGTTGAGCAGCAAGGTCGCGAGGAAGTAGTAGCTTCCTTGCGAAGGCGTGAGTATGCACCCGTTCTTTGCCGGGTATCCGATGCCGGCGGCCTCGGCCCAGGCGCGCTCCCACACCGGCCGGCTGTCGATCGTGGCCCAAGTTCGGACGTCCGGAATTGCGATGGCCAAGCGGGCCTGCAGTTTTTTTAGCTTTCGTCCTATCAAGTTGTGGTAATCGCGACCCCACGCGTAGCTCGCGACGCGGCCGTAGCCGGGTCCCGGCGATGGGGGCGCGACGCCGCCGTAGTCCATGCGGAGCACCACAACGGACCGCACGCTCGGGAACACCAGCCGTGGGTCGACCCGCGTGGCCTCGGACGTCGCCAGCCACTCCATGTTCGCGTGTTTTCCTTGCTCGATGAAGCGTCGAAACCGCTCGCCCGGCGTTCCGGCGAGCGCGTCGGCCACCCGCACGTCTACAAAGCCGAGGGCGCGGGCCTCAGCGATGAGGTGGGCTTTGGGGTTCATGCGGACGGCCTAATCTGAAAGCGCGGGGAGGCGCACCGCGCGGACCGCAGGTTACTTGCCGGCGCTCACTCTGGATGCCCCATGGCTCACGAACACGTCATCATCCTTGGCTCCGGCCCTGCCGGCCTCACCGCGGCGCTCTACGCAGCCCGCGCCAACCTCAACCCGCTGGTGCTCGACGGCGATCAGCCCGGTGGACAGCTGACGATCACCACCGACGTCGAGAACTTCCCTGGCTTTGAGCACGGCGTGATGGGGCCCGACCTCATGAACACCATGCGCGCCCAGGTCGAGCGCTTCGGCACGCGCTTCGCGTTTGAGAAGGTCGTGAAGTGTGACCTCTCGGCGCGGCCGTTCACGCTGCACACCGAGAACGGCGAGGTCTTTACCTGCGATGCGCTGATCATCGCGACCGGCGCCTCGGCCAAGTACCTCGGGCTGGAGAACGAAGTCCGCCTTCAGAAGAGCGGCGGCGGCGTCAGCGCCTGCGCGACCTGCGACGGCTTCTTCTATAAGGGCGTGGAGCTCGTCGTCGTCGGCGGCGGGGACACGGCCGTAGAAGAAGCGACCTTCCTGACCAAGTTTGCCAGCAAGGTCTACCTGTTGGTGCGCAGCGGCAAGCTGCGGGCCTCCAAGGCGATGCAGGCGCGGGCCGAGAGCAATCCCAAGCTCGAGATCGTGTGGAACACCTCGGTGGTGGATGTGCTCGGCGACCAGCGGATCACCGGCGTGCGCCTGAAGAACGCGCTGACCGGAGAGGTCTACGACAAGCCCATCGGCGGCATGTTCTTAGGCATCGGGCACGATCCCAACACCGCTCCGTTCGTCGACTGGATCGACCACGACGACAACGGCTACTTGATCACCGTGCCGGGCCGCACCGCCACGAACATTCCGGGCGTGTACGCCTGCGGCGACGTTCAGGACCACTACTACCGGCAGGCGGTGAGCGCCGCCGGCTCCGGTTGCATGGCTGCGATCGAGGCTGAACGCTGGTTGGAAGAGCAGAAGACGCACGACTGACCGTCGCGTCTGCGAGGGGCTGCCTAGGGGTCAGGTTGTTACCATTACACATTCGGGAAAGTGTAATGGTAACAACCAGACCCCTTTGTTTCGGGCGGGTTTCTTGATAGCCCCCGCAGGCTCCCGGAACTCGAATGATGCTTCTGCTCGCTGGGGTCTCGCTCGCCGCTGAGATCCCCTATGAACGCTATGAACTCGACAACGGCCTTCAGGTCTTGTTGGTGCAGGACGCCTCCCTGCCGCAGGTCGTGGTCGACATGTGGTACCAGGTCGGATCCGGAAACGAAGCGGTGGGCCGCTCCGGATTCGCCCACTTGTTCGAGCACTTGATGTTCATGGGCACCTACCGGCTCCCCGGCAGCGGCATTGACCAGCTGATGGAGGCCAATGGCGGCTGGAACAACGCGTGGACGATGGAAGACGCGACGAACTATTACGACGTCGGCCCTCCGCAGCTGCTCCCCACCTTGCTTTGGATCGAAGCGGACCGGATGCAGCAGCTTGGCCAGGCGATGACCCAAGACAAGCTTGACCTGCAGCGGGAGGTCGTCAAGAACGAGCGCCGGCAGTCCTACGAGGACGAGCCCTACGCCGTCGGGCAGCTTGAAGTTCCCGATCTCATGTACCCGAAGGGGCACCCCTATGACCACACCGTGATCGGGAGCCACGAGGACCTGACCGCCGCTTCGGTAGACGACGTCAAGCAGTTCTTCTCCAGCTGGTACGTCCCGAACAACGCGAGCCTCGTGGTCGCGGGAGATTTCAATCCCGCCGAGATCAAGCCGTTGATCCAGCAGTACTTTGGCGGAATCGAAAAGCGGGCGCTCCCTGAGCGTCCTGCGCCATTGATCGTCGAAGCCCCGCTCAAGACGCGCGTGACCGTCCCCGATGACGTCGACTATCCGCAGATCAACTTGTTTTTCCACACTCCGGCGGCGTACCAGCCGGGCGACGCCGAGGCGCGCCTTGTGGCCGCCCTGCTCGCGGGCGGCGAGTCGAGTCGCTTGTACCGCAAGTTGGTGATTGGCGGTCTGGCGCAGGAGGTCAGCGCCGACCAGATGCCCACGAAGTACGGGAGCTTGTTCGTCATCTCCGCGACCGCCGCGGAGGGCGTGACCGCGGCCACCTTGCAGACCGCCATCGAAGCGGAGCTCGCGCAGGTGACGTCCACCGTTGCGTCTCCCGACGAGATGGAGCGCATCAAAAACAAGTTTGAATATGATTTTCTCGACAACCTGCAGTCGTTGCAAAACCGGGCGGTCGCGCTCAACGAATACTGGGCCTACACCGGCTCGCCCGACTACGTGAACCAGGACCTCGCGCGCTATCGCGACGCCACTCCGGAAGCGGTGCGGGACGCTGCTGCGCGCTATTTGAAGCCCGCGTTGGCGGGCATCGTCGTGATTGAACCCAAGATCGATGCCAAGGGGGGCAAGTGATGTCACGCATGAAGATGCCCTTTGTTTACTCGCTTTGCTCCATGCTCGCGCTCGCTGCGTGCGCGCCCAAGCCGGTACCGCCTCCGGTGGTCGCTGAGGTGGTGGCTGCGCCTCCTGTCGACCCGCTGGCCGAGCGTCCCGCGATCGCGCCACCCGTGGACTTCGCGCCGCCGACGCCGCAATCGGCTCGCTTGTCGAACGGCGCGAGCCTGTGGGTGGTGCCGCGCCCCGGCATCCCGCTGGTCAGCATCGTGCTGCACGTCCCCGGTGGCTCTGGCACCGACCCGGTCGGGCACGAGGGCGCCGCGTGGCTGTCGGATCGCCTGATGACGCAGGGCGCAGGCAGCCTCAACGCCAACCAGTTCTCCGAGGCGGTAGAGCGACTCGGCATCCAGCTGGACGTGCGCACCGACCTCGACGGATCCTCGCTCACCGTGTCCTTCAAGAAGGACCAGCTCCACGCTGCGCTGGGGTTGGTCGCCGACATGGTGCTGCGCCCGCACTGGGGCACCGCGGACTTCAAGCGGGAGCGTGACCTCGCGGTGGGGGAGCTCACCCAATCGCAGCAAGAGCCCACCGTGGTCGCGGCGCGCATGGCGCTGGCCTATTGGTATGGGCCCAAGCATCCTTGGGGGCACGCCGCCGAGGGCACGCTTAAGGGCATGGCGCAGGTCACCGCCAAGGACGCGCAGCGCTACCACACGCAAGCTTGGAATTCTGCAGGTGCGACCTTCACTGCTGCGGGTGACGTCTCCTTGCCCGAGGTGCAGGCCGCGCTGGAGACCCTGTTGGGGAAGCCCTGGCCGGCGACGAAGCCCGCGACCGTCACGGTCCCGCCGGCGGTGGTCAAGGCCGATCGTCCGCTCTACTTGATCGACGCACCTGGAAGCGCACAGACCATGTTCTATGTGACTTTTCCGGGACGCGCACAGGATGATAGCCGACTGACCGGCCTGCGAGCCGGGACGATCGTGCTGGGTGGAACCTTCACCTCGCGCTTGAACGCGCTCCTTCGTGAAAAGCGTGG
>CAIUMM010000044.1 GCA_903900265.1 uncultured Pseudomonadota bacterium
CCAAAGCGTTGGACCGAGGTGACGGCGCCGCTCTTCCCACGCGGGCGGCCCGTCGCCTTCCGGTACCACCGTGTGATGCGGCGTAGCGCGACGCGCAAGACCCCATCGACCAGATCCGTCCGGCGAGCCAGGAGCCAGCGACGTCTGAAGGGCACCGTGATCACCCCACGCGTAGCGCTCGACAAACGCCCTGCCCTCGTGCCCCAGCCGCTCGCGCAGCGCCGGGTCGCTCCCCAGCTGCCACGCCCCTCCGCGAGGAAGCCATGCTCCACTCCCGCACTGCGGCGGTCGGTTGGGGCCGCGAGGCGCTCCCGGACCTCAGAACGGCGCGCGATCCGCGGTCGAATACCACACATCCCCATCGACGCTCATCGCGTCGTCCCAGTCGCCGCCGAGCGGATAGCGCACATGGTCCGCCTCGCCGCAACCGTAGCAGGCGTACCAGTCGCCCGCGGGGTCGTTCACGATCCAATCGGAGTCCGAATACCCGACGATCACCGTCACATGTCCAGCGGTCGTCCACCAGCCGTGTACGACCACCGGGCGCCCCGCGTCGAGGTGAGCGCGGATCTCCGCGCGCGTGCCAGTGTAGGTCCAGTCGGCGGACAAGCCCTCGGAGCGGTAGAGCGCGGCGAGGCCCTCCGGCGACTGTCCCTGCGCCTTGCCATAGGTGCGGTACAAGGAGTCGGGCGTGACGCTGCCCGAATCGAAGGTGTCGACCAACATCGCCGCGGAGGTGATACCGCAGGTGCTTCCTGGCTCGTTCACGTTGTCGTACTGGTAGTAATACGGGACGTCGATGGACACTTCGTCGGGCTGCACCTCGATCGACACCGAGTCCAGCGCGATCTGCGTGCCCGCGGCATCGAAGCCGGTCAGGGTGACCGCTCGCGGGTAGCCGGTGCCGGAGAACGCGTAGGTGACCTCGGACTCGCCATCCACCTCAACGCGCCCAAGCAGGTAGCCGTCGGCGTCCAGCTCAGCCCACGCCACATCGACCAGCGACACCCGAAAAGTGACCGGATTGGCGACCACCGCACCCTCGTTCGGCGAGAGGATCGCGACGGCCGGATGCAGCGCAGGATCGGTGTCCCCGGCGGCGGTGTCGTCCGCAGCGGAGTCCACGGCGCCCGTGTCGTCGGTCTCCGTGTCGGAGTCCGTTGACGGCTGGGCGCGACGCGACGCCGGCTCGTCCATCGTTGCGGTGCACGCCAAAATCCACCAGATGCTCATTCTCTCTCCCGATCGCGTTCTTTGAGCCGATTCGCCATCTCATCCATGACGTCGGACGCCGAAGTTTGCCGCTCGAGCGCCCCAAGCTCCGGATCCAGCGCCTCGGGGATGCCCATCTTTCGGGCCATCGCGTCGACCAACCGCAGCGTCCGGGTGATCTCGTATTCGGACAGCAAGTCGATCTGTAGATCGAGATCGGCGCGCGCGTCGGCGACCTCGCCCATCTTGTTCTGTGAGATGAGCACGAAGGTCGACAGAAAGATCGCTTCGAGCGAGACGATCATCGTCAGTAAGCCGAACGGGTACGGGTCAAAGCCCCAGAGCGGATGCTCCCCGAAGTTGACGAGGATCCACAGACCAAACCACGCGGCGTGCAGGTACAAGAACCGCATGCTGCCCGACAGCGCGGTGATGCGGTCGGCGAGGCGGTCTTGCCGGGTCTTGCGCTGCTCCACTTGGCGGCGGAGCGCGACGATCGCGGCGATGTTGCGCTCGATCGCCTCTGGCAGGGGTGAAGCGTCGGCGCCCACCGCGCCCCCGGCGGGAGCGCCGGGGACCTCACCCGAACGGGCGCGGAGCAACTGGTGGATGCGCATAAAGGCGACCTCGGGGGTGAGCCCGATCACGGAGCCGTGTAGAACAACGTCGCTCGGCCCTGATCGGTGCGGGTACCATCGTAATTCATCGAGCCGATGAGCACGTCGTCCGCGCCGTCCCCGTCTGCGTCGCCGGTCGCGATCCCACAGGCGCCGGTGTAGTCGGAGCTCTGGTCGCTGACGAGGAACGCGTCTGCGTCTGCGACGCCGACCGTGCTCGAGAGCGGGCCGTAGAACGCGGCCACCCGATAGCGGGTGTAGTCGCCGACGAGCAGATCGGAGGCGCCGTCACCGTCCAGATCGCCGACCGCGAGGGCGCGCTCGTACGACAGGAACCCGTTGGTGGCGTCGCCCTGGATCTCAGACTCCGCGAGGGACAGATCCCGCACGCCGGAGGTGTGGGTGCCGGACACGATGTAGACCGCGCCGGACATCGACGCGCCGCGCGTGCGCCCCGGCGCGCCGATCACCATGTCGACCACGCCGTCGGCGTCCATGTCGCCGAGCTTGACCACGCGGCCCGCGGCGTCGCTCGCCGACTCGCCGACGAGCTTGAGGTCGGCGTCCGCAATGTTCAACGTCCCGCTCGCACCGCCAAGCACGAGGTAGGCCGCGCCGGAGAGCGCGCCGCCTTCGGCGTCGTTGGACGCGCCGATCAGCAGGTCGTCCAGACCGTCACCGTCGACGTCGCCGCCCTCGATCGACCGCCCGGCGTAGTCGCTCGAGCCGGAGATGATCAGGGACGACGTCGTCGCGAGGCTCGACCGCCCCGTGCTGGGCATCGGCGCCACGTAGATCTTCGACGCCGAGTACAGCGCGGTCACGACCTCAGCCGCGCCGTCGCCGTCGATGTCCGCGGTGGTCACCGCGTTGCCGGCCGCGCCCTGCAGCTCGTAGTCCGAGGCGTCGTAGACGCGCCAGCTGTTGATGGGCCCGAGGGAGATCCAGGTCCCCGCGCCGCCGGGCGCGCCGGTGACCAGATCGTTGGAGCCGTCGCCGTCGATGTCGCCGATCGCGACCGAGTAGCCCGACTGGTCGTACGCGGTCTCGCCGTAGCGCATGCGCGGCGAGGTGCCGATGTTCATCGAGCCGGTGGTGCCGCCGGTGAAAATGTAGGTGCCACCCGAGTCGACGGCCTCGGCGTCATTCTTGGGCGCGCCGATGACCGCGTCGGCGATGCCGTCGTCGGTGAGATCGCCCATCGCGACCGCCCAGCCGGCGTTGTCCCCGGCGTATTCACCCTTCACCGTCAGGTCCGCAGCAGCGAGCGAGACCGTGCCGGTAGGACCACAGCCGGCGTCAACGCCGTCGCAGTTCTGGTCGATGCCGTCGCCGCACACCTCAGAGGCGCTCGGGGACACGGAGTCATCGGAGTCGTCACAGTCATCGCCGCCCGCGCAGGCTTCATCGTCGGCGCCGTCGTGGTCGGTGTCGCAGGAGATCGTCGCCGTCGCGGTCGCGGCTGCGCCGTCGTCGGTGCCGTCGTTGGGCGTGACCGAGCACACCACGGTCTGGCCGACGCTGATCGCAGAGGCCGGGACGGTGTCGCCGGCTCGGGTCGTGGTCGTCGCGCCGGTGAAAGGCGCGCCGTCGATGGTCCACGCGATCGTGTAGGTCAGGCTGTCGCCGTCCGGGTCGGTCGCGGCGGTGCTGACCGCGCAGACCACCGGCGCGTCGACGTCGATCGGCGAGGCCGGGGTGATCGCGACCGCGAGGCCGGTGGGCGCGGTGTTCTGGATGGTGATCGAGGCGGTGACCGCCGCGCCATCGTCGGTGCCGTCATTGGGCGTGCCGACGACGTAGACGGTCTGCCCCTTCGAGAAGAACGCGTAGCCGTCAAAGTGCTCGCTGCTCGAGAGCTCGACGCCGTCGACCGACCAGCGGTAGGTCATGGTGACCGCGTCGCCGTCGCGATCGGAGGTGGTGGCCGACGCGGTGAGCAGGTCATCGGTCTTGGCGGTGGCGGGGGTGATGGTGATCGAACCCGCGACCGGCGCGAGGTTCTGCACCGTCGCGATGTCCGAAGTGACGGGGATCCCGGCGTCGGTGCCGTCCGACGGGGTCACGATCACGTAGACCTCGTCGTCCCGATTGAAGGAGGCGCCGTCCAGCGTCGCCGTCGTCGCCACGAGCGCGCCGTTGACGTACCAGGCGTAGGCGGGGGTCACGGCATCGCCGTCGTCGTCGACGCTCAACCCGAGCGAGACGCTCAGCGTGTCGTCTTCGGTCGGCGTGGTGGTAGACAAGCTCGCGCTTGCGAGCGTCGGCGCCGTGTTCCAGACCACGATCTCCGCGCTCTCGACGGCCTCGCCCACCGCGATACCATCGTCGGGGACGAGCATGCAGCGCACGGTGTCGTCGCGATCGAACAGCGCGCCGTCGATCGTCGCATCCGTCGAGACCGCGACCCCGTTCACGTACCAGGTGGTCACGTAGGTTTCGGCGTCGCCATCGACGTCGGTCCAGCCGGCGCTGACACAGCTGAGCACCGAGCTTTCGTAGGCGTCCGCAGGCTCGATGGACGCGCCGGCCGCGATGGGGGGCGTGTTCTCGATCGACACGGGGTTGGACAGCACCGGGGCGCCGTCGACAAAGCCATCGTTCGGCGTCACCTCGACCTCGACGGTGTCGCCACGCGAGAACCACTCGCCGGTCAGGACGTCGGTGTTCACCGCGTCGATGACCTCGCCGTTCACGCGCCAGGACCAGTTGAGCACCACATCGTCGCCGTCGCCATCTTCAACGCCGGTCGCGGTCGCGACCAGCGTGTCGGCCTCGCGCGCCGGATCGGGGGCGAGCGTGACCTCCGCGAGCAGCGGGGCGACGTTCTCGATGATGACCGAGGCGGTGACCGGCTCGCCGGCGACCTCGTCGTCGGAGGGGGTGACCGTCACGGTCCAGGTCTCGCCGCGGAGGACGGAGCCGACGGGCAAGGAGGCGCCGGTGTAGTCGCTGACCACGCCGTCTACATCCCACGCGTAGGTGACCGTGACCGCGTCTTCATCGGCGTCCGAGGTCTCGACGGTCGCGACGAGCTCGTCCACGGCGAGCGCGGCCGCGGGCAAGGAGACGGTAGCGACCGGCGGGGTGTTGACGATCACCGTCTCGACGATGCCGATCTCGCCGTCTTCTTTGCCGTCGTTGGGGGTCACGACCACCTTCCAGGACTCGCCTTTGGTGGTCTCAGCCGCAGGGACCGTCGCGCCGCTCAGATCGGTGCGCGGCGAGCCGTCTTGGTACCACGCGTAGGCGTAGGTGATCGTGTCGGCGCCGTTGGGATCGACCGCCTCGCCGAGCACGAGCGCGACCAGATCGTCGGCGGTGGTCGGGTCGTCCGGACCGATCGAGACCGTAGGAGCGCCGGGGGGCTGATTGCAGGCTGCAAGGAGGAGGAGGATCATGCGGCGGCGCATATCGCCGAGGACAATGAACGCAAGCGTACCCACGGTGCTTCTTGAACACCCGGGACCGCGCCGCTACGGGCAGCTGTCGTTGGGCGCGCCGGGCGTGCCCTGATTGCCGTCGGTGCCATAGTCGCCGTCGCCTTCGCACCAGTAGTCCGGGTCGTCGTTGCGGGTGCTGGACATGCCGATGGGGTCTACCGAGCGCGACTTGCCCTTCTGATGCGGGAAGTCGTTGTCGTAGGCGACCTCGTCGATGAGCACGCCGTCGATGGAGAGCAGGATCGCGTCGGTGTCGTTCGAGAGGTGAAACACGCTGGTGTCGAACAGGTAGTCTGGGGTAAAACCGCCGTTCTTGGAGGTGTTGTCGGAAGCGCCGAACAGCAGGATGTGCTCGGGCTCCAACACCATGAACACTTCGTCCGGCGCTTCCACCGACGCTTCGATCGCAACAGTCTCGCCGCTCTCATCGCTGAACGTGACGCCGGTGAGCTCGAGCGGGTACCGGGCGACGTTGAGGACCTCGAACCACTCGCCGTCGTCGTCGTCGGTGGGGTCGGGATCGTCCATGATCTCGGTGATCACGAGGTCTCCGGGGGCTGGAGCGCGCTCGTCGGTCCAGCCGTCGCAGTCGTTGTCCTTGCCGTCGGCCTGCTCGTCGGCGTCCGCGTAGACATCGGCATCGGCGGGGTCACAGTCGTCGGCGTCGGTCACGCCGTCGCCGTCGGCGTCCCGAGGCGCGCCGGAGCAGCTCTCGTTCGCGGCGCCGGGCGTCCCGAAGTCGCCGTCTCCATACGCACTGCCCGCCGCGCACCAGCTCGCGACGAGGTCGTTGGCGACGGGGTCCAGCGCGCTCGGGTCCAGCGCGATCGCGTGTCCTTTGACCGCCGGCAGGCTGTCCCACACCACGCTGTCGAGCACCTCGCCCCCGAAGAGCAGCGCCACCGTGCCGCCCTCGTTCGACAGCTTCAGGTCCGCGACGTCGTACACGAAGTCCGGCGTGAGGCCGCCGTTGGCTGCGGGATCGGCGGAGACCGCGAACAGCAGCGCGCTCCCCGAGGGCATCGCCAGCGCGCCGTCCACGACGAAGCCGTTGCCGTCCGCGTCCTGAACCATCAGGCCGTTGAGGTCCATGTCGGGGCCGACGTTGGTGATCTCGAACCACTCGCCGAAGTCATCGCTGACGGCGTCGGGATCCTTCATCAGCTCGGAGATCACGAGGGTCGCGTCGGGGGCCGACGTATCGCCCATCGAGTCGGTAGCAGTGTCATCAGCGACCGGCTCGGTGCCCGACTTGTCCCATTGGCCGGCCATCGAGCAGGCGAGGAGCGAGAGCATCGGGAGGCTGGAGAGGCTTGGGAGGATGCGGATCATCAACGTCACCGGGGAGAGCACGAAGGATTGGAACAGGTCGAGGCCACGCCGAGCGTGACCCCTACCTGAAGAAAGACCATGTCAGCGTCTTGCAGCGCGTACGCGCCCGCGATCGCCGCGACGCCGTCCCCCACGCGCGTGCCGCTGTAGCCAGCGATCAGGCGCAGCGGCGGTGCGTCCATGTCGGGGAGCTCCACTCCTGCGCCTGCGAGGACGGTGCGCGTCCCCGCTTCCGAATCCCCCCAAGCTTCGGTGGAGAGATCGAGGCGCACATAGGCCAGCAGCGGGCCAAAAGGCCGCGCGACCAGCGACGCAGACCCGCCGAGCGGCTGACGCAGCGCGTCGCCGTCTACCCCCCAGGCCGCGAGCCCCTCGACCATGCCGGTGACCGGGCCGAGCGAGCCCGAGGCGCGCACGCCCAAGCGATGGTCGCGCGCGAGGCCCAGCCCGCGGGAGCCATCGCGCCCGTAGACCGTGAACACCGCGCCGCCCTCGCCGGCCGGCCGCACCGAGACCGTCGCCGCGAGGTCTTTGCCTTCGTTGCGCTCGCGAAAGCGCGCCCCCTCCCCGCTGGCGATGTCCACGCGCGCCGTCACGCGCCGGTCGGGCGCTGACCAGCCCAACCAGCCGCCGAGATCCGAGCTGTCCATCCAGCCGGCGGCCTCGCCGAAGGTCGCGGCGATCGGCCGCTGCCCCCACGCAGCGTCGCCGCTCGCCACCCACGGGTCCGCGACGAGGCCGGCGCCGACGGCGAGCCCAAAGGGCGTCCACGCGCCGCGCACCTCGGCGATCTGCACCTCGGGCACGAGGGCTTCGCCATCGACGCCAATGTAGCCGGCGTCCCCGCCCGACCGCACCGCCGCGACGGCGACGCGCGCCACAGCGACCTCGCCGAGCGCGAGCCCGCCCTCCGCGTGGGCCCGCGGCAGCGTCAGCGCGCGCGAGATGCCCACATCCGGGAGCGCGAGTCCAGCCCGCCCCGCGAGGTCGAGCGCCACCCAGCCACAGCGCGCGAGGCCATCGTCCGGCGCCATCGCGGGGGCTTCGAAGACGATCTCCGCTACGCAGCTCATCGGGTCGTGTCCTTCACCGGGGTGTCCGCGCCTAACAGCGGGCCGAAGGCGTCCAGCGCCTGCTGGAACAACGCCAAGTCGGCTTCGCTGCGCGCGAGGTCGCGCGACGCATCGGCGACCCGCTCGGCGACAAACAGCGCGCCGTCCTCGCCGAGATCCCGCTGGATCGCATCCAGCGACGGTGCGCCCTCCGAGGTCACGCCACGCGCATGGGAGTCGGCGAGCGTGCGGCCGTTTCGGGAGGCGAGCCCTTGCAGGTCGCGGACGTCATAGGCGCCGCTCACCCACCCTGCTTGTAGGTCGCTGTGATTGAAGCCCTGAACATAGCCGGACCAGGTGGTGACCTTGAAGGTGGACGCGCCGTCCGCGAGGCCCGCCATACGCACGTCGGCGTCCCGGCGCGACCAGAGCAACCACGCGACCTGCTCGATGCGCGCCGCGTTGCTGTCGAAGAGCACGGGCACCGCGGCGGAGCGGCCCGGCGGATTGGGCGGGTCGACCACCTCGCGGATGCTGACCAGATGGTCGTCGTCGCCGCTCTCAGCGCCGTGATCCCAGAGCACGACGTACCGCACCGCCGGGAACGAGGCGACGCCCGAGCCGAAGCGGCGGGCGCGATCCAGCTCGCGAAAATCTGCGGGGCGCGACGTCCAGCCGTCGAGGAGGCGGCTCAACTGAGCATCCTCGTCGGGGGTGAGCGGGAGGATTCCCTTGCCCGCGTCGTCTACCTGCTCGTCGCGGATCAGATGTCGTGTGCCGGACACGCCAGACTCGACGGTGGTGTACGACGCAAGCACCTCGCCGAGCGCGCCGTCCGACGCTGCAGCGGCGCACAGGTCCGCGACCATACGCCCGTCGTCGTCGGTGCAGACCGCCGAGCGGGCCGCCGTGCTGACGCCGCCGTTGGCATCGGCGGACAACGCCTGAATCTCCGCCACGTACGCGGTGGCAAAAGCCTCGACCCCGGCAGCCACACAGTCTTCCGCGCATCCGTCGAGGTGACGCGCGAGCAAGGCGACCCCAAGCGAACCTCGCCGTACATCAAGCAGGTAGGGTCCGAAGGCCGAGCCGTCCAGATCGTCCAGCTCGATGTCGATGGTGGCCTCCCGCGCAGCTACATCTTGCCCAGCGGCATCGAGCGCGGGCTCCTCGCCCGGCAGTCCAGCGCCGAAGTTCTCCGGGTGCGGATCGCCGGCGAGCAAGATGCTGCCGGCCTCAGGCACGGTCAGAAAGCGCGTTTCGGGACGCGATGGGTCCGGTCGGGAGAGGTCGGCGTAGAACAACGCCGACGTGCCCCGCATGAAGTCGAACGGATCCTCGCTCATCTTCGCGTACTTCCCCGCGAGCAGATCGGTGTCGCGACCGAGCCAGATCGCGTTGTCGGCGGTCAGCGTGTCGCGCAAAAACGCGGTGCGCGCCTGATCGTACGAGACCGGCGCACAGGCTGCAACGAGGACGAGCAACACCAACGCGGGCTTCCTGATCCTGCGGCGACTATCGAGCGTCCGTGACCGCTCGGGCTCAGTCCCGTGACGAACGTGTATCGCAGCCCGGCGGCTACAAGCAGCCCGGCGCCCCGAAGGCCTCGACCCACGCGCGTCGATCATGCGCGGGCAAGATCACGACCTCGGGCGACTGCTGGTGGAGCTGCCACAGGCGCGCAATCTGCGTGGCGGTGCCTTCCGGATCGGCGTCAAAGCCCGCGGTCCACACCGACTTGGGCTCGCGGGCTTCGTAGCCTTCGCGCAGCCAGACGGTGTCGCCGACCAGCAACAGCGCCTTGCCCGACGGCAAGCGCACTCGAACGCCGACGCTGCCCGGCGTGTGGCCGGGGAGCGGAAACACGATCAAGCTCTGGTCGCGAAAAACGTCAAAGCTCTGGTCCCACAACAGGAACGGCGTGTCGGTAAACGGGATCGGCCGGCCACGGCCGCCGAGGGCGCGAAGCTCGGCGGGGAGCACGCCGAACGCCGCGCGGCCCAGCTCCTCAGCGCCGACGTAGACCGGGAGGTCCGGCAGATCCAACAGGCCGCCTACGTGGTCGTAGTGGGTGTGCGTCGCGATGGTGCCGGTCATGTGGTACACGCGGGACGCCGCGAGGGCCTTTGCTGGCGAGACCACCTGCGTCCATCCCCGCATCGCCTGTTCGAGCAGGAAGCGGCTGGTGCCGTGCACCTCGTGGGCTTCCTCCCGGCTGGACGCGGAGGGCCCGCCGTCGATCAGCCAGGTGCCGCGGGGCCCCTCCACGAGCAAGCCGCTCTGCGTACCGTCCACCGCCGCGTCCACCGCTCCGTGCGCGACCGCGACGCGCGGCATGGTGCCGCGGGCAAACTCCAGCCAACACACCCGCAACGAGGAAGGCGCCACCGGGTCGAGCGCGGCTGCCCCCGATGTGGCGAGCGGCTCGGGGATGTGCGGCGCGCATCCAAGAACGAGCAGCAGCGGGAGCCGTTGCACGAGCGGCATCTCAGGCGGGCCCAGCGGCGGGGCCGAGCGAGAACTGCACGCGTGCACCGCCGTCCACCACGCCCTCCGCGTGGATCCGGCCGCCGTGACGCTCGACGATGCGCCGCGAGGTAGCGAGCCCTACGCCCGTGCCGGGAAAATCTGCCACGGGATGCAGGCGCTGAAAGGGCTCGAACAGGCGATCGGCGAGCGCAGGTTCGAACCCTGCGCCGTTGTCGATCACCACAAAATCGTCTGCGCATCGGGCGAGCACGATGCGCGCGGGAGCGCGATGACGCGTGAACTTCCACGCGTTGCCGATCAGGTTTTGCAGCAGGATCCGCACGAGGCCCGCATCCGCGTGCGCGAGCATCGGGCCTTCGACAGCGAACTCCACGGCGCGCGGCGCCTCTGCGGCGCGAAGCTCGGCGATGATCGCCGCCGCCGGCACCGCCAAATCCATGGGCTCCCGACGCAACGGCGCGTGCTCCACCGCGGAGAACGCGAGCAAGTCGTCGATCAGCGTGCGCATCTCGGCCGCCGCCGTGCCCACATGCGCGACCAGACCGCTCGCACCCGGCGGCAGCGAATGGCCGTAGCGCTCCACCAGCAGCTTTCCGAAGCCGTCGATGCGGGCGAGCGGGCTGCGAAGATCATGCGACACCGTGTAGCTGAACGCCTCCAGCTCCGCGTTCACCGCCTTCAACCTTGCCAGCGCGTCGGTGCGCTCTTGGACGAGGCGCGCAAGCTCCTCGTTCTTCTGACGCAGCTCCGCTTCCGCGGCCTTCAAGCTCGTGATGTCATGAATGATGCCCACGAGGTGGGTGACCGTGCCATCCCCCGATCGCATCGGGACTTTGGTGGTGGCGAGGCGATGCTCGACCCCGCGGGCGTCGGTGAGCGACTCCTCGTCGATCACGACATCCCGGCCCGACGCGAACATCTCCTCGTCCTTCAAGCGAAAAAACCTTGCTTGTTCTTCGGGGACGATGTCAAAATCGGTCTTGCCGAGCACGTCTGCCCTCGCCCGACCGACCATCTCGCACAGCGCGCGGTTCACCATCACCAGCCGGAACTCGCGGTCCTTGACGAACACCGGATGCGCAACGAGGTCGACCACCTGCTCCAGAAACCGGAGGCGAGCGGCGGGCTCTTCGGGGAACAGCATCCCGCTCGGCTAACCGCTGCGCGCTGTTTCGCGCACCCGCGCTACGCGAAAATGTACGCCTGCACGCACTCAGCGCGCTTATCGGGTGTGATGAAAAGCCACCCGAGTCGACACCACAACGCTGCCGTCGAGCACGCCGGTCACGTCGGGAGATTCGCTCTGCAACACGGTCGCCCACCCAAAGGCGGTGGTGTAGGCCGCGACGATCGCCGCGCCCTCGTCCTTGGGCAGCGTGTCGCACGGAAGGTCGGTGGCGGTAAAAGACTCGTGGCACGCCCCTTCGATCTCCAGCCAGCGCACATCCGCAGCTGCGGCGCGGGCGTAGGGATCGCTGCCGTCGTTGTCCGCGGTGCCCGTTTGGTAGAGCACGGGCGTGGCCTGTGCCCACGTCGAGTCGTTGACCAGCGCGCTGTCCGCAGATCCCGCCATCGGCCCGACCGCCACGATGCGGTCGTCCCCGGTCGGCGTAGAAAATGCCGCGCGCTCCGCTTCGGTGCACGCGCCTTCCGCGCACGCGGCGTCGAGTCCCGCCTGATTGAAGCCTACGCCCGAGAGCAGCCAATTGGTCTGGCCGCCAAAGCTGTGGCCCAGCACCAGCACCCGCGAGGTGTCCACCTTCCCTGCGAGCGGATCGTCGTCGGGCAGGTTCTCCAGCCAGTCGAGGGTCTCCAGCACGTCGGTCGCGCGGATCAGCGGGAACACCACCGGCTTGGATCCGATGTCATCCGACAGCAGGTTGTCGGTGTGGTCGGGCCCCGCCGCGATCCATCCGTTGCGCACAAAATGCTCGAGGAGCAGCGAATTGCTGCCTCCCCAAGCCTGCGACCCGTGCGAGTACAGCACCAAGGGCCGCAAGCAGTTCGCCGGAGAGATGGGCGAGTCCACCCGCGCGTTCGCGTCGTTCCAGATGCCGATGTACCGTGCGTTTTCGTCGGTCGGAGCCTCGGTCGGGTACCACACGTTCAGCCCGATCGTGCGCGGCGCCTGATCCCACGGCAGCGCGTAGTCGTGCGACACGTAGCGATATCCGACCGGCTCGGTGCCGCTCAGGTCGGGCGCGTCGGCGACACAGCGGGTTGGAGCCGCCGAGTCCGCGCTGTCGGCGCTGTCGGGAGCGCCCGTACATGC
>CAIUMM010000045.1 GCA_903900265.1 uncultured Pseudomonadota bacterium
GACGGAGTGGAGCGAGCTGGGCGTCGGGGTCTACAAAGCGCGCCGGGTCAGCGTCTCCGGGGTGTGGCACGCCGTCACCGGGCCGCCGTCGAAGCCGTGGAGCTTGTACGACCTGATCACGAAGCGGTCGAGCGACATCCTGACTGACATCACCCTTCGAGACGCGTCCGTCGCGCTCCCGGGAACCCTCACCGCCTGAACCAACGCGCACCGCGCACTCTCCTAAGGAAATCAACATGGACCTCTCCGCAATCAAGCTCCCCTCTTGGCTTCTCCCCTCCCTCCAGCGCCTCATGGGCATCGCCGAGGACCTCTACGGCCCCGGAACCGGCGTCGCCAAGAAGCGGTGGGTGCGCGACGCGATGCTCGACGCCCTGCGCAGCGTCGACGTTCCCAAGGTGCCCGACTGGCTCGAGAACCCGCTGAAGGAGGCGCTCGTGGACTTCCTCATCGACGTCGTCTGGTCGCTGCATTTTCAGAGGCCCGGCGCGGTGCGTGTCGCACCCGCGCTGCACACCTGATCCGCGTTCAAGCGTCATGTCTCCCAACGCACAAACCGGCATGCCCGCCTCGTCCCCAGTGACGGCGCGGGTGGTCGAGTTGTTCGCTGGCGCCGGCGGCGCGTCCCTCGGGCTGCATCGCGCCGGCTTCGCGCACGTCGCCTGCGTCGAGCGCAACGCCTCGGCCGCCGCGACCCTCCGTGCCGCCGGCTTCCCCGCTGTCGAGGCCGACGTACGCGCCGTGGACTTCGCCGCCTGGCGCGGGCGGGTCGATCTCCTCTGGGCCTCGCCCCCGTGCCAGCCGGGTAGCACCGCCGGGCAGCGCCTCGGCGCAAGTGACGAGCGGGACGGCTGGCCGGCGACCTTGACGGCGATCGACACCTGCCGCCCGACCTGGTTCCTCGCCGAGAACGTCCTCGGGTGGACGTACCATGCCGATCTTTGCGGCGGCGCGAGCGGCTCCTGCCCCGCGTGCCACCTCGCGAACGTCTCCGGCGAGCTGGCGCGTCGCTTCGCGTTCACGGGGGCGTGGAGGCTGGACGCAGCCGACGTGGGCGTGCCGCAGCGCCGTCGGCGGGTGCTCCTTTGGGGCGGCCCGCTCCCCCTCGATCCGAGCGGCCCGACGCCCACGCACGCACGTCCGGATACTGCGCACGGCCTCGGCCGACGGCGCTGGGTCACGATGGGTGATGCCATCGGGGACACGCTGACCCGCGAGAGCTGCGACCGTCGTGCCTGCTACCCCTGCGACGACGAGCACGGCCGGGCATGCGACGAGCCGTGGCGCATGGACTCGCCCGCGCCGACCGTGACCACGATGGACGAGAAGGGCACCCGCGCCAACGCCCCGGCGGGTTGGTCCTTCAATGGTGGACCAGATCGCGCCTCCGACGCGGCGTTCCTCGTCGCCGGTATCCGACGCATCGACATCGGCGAGGGCCTCCGGCTCCAGGGCTTTCCCGACGACTGGCCGCTTCAGGGCACCGTCCACGACCGCTACGTCCAGGTCGGGAACGCCGTCCCGCCTGCCCTCGCCGAAGCCTGCGGGCGGCTCGTCGCCGGGGCGCATCGTGCCTGGTCCGCGCTTCGCGCCGCCGGCCTCGATGGTGCCCCGCTCGTCGATGCCCTCCGTCGCCACCGTCTCACCGTTCCCGCTA
>CAIUMM010000046.1 GCA_903900265.1 uncultured Pseudomonadota bacterium
CGCCGACTATGCCTATGGCGTAGACGTGCTGCACCTCGATGACGCCGATGACCTCGGGCTGCAGGTCAACGGAACGACCGTGTTC
This sequence comes from uncultured Pseudomonadota bacterium, assembly GCA_903900265.1. Lineage (GTDB taxonomy): Bacteria > Myxococcota_A > UBA796 > UBA796 > SXON01 > CAIUMM01. The sequence goes on from CAIUMM010000046.1 coordinate 86, forward strand.
GACGTCAGCTGGACCAGCTCCTGGCCGCTTACCGCAGGGGCGACGCTCACGCTCGACCCCGACCACCTCATCGCCAGCCAGGCGCGCACCTCCGCGTACTGGTGCGATGCAACCACCGCATTTGGCGATGGAGACCTCGGGACACCCGGCGCCGCCAACGATCAGTGCTCCAGCATCGATGAAGACGGTGACGGCTACTCCCCGGACCAAGGCGACTGCAACGACAACTCGGCGCAGGTCAGCCCCGGCGCGGGCGATGTCTGGGACAACCTCGACAATGACTGCGACGGGCACATCGACAACGGCTCCGCTTCTGGGATCGCCAACGGCACGCTCGGCGGCGCAAGCGCGTCTTACCTTGGTGCGGCTGGGATCTCTGCCGGTGACTTTGATGGCGACGGCATCGATGACCTCGCCATCTCCAGCGTGTCCGGCACCGCCTACGTGATTAACGGTTCTGACCTTGAAGGCGCATCGGGCTCCGCGAGTGACTCGGACTTCGCGTCCATTACCGCCGGCGCGAGCTACGGCGGCGGGCTCGGGCCGACAATGGGGAACGTGTCGGGAGACTCCGGCGGCGTCGTTGACATCGCGATCTCGGTCTACAGCTACACGGCACCCACGCAGAAAGTATGGATCTTCGCCGGTGAAGCCGGAGACGTCGGGTCGTTGGACAGCGGCGACGCTTGGGGGATCCTCACCGGCGGCGCCACCGGCTACGGCCTCGGCGTGCCGATCACTGACGGTGACTACGACGGCGACGGCGTGGATGACGTCGCGTTTGCTGAGCCCTATGCGTCGACGAGCACCTCCGCGTACTACCGCGGCGTGGTCTACGTCGTGTCCGGCGAGCACGCCGACGGCACGGTCAGCCTCGACGACGCCGACGGGCGTTGGAGCGGCGCGGCTGCGAGCGACTACTTTGGCTTTGGCGTAGGCGCCGGGGATCTCGACGGCGACGGCAACGATGATCTCATCATCGGGGCTCCCGATCACGACGGCAACGGCACCAACTCCGGTGCGTGGTACGTCATCGGGGACGCCTTCCAGAGCGACAGCGGCGAGAACGGCGCCGACTGGATCATCCGCGGCAGCAACGACAACGACGAGGTCGGCTCAGGAACCGCGGTCGTGGCAGATCTGGACGGCAGCGGAGACGCGGATCTCGCGATCGGCGCGTTCTCCAGCGATGAAGCCTACGTGTTCCTCGACCCTGGCCACGCGACTGGCGAAGACGTCGCTACCGGCGCCGACGTGGTCATCTCGGGTAACAGCAACAGCACGCTGGGCTTTACCTTGTCGTCAGGTGACTTTGACGGCGACGGCGGGCTCGACCTTGCGATCGGAGCCCCGCATCTGGCTACCACATCTACGCCGATGTATTGGTATTACTACGCAGGTACAAGCCCGTCGATGGTGTACTTCTTCAATGGAAGTGACTTCGGCCGCGGCGACATGAGCTCGGACGATGCCAGCGCTTCCCTTCAGGGTGCGGGAACCTGGGACGGCCTCGGCGGTATGATGACCGGCGGCGCCGACTTCAACAGCGACGACGCAGCAGACATCGCGCTCGCGGCCCCGCATACCGGCAGCACTGGCGCAGGTGAAGTCTACGTCATCGAAGGCAAGTAGTAGGCCTGCGGATCGGCGCGGCGCGGTCAGCGCATCCCGCGCCACGCGAGCAGGATGCCGACCAGCGTCTTGCCGTCGCGGATCGCGCCGCGATCGATCAGCGCTTCGACCTCTCGCCGCGACAAGCGCACCGGCTCGATCACCTCGTCCGCTTCGGGTGCGATCGGGACTACGCGCAAGTCCCGTGCCACGAACAAGTGAATCACCTCGTCGGTGAACGCCGGCGTGGTCAGCAGCGGCAGCAGCGGGGTCAGCGTCCCGGCGAGTCCAGCCTCCTCCGCGAGCTCACGCGCCGCGCAGTCCGCCGGATCCTCTCCCGGGTTCAGCTTGCCGGCCGGGATCTCCCAGATCGTGCCGCCGCCGGCGTGGCGGTACTGCTGGATCAGCGTGATCGAGCCGTCTTCGTGCATGGGCACGACCGCAGCGGCCCCGGGGTGCCGAAGAATCTCCAACGGCACTTGCTGGCCATTCGGAAGGTCAACCAGCTCAATTCCGAAACTGCCGACGTGGCCGTCGTGGATCTCCCGGCGAGCGAGGGTGCGGCCGGCTGCAGAATCTTGGCTCACAGTTCGGGGAAGGTGCTTTCGCCTTGAACGTCCAGCTCGTACCCGTAGGGGTAGATTTGCACGTCGTAGGTGAAGTGGAAGCCGTCGAACGAGCCGGAAGGGTCGGTGGCGTACACGTCATAGCCGCCGTTGCGACCCGGGTAGAGCACGGTGGTGCCGGCGGCGGTGCCGTCCAACTTCAGCCCGTGCACGTAGCCGACCAGCTGCAGCCATCCGCAGACCGTGCTTTGGCCGTAGGTCACGTCATAAAAGTCGGTGCAATCGGAGCAGTAGCTGTGCACCCCGGCGTAGGTGCTGCTCGATTCGTCGATGCGGGTGGCGGAGACGGAGACGGTCTCGTCACATACGTACCCGTAGTAGTCGTAGCTGAAGCGCTGGGTTCCGGTCCACGTGGAGGTGTCGGCCACGGGAGGCGGGGGCGAAGTGTCGGCGTCTGCGTCGGAGTCCGCATCGGAGTCCGCATCGGAGTCTGCGTCCGTATCGGCGTCGGTGTCGGCGTCCGCGCCGTCCGGGCGCCCGGTGTCGCCGTCGAGCACGATCGCGGTGGAGGACTCACACGCTGCGAGCGCGCCGACCGAGAGGAAAAAGACGATACGAAGGTTCTGCATGACGGGTCCTTGTGCGCCGGCAGCGTAGCCGACCGAAGCGCGTTTCGGCAACGCCTTTCGGCGCTGCGTGCCCTACACCGAGCGTTCTACCGTGTAGACGGCGATGGCTGCGAGCGGCTCTGGGCGAGGCAGCCCGACCAGCGCGTCCAACGCGGCCTGCATGTGGCCGCGCGCGACGGCCCGCGCACCGTCGAGCCCGAGCAGCTTGACGAAGGAGGGCGGCCCGCCTGGTTTGTTGTCTTGATCGGCGTCGAGCACGTCGTCGTGGACCTGAAACGCGAGCCCGACCTCCTCGGCGTAACGGGTGAGCTGCTCGAGGTGGGCATCGCCTGCTCCGGCCGCGATCGCGCCCAAGCGCACCGCGCCGCGGATCAGCGCGCCGGTCTTGGCGCGATGCAGCAGCCGCAGGCGCTCTACGTCCGCGATGGGGCCGTCCATGCCGACATCGTAGGCTTGACCAGCGATCATCCCGCTGGCACCGCCGGCCGCGGCCAGCTCCCGCACCAGCGCGCCCGCGCGCCCGGCGTCGGCCAGAACCGCGAACGCCTCGGTGAGCAGCGCATCACCGACGAGCACCGCCACGCCGTCCCCGTAGACCTTGTGCACCGTAGGCCGGCCGCGCCGCTCATCGTCGTTGTCCATGCACGGCAGGTCGTCGTGAACGAGCGAGTAGGTGTGGAGCAGCTCGACGGCGACCGCGACGTCGAGCGCGGCTTGTGCCGAACCGCCGATCGCCTCGGCGGCGCCAAACGCCAGCAAGGGCCGGACGCGCTTTCCACCGGTTTGGAGCGGATAACGGCACGCTTCGACCAGCAGATCGGGGCGCGCGTTCGCGAACTGGGCGAGCAGCTTGGCTTCAAACAGCGGGAGGATGCCTGCCGTCCAGGCACGAAATGAAAATTCGGCAGAAGTGGCCATCAATTCCCCAGCTCCGCGTTCACGCGGGCGATGTTTTCTGCGATCGACGCAGCGAAGGTGTTGTCCGGAAACCGAAGGTTGATCGCGGTCAGTCGGTCTCGGGCTTGCGTGAGCGCCGCGGTGCGCTCGGGCCCTACTGGCAAGGATCGGTTGGCCGCGAAGGCCGCGCCGGCGGACTCGCGCTCACTACGACACCACGCGTTCACGGCCTCTTTTCGCAGCGCGGTGGCTTCGGGCGCGGTCAGCGGCGCGAGGATGTCGATGGCACTTAGAAAGTCGGCTCTTACGAACGCTGCGCGCGCACGTCCCAGAAGTTCCGCGGGCGAGGCTGCGGCTTCAACCGGCGCGACGGTCTCCACCGAGGGCGCGGGCGGCACCGGCGCCACCGCTTCTACCGGCGGGACGGCCTGCACCGGCGCAGCTTCTAACGGTCGCTCTTCGATGGGCACGACCAGCGGCTCCATACCCTCTTCGACGGGCAGGCTCTGCGGCAGGCTTCGCGCCTCGATCTTCAGCATGGTCTCGGCGTAGTCGTACACGCGCCGCTGGGCTAGCGGGTCCTTGGCGCGCATCGCGTGCAGCAGCTCGCGAAGCTCAGAGAGGCGGTCTCGCTGATCATCGTCGCTGGAGGCGGTGAACACGATCTCTAGCTTCTCCTCCAACGGCGAGAAGGTGATCGCGGGCAGCTCAGGCTCGGTGTGGACCGCGGCGGCCTGTACGGGCGCGGTCGCGGTGACGAGCGGGTAATGCCCAAAGCAGCCAAGCAGGAGCAGCAACATGCGCGCCTCCTATACCGAAGGTCTGTCGCCCGGCATCTGGCCCGAGCACGCCGTGGGTCACGAATTGGTTTTGTCGGGCCGCCACGCCCGCCACATCGCCGGCAGGTCGCGGGTGAGCGCGTAGACCCGACGCATCGTCGCGATAGGCAGCGCCGGCGTTCCCAGCCAGGTCTCGCCGGCGGGGATCGTCCCGTGCAACCCGGACTGCGCGCCGATGCGCGCGCCGTCCCCGATCGTCGTGTGGTCGGCGACGCCGACCTGCCCGCCGAGGAGCACGCCGTTCCCGATGCGCACGCTGCCCGAGATGCCGGTCTGGGCGGCGACGATGACGAAGCGGCCTAAGGTGCAGTTGTGGCCGACGTGCACGAGGTTGTCGAGCTTGCAGCCGTCGCCGAGCGTGGTGTCGCCGATAAACCCGCGGTCGATGGTGCAGCTCGCGCCCAGATCCACGTGGTCGCCCAGAACTACGCCGCCGACTTGAGGCACGCGCAGCGGGCCGCGCGCGGTCGCGTGGTATCGAAAGCCGTCAGCGCCGATCACGCTCCCCGCGTGGATGCGGCATCCGCGGCCGATTCGGGTGCGCGGGTAGAGCACCACGTTGGGGTACAGGTGCGTGGCTTCGCCCACCACGCAAAATGCCCCGACGACCACGCCCGGATCGAGCACCGCGGTGGGATGCACCGTCGCGGTGGGGTGCACCGCGCCTGCAAAATCTGGCTCGGGGAACCAGTCCTCCAACAGCCCGCAGAGCGCGGCGAGCGGATCAGGGACGACGACCACGGTCCGGTCCGGGATCGACTGTTTGGCGAGCAGCACGCCGGCGTCGCCAGGCGTGCCCCGCTCGAGGTAGGCGAGATCGTCGCTTCCCGCGGCCTCAATCGTCGCGACCGCCGCGATCGCGCGGTCTGGGCCGACGAGCTGTCCGCCCACGCGCTCGGCCACCTGCGCAGCCGTGGCTCCCGCGATCAGGCGCCTCACGCGCGCCTCCGCAGAATCGGATGTTCGGCGTTGCACATGGAGCCGCGCACGCCCTACGGCGTCAGCCGCGTGATGGTGCGCGGGAACGGGATCGCCTCGCGGACGTTGTGGATGCCGCAGATCCACGTGACCAGCCGCTCGACGCCCGCGCCCATGCCGCCGTGCGGCACGGTGCCGTAGCGCCGCAGGTCGAGGTACCACTCAAAGGACGCCATCGGCAGCTGGTGGTGGTGGATCTTGCGGACCAGCTCGTCGTAGCTGTCTTCGCGTTGCCCGCCGCCGATGATCTCGCCGTAGCCTTCCGGTGCGAGCACGTCGACGCCTAAGGCGCGCGCCGGATTCTCCGGATCCGCCTTCATGTAGAAGGCTTTGACGATCGAGGGGTAGCGGTGAACCATGATCGGGCGGTCAAACTGCTTGGTGAGCTCGGTCTCATGCGGGCTGCCGAAGTCGTCTTCGGGCTCGACGGGGTGGCCGAGCTTCTCCAGCATGGCGCAGGCATCATCGTAAGAGATGCGCGGGAACGGCTTCTGCACGCGCTCGAGCACGGAGATGTCGCGCTCGAGCTCCTCGAGGTGCTGCCGGCCGTTCTTGAGCACGTGCGCCACCACCTCGACCACGAAGTCCTCGCACATGTCCATGATACCGTCGAGGTCGATCCAGGCGATCTCGGGCTCGACCATCCAGAACTCGTTGAGGTGGCGGCGGGTGTCGGACTTCTCGGCGCGGAAGGTGGGGCCGAAGCAGTAGGTCTTGCCGAAGGCGGTGGCGCCGGCCTCCTGGTAGAGCTGCCCGGACTGGGACAGGTACGCGGTCTGGCCGAAGTACTCGGTCTCAAACAGCGTGCTGGTGCCTTCGCAGGCGTTGGGCGTGAAGATCGGGCTGTCGAGCAGCAGGAAGCCGCGGCTGTCGAAGTAGTTGCGGATCGCCTGGATGATCAGGTGCCGGACGTGCAGGATCGCGTGCGGGCGCTTGGAGCGGAACCACAGGTGGCGGTGGTCGTAAAGAAAGTTCGGTCCATGATCTTTCGGCGTGATCGGGTAGCCTTCAGAGGTCCCGACGATGTGCGCCCCGGAGACGTGCAGCTCAAAGCCCAGCTTAGACCTTGAATCTGCGCTGACCTTGCCGGTGATCTCGAGGCTGGACTCTTGGCCCAGACGCTTGAGGGACTCGAACAGCTCGTCGCCCAGCTCAACCTTGTTGCACACCGCCTGAATGATCCCCGAGCCATCCCGGATCTGGAGAAAGAGCAGCTTGCCCTTGCCGGATGCATTGTACACCCAGCCTCGCAACGTGACGGTTTGACCTTCGTAAGCAGCGATTTCAGCGACGGTGGTGATCATGGGCGCTCCTTTTCAGCGCGGGGGGTAACAAGTCTCGGTTGGTCATACCGCAACAAAATCGGGAGCGCCCCCGCTGTGCGATCGCGCTGCGGGGTACATGTTGTGGCGTCCCGGGTCAAACCCCCCGGGCGGGAGTGTGCGATGGGCCTGTGGGATACTCTTACTTCCAACGCGAAGGCGCAGTTCCTCGATGTCATTCAGTGGCTCGACGAATCGTCCAACACGCTGGTCCATCGCTTTCCGACGCACCAGCAGGCGATTCAGAGCGGTGGCAAGCTCGTGGTGCGCGAGGGCCAAGCCGCGGTGTTCATCGCTGAGGGGCGTTTGTCCGAGGTTTTCGGGCCGGGCACCTATGAGCTGTCCACCAAAACCCGCGCCATCGCTGGGTTTTTTGAGACGATCAAGTACGCGTTCAACTACCCGTACAAAGGCGACATCTACTTTGTCTCCACGCGCCAGAACACCGATCAGAAGTGGGGGACCGCCAACCCGATCATCCTGCGGGACAAAGACTTTGGCATGGTGCGGCTGCGCGCGTTCGGGGTCTTTGCCTACCGCGTGAGCGATCCGGCCACGTTCCTGCGCGAGGTGGTCGGGACGAACGGCTGGTTCACCACCGAAGAGATCAACGGGCAGCTCAAGCGCAAGCTGGTGAGCGCGTTGGCGGACACCATCGGAGAGTCCAAGATCCCGCTGCTCGACCTCGTCGCGCAGTACATGGACCTCGGCGACGCGCTGCGGCAGCGATTGAACGGCTGGTTCCAGGAAAATTACGGCATCACGCTCACCGATTTTGTGGTCGAGAACATCTCCGTGCCGCCCGAGGTCGAAGCGATGCTCGACAAGCGCACCTCGATGGGCGTGCTCGGCGACATGGGCGCCTACACCCAGTTTCAGACCGCCAACGCCATTGGGGACGCCGCGAAGCACGGGGGCGGTGGCGGCGCGTTTCTGGACGCGGGCTTGGGCCTCGCGATGGGCGGCGTGATCGGCGCGCAGATGGGCCGTGCCGCTGCCAACCCGGCGCCGTTCAACCCGCAGCAGGGGCTGGGCGCCCCGCCTCCGCTCCCTCCCACCGAGCCGCTCTACCACTACAACGCGCCCGACGGCACGACCGCGCAGCTGAGCGCGGCGGCGGTGGCGGCGCGGGTGCAGGCCAGTCCGGCCGGTCGCCACCTCGTCTGGCGTGACGGCATGGCGGGTTGGGCCGCTCCGAAGGACGTCCCTGAGATCGCCGCGGCCTTCGGTCCCCCGGCTCCCCCTCCGCTCCCGCCGCGCTAGTGCTCGCCGTTTGGGCTGCGCTGCTCCTCGCGTGCACGCCGGGGCCGTCGGCGGGGCTGTCTGCGCTCCCCGCCGGGGCGCCGGCTGCGATGCTCGCGACCTGCGATCAGGAGCCGTACCCGCAGCTTGCGATCGGGTGCCGGGTCGAGGCCGCCGCGCGCGCCGCGGATTTGGGCGACGTCGCGACGATCGAAGCGGCCTGCGCCGCGGTCCCTGCGGGCCCGTGGAAGAGCGAATGTCACTTTCGTGCGGGCGAGCAGCTTGGAAAGTCCGGCCACACCGATGATTCCCTCGCGCAGTGCGGGCAAGCGGGGGACTACACGCGCTTTTGCATCACCCACGCGGGATGGGGCTTGCCGCCCGATGACACCCGCTCGCCGGATGCGCTGGCGGCGCTCGCGGTGGAGCGGATCCCCGGGCCCCAAGGGGTGGTCGCCGCGAAGGTGCTGCGCGCCCGAGCGTGGTTCAATCGGTACGTCGGGACCGGCGCGGCCGATCCCGCGTTGGCTCGCGCCGCGATCGGCGACGACGCGGCCCCGGCTCGCACCGCCTGGGCCATCGAAGCGGTGCGCCTCGCGGGAAGCTTCGACGTCGCCGCGCAGGCCTGGAGCGGCGCCGGGCTCACCGGCGCGGCGGTGCCGGTGCAGCAGCGGGTTGGGCGGTATGACACGTTCCCCGACATGCTCGGCGAGGCTCAGCTCCCGCACACCGTGACCTTCGCCGATGCCTCGCGCTTTGTCGGCCAAACCGACGCGGAGGACCTCGACATCGCGCTCATCGAGGCGGTGTACTACAACACGAAGGACGCCACGAGCGAGTCGGGCGCTGCGTTTGCGCGCTGGTTGGACGATCCGCGGCCGCGGGTGCGGTACACCGCGCTTCGGCGCTTTCGCGCGCTGCCTTCGACCGGCGTAGAGGCGCGATTGACGGCGATGGCGAAGGATCCCGACCCGATCATCCGCGCCCACGTCGAAGACGCGCTGAAGTATCGTACCTGGCTGGGGCGCCCGAAGTAGCGCAGCCCTTACCCGACAGGGTCACCGATTGAGCAGCATCCGGTCGACCCGCAGGTGTGCGCTGGTGCGGAGAAATCCGAGCGTGCGCTCCACAAAATCGTCGTCGCCACCGATGCGAGCTTGCACCTCGGCTCTGCGGTCCTCGTCGCCTTGCCGGCGCGACGACCACAGGCGCAACAGCGGGCGCACCGCGTGGCCGTCGAGCTCTCCTGCCCGCCAAAGCACGCCCAACGGCGCGTCGCCGGTTGCGCTCCCGCGCACCCCGCCGCGAAGCACGGTGCCGTCGCATTCGATCAGCGCGACCGAACCATCGGCGTTCGCCGCGAGACATCCTCGACCTGCCGGCGGACGGACCGCGGTCGCCAGACGTTCGGCGAGCTCGCGCACTTTGGCGCTGCGCCGGCCGCGTGCGGCCACCGCGGGACGCCGCCGCAGCCGATGCACCTGCGCGACGAGGCGGTCGGAGAGCTCGGTGCGTAACATGTGTTCGATGGTGTCGATGCCGACGTGGGGGCTCTCGGTCAGCTCGGAGAGCGCCTCGCCGTCGGCGCCGAACAGCGCGGCGATGCGCCCGACGCCCGCTGCGCCCTCGAGGACTTCGCCGCCGGGAATGCCGGACACCTTCCAAACGCCACGATGCCGGACCAGCGTCGCTGCGCTCAGCGTCCCGTAGGGGTCGGGCAGGCTCTGCACCGCCGCTACGAGCACCTGCGCACAAAGCAACGGGTCTTCGCCGATATCCGGCAGCAGATCGCTCAGGGATAGCTCGATGGGCGGGCTCACCCACACGCCCGCCGCTGCCGGAGCCCACTCGAGCACTCCCGGCCGGCTTGGCGGCGTCCACGTCCCGACGACCATGTGCACGCGGTGACCGGAGATCGTGTCCCACGCCTCCCACGACGTCGTGCTCCGGTCCCAGGCCAGCAGCTGACTGCGTTTGTACGGGCCAAAGCGCGTAGGCACCCGCTCGGCGGTGCCCTCCATGTCCAGCAGCTCCTGGTAGAGTCGGGGATGGGGAAGCAGCGCTGCCGTCCGCGGAAAAGCGGAGCCGGTCGCGTTCAAAAACCGTTCGCGGATCGCGTCGACGGAGGGCACCTACCGCACCTCGAAGGTGGCATGGGAGAGCACCGGCTGACCTGCGGCGTTCAAGGTCGTGAAGCTGCAACCGGTCACGTTGGACCAGCACTGCACGGTCAGCGCCTCGCCGTTCAGCACCGGCCGCGCGAACCGCACCGCGATGCGCTGCACGCGGCGTGCGTCGTTGTCCGCGAGCGCGCGGGTGACCGCGGCGCCGCTCATCGCCATCGTACACAGCCCTTGCAGGATCACGCCGGGGAGGCCGGCGGCTGCGGCGGTGGCCGTATCGGTGTGGATCGGGTTGTCGTCCAGCGACGCCGCTGCGTATTGCAGGGATTGATCGTCCGCGATCGCGAGCGACAAGCTGTGGTCTGGCGCAGGAGGCGCGGGCGGCTTGGGCGCGGAAGACGGCGCGGTCGGCGCGGCCGCGGGTTTGCGCTCGGTGCCGCGAATGAAGTACACGGTGGTGCACGACACCGCGAGCTGTCCATCTACAAAGCCGAAGATCCTCGAGGTGACCAGCAAGCCGGAGGACTTTTCTTCGACGCTCTGCAGCTCGCCGCGCGTGTGGACGAGATCCCAGGGGCGGATCACCTTGTGGAAGGTCGCGTCATGCTCGCCGTGCACGAGGCGCAGCAGGTCGAGCCCCAGCTCGGGATCGGTGGCGATCTGAAAAATCAGGCCGTGCATCAGGCGTACATGAAACATCGGCGGACAGATCGGATCGGCGCCGTGGTAGGCCGGCGAGGTGTCGCTGGTGGCGTGGGCGTAAGCGAGCGCGTGCGCCGGATCTGCAAACTGGTAGCCACCATCGTAGCGTTTTCCGATCGGCCACTTCTTTTGGGCTGGAGCGGGCTCGGCGGGCTCGGCGGTCGCAGCGGTGGCCGCGTCAGGCGCGGCGGCTTCGGGGCGCGGCGTCGAAAAGTCGAAGACGGTGGCGAACTTCATCACGATCGGGAGGTTGTCTGCGGTGATCTTCCCTTTCATGAACGCCTTGGTCGCGTCGACCGTCTGCTTGAAGATGCCGATGATCGTGGCTGCGTCGGTCTTCATCGTGCAGTCGGGGGAGCCGGTCAAGCCGTCTTCTACCCACGCTTTCCCATCCTTGACCACCAGCGTCTGGCCGGGGGCGTCGGAGATCGCAAAGTGCAGCCGCATCGCCAGATCGCCGGCCCGATCGGCGCGAAAAGCCTTCGGTGCGAGCGCGAACACGTCTCGAACCGGTGATGCGGCTCCGGATGCGGACGCGGCGGGCGCTACGGTAGCTGCAAAAGCGGAGATGTCCTCGTACTTGGCGGCGATCTCCTCGGCCGTCCAAAGCTCCGAACCTGCTTTTTCGACGCCTTCGTTGGTCTGCACTTCGTACAGGTGGATGCGCTGCCCGGCCACCCCGAGCACCTTGCCGGTGACCTTGCGCGCCAGCGGACTCGCGAGGAACACTGCGACCGGCGCGATCTGCGCGGGCGTCCAGTCGTCACCGATGCGATCGATGTCTTCGGTCATGCGCGTCTTTGCGATCGGCGCGATGCAGTTGGCGGTGATGTTGGCGCGCTGCAGCTCGATGGCGAGCACGCGGGTGAAGCCGTAAATCCCCGCTTTTGCTGCGGCGTAGTTGGCTTGACCGAAGTTGCCGATCATGCCCGAGTAGGACGTGGTGTTGATGATCGACCCGCCCGCCCGGCTGAGCGCGGGCAGCGCGGCGCGCACGACGTTCCGGGTGCCGGTCAGGTGCACCGCGACGACGATGTCCCATTCTTCGTCGGTGAGCTTGGAGAAGGTGCGGTCGCGGAGGACGCCCGCGTTGTTGACGATGGTGTCGAGGCGGCCCCAGCGGGTCACCGCCGCTTCGACCATCCGCGCGCAATCGGCGGGGACGGTCACGTTGCCGAAGTCCGCGATCGCGTCTCCGCCGAAGGCCACGATCTCCTGCACCACGGTGCGGGCGGGGGCGTCCGAGGCGCCGTCGCCGTCTCGCGCGCCACCGAGGTCGTTGACGACGACGCGGGCGCCTGCCGCAGCAAAAGCGAGCGCGTACGCACGTCCGATGCCGTTGCCAGCGCCGGTGATCAGCACCACTTGATCCTTCAGCAACACGAAACCTCCGACCGTCGAGCGCTTATCCGGCTACCCTCCGAACTGGGGCAGATCTACGGGGCGCGGGGGGCGTGCGCTGTGGAAAACTACGCGGATGTCCGCCTGCCAGCCCTCTACGGTCACGGTCTCGGGCGCGACCACGCCGAAGATCCGCGCGAGGTCGCTGTCCCGCTGTGCCGTCCGCACACGGCTGCGAATCCAACGCGCGCCGTCTCCGGTCGCTACGACCACCGTGTCTACGCCGTTTTCTCCCAGCGATGCCGTCAGCGTCAGCGTTCCAGGGAGCAGCGGGATGTGGTCCGCGCCGCCGAGAGCGGGCTTGCCCGACAGCGCGGGATCGATCTCGCCAAAGCCGCAGGAAGGGCATGCGGGATCGAGCCAGAGCACCACGCCTTTGCCTGGCTGGGCGGCGAGCAGCAGGCGGTCGTAGCCAACAAAGGTGTCCGCATCGGCGTGCTCGCCGGTCAACACCCAGCGCGACGGCACCCGCTCTTGCCCGAGAAACCGCAACAACACCAGCGCACGTTCCCCGTCGGTCATCCAGCCGGACTGCCACGCGTGGTTCAGCGGGCGCGGGTGTGTGACGTCGCCGAGCACGCCGCGGATCGGCGCCCGGACGGCGTCCCAGAGCGCGTGGAGCACGGCGTCCTTGTCTTTGTTGCCGCGCAACGCCATCGGCACCGCGGGCTCGGGCAGGCTCGCTGTGCCGAAGCGGGCGTCGGTCCCCGCCACGAAGGCCACGTCATCGGCGACCACCCCGATCCCGCTCACCGATTGCACCCTCCAGCGGAAGTCGCCGCCCGCCGGTGCGGTCGCGCGTACGCCATCGGGCACGGCCTGTACGTCCGCTTCGTCGCTGCGTCCGATCAACACGCCGTTGGGCAGCGTTACGTTCAGCGAGCCCGGGGGCATCCGCACCTCGCCCATCGCCGGGGCTGGAGCCGCTTCGTAGCGCACCGTCGCAGCGCCCGGACCGCCGCTCCACCAGCTCCCTGTCGCGCTGGGGCCGTCCAGCCAGCCGGCCTCGCCGTCGGGCCCGAAGGTCCAGACCGACGACCGCTGCCATCGCCCGAACTTCCGGTCGGTGAAGCCCCACTCGGGGTGCTTATTCGCCACGTAGCTCCACTCCTGCGCGACGGACGCACCCCGCGCGAGCGTAGGGGCGCTGCCGTCGAGCAACACGTCCACGTGCGGCTCTCCGGGGAGGTCCTGCGTCCACGCGAGTCGGATCAGCAGGTGGTCTCCTGCGATCAGCGTGGGTGCGGTCAGGCGCCAGCCTAAGGCCGGGACGCCCCACGGATGCGCGACCAGCTGCTCTTTCGGGAGGCGCTTCGGGAAGTCCTCGTGCACGGTCCAGGCGGTGATCTGGGCGCTGCGATCGGCGACGACCGAGACCGCCGGGCAGCTTCCGTCGGTGCTGATGTCGAACTCGATGCCGTCCGCACCGTGGGTTTGCGCGACGGTGCAGGCGGCGAGCGCCGAGGGGGTGAGCGCCGAAAGCCACAGATTCGCGAGCGAGAGCGTGAACATGCGCCTGTCTATTCCGCTTTGTCGGGCGGTTCCTTACGAAAAATCGCTTGACCGCTCGGGACGGACGGCTGACTGACGGAGGTCGGTCAGTCGCGTGCGTTCGGGGGCGACTGCCGATTGGATGCGGTGAAAAACATTGCTTTTTTGAGCGTAGTTGGGCAGCTGCGTTGCGGCACGCGCCGTGCTTGGAGCGGTGCCCGGAGGTTGTCGATGGATATTTTCACGCGTCTGGGGCAGGAGTGGCTGCGACAGCACGAGCGTGCGCGCATTCGTCGCGCGCGCAGTTGGCGTCGGTTCAAACGTTATGTTCTACCTTGGCTTCCGGTGGCTTTTAAGTGCTTTCTTGGCTGGTATGTCACCTACGCCTTGTTGGGGATGGTCGGGTGGCGCATGCCCAAGGACGAGGGGGTGTGTCCCGCTCCTTTCGAGGTCGCGGACGCGGCGCTCAGCCCGGACGGGAACGCGCATCTGCTGACGCGCACGCCGAAGACCGTGTGCTGGTGGACCGTGAACGAAGACGGAGAACGCTGGTTTGTCCGTCGGTTTCACATCGAAGCAGATGCTTCCGTGGAGCTTTCCTGGGACGATATCGCCGGGCAGCTGCGCTTGAAGTCGCGCGCCCCCCACAAAGGCGTCGATCAGCGGTGGTTGGACCCGGCAGAGTGGGGCGCTGCGCCATGAGCGCCGTCGTGCCCCTTTGCAACGCGGGCGATCCCGGCGATGACCGCCTCGATCTCGTACGGAAATCCTGCAGAGTTCCCGCTGACGCGCAGCCAGCCGTCGCGGGCGCCGCCGAAGCGCGGTCGGAAATCCACGTGCAGGCCACGGGCTGCCAGCGCCTCCACCGCCGCGTTTCCTTCGGTGATCTCGACGCAGACAAACGCGGCGCGCCGCTCGCTCCCCCATCCGCCGCGCACCTTCAAGCCGTGCGCTGCGCAGGCCCGAAGCGCCACGTCCACCAGCCCGGCTGTGACGCGCCGCGCGCGCTGAACCGCCGCAGGCAGGTCCCCGCCGGTCACGCTCGCCGCCGCGGTCAGCTCCCCCAACAGCATCGCCATGCCCGTCAATGTCGGCGTGCCGGCCTGCATTCGCGAGCCATCCTCGGCGCGCCGCACCGCGCCCTTTTCGAACGCGAAGGCCGCTGCGTGCCCCCACCATCCCGTGCGCCGGGGCGTGAGCTGCTCGGGGCCCGCTTTCAGCCAGCGCCGCGGGATGTACAAGAACCCTGCGCCCGTGCCGCTGCGCAGCTGCTTGTGCCCGCCGCCGACGACGAGCACGTGGTCGCCGAGCTTGGCGGCGTCGATGGGCACCGAGCCTGCGGTCTGGTAGGCGTCGAGCAGCAAGATCGCGCCGGGACAGCGCTCCCGAAGGCCGGCGGCCAGCGCCGGTACGTCCTGCAACCAGCCAGACTCGAACAGCGCGTGGGAGATCGAGAGCACCCGCACGTCGGGGGTGAGCGCGTCGAGGATGCGCGCGGTTGGCACGCTGCCGTCCTCATCGACGGGGACTTCGAGCAAACGACCGCCGCAGTTCTGTGCCCACTGGTGGTGTACGTAGTGCCCGGTGGTGAAGTGCCCGGCGGTGTAGACGAGCGTGCCGCCGTTGACGCCCTCCAGCACCGCCGAGAGCGCGTCGGATGCGTTGGGAAACCACACGACGTCGCCGTTTTCGAGGTCCCCGCCGACCAGCGCGGCCACGCGCGCCCGGTACTGCGTCATCACCTCTACCCACGTGCCTTCGTCCCAGACGCCAATTCCCGCTTCCGCCACCTCGGCGAGCTGGTGCAGGACGGCCGCGGGGCCGACCACCGAAGGAACGCCCATCGAGTGCGAGCAGCAATACACGCCGCGATCGAGGTTGGGGTACAGCGCGCGCAGCTCGAGCTGCTCGGCGTCCAATCCCAGCGCCGCGGCGTGCAGGATTCGCAGCCGCTGCGCTTCGGTTTGGCCTCCCGAGAGCGTTGCGTTGCTGGCGGCCACGTCGGCCGCGACCGTGCTGAGCATCGCTTGCGGGCTCGCGCCCCACAAGCCGCTCAGGAAGCTGGAGATCCGGCCCTCCGAAGCCCGCTGCGCCTCGATGATGGCGTCGTACAGAACCTGGGAATCCGCCACAGAACCGTTGTTCACATGCTCTCCTGCTCGCCCGCCCTCTATCCTCGGACCTCGCCATGATGCTCGCTCTGCTTGTCTGGTTCCTCGTAAGCCCCAACCTGCCCGGAGCCTCTGCGGACGCGGTTCGGGTGGCTCGCCCGCTGCGGTATCGCGTGGTTCATCTGCTTTTCCCTTCGCTTCTACGGGCGGTTGCGGCGTGGTTGGTCGGGTGCGCGGCCGGCACGTTGTTTGTGGTGCTGGCCGTGGCCTTCCGTGCGCCGGCGATCGCGGTGCTGGGCCCGACGGCGGCGGCGTTGGGGGCGTCCGCGGGTGTGGCGGTCTTGCTCGCCGCGGTCTTTCGGGAGCGCATGTGGGTGCGCGCGCTGGGGCTCCCCGCAGACTGGCGTGGCCCGTGGCTCGCAGGAACGCTCGCGCGTCGTGTGGAGCACAGACCCCTGCGCCCGCTCACCGTTCCGTGGGATGCGCTTACGCCGGTGCAGTCGCCTTCGCTGGACCGTCCCAGTCGTGCGCTGACGGTGCGGCTCTTTGTGCCCGCGCGGGCCGGGGCGTAGCGCGGGTGGGGTGCCTGCGCGCACGTCGGCGCGGGCCGGGCTACATCCTCATGTGGTGTTGCGCTTCTTCAGCTACTTCTATCCGCCGTGCATCGGCGGGGGTGAGGTCATTCTTCAGCATCAAGCCGAGGAGCTTGCCCGGCGAGGCTGGGAGGTGCACGTGCACACGACGCCCTACACCAACCTGAACTTGTCGTCGCAGGTGGCGTGCGGCTCTACCGTGGAGCGCGGGGTGCATGTGCATCGGCGGCGTAGCTTCGCGCTGCCTTTTCACAATCCGCTCGAGAAGGACGCCGTCACGCCCGCGTTTTTGGGCGATGCGCTGCGCAAGGCCGATCTGATAGTGTGTGTGGGCTTCCCAAGCTTGCATCTCGACCTTTTGCTCCCTCGCGCGCGCTTGGCGGGGATTCCGCTCGTGGTGCAGAACTACATCACCGCCGACTACCTCGAGGAGATTCTCGGTGGAAAGGGCGGGCTGAACAAGCGGATTCGGGCAAAGTACTGGCAGAATTGGACGCGCCCGCAGCTCGCCCGCGCCAACCTAATCATCGCGGATTCTCCCGCGGCGGGCGCCGCGTTGCGGTCGAAGCTGGGCCTGTCCAACGTCGCGGTGCATATCGGAATGGCGGTGGATCCCAGAGAGTTTCAGATCTCTCCTTCGGAGGGCGCTGCGGTGCGCGCCAAGTTGGGCTTGGGGGACGCGCGCATCGTGCTCGCGCCTTCCCGGCTTTCTCGGCAGAAGGGCGCGGACTTGCTGGTGCAGGCGATGGCGCCGCTGCTGCGCGAAAGGCCAAATTGGAGGCTGGTCATCGCCGGCCCAGTCAACGAGGTTGACTTCGCTGACGAGGTGCGCCGCCTCGCGGCACCGTTGGGCGACAAGGTCTGTTTTACCGTGCTGCCACGAAACGAGCTGTGCGCGCTGCTGCTCGAGAGCGCGATCGTCGCGCTGCCGTCACGCGGAGAGACCGTCGGGGGCGTGGTGTTCGAGGCGATGTACGCCGGCGCGCTGGCTATCGTGAGCGACGCGGTAGAAGCCGCTCGCGAGGACTACTTGGAGGACGGACAGAACGGCCTGCTCGTCCCGTCCGAGAACATCCCGGCGTTGCAACAGGCGTTGCAGCGCGGGATGGACACCGATACCTCCGCGATGCGCGCCGCGGGCCGAGCGATGATCGAGGCGCGCTTCACGTGGTCGCGGAGCGTGGAACGCCTCGTCGCGCTCTATGAAAAAGCCAAGGAAGTACGACGATGAGCGGCAGTCCGATGCTCTCCGTGTTGATCCCCAGCTTGAATCGGGGCCGCCTGCTGCACGACACGGTGCTGCAGGTCTTGAAGCAGCGGTTCACCGATCTGGAGTTGTGGGTTGTCGACCAGTCCGACCCCGAACAACACGCCATCAACGAGCAGTTTTTTGCTGGAGTGGCGGATTCGCGGCTGCACTACGTGCACCTGGACCGCAAAGGACTCCCGAACGCCCGCAACGAAGCCATCGCACGGGCCACGGGCAAGATCCTGCTCTTTTTGGACGACGACGTCATCCTTATCCATGACGACTTCCTCGACGCTCACGTCCGCGCGTATGAAGACCCGCGGGTCGGTGGTGTAACGGGCCGGATCGTCGAACGATCGGTCCGGCCAAACACCAAAACCACCGCATCGCACATCTCGCCGGGCGGGCGGACGATGACCAACCTGTGGGGGACCGATCGTATGGAGATCCCCAGCTTGAAGGGCGCGAACATGAGCTATCGCGCGGAGGCCGTGCATCAGGTCGGTGGCTTCGACCGCAACTACATCGGCACCGCGCTGTTGGAAGACACCGACTACTCCCATCGCGTCCGTGTCGCTGGTTGGAAGCTGATTTTTGAGCCGGCAGCCGAGCTTGTGCACCTGTCTGCGCTGACCGGCGGCGTGCGCGTGGAAGACGCGCTGCGAGCGGAGCGCTGGCGGTTCCGATCCACCGCGTACTACGTGCGCAAGCACCGGGGCGTCGCGGGACTTGTGCCGTTCGCGGTGACTTTTGGGGGCATCGCGCTCAGTCGGGCGGTCCGCTGGCGCTCCCCTGCGGCCTTGCGTGAGCTCGCGAAAGCCGGCGCGGACGGGCTCCGCGCCTTTCAGGATGGCGCCGACGAGTCGATCCCCGGACGCTGAGGCCGCTCGCCCAGATCGATAGGATCAGCCGAAGTTCTTTTCGGCGAAGTCCCAGTTGACCAGCTTGTCGAGCCAGGCGGCGACGTAGTCGGAGCGCTTGTTCTGGTAGTCGAGGTAGTAGGCGTGCTCCCAGACGTCGATCACCAGCAGGGGCGTTCCTGCGCCGGTCCACAGCGGGGAGTCGGCGTTCGCCGTCTTGACCATAGAGAGCTTGCCGCCGTTGTTGACCAACCACGCCCAGCCGCTGCCGAACTGACCCAACGCCGTCTCTTTGAACGCCTTCTTCAGGCCCTCGGCATCTCCGAACCCCGCCTTGATCGCGTCTGCGAGCTTGCCGGTGGTCGGGACAGCCCCGCCGTTTTTCTTCATGCTGTTCCAGTAAAAAGCATGGTTCCAAGCTTGTGCAGCGTTGTTGTACAACGGCGCTTTGTCCGCCTTGCCGTACGCGGCGGTCGCGATGGCTTCGGGGGTGCTGCCGAGGCTCTCGTTGCCTACGTAGAGCTCGTTGAGCTTGTTGACGTAGCCCTGATGGTGCTTGCCGTAGTGGAACGAGACGGTGTTCTGCGAGATCACCGGCGCCAGATCCGCGTCTCCCCACGGGAGCGGCGCCAGCGTGAACGGGCCGGCCGCTGGCGGCTTGCTCTCGGGGGGCTTGTCCCCCGCGGGCTTGCTTTCGGGGGGCTTGGCACCGCCGGCCAGCGCAGAGGATGCGGCTGAGGCGACAGCGAACGCAGAGACACCAACGAGTAGATCACGACGGCTAGGCATGTGAGGCTCCATGAAAAAGACTACCTATCGGGCTTCTGCGTCCTGAGCGGTGCACGCGCATAAAATGCTTGACATCTGTACAGGTGGCGCTACCTTCTTCGGGCCGATCGCACCCTTCCGAAAGGAAGTTTGGCACCATGACATCGTTGTTTCCTTGGTCCGGGCTGGCCGCCGCCGTAGGGCGTCTCGACCTTTGGGCGATCGTGAACCTGTTGGGCGGCCCGCTGCTCGCGGCGGGTGCGGATGAGTGCGCTTGGTTGGCCGCGGGGCTGCCTTTCGACCTCTTGCCCTACTTGCGGCAGTCTCGGGTGGACTGCGGTGGCGCGCAGGTCGGCGCGAGCTGCGCGCAGTGGCCGTTGGCCTTGTTGGGGCAACCTTTTGGAGCGGTGCTGTTGGGCGTAGAAGGCAACACCGCGCTGCTGCAACGGCCTGCGGTCGCGGTCGTGGGTGCGCGCGCGTGCACGCCCTACGGGCTCGAACACGCCGGTGCCATCGCTCACGCGGTGGCGGCGGCGGGCGGCGTGGTGGTCAGCGGTTTGGCGCGAGGCATTGACCGGGAGGCGCATCTATCGGCAAAGGGCGCGACGATCGCGGTGTTGGGGCAGGGGCTCGAAGCTCCGATGCCGACCTGGCAGGCGGCCCTGCGTCGCCGCGTGCTCGATGAGGGCGGGCTCGTCGTCAGCGAGTTCCCGAAGGCCATGCCTGCGGACGCATGGACGTTTCCGGTGCGGAATCGCATCGTCGCTGGGCTGGCGGTAGCCACGGTGGTCGTCGAAGCATCGCAGAAGAGCGGGGCGCGCAACACGGCGGGGCACGCGCTGCGCTTGGGCCGCGAGGTGCTCGCACTACCGGGCCCGGTACACGCGCCCGCTAGCGCGGGTTGCCTCGACCTCATCGAAGAGGGCGCGATCATGGTTCGGAGCCCCGCCACGGTGCTCGCCGCGGCCGGGCTGACCGCGTCTATGGCGGCTCCTTCGGGCGATGACCGCGAATCCATCGTGCTCGCCGCGCTTGGAACCGGCGCCACGCCCGAGCAGATCGTCCGCGCTACCCGCCTCGCACACGCCGAAGTAGCCGCCGCTCTCGCGGTGCTTGGGTTGACCGCGCGGGTTTGGCGGTTACCGGGAAACCGATTCGTACCGAGGCCCCCGTGAACGTCCGTCCTGCTCCTACCCAGCACCTGCTGTTCGACCCCAGAGCAGCCGATCTGCTCGCGCTGCTGCGCGACCTGCAGCACATCGACGGCCACGCGCTCGAGGAGATCACCACCGAATTGGTTGCGAATCGCCGCGTCGACACGCAGGTCAGCTACGAAGAGCTTCGTACCCGACTTGCGGTGTGGCTGTTCGAGCACGAACAGGAGATGCGCCCGGAACAAGCCGACCTACTACGCAGTGAGTGGGGCCGGCTGTTCAGTTAGCCGAGGGGCGCTCGCCGATCGGCCCTCGGGCCTGTACTACTTGTCGTTGAGCTCTTCGCAGGTCTCAACCATCAGGGTCACGCGGTCGGGACCGACTTCAGCGAAGCCAGGGCCGACACGGAACCGGCGCGCCGGCTGCCCCGACACAACGACGTTGCCCGCCTTCAAGGTGGAGACCAACGCGATGTGCCCGGGGAGGACCCCGAACTCGCCGAGCTCGCCCGGTGCCTGAACGCTTACGGCTACGCCTTCGAAGGCGACCTTCCGCGGGGTGACGATGCGAACTTTCAGCGAGCTTGCCATGATCAGACCTGCGCGCCGAGCTTGTGAGCCTTGGCGATGACGTCGTCGATGTTGCCGACGAGGTAGAACGCGTCTTCGGGGAGGTGGTCGTACTTGCCTTCAAGGATCTCCTTGAAGCCACGCACGGTCTCGTCCTTGGTGACGTACTTGCCTTCGGCGCCGGTGAACTGCTGCGCGACCGTGAAGGGCTGCGACAGGAACTTCTGCACCTTGCGCGCGCGGTAGACGGTGGTCTTGTCTTCTTCAGACAGCTCGTCCATACCGAGGATGGCGATGATGTCGAGCAGCTCCTTGTAGCGCTGCAGCACGCGCTGAACGCGCTGGGCGACGTCGTAGTGCTCGGCGCCGACGATCTTCGGGTCGAGGATGCGGGAGGTGGAGTCCAGCGGATCCACGGCGGGGTAGATGCCGATCTCGGTGAGCTTACGGTTGAGAACCGTGGTGGCGTCGAGATGCGCGAACGCCGTGGCGGGCGCGGGGTCGGTCAAGTCGTCGGCGGGCACGTAGATGGCCTGAACCGAGGTGATCGAGCCCTTGTTCGTGGTGGTGATGCGCTCCTGAAGGCCGCCCATCTCCGTCGCGAGGGTGGGCTGGTAGCCTACCGCCGAGGGGATACGGCCGAGGAGCGCCGAAACTTCGGAGCCGGCCTGGGTGAAGCGGAAGATGTTGTCGACGAAGAACAACACGTCCTGACCTTCTTCATCGCGAAAGTACTCGGCGCAGGTGAGGGCGGAGAGCGCGACGCGGGCGCGGGCGCCGGGGGGCTCGTTCATCTGGCCGAAGATCAGTGCGGTCTTGGAGAGCACCGTCGAGCCGTCGCCCAGCTTGGCCTCTTCCATTTCGTGCCAAAGGTCGTTGCCTTCGCGGGTACGCTCGCCGACGCCGGCGAACACCGAGCAGCCACCGTGCTTCTTGGCGACGTTGTTGATGAGCTCCTGGATGAGAACGGTCTTGCCGACGCCTGCGCCGCCGAACAGACCGATCTTTCCACCGCGGGAGTACGGAGCCAGAAGGTCGATGACCTTGATGCCTGTCTCGAACATCTCGACCTGAGTCGACTGCTGGGTGAACTCGGGGGGCTGGCGGTGGATAGGGTGCAGGATCTCGGAGCCGACGTCGCCACGCTCGTCGACGGGCTCGCCCAACACGTTCAGGATGCGGCCGAGCACCTTCGGGCCCACCGGCATCATGATCGGGCTGCCGGTGTCGCGCACCGACTGGCCGCGGCGCAAGCCGTCGGTGACGTCCATCGCGATGCAACGCACGGTGTTCTCGCCAAGGTGCTGGGAGACCTCAACGGTGAGGTTCTCGTCGGCCTTGGAGATGAAGGCGTTGGTGAGCTTCAGGGCGTTGAGGATGTTCGGGAGCTTGCCAGGCGGAAACTCCACGTCTACGACGGGGCCCATGACCTGTTTGACGATGCCGGTTGTGCCTTCCATGAGGAAACTCCAGGAAATGTAAGAGAAGCTTGATTTTAGGGGTTCATGCCGAGCGCGTGCCCGGGCATTGGATCAGAGGGCCTCGGCGCCCGACACGATCTCGATGAGCTCTTTGGTGATCGCCGCCTGCCGGCCACGGTTGTAGTCCAAGGTCAACGACTTGATGAGGTCGGTGGCGTTGCGCGTGGCGTTGTCCATCGCGGTCATCCGCGATGCGTGCTCGCCCGCTTCGGTCTCGAGGAAGCACTGCAGCAACAGCGTGCGCAGGTACAACGGCAGCAGGGTCTCGAGGATCGCGCCGCCCTTCGGCTCGTAGATGTAGTCGATGGCTCCGGCGCCGCTCGTCGCCGATGCGCTCGCGTCGATGGTGAGCGGCAGGACCTTCTCGTAGGTCGGGACTTGAGTCAGCGTGTTCTTGAACTGGTTGTACGCGACCACGCACTCATCGTACTCGCCGCTTACAAAGCCGTTGACCATGAACTCGGCGAGCGCTGCGACCTCGGTCTGAAAGCGCGCCGAGATGACCTCGATGCGCGCTTCGTCTACCGCCACGCTGCGGACCCTGAAGAAGTCGCGAGACTTCTTGCCAAAGGTGCGGATGCTCACCTTGCGGCCGAGCGCAGTCTGGGACTTGATCCAGGCGTCGGTCTGGCGGAGCAGGGTGCCGTTGAAGCCGCCGCACAAGCCGCGATCACTGCTGATCACGACGAGCAGGACGTTGCGCACCGCCGGACGAGCCTCGAGCAGCGGGTGCTGCACTTCGCCGCCCGTGCCCGAAGCCGCCCCGCTTGCGATGCGCTGCAGGGTCACGGTGAGGGTCTCTTGCCAGGGGCGCGCGGAGACCGCGGCATCCGTGGCACGACGCAGCTTGGCCGCCGACACCATCTTCATGGCGTTGGTGATCTGCTTGGTGCTTTTCACCGAAGTGATGCGGGTGCGGATGTCGCGTAGGGTTGCCATGGCTTACTTCCAGAGCGAGCGGAACTGACGGGCTTCGGCGAGCACCTTTTCGCGCAACGGGCCGCCGGCCCGGAACTTCGCGGTGAGGTTCGCGCGCAGCTCGACGGTGAGCGGGTGCTTCTCGAAGTGACCGGTGAGGTCGCTGATGAAGCGGCGCACGTCGGCCACAGCTACGTCGTCGTATACGCCTTCGGTGCCGCAGACGATCTGGATGATCTGCAGCTCCATGGGCACCGGCGAGTACTGGTCCTGCTTGAGCAGCTCGACGAGGCGTGCGCCACGGTTGAGCTGCTTGCGGGTGGCCTCGTCGAGGTCGGAGCCGAAGGCCGAGAAGGCTTGCAGCTCGCGGAAGGTGGCGAGCGTGAGCTTCAGGGTTCCGGCGACGTCTTTCATCGCGGTGAGCTGGGCGGAGCCGCCGACGCGCGACACGGAAAGACCGACGTTTACCGCGGGACGGACGCCCGAGTAGAACAGGTTGGTCTCGAGGAAGATCTGGCCGTCGGTGATCGAGATGACGTTGGTCGGGATGTACGCCGAAACGTCGCCCGCCTGAGTCTCGATGATCGGGAGCGCGGTCAGCGAGCCGGCGCCGAGCTCGTCGTTGACCTTGCAGGCGCGCTCGAGGAGGCGGCTGTGCAAGTAGAAGACGTCGCCCGGGTACGCTTCACGACCGGGGGGGCGGCGGAGCAGCAGCGAGAGCTGGCGGTACGCGGCGGCTTGCTTGGAGAGGTCGTCGTACACGATCAGCGCGTGCTGGCCGTTGTCGCGGTAGTACTCGCCGAGCGTGGCGCCGGTGTAGCAGGCGATGAACTGCAGGGGCGCCGGCGCGGATGCGGGAGCAGCCACGATGGTGGTGTACTTCAGCGCGTCGAACTGCTTGAGCTTCTCGACGACCTGCGCGATGGTGGACTGCTTCTGTCCGACCGCGACGTAGATGCAGTGCATCTTCTTCTTGGGGTCGTCGAAGAACTGGCGCTGGTTGATGATGGTGTCGATCGCGACCGCGGTCTTGCCGGTCTGGCGGTCGCCGATGATCAGCTCGCGCTGGCCGCGGCCTACGGGGATCATGCCGTCGATGGCCTTGATGCCGGTCTCAAGGGGCTCGTGAACGCTCTTGCGCGCGACGATGCCGGGAGCCTTGATCTCGACGGGGCGCATCTGGTCGCGGGGGATCGGGGGGCCGCCGTCGATGGCGTTGCCGAGCGCGTCGACGACGCGGCCGAGGGTCGCGGGGCCGACCGGAACCGACACGATCTCGCCGGTGCGGCGGACGACGTCGCCCTCTTTGATGGTCTTGTCTTCGCCGAAGATCGCGACACCGACGTTGTCCTCTTCGAGGTTGAGGACCATGCCCTTGATGCCGCCCGGGAACTCGAGGAGCTCACCGGCGAGGGCGTTTTCAAGGCCGTAGATGCGAGCGATACCGTCGCCGACCTTGAGCACGGTGCCGGTCTCGGTGACTGCGACGCGGGCGTCGTAGTTCTTGATCTGCTGCTTGAGGATCTGGCTGATCTCTTCGGCGCGGATGTCCATGGAGTTTATTCCTTACTTTGGATGAAGCTTTGAGAGGGCTGCGCGCCGAGCGCGCGAGAGAGGGTGCGCGGTTGGCGCTGCTTAGGCCCGCGCGGGGTCTGTGAGGGTGAGCGCAAGGCGCTCCAGACGAGAGCGCAGGGATGCGTCGAATACGCGGCTTCCCACCTGTGCGACCATCCCGCCGAGGAGGCTGGGATCGACGCGTGCGTCGAGGACGACCGACTTGCCGGTGGAGACCTCGAGAGCGCGCTGCACCTGCCCGCGGCTGACCGCGTCCAGCGGCGCCGAGGTGGTGACCGTCGCGCGCACGCGGTTGGCTTCGACGTCGGCGAACGCGCGGTACTCGCGCACAACGCCTTCGAGCGCGTCCATGCGGTTCTTGTCCAGCAACAGCCGGAGGAAGTTGCACACCGTGCTGTCGAGGTTCAGGCCGGGGAGCACCCGCTCGAGCACCAGCTTTCGCTCAGGCGTGGTGAACACGGGGTTGGCGAGCGCGTTGGCGAGCAGGTTGTTCTCGAGGCCCGCGACGTCGAGGAACTTCTCGAGGTCGTTACCGTAGCGATCGACGGCGTGGACCTCTTGGGCGATTTGCAGCAGCGCTTTGGCGTAGCGGCGGGAGACAGAGCCTTCAGTCATCTATGCTCCCTGGCCCTTTAGGCCGGTACGGTCCGCGTCGACCGCGGCGAGGAACTCACGCGCGAGGCGTTGCTGATCCTCTTGGGTCATCGAACGGCTGATGGTCTCCCGCGCCAGCGCGACGGCGAGCTGGACGGCTTCCTGACGAATCTCCGTGCGTGCACGGCCGGCTTCTTCGCGGATGGCCCGCTCGGCGGTCTCTTTGATGCGAATGGCCTCGACCGCTCCGCGTTGGCGCAGGGTCTCGGCTTCCCGCTCGGCGTCTTCGCGGGCGTCGACCTGCATCTCTTCGATCTCTTTGTCCAGCGCGGCAAGACGCGCTTCGACGCTGTCAAAGCGTGCCTTCGCTTCGGCCTGCATGCGCGCGGCCTCATCCAATCCGCTGCGGATGGACGTGGCGCGGCCGGCGAGCGCGGCCACGAAGGGCTTGCGCGCGAGCACGAACAGGATGATGAGGAAGATAGAGAGATTGACGACGCCAATCCCCATCTTGTCCCATTCCGGCGCGTATTCGTCGTGTTCTGCGTGGCCTTCCGCACCTTCGTGCGCAGCAGGCTCCGCGCCCTCGACGGCGACAGGCTCTTCGGCGAACGCAGCGCCGATCAACGAGGTCAACAGCAGCTGGTTCATGAGGACTCCACCGCGCGGCCCAACACCGAAGACGCGATGTCTCCCGCGAGGTCTTTGGACATCGACGCGACCGCTTTCCGTGCGACCGCAGCTTCACGCTGGATGGCGGCCAAGGCGCCATGCAGGTGCACCTCGGACTCTCTGCGAGCCTCGGCGACGTGTTGTGCGTGCTCCTTGTGCGCGTCGTTACGCAACGCTGCCCGGTACTCGGTGAGCTCGGAGCGCACCTTTGCGAGCCGCGCTTCGTACTCGGCCATTCGACCTTCGGAGCGCTTGACCAGCGCCTCGGCGTCGTGCTTGGCTCCCACGGTCGCTGCGGCGCGATCGTGGAGGTATTTGAGCATCGGTTTGAAGATGATGACTTGAAGCCCTGCCACAAGGACGAGGAAGGGCGCCACCTGGACGAGCGCCAGGGTGAGGTCCGGGATGATGTTCACGGGCCATGCTCCGGAGGGGGAGTCCGGCTATTCAGACAGCGCCGGGTCTGCAAGGGTTTCCCCTAGCGTTGGTCACGATATGTCGCGCCTTTCTGTGCGCTCGACTTCGAATCCATGCCTTCAACGCGTGGGTTTGGGCTCGGTCATCCACTGATGAAACGCCTGCGCCCCGTCCTCCCATCCGGGCACGTAGGAGCCGAGGCGTCCGGTGTGCGCCGCGGCTTGCTCGACGCCGCGCGCGACCCGCTCGACGATGGCGTCGTCCTCCAGCTCTACGTCCTCCAGCGCGCCTCCCGCGCCGGCGGTCTGTACCTCCGGCGGCGTGCCGGGCCAGACCCAGCGCTGGTAGTGAATCCGCGTCTCGGTCGCGGACACCGGCTCGATCGCGTTGACCGATACGCCCCAGGCGTAGATGTTCAACGCGGTGCAGGGGTAGATGTACAGGTACAACCCACCTACCTGTGCGCCGGCCGGATGCCCGCTCGGCAGCGGCACGTACGGCGCCTGACGGGCGACGCCGATCTGCACCACGACGCGATCGTCGATCTCGCTCCGGTACGCGCTCAGGTCGAGCGCGCTCCGCAGCCCGGGGTGCACGAACGGCACGTGCAGGCCTTCGAGGTAGTTCTCCACCCACAGCGCCCAGTGCGCCTTGATCGTGTACACGCGGTCGCCGGTCGGATCGCGCCGCAGGGTCTGGAGCGGGATGCCGTCCAACCAGCGCGACAGCTGCGGGAAGGGGCGGTGGCCAGAAGACCGCACGAAGGTCCATGGCCCGAGCGGGTGGGTCGCGAGGGGCTCGAGGTCTTCACCATTCGGCACCGCCGGGCACCCGGGCGCCACCCGAAGCAGCCCGCCGGGACCGAACTGGCGCCCGTGGTACGGGCACCGCAGCGTCGAAGACGGCGCATCCAACAGCGTCGCAGCGCGGTGCGTGCACACGTTTGGGTAGGCGCGGCCCTCGCTCAACAGCACGCGGTCCATGCCCACCTCGGCGGGCGTCCACAGCGCCTCGCTCGGCGTGTACCGAGCGAGCTGCCAGTCGGCGCCGAAGGCACGCCGCTGCTCAAAGAACGCCTCGGGGGCGTAGAGCCGCGTGCCGGGGTGCTGCATCAGGTCAGCCGCATTTAGGTCAGGAAGTAGCGGGGTGCGACTTCGACGACGCGCGTGCCGCCGGAGGGGCGCTCTTCGATGACGCTGTGCGCGGCATGGTGGATGTCCTCCCAAGTCAGCACGGTCGCTTCCTCAAGGCCGAGGTTCTGCGCGATGCCGGGGACGTACTTCTGTCCGAGGCCACGGGTCGGCATGCCCGGGCGCTTCTCGACGACCATGCCCTGAATGGTGCGTACGAGGCCGCCAAACGAGCGGTCCTCGGCAGCGACTAACAGCTTGCCGGTGCGATCGGCGCTCTCGAGCACCAGATCCATGTCCGGGGGCACGATGGTGCGAAGGTCGATGATCTCCAGCTCGATGCCCTCTTTGGCGAGCGCCTCGGCGGCCTTCATCGCGGTCCACACGGCGCGGCCCCACGCGACGCAGGTGACGTCGCGGCCATGACGGCGGATCACGCCCTTGCCGAGCGGGACGCGAAGATCGGCAGGCAGGTCGGGGATCTCGCCGCGCATGATCGTCTTCTTGAGCGCGAGCACCTCATCGGGAGCGGTGGGCTCCCCGGGGAAAGCCGGGCCCAGCGCTTGCCGGTACATCCACTTGGGCTCCAAGCAGACCACCGGCCCGCGGTACTCGGCCGCGCTCATCAGCAGGCCGTACACGTCCATCGACGTGCTGGGCATGATGATGGTCAAGCCGGGGATCGAGCTGAAGTATCCGTCGAGGCTCATCGAGTGGTAGACCGCGCCGCCGCCGAACGGGTCGGTGGGCATACGCAGCACGGTCGCGAAGTTGGAGCGGCCGTTGGTGCACCAGTAGAGGTTGCCCATGTGGACGAGCCAGTGGAACGCGTTCAGGGAGTAGTCCCCGAATTGAATCTCGGGCAACGCCACGAAGTCGCTGTGCAACCCTGCACCGCAGCCGGTGCCGAGGATCAGCGGCTCGTTCAGCGGGGCGTCAATGATCTTGTCTGGGAAGCGCTTCTTCAAGCCGGCGGTCGCGGTCATGACGCCGCCGAGGCGCCCGACGTCCTGGCCCCACAGCGCGCCGCCGTGGTGCTCGATGATGTTGGCCAACGCGGCGCGGATGGCGCCTGCGTAGGTGATGTTGGTCTGGGGCGCGGTCGCGGCGTCGGCGACCGGCTCGGGCGCGCTCACATAGGGCTTGCGGATGTTCTCGAGCACGCTCTCGGGCGGGGGCTCGGGCTCCGAGCGCACCTGATCGAGGATCGCCTTGAGGTCTTCGTCCTGACGGCCCATGATGTTGCCGAGGTCGTGGTGCGCGAAGAAATCGCGGCCTTCGCCCTTGATGCGGCGGAGCACGTCGCGCTCGCCTAACAGGCCAGACTTGACCAGCGAGTCGCCGAACGCGATCAGCGGATCGTCCTGCGTGAGATCGTAGGTGACGTCCGCGGCCGAGCTGTGGCCGTTGAACCGGGGCAACGAATGGACGTGCACGAGGCACGGCTTCTGCTCATCCCGCATGTAGCGAGCGGCCCGGTACATCGCTTGGTAGGTGTCATCGAAGTCGCGGCCATCGCAGGCGATCGACGCGATGCCGAAGCTGCCGGCGTAGTCGCGGAAGTCTTTGATACCGCGGCCTTCTTCGGGCGTCGTGGAGATCGCCACGCGGTTGTCGGTGACCATGAACATGAACGGCAAGGACCACACCGAAGCGGCGCTCATCGCGTCATGGGAGTCGCCTTCGGCGGTCGTGCCGTCGCCGACGATGCCGACGGTGAACGCGTCGTGGATGCCCTTCATCTTGTAGCCCATCGCGTAGCCTGCAGCCTTTCCAAGCTGCATGCCTACCGGAGACTGCACAGGAAGGATGCCGAATTCCTTCATGTCGAGGTGGTACACCATCTGCCGGCCGCGGCTCATCGCGTCGGTGTCCTTGGAGAACTGCTGGCGCAGAAGATCCAAGGTGAAGTTGGTGTAGCCGTGCAGCCGCACCCACATCGAGCACAGCGCGCCCGAGCGGTAATGGGGCACGATGCCGAAGTGACCGTCGCGGACGACCTTGTAGAAGGCGAGCGCGGTGGCCGTCCCGTGGATCTCTTCGCCCGGTCCCCAGATCGCGAATTTGACCTCTCCGCGGGACACCAGACGCACGATGTGCTCTTCGGTCGCACGGGAACGGGCGCCGACCTCGTAGGCGAGACGGCGCTCATCGTCGGTGGGCGCGGGCATGTCGGCGTAGGAGGGGACGTCGATGTAGGCCACGGTGACTCCAGTAGGTCCGCCGGGCTAACCGGAAAGCGCGACGCGTGGGAGGCGGCGGGCGGTCATCGCGCGATGCGCGAGCGCAGCATGGCCGCGGACGGGGAGCGCGTGCCCGGGGCGTGGGCGTGCTTACGGTCTCTGTACGTCGACGCGCACAGGGATACAACCGGGAGATCGCGATGCCGCTGCCTGAAGGTGTTTCCAGGCGGGAGCCTGCATCCGCGCCGCCATCGTCCCGATGGGCGCGTCGCGTGCTCCAAATCGGCGTGCCGGTCGCAGTTTTGGCGGGCATCGTCGTCGTCGTGAGCGCCCGCGGGCCGGTGGTGCGCACCACCCTCACGGTGCGAAAGGACCTTGAGCAGCACATCGTCGCGAGCGGCCGCGTCCGAGTGCCGACGCGCGTGCAGGTCGCCTCGCAGGTCTCCGGGCTGATCGTCGCGGTCGCTGCGGTCGAGGGCCAACATGTGCGCGCCGGGGATCTGCTGGTTCGTATCGATGACGCCGAAGCGCTGGCCGCGTTGTCCCAAGCCAAAGCCGCGGTCGCGCAGGCCCGCGCCCGCGTCGACCAGCTGCGCCGGGTGGGCGCGATCGTCACGACTGAGGCCTTGCGTCAGGCGCACACCAGCGTTGAACGGGCGGAGTCCGAGCTCGCTCGAGCGCAGACCTTCGCAAAAGCCGGCGGCATCGCGCAGACCGAGCTGGATGAAGCGGTGCGCGCGGTCGACATCGCGCGCGCCCAGCGGGCGGTGGCGGAGGCCCAACAGGTGTCGTCGTCCCCGCTCGGGGCGGACTCCCGCATCGCCCTCGCCGCGCTGCACACCGCAGAGGCGCAGCTTCAGGGCGCAGAGGTGCGCCTCGCCCACACGCGCGTGGTCGCGTTGCAGGACGGGGTCATTTTGACGCGCTCCTGCGAGCCGGGCGACGTCGTCCCGGCCTCCCAGACCTTGCTGACGCTCGCGGCCGACGGCGACACGCAGCTCTTTTTTCAGGCGGACGAGCGCGACATTGGCTCGATCGCGGTCGGGCAAAAAGCCGTGGCGGCCGCCGACGGCTACCCGCAGCAGGTTTTTGACGCCGCGGTCCTCTACATCGCGCCGTCCATCGATCCGCAGCGCGGCAGCGTGGAGGTGCGGCTGGGGGTGGTTTCGCCCCCGGCCTTCTTGAGGCCCGAGATGACGGTGTCCATCGACCTCACGGTGGGCGCGGTCGCTCAGGCGCGCACGCTGGCGAGCAACGCGCTGCGTGGCGCGACGACGGCGGCGCCGTGGGTCTACGCCGTGGAGGACGGGCGCATCGCGCGGCACGACGTCACGTTGGGCCTGCGTGGCGAGGGCGCGGTCGAGATCGTTGACGGACTCGATGACGGCGCGGAGATCGTCGTCCCCGACGGGCGCGTGCTCACCGACGGGCAGCGCGTGCGACCGGAGCGGGAGTAGATGCCCTTCGCGTGGTTCGTCGCGCTGCGGCGCAGCGGGTCGCCATCGCCCGTGCGTTGTCGCGGCGTCCAGCCCTGCTGCTCGCCGACGAGCCGACCGGAAACCTCGACACCGTCTCGGCGAACGAGGTGTTCGACCTGCTGCGCACCTTCAACCGGGAGCGCCAAACGACCTGCCTGATCGTCACCCACGATCCGCGCATCGGCGAGCGCTGCGACCGACGGATCGAGATCGTCAACGGCCGCATCGTCGCGCCGTCGAGCGGGCGCTGACCGTCGGGACAACCCTTATGCAGCGGCGTATGATTGGCGCGATGCAGATCGTTCCAGGCACCGTGATCGACCGATGGCGCGTGGAAGCCGAGATCGGGCGTGGTGGCATGGCGCGGGTGTACCGGGTGCGCCACACCACCTTGGACCGGGTGATGGCGTTGAAGGTTCTGAGCGTTCAAAGCGCCGAGCTGCGCGAACGGCTGCTGCGGGAAGGGCGCTTGCAAGCGCGTCTCGAGCACCCGAACCTCGTCGCCGTGCGCGATGTGCTGGTGCTGCCGGAGGGGCCGGGGCTGCTGATGGATCTCGTGGACGGGCCCAACCTCGACGGCTGGGTGACGGCCGAGCACCCCGACGCCGCTGAGCGCGAGCGGGTGTTCCAGGAGATCCTCGCGGGGGTACACCACGCCCACGCGCATGGGGTGGTGCACCGTGATCTGAAGCCCGCCAACATCGGGATGGAGCGGCGCGGCGGCGTTTGGATGCCGCGGATCACCGACTTCGGCGTGGCCAAGCTGTTAGGAAGCGAAGGCGAGTACGACACCGATGGCGTGCAGTCGCGCACCGGTCGGCCGATGGGGACCCCGGCGTACATGGCGCCCGAGCAAGTGCGCAGCGCCAAGCACGTCGACCACCGCGCCGACATCTTCGCGCTCGGCTGCATCTTGTACGAGCTGATGTGCGGGTGCCGCACGTTCGTCGGGCAGGACAGCTTGGAGGTGTTCAACCGCGTGACGCAAGGGCGCTACGTTCCGCCGCGGGACCTCGCGCGCGAACTGCCCGAGCGCCTCGAGCTCGCGGTGCTGGGGGCCCTGGCGCTGGATCCTGAGCAGCGCATCCCCAATTGCGCCACGCTGGCCCGGGTGATGGCGGGGACCTTGCCGTGGCGCTTGGCCGAAGGGAGCCCGGTGTCCGGGGCAACAGCCACCATGCTGCCGAATTCATCGACCGAGTGGCCGGTGCAACAGGGCGCCGCGGCGCCTGCGGTTCGCCCTGGATTGTCGGTGTTCACGCCTCCCGGCAGAGGCTTACCGCCTGCGCTGGCGGTGGTCATGGTGGTCGCGGTGGTCGCTGGGGCGCTGTTCGCCGAGGCATGGATGCGCGGCCCTGCGCAGGGCGCGGCTCCCATGGACGCGCAGGTGGTCTCGGCTGCGGAGGGGCCGGTGGTCGCTGGTCCGGTGG
This sequence comes from uncultured Pseudomonadota bacterium, assembly GCA_903900265.1. GTDB lineage: Bacteria > Myxococcota_A > UBA796 > UBA796 > SXON01 > CAIUMM01. The sequence goes on from CAIUMM010000046.1 coordinate 33,069, forward strand.
TCGCTGGTCCGGTGGTCGCTGGTCCGGTGGTCGCTGGTCCGGTGGTCGCGTCGAAGCCCGCGGCGCCTCCGGTGGTCTCGGCTCCGCTGGTCGCTGGTCCGGTGGTCGCTGGTCCGGTGGTCGCGTCGAAGCCCGCGGCGCCTCCGGTGGTCGCTGCGACGATGGGCGAGGTGCAGTTCAGCGGTGACGCGCGCTCGGTGTTGCTGCGTGGCTCCGCCAACGATGTCTACGGCCCCGGCGCGGTCCCGCCGGGCAGCTACACCATCGAGGCGGTGTTCGACGCGGGGCCGGTGAACGTCGGCACGGTCACCGTGCGTGCGGGCGCCCATACACGCTTCGAATGTCTCGCCGCCACCCTCGCTTGTCTTGCCTTGTGAGCTATAGATGAACCTCTGTTTTTTTGCGGTGTTGCTCGCCCTGAGAGGGAGCGCCGGCTCCGCGCACGCCAGTCCCGATCAGCCCGAGCAGGTGCCGGTGATCGACATGAAGCCGCGCCTCGCGGGTTTGCTCGCGCTGGACGACGGGCAAGGGCATCGTGTGGTGCTTGATCCCAAAGATTTGGACGTCGCTTTTTACGGGGACGCGCATGACCTTTGGCGTCTGCAGGTGTTTTCCAGCTCGTCCGAGGGCGCAACGGCGTTTGAGATCACCGCGCTGGACTTTCGCGCTCGGAACCGGAACACCAGCGTGGCCTTCCGCGACGGCGCCTACCGCATGGACTGTCAGGACTACAGCCGCCCGCTGACCGCGCTGCCCGCAGCTTCGGCGCGCGCGTATCTGGACTCCGTCACCTTCCACGAGCATCGCTGGCGCCGCAACGCCCTCGCGCTTTTCCGCGATGAGTACGGCGTTTACTACTACGTCGACCGCGCGACCGGGGACGATCTCGACGCCGACAACCGGGTCTACGTCGGCTGGCGGGGCCAGATGCTGCGGGCGCCGATGACGCTGATCGCTTCGGACTCGTTGGGGCGCGTGTACTCCGCGGCCAACGGCGCGCGGCGCCTCGTGCAGACTGGAGATCAGGCCCGCTACGTCGAGGGCGCCGTGGAGCGCGTGCTCTACGCGCTCGACCTCACTGAAGATGCGCCCTTCGTCTACGGGCCCTTCGGGGTGTACGGGGACGCGCCGCAAGGCACGCCCTGTGACGTGCTCTTGCCGCGTTAGTCCCAGATCGCGCGCTTCAGCACGTAGACCACGTTGGAGTCGAGGCCGGTGACCTCCCCGCCCGGCGATAGCAGCTCCCAACCGTCTGAACCGAGCTCGTTCAACGCGTCCATCACGCACTCGGTGTAGGGGCCGACGTCGTTCTCCGACAGGCAATCGGCGACGTACACGCCGTTGCTCTCGTAGGCGCCGTTGTCGTCGCACTGGCCGTCGGCGTCGCGGATGCAGAACCCAGCGTATTCCCAGCCGGTGGGCTCCATGTAGACCACGTCGGCGTTGGTGCCGGTGGGCTGAACATCGGGGGGTGCATCCGAGGAGAGCGAGGACAAGCATGGGGGCTCCAAGCGCGACGCGCGCGGTCTAACGAGCGAGCACGCTGCTGAGCACGGCGCGGGCCTGCTCGACGATGGTCACCCGGTCTTCTTTTTCGAGGCGCAGCGCCGAAGGATGCGGCAGGTAGGCCACCGACCAGGGCTGACCGCCGCGCTCCACCTGTCCGACCGAGAACTGGAAGTTGGTCCGCGAGAGCTTGACCGTGTGGGCCTTGAGGTTGCGGGCCCGGCTCGCGGCGATGCCCATGCGGCGGGTCTCGGGGCTCTCGCCTAGGCTCTTGGGCACGATGATCAGCTTGGGACGCAGCGCGAGGGTGATCTCGGTGTTCAGCTCGTCGGAGAACCGCAGCAAGCGATCAAGCAGCTCGGCGTCGACCTGCCCCAGCGGCTTCCAGAAGTCCTTCGCGACCGAGCTCCCCCACGGGATCACGTTCGCCATCGCGACGCGGTCGGCGCGCCCCACCTTGCCCAACAGCTCGGCGTACACCGACCAACTGCCGACCGGCTTGCCGATCGGATCCCAGCCTACGCTCGGGAGCCCGGCCTTGTCCCACACCTGCTCGGCGTAGCGGCCTGAGTGCGCCTGACGAAGAAAAGAGTCGAATTCGTCCGTGTCTTTCGTGTCGTTCGCCAGGATCTTGCGCACCGAGCGGTCGACGTTCGGGTTCGCGCCCAGCCAAAGGATGTCGGCGCGCTCGCTCGCGAGGTGCTTGGCGACGTCCACCGAGTCGGAGCAGCCGAAAAGCGTGCCGCGAAAGGGCGTGCTGTAGGAGCCGGTGCCGAGCAGCAGTCGCCGGTTCTTGGGCTCGGATACGAAGCTTTGGATGCGTTGGTTGAAGGTATCGAACATCGTGGTCATGGTGGTCTCCGGACCGGGTGGTGTCGGATACGCCACGCGGGGGGCGTCTATCACGGAGCGGGTCGGAATTACGCGGGCGGCGCCGTCGCGTCGGATTCGGGGTATGACGGAGCCGAACCGAGGCTTTCATGTACGCGCTCTCGCTCCTTGCTCCTCCCCGCCGCATCTTTCGGGCTTCCGTAGCGCTTTTGCCGATAGCGGTTGGGCTCTCGGCGTGCTCGGACTTCGAGCTGAAGGGCGAAGAAGAGGGGCCCGGCTCCTTTGAAGACACGCCGGCGCCCGACATCCTTGTCGATCCGCTGAGCATCGATTTTGGCGCGCTCCCTTCCGGCTCGACCTCGGATCCGGTGGTGGTGACCGTCACCAACCAGGGCGCCGGCGTTTTGACGCTCGGTCGCGTCGGTTTGTCCAGCGACAACGGTCCGTTCACGTTGACCGAGCCCGGCGAAGGCGTGCTGGACCCCGGCGCCTCCACCGATTTTCTCGTCACCTTCGCGCCTGACGCGCCCGGTGAGTTTGCCGGCGAGGTCGACGTCGAGAGCAACGATGAGGACCAGCCGGTGGTGTCCGTGGTGCTCAACGGCTCGGGCGAGGCCCCTGACATCACGCTGGAGCCTGCGGACTACGACTTCGGCACCCTCGACTATGCAGCGACGGCCTCGGTGGACGTCACCGTGCGCAACGACGGAAACGCCGATCTGGACATCGCTTCCATCGTGTACACCACGACGTCGACCGAGCTGGTGATGGGCAGCGTTGACGCGCCGCTCACCCTCGCGCCGGGGGAGTCCACCGTGGTCACCGTGGACTACGCGCCCACCGATGGCAGCCCCGACGAAGGCTACTTTACCGTGCGCTCCAACGATCCTGACGAGGCGCTCGCGGTCGCTACGCAGATCGGAAATGGTCGCATCTTTGAAGGCTTTTCCACCGGGTGGTACATCGTCGACGACTCGACCAACTACGAGACCACGTCGAACCCCCTGTACGCGATCAGCGCCTACGGGGACCCCGCTGGGTACTGGTACGAGCCGTCCGGCGCCCACGGGCTGATCGGCAGCGCCGACCCGGTCGCGGATTTTGCGGTGATGCACGACTACGTGCTCGCGCGGGCGGGCGCTCCGACGCCGGTGACCGCGCCGCTCACCTTCCGCACCACCAGCACCGTGCCGGCGTTCAGCTTTGCTTCCTACAGCTACATCCTCTGTGACTTCTGGATCGACTCGACCGACGACCCGTTCTTGTACGAGGTGCGCGCCGGCTCCGACGACGACGGCGCGCAGGTGATGGTGAACGGTCAGATCGTCACCAACTGGTACCTGGGCGCCGCCGGCAGCGTGAACATCGGATCCGCCATCGTGCCCGGCGCCGTCAACTCGCTGATCGTCATCCTCATGGACAACTCCGCGACCGACAAGTACTTGACGGACCTTGGTTTTTACCGGGACGGCGTGTTCGTCAGCGGGTAGAGGTCCTCGCCGGCGCGGGACCGAGTCACTTGCCCTTGGCAGCCTTCTTTTCCGCCTTCTTCTTCTGCTTGTCCTGAATGCTGACCTTGTCTTTGTTGTTGGTCTTGGCCTTGTCTTGTCCCTTGGGCATGAGATCCTCGCTGTTTGCATAGCGTAGCTCGGAGCCGCCGGAACAAATCTCAGGAAGCGGGTAATTTCGAAGCGCCGTTAATTCAGCCCCAACGCGCCGAGCGCGGCGATAAGGGCCGCGGCGTCGAAGCCCTCAGCGAACGCCGCCTCGGCGATGGTCTCGTCGGCGCCGACCGGGCACGCGGGGCAGTTTGGCAAGCCGAAGGTTGAAAATACCTGTTGTACCCGCGGATCGCGCGCATGTGCGGCGTGGATGGTCAGGGTGGGCCCGAGGGGCGTGCGGTCAAAGCGTGCGCCGTTGCGCTCCGCTTCGCGTTCTACGGCGCGCAGCCGCACGCGCGCAGCCTCCAGATCGGCGCTCACCGCCTCGACGGCGTGGCGGCGCTCGCTCAGCGCCTGTCGGATGAGCGGGGTGGCCCACGCGATGAGGTGGGGCCGGACGCGCTGCGCGACGCGCTTCCCGGTTGGGGAGGCCAGCAGGCCCTCCCAGCGGGTGCTCAACTGCGCACCCGGACCGCCTCGGCCACATGAAAGCCATCGAGCGCCGCGGAGATGATGCCGCCGGCAAAGCCCGCGCCTTCGCCGCAGGGGTAGAGACCCCGGACGCTGACGCTCTGCAAGTCCTCGCCGCGCAAGAAGCGCAGCGGCGCGGTGGTGCGCGTCTCCGGCGCGATCAGCACGCCGTCGTCCCCCGCAAAGCCGGGGATTTCGCGGTTGAACATCCGGATCGCGTCCCGCATGCCCAGCACCACCGGCTCGGGGAGGATGGTCGCGAGGTCCACCGATACGACGCCCATCGGGTAGCTGACCCGGGGCAAGGACGCGCTGATCTGCCCGGCGAGAAAGCCGGAGACCCGCTGCGCCGGCGCTTCGTAGGAGCCGGTGGCTTCATACGCTTTGCGCTCGATGGCCTCCTGGTAATGGATGCCGGCGAGCGGATCTCCCGGGTGTCGGGCGTAGGGACTGTAGGCTTCGATCGGCACTTGTACGATCAGCGCCGAGTTGGCCCACATCGCGCGGCGCGCGGCGAAGCTCATGCCGTTGACCACGACGAGCCCAGCGGACTCCTGCGCGGGGACGACCATGCCGCCCGGGCACATGCAGAAGGTGTACGCCGCGCTTTTATCGACCGGCGTGTACGCAAGGCGGTAGCTGGCTGGAGGGAGCTCGCCGCGCCCGGTCGGGTAGCGGGCGGCGTCGATGATGCCTTGGGGGTGCTCGATGCGCGCGCCGATCGCGATGGGGCGCTGCTCCGCGGCCGCGCCGGCGTCCAACAGCGCCTGCATCGTGTCGCGCGCCGAATGTCCGGTCGCGACCACGACCGGTCCGCCCAACAGCACCTCGGTGTCGCCGGTGGGCGTGACCACCTGCACCCCGGTGCACGCGCCATTTTCCACGAGGAAGGCGGCGACGCGGGTGTGAAAGCGCACCTCGACGCCCGCAGCGATCAACTGACGGCGTAGCTCTGGCAGGATCGCCCGCACTTTGTCGGTGCCGAGGTGGGCCCAGGACTCCTGCAGGATGCCCGGATCCGCGCCGGCGCCGACGAGGCGATGGAACACCCAGCCCAGCTCGCCATCGCGGCGGCGGGTGTAGATTTTTCCGTCGGAGAACGTGCCCGCGCCGCCTTCGCCGAAGACGATGTTGTTCTCGCCGTCGAGCGGCTTGCCGCGCCAGAAGCCGTTGACGGCCGGGATGCGATCCTCTACGGGACCGCCGCGCTCGATGAGCACGACCGGCGCGCCCGCTTCCGCCAAGCGCAGCGCGCAGAACAGGCCCGCAGGCCCGGCGCCGACGACGATGACCCGGCGGTCCCAGGTGCGCGGCGTAGCGGCGACGACGCCGACGTGACGGACCTCGTCGCGGTCACTCCACGCGCGTACGCCCGGCGCGTCGGGCACGGTGTCTCCGGGGATCTCCACCCGCAGCGAGGCGCGCCACACCGGCGGGCGGGCGCGGGCGTCCAGCGACTTGCGCAGCAAGGTGCAGCGCGAAGGCGCGATGCCGACGCGGGCCTGTACCAGCGCGTGGAGGTCTGCGGCTTCCGGGTCGGCGCCTAACGGGAGGTTGGAGATGTGCAGGATCATCATCCCCCCGCGTGCTCGACGGCTTCGGCGAGCATGTCCCGGTCAATGCCGCCGCGGATCACTTCGGAGACCGTGCCGTCGGAGCGCAGCACCCACGTGGTGGGAAACACCTCGATGCCGTACGCTTGCTCGGCCATCGAATCGGCGACGAGCACCGGGTAGGTGATCGGGAACTTGTGGATGATGTCCGCGAGCCGGCTCCCCTCGCGGGAGGGGACCACCACGCCGACGACGTTGACCTCTGGATGCGCCTTGGCATACGCCGAGAACTCGGGCATCTCGGCCTTGCAGGGGCCGCACCACGTGGCGAAGAAGTTGAGCACCGTCGCCTTGCCCTTCAGGTCTTTCAGCGAGACCGTGCCGCCGTCGATGGCCGAGAGCGTGAATTCGGGAGCTGGGCCGCCGGCGTTCGTGGAAGAACGGTGCGAGAGCACGTCGGCCAGCCAGAAGACGAGGAAGCCGACGCCGAGCGCGAGGGCCCAGTCGCGCACCATGCGGTTCATGAGGATGCCCCTGCGGAGACAGAAGAAAAATAAAGCTTCAAGCGGCGCGTCAGCTCGTCCCGCGTGGCTCGGTACGCGTCTTCGCGTTCGTCTGCCGGCGCGCTGGTCGGGTCCGGCAAGTGCCAGTCGAGCATGGGTACGTCGTAGGGAAAGCGGAACGTGAGGTCGGGAGACAGCCGCACCACGAGGGTGACCTCGTCGAGCGGGACGGCGAGGATCGGCTTGGCGTGCAGTCCGGTCCCCGCAGCGCCGATCTCGCGCAGCATCTTCCGAACCTCCGGTCGAACGTGGGAAGGCCGCACGCCGGCGCTGTAGGCGTCGACGTCGAGGCCCAGCGAGTCGGCGAGGTGCCGCGCGATGCCCGCCGCGAGCGGTGCGCGTGCTGCGTCATCTTCATCCACGAAAAGGAGGGTCATCGGCGACGACTAACCCGAGGCTTACCGCCTGCCGCCTATACCCGGCCGCACTGTAGGTTCGCGGGCACGGCGACGTCGATGAGCTTCGGGCGCGGCAGGTTCAGCCCCGCCATCAGCGCGACGAAGTCCGCCTCGCTCTTGGTCAACCGGGGGTTCAGACGCCGCTCCTCGCCGACAGTCGAGGCCGTACGCCCGTTGTAGTCGTGGCCGGGGTACACGGTCGTGTCGTCGGGGAGGCTGAAGATCTCCCGGTGGATCGCCTGATAGAGCTTGCTCGCGCTCCCGTTTTGGAAGTCGGTGCGCCCGCAGCCGCGGATCAGCAGCGCATCCCCGGTGAACGCCATGCGGTGCGGGCCGTCGGTCAGGTAGCTGAGGCTGCACAGCGTGTGTCCAGGCGTCTCGACGACGGTCAGCGCGTGACCGCCGAACGTTACGCGATCGCCGTGCACGAGGGCGCGGTCGACGCAATCGAGACCGGCGTGCGCGCTCACGCCGGTCTGGCAGCCGAGGCGATCTTTCAGCGCAGCTGCGCCCGTGATGTGGTCCGCGTGCACGTGGGTCTCGAGCGTCCATCGCAACGTCAGGCCGAGATCGAGGATGTTTTGGATGTCGCGGTCTACGGTTTCGAGCACCGGGTCGATGATCACGGCGTCGCCCGTCGCGCGATCGGCGAGCAGGTAGGTCCACGTGGAGCTGACGGGTTCTAGAAACTGGCGAAAGAACATGGCGGCGACTCCGTTGCGCTTGGGAACTAAGGTAATGACCCCGCGTAGCGAATGGGCTGGGATTTGCGCTCAAACGGCGGATACACTCCGCGTGCATGGCCGCACCTGATCACTACCAGACCCTCGGAGTGCCGAAAGATGCGTCGCCGGACGACATCAAGAAGGCGTTTCGCACCATCGCCAAGGAGAACCACCCCGACGTGGTGGGGAGCGACGCCGCCAAGCTGCAGCGCTTCAAGGACGCGAAAGACGCCTACGACGTCTTGGGCGATGCGGACGCGCGCGCCCGCTACGATCGGCGCGGCGAGCGCGTCCGGATGGGATCGGGCTTCGGCTTCTACCGTCCCCCGCCGCCCTCCCAACCTTCGGGTGCGCAAGCGCCGTCGGACCTCGATCTCGAAGACATCTTCAACGATTTTTCGGGGGGCGCCGATTTTGGGTTCGGTCGCAAGGGCGGAACGCGCAGCGCCCCGCGGCCTGACCCGGCGACTCCGGGCCGGGACATCCCGCTTTTTGTAGATATTCCGAGCTCCATCGCGGAGAACGGCGGCACCGTGACCGTCACCTATTCGCGGCTCAAGCGCATCGACGGCGCGCGCTCGCTCACCCGGGTCGATGAGCTGCACGAGCTGAAGGTGCCGCCGGGCACCGGTCATGGGAGCACGCTGCGCGTGGAGCGCATGGGCGACGCGGGGCTGAACGGCGGGATGTACGGGGATCTCGTCGTGGACGTCACGCTCGTCGCGCCGCGCGCGCGCGGCAGCACCGGCCGGATGAAGATGCCGCGCGCCGAAGGCCCCGCGGATCCGCTGCAGGACGACACCGATCCCGGGCCGCCCCGTCGCGCGGCGCCGGAGACCCCGGTGGGCGAAGAGCACGTCCGCATCGACGTGGGCGTGATCACCGCCATCCTCGGCGGGCAAGTGCGGGTGCCTACGCACACCGGCGCGCTGCGCGTGAACGTACCGCCGGGCACCTCATCGGGGGCGCGGTTCCGGCTCGCGGGCAAAGGTGCGCCCGATCTAAACGGTCGAGCCCGCGATCTGGTCGCTGAGCTGCGCCTCGTCGCGCCCAAGAACCTCGACGCGGAGAGCCGCGAGCTGCTGGAGCGCTTCCGGGTTCGGAACCCCGAGCCCGAGTAGGCGCAGTCGGAGGGGCACACGCTCAGAACGCGACGCTGCTCTCCATCTCGCCGGGGCCCGCAGGCCAGGACTGCGCCCACACCGCGCGGGTCAGGCACGACGCCGCTTCATCCCCGACCTTGCCTTGGAGCACGGCGCTTTGGAGCCCCTCGGGACCGACGCGCACGCGCAGCGCTACGCCCTTGGCGCCGCACGAGGCGCCGGCGTTGCGCATCGCTTCGAGGCTGATCGCGAGCGCTTCGGGGTCGATCATCGGGCCCGCCGCTGCCGGGGAAGTCGGGACCGTGCTCGGGCGTTCAAGCACGCGCTCGTCCGCCGCCATGGACATCTGTGCGCCCGCGGCGACGTCGTCGTCGCTGCGGATCTTGTACACCGCCCACCCGAACAAGCCGCACCACAGCAGCAGGCGCAGCGCCATCGCGCGGGGGGAGAGGTTCACGTGGCGCGCTGGGCTACGGGGCCGGCGCTGCGGGAGCCGGCGCTGCGGGAGCCGGCGCTGCGGGCGGCGCGGCGGGAGCCGGCGCTACGGCAGGGGCTGGAGCGTCCGGCGTTACCGGCGCTGCAGGGCTCGCTGCGTCGGGCTTGGCGGGGCTGTTTCCGAAGCCCGCGCCTTCCTTCTCTTCATCGACGGTCTGAACCGCGCTTCCTGCGCTGCTCCCGACGCTGCCGCCGCCAAGGAGGGCGAGGGTGATGCTCGTCACCATGAACAAGAACGCGACGGTGCCGGTTCCGCGGGTGAGGAAGTTTCCAGGCCCGGACGCGCCGAAGAGCTGCGTACCGCCGCCACCGCCGAAAGCCGAGGAGATGTCGGCGCCTTTGCCAGGCTGCATCAGGATGATGATGATCAGCAGCAGGGAAAGGATGATGTGAACGGTGAGAATGAAGGGTTGCACGCCTGATCCGGGAAATCGAGGCGCGATAACACGGAGCGGGCGCTGCTGCCCAGCCCGCAAACCCCGTGAAGTGGGGCCGAGGCCTTTCCCCCGCCCCCTTCGCGCCTATATCTGCGACAAACGCGCTGCTCTCACACCGGACTTTGCAATGGCTCTTGATCTCTACGCCGCCCTCGGCGTCCCTCGCACCGCCGACCAAGCTCAGATCCGCAAGGCGTTCCGCACGTTGGCTCAGAAGTACCACCCGGATCGCAACAAGGAGCCCGGCGCGGAAGCCCGCTTCAAGGAGGTCTCGGCGGCGCATGAGGTCTTGGGCGACGAGCAGCGGCGCGCGCTCTACGACGAGTTCGGCGAGGACTCGCTGCGCACCGGCTTTGACGCCGACCAGGCGCGAATGTGGAAGGCGCGTGGGGGCGGGCCGTTTCCCGGCGGGGGCGGCGGCGGCGGGGGCGTCAACCTCGACGACATCCTGCGCGGCTTTGGCGGCTTCGGCGGTTTTGGTGGCGGCGGGCCGCGGCGGCCCGCGCGGGGCGCAGACTTAGAAGGCGACATCCAGGTCGGACTGTTGGACGCGCTGCGGGGCAACGCGGTGCCGTTGAACCTCGCGCGACCGGAAAACTGCCGGCCCTGCAAGGGAGAAGGCGGCACGGGCAAGACGGTGTGCAGCGGATGCAAGGGCTCGGGCCGGCGACAGGTGCGCCAGTTTGGCACCCAAATGATGGTGTCGTGCAACGACTGTGGCGGCAGCGGCGAGCACTTCGAGCACGAGTGCGCGGTGTGCGAAGGCACGGGCCGCGTGCGGGAGTCCCGCGTCGTGCAGGTCAGCATCCCCGCCGGGATCAGCGACGGCAAGGTGATCCGGCTGCGCGGTCAGGGCGCTGAGGGACAAGTCGGCGCCGCGTCGGGCGATCTGCTGCTGAACGTGCGGATCACCCCGCACCCGCACCTGCGTCGCGTGGACAACGATCTGGAGATGGACCTTCCGGTCTCGCTCGCGGAGGCGATCGGCGGGGGGCCCGTCGATGTCTCCATGCCGTTGGGCGGCAAGATCAAGTTCCCGCTGCCTGCAGGCGCTGGCAACGGGCAGCGCCTACGGGTGCGTGGCAAAGGCGTGAGCGGCGGCGATCTCTACCTGATCGTCCGTCCGGTCATGCCGCGTTCCCCTGCGTCGGAAGATGCCGCCGCGCTGATTGAGCTCGCGAAGCAGCTCGACGGCGGGCGGGACCCCCGCGAGGGCTGGAGCCTGTAGGTTAGGCCCAACCCCGCGTTCCTTAGGCGACGGTGACTTCGCCGCAGCGGTACACGTCTTGGATGGCGTGCAGCAGCTCGATGCCTTCGGCGCGGGGCTTCTGGAACGCTTTGCGCCCCGAGATCAGGCCCATGCCGCCGCCGCGCTTGTTGATGACCGCGGTGCGCACTGCATCCGCCAAGTCATTGGTGCCGCTCGCGCCGCCGGAATTGATCAGGCCGACCTTGCCCATGTAGCCGTTCGCGACCTGGTAGCGCACCAGATCGATGGGGTGATCGGTGGCGAGCTCGGTGTAGATGCGCTTGTCGGTCTTGCCGTAGCTGGAGCCACTGAAGTTGAGGGCGTTGAAGCCACCGTTGTTCTCGGGCAGCTTCTGCTTGACGATGTCCGCCTGAATGGTCGAGCCAAGGTGGTTGGCCTGACCGGTGAGGTCGGCGGAGGTGTGGTAGTCCACGCCGTCCTTCTTGAACGCGTTGTTTCGCAGGTAGCACCAGAGGATCGTCGCGAGGCCCGCCTCGTGCGCCATCTGGAACTGCTGCGCCACCTCGACGATCTGCCGCGCGGACTCAGGAGACCCAAAGTAGATCGTCGCGCCGACCGCCACCGCGCCCATGTCCCGCGCCTGCTTGATCGACGAGAACAGGATCTGGTCGAACTTGTTGGGGTAGGTCATCAGCTCATTGTGGTTGATCTTCACGATGAACGGGATGCGGTGCGCGTAGCGACGGGCGCACTGTCCGAGCACGCCGAGGGTGCTGGCGACGCCGTTGCAGCCGCCTTCGATCGCGAGCTCAACGATGTTCGCAGGGTCGAAGTAGTCCGGGTTCCGGGCGAAGCTGGCGCCTGCGGAGTGTTCGATGCCCTGATCGACCGGCAGGATCGAGACGTAGCCGGAGCCGCCGAGGCGCCCGTGATCATAGAGGCGCTGCAAGCTGCCGAGCACCGCGGGCGTGCGGTCGGAGTCCAGCCAGACGCGTTCCACAAAGTCGGGGCCTGGCAGCGCCAAACGGGCCTTCGGGATGCCTGCGCAGGTGTGGCCGAGCAGAGATGCGCTGTCCGCGCCGAGCAGTTCCTGGACTTTCGCGTAATTCAAGTGAGGCTCCGTGGGTTCGGCGCAAGCCTAACGCGCCGGGCCCTGCGAACTCGAGCCGCGCATCCCCAAAACCAGACAGGAAAAACCAGACAGCAAAAACCAGACAGCCCGAGCGGTGAGGCTCGGGCTGTTGGCGTACACGGGGCGTGAGCCCCGATGAACTACTTGGCTGCGGGAGCAGCGGCGGCGTCAGCGGCGACAGCGGCGGCGGGGCCAACGGTCACGTCGACGGTGCTGGTGAGCTCGCCGGCCTTGACGGTGATGGTGCTCACGCCGTCGGCAACGGCGGTCACGAGGCCCGCTGCGTCAACGGTGGCGACCGCGGTGTTCGCGGATTCCCAGGTCGCGGTCATGCCTTCGACCTTGTCCGCGCCGGCCATCACGTTGGCGGTGAGCGCAACGGTGGTGGTGGCGGGAACGGGGGTACCAGCGGTGTAGCCGGCGATCTCAACCTTGTCCGCGAGGGCAACGATGAACTTGTAGGAAGCCTTCACGTCGCCGAGCTTGGCCTCAACGGTGGCTTCGCCGGCGCCCACGGGCTTGACCATGGTCTTGTCGAGGGTAGCGACGGTGGCGGGGTTCACCGACCAGCTGAGGTCGGTGGGCTGGGGCTCGATGGCCTTGCCTTCGGCGTCGAGGACAGTGGCCTTCTTGACGGCCACGGCGTCGAGGCTGTGGACGGTGACGGTGGCATCGCCTTCGAACTTGATCGAGGCGGGGGTGGGAGCGCAGCCGGTGAGAACGAGAGCGAGAAGAGCGACCATGGGAATCTCCAGAGAAGTTGCGGGTTTTTGATGCCCGTAGTGCTTTGGTGTCGGGCCAGGATCGGTCCGGCGGGGAAAGCGGGCGCGCTCTAAGTCACGCGTCACGAAATGCAACGGTCCAGTACAGAGTTTTTGTAAAAAAAGTTACAAACGGATCGTACGACACCCTTGCGAGTCACATTTTCTTGTCGCATTCCCCCGAGGGGGCGAGCGGCCCGGGCCCGCGATAGCGGAGGGAACGGAACGACGCTTGTGACTTCAGAACCCACGCGCTTTGGAAAATACCAGATCATCGAGCGCATCGCTTCGGGCGGTATGGCCGAGGTGTTCAAGGCGCGCCTCGATGGCATCGGTGGTTTTCATCGCACCTATGCGATCAAGCGCATCCTCCCGCATCTGACGTCCAACGCGGAGTTCGTCGATCTGCTGGTGGATGAGGCCAAGGTCGCCGGGTTGTTGTCGCACGCCAACATCGTGCAGATCCTCGATCTGGGCGCGGTGGACGGGCAGTATTTCATCGCGATGGAGTACGTGAACGGCAAGGATCTCCGTCAGATCCTCGAGCGCTGCGCGGCGAAGAACATCACCCTCCCTTTCCCGCACGCCGTCTACATGCTGATCGAGATGCTCAAGGGCCTCGAGTACGCGCATGAGCGCACGGTGGTGCGCAACGGCAAGCAGGTGCCGCTGCACATCGTACACCGTGACATCTCCCCTGCGAACCTTCTTGTCAGCTACCAGGGCGAGATCAAGCTTACCGACTTTGGCATCGCCAAGGCGATCGTCAAGGGGATGGAGACGCAGGCCGGCGTTGTCAAAGGGCGCTTCGACTACATGGCGCCGGAGCAAGCGGCCGGAGGTCACGTCGACCACCGCGCCGATCTGTTCGCGGCCGGCGTGGTGTTCTACGAGCTGCTGACCGGTCGGCACCCGTTTCGTCAGGCGGCGGACCTCAAAACGCTGGATGCGGTGCGGCGCGGCGAGGTGACTCCGCCCAGTCGCATCAACCCTGACGTCCCTCCTGCGCTCGACGTCGTCGTCGCTGCCGCCCTGCAGGTCGACCCGGATCGCCGCTACGCGTCCGCGACGGTGTTCAAGGACGCCCTCAACCAGTTTTTTCATGAATCCGGGTTCATCTTCTCTGCCGCGACCCTCGCGAGCTTCCTCAAGGGCTTGTTTCCGCCAGAAGACGCAAAGCCTGCGGCCAAGAACTCGGACCTCGACACCGGGCCCATCGCCCGTCCTCCGGTGCGCGCGCCGAGCGCGCCGTTGGTGGGTGACTCCACGCTGATCCGCAAGCCGGAGTTCGAGGCCATTGAGCCCGCGCCGCCCTCCCAATGGTCGGACCTCGACACGGTGATCCGCCCGGATCCGTTCGCGGTGCGGGGACCGGCGGCCCTTCCGCCCTTGCCGCCGCGGACCATGCCGCCGCCCTCTGTAGGTCGGGCGCCGCCGCCGCGTCCAGAGCACAACCCGCCTCCACCGCCCGTAGAGCCGCGTCGGCTCGCGGTGGAGCCGCGCAAGGTAGACGTTCCTTTGCAGGGGCGCACGCTCACCGAATCCAAGCCGCGGGTGATCTACCGAACCGCGAACCATGTGCATTTGGTGTACGTCGCGTTGTGTTTTGCCGCGTTGGTCGCCGGTTTGGGCTGCGGCGCGCTGCTGGGCCGCTCGGCCGGTGCGCATCCGACGGTGCTCGACGCCGCGCCGGCCATCGAGATCGTCGCTCCCGCGGGCTCTACCGCCACGCTCGATGGAAAGCCGCTCGCCGGGGTACAGCCTTGGCGTGCTGCGCTCGTGGCCGGCGTGCCGGTCGTGGTTCGTGTGCAGGGTCCCGGCTTTGGGCCGGTAGATGCCCACGTTCAGCTATCCGCCAACCAGCTGCGTGTGCTCGATTTCACGCCGCTCGCGTCCGCCAAGGGGCCTTGAAGTGTCTACCGAATCTCAAAACACACCGTCCTTTCCCGCCGATCGGCCTCGTCGCAGCCTGCCGTTGGCGATCATCGCGGCGCTGCGTCCGAAACAGTGGACCAAGAACGGCCTTTTGTTCGCGGCGCTGATCTTCTCGTCCAACTTCGGCAAGATCGAGGACTGGGGGCTCTGCATCGCGGCGTTCGTCAGCTTCTGCCTGCTCTCGAGCACCGGCTACGTCTACAACGATCTGGGCGACGCCGAAGCGGACCGCCTGCACAAGACCAAGCGCTTTCGTCCGATCGCGGCCGGCGAGATCACCCCGTCCGGCGCGTGGGCGTTGATGGCGGTCTGCCTGACGGGGGCGCTCACCACCGCGTACTTCGTCGGTGTGCCCTTCTTGGTCTGCGCGCTGCTGTACTTCGCCACGACGCTGTCCTATTCGAGCTTCTTCAAGCACTTTGTCATCCTCGACGTGATGTTCCTGTCGGCCTGCTACCTCTGGCGTGCGGTCGCCGGCGCGGTGGCGATCAGCGTGCCGATCTCGCCGTGGTTGCTGCTCTGTACGGCTTTTTTGGCGTTGTTCCTTGGATTCAACAAGCGGCGTGGCGAGATTCTGCTGCTTGAGGGCAAGAAGGCTGCGGGAACCCGGAAGGCGCTCGCTCACTATTCTCCGGCGATGTTGCAGGAGTTTCAGGCGATCACCACCAGCGGCACCATCATCAGCTACGCGCTCTACACCGTGCAGGGCTCACCGACGCCCTGGTTGCTGGTGACGTTGCCGTACGTGCTCTATGGCATTTTCCGGTATATCTACCTTGTGGATCAGAAAGGCGAGGGCGCCGCGCCTGATGAGACGCTGCTGCGCGACATCCCGACCTTGTTGACGGTGGCGCTGTACGTCATCACCGCGATCGCCGTCATCCTGTACGCGCCGCACGCTGTGGTCTAAGGTCTGCGCGTCGCCCTGATCACCAACCCGTTGTCCCGTCAGAACCGGCGAGACCCGGGGCTGGCCGAACGGCTGCGGCTGCAGCTGGGCGACCGCGGCACGGTCTACAAGGCCGGGGACGCTGCGAGCCTCGCGACCGCGATCGACGGGGTGCTGGCCGATCCGGTGGACGTGCTGGCGATCAACGGCGGCGACGGCACCGTGCATGTCGTGCTGACTGCGCTGTTGAACCGCGTGGGCGCTGCCGGGTCGGGAGGCCTGCCGCTGATCCAGATCCTGCCGGGCGGCACGATGAACACCGTGTCGGGCAGCTACGGCGTGCGCGGGCGTCGCTTCGGAGGGTATGGGCAAGGGCCCGAGGCGTGGTTGGCGGCGCTGCTGGGGTACCGCACGCCGGCTGAGGTTCCGGCGGTGCGCCGGAGCGTGCTGGAAGTGCGCTCGGGGCCGGCCGGGGCGCAGTACGGGTTCTTGTTTGGCAACGGCCTGATGTCGAACTTCCTCGAGCTGTATTACGAAGGTTCGGAGCCCACGCCGTTGAAGGCGCTGGGCATCCTCGCGCGCGGCGTGCTGTCCGCGGTGGTGGGCGGGCCGACGATCCGCAGGTTGATGTGCCCGGTGCGGGTGCAGGTCGACGCCGACGGCGTAGCGTGGCCCTACGCGGAGTACCTGTGCGTGGCGGCGGGCACGACGGAGGACGTCGGCTTTGGCTTCCGCGCGTTCTTCGATGCGCCGCGAAACCCCGGGCGCATGCACGCGCTTGGCATCGCGTGCTCAGCGCTTCGGCTCGTGCTCGACCTGCCGCGGATCTGGTTGGCGCGCCCCTTATCGGCTTCCAACGTAGAACAAGGGACACCACGCATGTTGCACCTCCACGCATCCGGCGCCCAGATGTACATGATCGACGGTGATTTTCATCGAGCGGGGCCGGAGCTCACCGTCGCTGTCGGCCCGGAGCTGCGGTTCGGGACCCCGGGCGTGACGCGATGATCGCGCTTTGGGCCGCGGTAGGGTTGGAGCCGTTGCACGTAGCGGGCCTGCTGCTGGCCGCGTTCTGCGCGGGTTTTTTCGATGCCATCGCGGGCGGCGGTGGCTTGATCACCGTGCCCGCGCTGCTCGCTACGCCGTTGCCGCCGCACATGGCGTTCGGCACCAACAAGGGACAGGCGGTCTGGGGTTCGGGCGCAGCGCTGTGGAGCTTCTGGCGCGCCGGCTTCGTGGACCGCGAATGGGCGCTGCCCAGCTTTATCGCCGGCTTTGGTGGCTCGCTGATCGGCGCGTGGCTGTTGTTGCGGCTCAGCCCGGCGCTGCTGCGCCCGGTCGCGATGGTGCTGCTGGTCTGCGTGGCGTTGTTCCTTACTTTTCGTCCGCCGCTGCACCCTCGCCCGCGGGTGTACACGCCGACGGTGCGCTGGGCGATCACCATTGGCCTTGCGCTGGTGATCGGCTGCTACGACGGCTTTTTCGGCCCTGGAACCGGCACCTTCCTGATCATCGGGCAGGTGCTGCTGTTAGGCGTGTCGATGAAGTCGGGCTCCGCCAACGCCAAGGTGGTCAACTTTGCTTCGAACATCGCGGCTTTTGGGCTGCTCGCGTCGCAGGGCAAGGTGGTGTGGTCGGTGGCGTTGCCGATGGCGGTGGCGCAGTTCATCGGCGCGACCTTGGGGGTGCGCGCGGCGCTGCGCGGCGGCGACAAGCTGATCCGCTGGGTGGTGCTCGCGGTGTGCCTCGGGCTGTGTACGAAGCTGGTGTTTGACACCCTGCACGGGTGAATCGGGAGTGCGTGATGCGTCGACGTAGACTGCTGCAAGTGGGGATCGCCGCGGGCGCGATGGGGTTGGTCGGTGGCCTCTGGGCGGCTCAGCCGCGCAGCGCGCTGTGGCCTGCGGTGGGGCGTGGAAAACGCACAGCGGTCGCGCGCAGCGTGCATGTGGTGATCGTCGGCGGGGGCCTCGCCGGGATGTCCGCCGCGGCGACGTTGGCGGCGCGGGGCGTTCGGGTCACGCTGTGTGAGCGCGCCGACGCGGTGGGCGGCAAGCTCGCGGGCTGGCCGATCCAGGTGGACGGCGCCGAGGTACCGATGGAGCACGGCTTTCACGGCTTTTTTCGCCAGTACTACACGCTGCTCGATCTGCTGGGGCGAGCGGGGGCGGACCGCGACATGGTGCCGCAGAGCCGCTATCCGGTGCTCACCCGCACGCGCCCCCTGGAGGGCTTTCGAGCTACGCGGCTGCCTTTTCCGGTCAACCTGCTCGATGTGCTCGCGCGCTCCCCGACGCTGGGCCTCGCCGATGTGGCCGGCGAGCGTCCCGGCATGGAGGCGCTGCTGTCCTACGACCCGGCGCGGACTTTTGCCAAGTTGGACGGGCTAGACATGGAGTCCTGGATCCGCGAGGGCGCGCTGGAGGGAGCGTTCGCCGATGTGGTGCTGCGGCCGTTCGGGCAGGCGTCGCTGAACGCGTTGAGCAAGTTCTCCGCGGCCGAAGCGATCCGGTTTTTCCATTTCTACATGCTGGGAAACCCCGAAGGTCTGGGGTTCTCGGCGCTGGGACGCGGCCCGCACGTGAGCGTGCTCGCCCCGCTGCGCGCGTATCTCGAGGGCCTTGGCGTGACGGTGCGCACCGCTACGCCGGTGCGTCGCGTCCGTTTTGAGGGCGGACGTGCGGTAGGCGTGGAGCTTGGCGCGGTAGCGTTTGACGACCGCGTCTCGGTCCTCGCCGCTCAGGTTCCCGCGACCGGCTGGCTCGACGTCGGCGGCGCCTTTGTGCGGCGGACCGCTACCGGGTTTGAGGCGCGGGACGCGCGTTGTACCCACATGGGGTGCCCGGTCGGGCTCGTCGCCGACGGCTTTTTGTGCCCGTGTCACGCAGGGCGCTACGACGTGAACGCCGCGCCGGTCGCCGGTCCTCCGCCGCGTGCGTTGGCCGCGCTGGACGTGCAGGTGGATGGCGATCAGCTGCGCATCGGCGCCGCTCCGCCGCCCGGTGAGGTGCTCGCTGCCGACGCGGTGATCCTCGCGACCGAGATCGGCGCGCTGCACAAGCTGGCGCGGGCCAGCGATCTTGCCGCGCACGCGCCGGCGCTGGCCTCCGCGGTCGCAGCCGGCGGCGAGGCCGATCCCTACGCGGTCGTGCGCTATTGGTTCGATCGCCCGGTGAACCCCGATCGCGCCGCGTTCTACACGGTCTCCGAGTACAAGTGGACGGACTCCATCGCCGTCTACTCGGCGTTTCAAGAGCCCTACACCCGCGGACCTGTCGCGGTGATCGAGTCCCACGCCTACGCGATCGCCCCCGAGGATGTGGCCGACGCCGCGCGCTACGCCGAAGCGCTGCTCGCCGAGCTCCGGGAGATCTTCCCCGAGCTGCGCGACGCCAAAGTCACCCATCAGGAGGCGATGACCCAGAGCAATTTCACCCGCTTCGCGCCCAACGATTTTGCACGCCGTCCCGAGGTCGCCACGGAGATCCCGAACCTGTTTCTGGCGGGGGACCACGTCAAGCTGCCGTTCCCTGCGTTCTTGATGGAGGCGGCGGCGGCGAGCGGGCGCATCGCGGCGAATCACATCCTCGCGGGCGAGGACGTCGTGGAAGATCCGGTGCGTACCGTTGCGTTACGCGGGCAGCTCGCGGACGTTTTCGGGTAGTTCTCCTTCGGCAAGCCGCACTCTGGGGAGTTCTGTGAGTTATTGGACCGAAATGTTCGATTTGCCCGTCCGGATCGGTCGCTGGACCATCGACCGCCTGTTGGGGCGTGGCGGCATGGCTACGGTGCTGCTGGGCGTCGACGACGGGGACAGCGGGGCGCAGGGGCCGATGTACGCCGCCATCAAGTGGCTGCACCCCGGCGGCGCGCGGATCCGCGCCCGATTTGCCCGCGAGATCAGCGTGCTGCGGGGGTTGACGCACGGAGGCGTGCCGCGGGTGATCGAAGCCGGAGAGTGGGAAGGCCGGCCTTGGGTCGCGCTCGAATGGGTGGATGGGCCGGACCTCGCCCAGTACGCGGTGACGATGCGCCAGCGGCCGCCGGCGGAGCGCGTCGAGCGCACCCGCGCGTTCGCGCGCGAGCTGTGCACCACCCTCGCCTACATCCACGATCAAGGGCTTGTGCACCGCGACGTCAAGCCCGCGAACGTGCTCTTGGGGCCGGACGGTCGCGTCGTGCTCACCGACTTCGGCATCGTCGCGGATTTGGGCTCGGACGACCCGGTCACGCAGTCCGGCACCATGGTGGGCACCGCAGCGTGGGCCGCGCCCGAGCAATTGGACGGCGGGGACGTCGACGCGCGCGCCGATCAGTACGGCGTCGGCGCCACGCTCTACCTGCTGTTGACCGGGCATCGTCCCGTCGAGGCCGTCGAGCCTGCCGAGATCCTGCGCTTTGTGCTCGCGGGGCGCATTCGTCCGCCGTCGTCGATCGATCCCACGGTGCCCGCCGATCTCGAGGCTTTTGTACTGCGCTTGCTCAACCGGTCGCCGGCCGATCGCTTTCCCGACATGCACGTGGCGTTAGGGGCGCTCGGTCCTGCGGAGCCTACCGGTCGCCCGCTCGCCGGTCGGCAGCCGGCGATCGACGCGATCGCGCGGGTGCTCGACTCGGTGCGCGCCGGTCGCGGTATGCTCGTGGCCGTGCGCGGCGCGCCGCTGTCCGGGCGCGGCTGGTTGGCGGGGGTCGCGCGGGACGCCGGCGGGCGCAGAGGCATCCGCGTGGTGACCGCCGACGATCCGCTCACCCTCGACGCCGCCTGTGATCGCCTCGATGCCGGCGAGCACCTGCTGGTGTTGACGGCAGAGTCCCGCAACCGTCACTGGTCGCGTCGGGAGCCTGACGAGGTCATCACCCTCGACCCGCTGAGCCTCGCCGATGTGCGGCGGTCTACGCACGCGTTGGCGCCAAAGACGTCCGAATTGGCCGCCGCCGCCGATCAGCTCCATCGCTGGAGCGGCGGGAACGCAGGCTTGTTCCTCCAATTGGTCGATGCGTGTCGGGATGGCGACAACCTCACGATGGGGCACACCCCGCCGGTCGTGAACGCGGAGCCGTTCTTGGAAGCTCTGGATCTGGATGCGTTGACCGTCGCGGGCGCGTTGGCGGCGGTGTTTGGGTCGATGGATCGCGTCACGCTGGGGCGCATCGCGCAGGTGCCGCCGGAGGAGGCGTTGGTGGAGCTGGCGGCGCGCGGGATCGCGGCTTCGTCGGAAGGGGACCAGTGGCGCTTGCACGCCGAGGCGCTGCGGGAGCCGATCCTCGCGCGGGTGCCGGACGCCGAAGCGCTCGCCGACCGTGCGCTCGCGTGTTTGCCGCCCGAGGAGACCGAAGACGCCGACATGGTCGTGGCGGAGGCGCAGCGGCTGGACGCGAGCGGGCAGGGGGTGTCGGCGTTGGCGCTGCTTCGAAGCGCGCCGGACACCTTGCCGCGTCAGCTTTTGGCCGGTCGCGTGGCGTGGCGCATCGGCGATCTGGACGGCGCCAGCGCGTCGTTCGAGGCGGTGCTTGGCGCTGCGCCGGGGGGCGTGCTGCGGGCGCGCGCGGCGATCGGCGCGGGAGCCACCGCGCTGCACCGCGGGGACCTCGCGGCGGCGCTGGACCGGTTCACCCAGGCGGTCACTGAGGCCGCGATGGACGCGGTCGGCGGGCGAGGCCATCTGGCGCTGGCGTGCTTGAACCTCGCGGAGGCCCGCTCGCTCGCGGGGGACATGCCCGACGCGCTGCGCGCCGCTCGGCGCGGGCTCGACATCGCGCGCGCGGAGCGGGAGCGCGGGTTGGAGTGCTTGGCCACGCGGGTGTTGGGGCGGGTGCAGATGGACGCGGGGCAACGCGCCGAGGCCGCGAGCACGCTGGCCGACGCGTCGGCGTTGGCCCGAGCCACGGATATGGCCGAGGAGCGGCTGGTGGCGCACGTCTTGCGCGCCGAGCTGACGATGCAGATGGCGGGCCGGGGGCCGGGCGCGGAGCGCACCGCGGCGACCGCGGCGCAGGAGCGTTTGTTGCCGTTGTTGACACGCGTCCCAGCGGTGTCCGAGCCCGATCCCGAAGGCTGGCACGCGCTGCTCCGGGCGGTGCAGGCCCGCGCCGTGGCGCGGTTGGGAGATCTCGGCGGTCTTCGGCGTTGGACGGAGCAAGCTGAGCGGCGCTGCGAAGGCGTCGGCGTGCCGGGCCGGGTGCGTGTGCATCTCGCGCTCGGCCATGCGTGGAGCGAAGGCCCCGCCGAGGGCCGCGTCGAGGGGGTCCGTCGGTTGGATGGGGCTCGCCTGTGGGCTGAGCAGCTTGGCTTTCGCGGGTTGGTCGAACCGTCCGCACACGATTAGCCTGAGCACTTGATCCCCGACGATACGCTCAGCTCCCAGTCAGCCGCGCCGCGCTCGACGTCCTCCCTCGTTCACCGGCTGATCGAGCTGTTTCCACGCACCGAACAGCGGGTGCTGCGCTGCGGGACCACGGCGCTGGGGCGCATCCCCGGGGCGGGGCAGATCGCGTTCCCCGACGATCGCTCGATGTCGCGTTTTCATGCGCGGGTCTGCGCCCAGGGCGATCACGTGGAGATCGAGGACGCGAACAGCCTGAACGGCGTGTACTGCAACGGCGTGCGCGTGCAGCGCGTGTGCCTCGCCGATGGCGACGTGGTGCGGATCGGCGACACGTTCCTGCTGTACCGCGCCGAGGCGGCGTGCGCGGACTCCGACGCGGCGATGGCCGGCCTGATCGGGCCCTCTTCGGCGATGCGATCCGTGCGCGCGGACCTTGCGCGATTTGCGCGAACCAAGCGCACGATCGTGCTTTTGGGCGAGACCGGCACTGGAAAAACCGCCGCGGCGACTGCGATTCACGCGCTCTCCGGCCGCGTTGGCTTGTTTGTGCACGTCAATGCTGCGGCGATCCCCGAGCCGATCGCGGAGAGCTTGCTCTTCGGCCACGCCGCCGGCGCGTTCACCGACGCCCGCGGCGCGCAGCCCGGTTGGCTTCGTGCGGCGCACAATGGGACGTTATTCCTTGATGAAGTCGCCTTGTTGTCGCCGACTACGCAGGCGCGTTTGCTGGTCGCGCTGGAGAGCGGGATGGTGACGCCTGTCGGTGGCACCACGCCGATCCCCGTCGATCTTCGCGTCGTCGTCGCGACCAACGCGGATCTTTCGTCCGCGACCGCCAGCGGCACGTTTCGGCCGGACCTGTACGGTCGCCTCGCGGACGTCGTCGTCACGATGCCTCCGCTGCGCGCACGTCGCGAGGACATCTTGCCGTTGTTCTACGCTGCGCTTGGGGGCGCCGGCCAGCTTGGAGGCGCCGTTGCGCTGGATCCTGAGCTCGTCGCCCTGCTGTTAGGCTGGCACTGGCCCTACAACGTGCGGGAGCTGGAGAAGCTCGCGACCGAGCTTCGGATGCGCGCAGAGGGCGCCGCGGTGTTGGGCCCGTCGCTGGTTCAAGGTCGGCTTGGACTTGGGCAACCCGTGTACGCGGCGCCCGTCGATGCGCCGCCTTCGGCGGAGTCTTCGCCTGAGGCGACGCCGGAGGCTGCTCCTGCGAAGTCTGCATCCCGGCCTGCGTCCAAGCCGGAGCGCCCCGACCGGGACGCGTTGATCGCGCGCTTGAAGGAAGCGGATGGCAACGTCAGCGAGGTCGCCCGTCTGTCCGGCCGGTCCACCAAGCAGGTCTACCGATGGTGCGCGGCTTGGGGTCTTGATCCCGCACAGTTCCGCGGTCGCGGCCCGTAGGCTGCGGTCAGAACACGTTGATCGGGAACCAGTGGTTGCCGTAGCCCTCGACCATGGGCGTGACTGTGCGTTCCCGCAACACGCGTGTGCCATTCTTCACCTGCACGGTCTGCGATTTTCCGCATCCGTTCAGGTTGAAAACCAGCACGTAGGCGCCCGCGGGGATCTGACAAATGAAGGGCGCAGTGGTGGACAGGTTGATGAAACCGTTGTGGGCCGGCTTGGAATTTTCCAACAGCGGTTGGGGAATGAGCGCGCCGCTGAGCAGGGCGTCGGGGTCATCGGATTGCAGGGAGAATTCGAGGATGCGCAGCATGGTGGTCAGGACAGAGCAACTCCCGTGCCACGGCGGTTTTCCGGTCCTGAACGTCGGTCCGGGCGCCGATCGGGGGACGCGTACCGGGACGGTCCCGGGACAGTCGGTGGGACGGTCACAGGTGCCCGAGTTTGGCCCGGCCCGCTCAATCTACTTGACACTCTCTTGAAAATCCGTAAGGTGCGCGCCCGTCCGGAGTCATCATGTCCCGTCTGTCGTCCCTGAGCCTTTCCCTGAGCCTGGTCACCGTTGCTTCCTTGCTCGCCACGGGCTGCTCGAAGAACTGGAAGGATGACGGAGACGGACCGGTCACGGCCGGCAAAGACACCGACACCGGGGACGCTCCGGTGGACACGGGAGATCTCCCGCTGACCGACGCCGATGGCGATGGTCACGTGACCGACGCCGAGGGCGGCGATGACTGCGACGACAGCGACGACACCGTGTACCCCGGCGCTCCCGAGCTGTGCGACGGCAAGGACAACGACTGTGACGGCCGCTCCGACGCGGACGACGACATGGACAGCGACGGCGTTCCGGACTGCGATGACTTCTGCCCGGTCTACGCCTCCCCCGGCGCCTCCGGCGACGGCCGCTTCAGCAGCCCCGTCGGCACCTTGCAAGAGGCCATCGACATCGCCGGCGCGTCCTCCTGCTTTGAGGCGCGCGCGTTCTACGGCACCTACCCGGAGAACATCAACTTCTACGGTTGGCCGGTCAACTTAGAGAGCCTCTCGGGCGCGGCTACGACGATCATCGACGGCGGCGGTGTAGACAGCGTCGTCGCGTTCGTGACCGGCGAGACCGAGGCGGCCCGCATCGCCGAGTTCACAATCACCCACGGCGGCGGGGAGGAAGGCGCGGGCGTGACGGTTCACGACAGCTCGCCCACCATCGAAGGGAACATCATCACCGCCAACGCGACCACCGTCGCGACTTACCTCGGCGGCGGCATCCGCAGCTACAATGGCTCGCCGGTGATCATCGACAACGAAATCTCCGCCAACGACGCCGGCTATGGCATGGACGAGAACGGCTCGGACGGCGGCGGCATCGACGTTCGCGGCGGCGCTCCCTACATCGCCGGCAACGTGATCGTCGACAACACCGCAGGCGACGGCGGCGGCCTTTGGCTCGCGTACTCCGACGCGATCGTGACCCAGAACTGGATCTCGGGCAACGTCGCGAGCGACAACGACGCGGACGCGGGCGGTCAGGGCGGCGGCGTGAACATCCAGATCGGCGGCGCGGTCGAGACGTGGCTCGTGGCCAACATCATCTCCGACAACACCGCGAGCATGTTCGGCGGCGGCGTCGTCACCTACGAAGCCAACAGCAGCTACGCGCACGCGCAGATCGAGAACAACACCATCGTGTACAACGAGGTGACCGACACCGACCTGGGCGCGGGCATCTGCCAGTACCACCGGACCACGCCGACCTTCGTCAACAACATCATCGCGTTCAACCACGGCACCGGCGCCTACTCGGAAGACGGCATCGACGCGTCGTTCACGTACAACCTCGTGTACGGCAATGTCGTTGACTACGACGGTCTGACCGGCGCCTCCAACATCAGCGTTGATCCCCGCTTCTTCAACGCGACCGATGACGGGCGTTGGGACAACGATGACTTCACGCTGAAGCCGGCCTCGCCGGCGCGGGATGCTGGGGATCCGGCGATTTTGGATGCGGACGGGACGGCGAGTGATCTTGGGGCGTTTGGCGGCGTCAACGGCGGCTGGTGATGAAAAATGCCCTGTAAGCTTCCGTATTTCGCGGTCGACCTGAGGGGGTTCGGCTGGTCATACGGGACTGGAACCTCGCCATCAGAGGGCCAGGTCGTCCTCGAAGAGAACGGCACCGCCACGCAGGTACGCCTCGCGGTGTACCTGAACTCGGCATGTAGGTACTCTGCCTATGCGATTTGAACTCATCCTCCTCCTCTGTCTGACGCTCGCCTGTCAGCCCGTCGCCACTCCCCTACCCACCGATTCGTCGCCTCCATGCTTCGAAGAGATCCCCTATGACGGCATCGACCAGGACTGCGATGGGTCGGACCTGACCGACGTGGACGGCGACGGCCATGCCCCTCCAGCGGACTGTGACGATGCCGACGCCGCGCGCTACCCCGGCGCCGAGGAGGTGCCCTACGACGGCATCGATCAGGACTGCGACGAGTCGGACGCGGACGATCTGGACGGCGACGGGTACCTGCTCGCCGAGGACTGCGACGACAGCCTCGCAGACGTGAATCCAGGCGCGCCGGAGGTCTGCAACGGCATCGACGACGACTGCGACGGCACCATTGACGTGGACGCGACCGACGCGACCCTGTGGTATGCCGACACCGACGCGGACGGCTATGGCGACCTGAGTGTCACTGAGCGCTCCTGCGAGCCGAGCGGGGGCACGGACGCGACCGACTGCGACGACACGAACCCCTGGACCCATCCGGGCGCGCCCGAGGAGTGCGGCGATGGGGTGGACAACAACTGTGACGGGTACGTAGATCAGATGGTCGCGGGTCTCACGCATTACAGCATTCAGGCCGCGTTGGATGCCATGTGCGCCGAGGGAGACACCGTGTGGGTGAGCCCTGGCACCTACGTCGAGAACGTCGTGATCTCCTCGTCCGTCGTGCTTGAGGCCGTCGAATCCGCTGACACGACGACGGTGGACGGCAGCGACTGCACGCGGGGGCCGGACCAGTGCGAGGTGATCGAGATCGCGGCCTCGGATGTGACCGTCCGCAACCTCACCATCACGGGCGGAACCGCCGACCTGGGAGGCGGGATCTTCGTCGACCTCAGGCTTGGTGTTCGCGTGGAGGACAGCGTGCTGGTGGACAACATCGCGCTGGAGCGAGGCGGCGGCATGTACCTGCGCGGTTGCGGCGCGCTGTCCGGCAATGTCATCTCCGGCAACTCGGCCGCGTTGGGCGGCGGGCTCTACCTTGCCTGCCCATACAATGGCGACGACAACTCCCTCACTATCGACTCGAACCAGATCGTGGGGAACTTCGCGAGAGTCGGCGGAGGCGGTGCCTACGAGAACGGGATCGACTTGCGAGCGCTTTGGTCGGGCAACGACATTCGCGACAACACCTCCGACTTGGGTGGGGGGATCCAGGGCGTGTACGGGCTCTGGACCGTCGGCAATACCATACAGGACAACACGGCTTTCACGCATGGAGGGGGGATTTGGTACAGCAATGAATGGACGGGGTCAGGAGACACCATCACCGGGAATGCTCCGGACGATGTGTACCCGAACTGAGCCTGAGGTCGAACGCTGTCACCGCCGCCCCCAACCCGCGTGATTCCGCTGGTCCGCGCGCGAAAGCGGCAAGGTGGCTGCTGCGTAGGGAGGCGTGGTAGTCGTAGGCTGTCCCGTAGGTGGGGAACCGGCGTTGCACCTCTGGTCCCCGTGGGGCGCTCGCCCGCGTAGGTTGCGCCCCATGGCCACGTGCCCGGGCAACGCCGGCGGGACAAGCTACCCCGAGGGACGCTGGGGCGTTGTGGTCTCTGTGCCGCTGCGCGTGTCCCACGCGCGCACAATGCCCCCGCGCTCCGTCGTGCACAGTCGCGCGCCGTCCGGCGACAGCACCCGCCGGTGCGCGGGCCGGTCCGTTACCGGCAGGACGCGCTCGGTGCCGTCGGCAAAGACCGCGACGAGGCGCTGACCTGCGCCGACCAACAAGCACATTGACCCGTCGCCGGCGACATCGACGACCTTTGGGCTGGCCTCGCTCCGCGTCGAAAGCGCGATCACGTGACCCCGCCCGAGCACAAACCAGGCATAGGACGTGGAGAAGCCGCCGCGCATCGTCCCGCAGGCAAGGACGGCACCGTGAGGCAGCGCAGCGCCGACGTTCAGCACCGCGCTGGCAAGGAACGA
>CAIUMM010000047.1 GCA_903900265.1 uncultured Pseudomonadota bacterium
CGGCGCTTGCAGATGTCGGAGATCGCCTTCGCCGACCAGCCCTCGCTCTTGAGCATGACGGCCTGCAGGCGCAGACGCTCGCCTGCGTTCTTGCACCACTTGAACCGCTCGACGAGCGCCTCGGGGGTCAGGTGGGGGTGAACCTGTAGGATGAAGGGCATGAATTCCTCTTCCTGAGATTTACCATCGCGATCTTGATTTGTCTAGCTTGGGCCGCGATCTTTTTTATCGACCGTTGGTATCATCCTCGTCCTTTAGGTCGCAGTTCATCAAGTCTGGCCATTGTTCTTGGGGCCAGTCGCCGATCGCCACGGCCATGTCCTCGCCGTGGATAGCCCAGATGGCGTCGATGATCGCGCGGAGCAGGGTGACGGCACGCAGGGCTTGGTCGCCGGTCCAAGCACGCGGTACGAGGGATTGGAGCATGCGTTTTTTCATCCTGCGGTCGCGGCCTCGTAGAGCGGGTGTTCGCTG
The DNA here is from genome assembly GCA_903900265.1 of uncultured Pseudomonadota bacterium. Classification (GTDB taxonomy): domain Bacteria; phylum Myxococcota_A; class UBA796; order UBA796; family SXON01; genus CAIUMM01. Next base: position 475 of record CAIUMM010000047.1, read on the forward strand.
AGGTGCTGCTGCATAAAATCGGCGGAGATGGTATCGATGCCTGCGATGGCGGCTTGAATGAGGATGTGGAGGGCGAGTTGGTTGATGCGTCGCGGGGTTCCCCCGCTTGCTTGGAAGAGCTTGCGGACGGCGGCGTCGCTGATGAGTTGGTCGCGGGCCCCGGCCTGACGGAGTTGGAAGGCGACGTAGTTGCGGGTGTCTTCGAGGTTGAACGGCCGGAGGGTATGGACGAGGCTCAGGCGGGTGTTGAACGATTCCATGGCGGGGTCTTTGAGGGTACGCAGCACGGCGTCGGTGCCGGTGATCAGCACGCTGAAGCGGTCCTCGGCGTCCATGGCGTAGCTGGTGAGCCTGCGCAGCACGTCGAAGAGCTCGGGGCGCAGGTTCTCGGCGTCATCGAGCACGAGGATGGGATGGGGACCGCGGTCGGGGCCATGGGCAGTGAGATGGCGATGGGCTTGGTCGAACATATCGCTGTTGTGCTGCCGCATCGGCAGGTCGAGCGCGCGGTTTAGTGAACGTAGAAAGCCGGTGTGCGTCGATAGGGAGTGGGCGAACGGGATCACCCGGAATCGCGACTCATCCAGAGAGCGCGTGAACTTCCGAACGGTGATGGACTTTCCTGCGCCGCTGGGCCCGGTGATCAGCGCCATTCCATGCAACTCGGACCACAATCCGAGGCCTTGGAGCAACGCGCGTTGTGCGCGGGAGTCAAACATCTCGTCATGGGCGACGGCCTTGCGGAAGGGGAGGCGCGCGAACGCAAAGTGGCTTTGGAGACGTAGCTTTGCGGGTTCGGGGAGGGTTTGTGCGTTCATGACTTGGCTTCCTTGGCGAGTTGGGTGTGGAGCGTGTCCAGAAGCACCTGGACGTGGGAGTCGGGAGGATGAAGCGTTAGAAAGGCGTCCACCAACTCGGCGACGCGAAGGGGTTCCCAGGGCCCGAAGCGGGAGAGAAAGGCCCGGATCAGCGCTGGGTCCAGCACCGCTGGGTCCACGCGGGCGGCGATGACATCAAACACAGCGGCGTCCGCCTCGGCGCGGTGTCGGGCTGCGTCTTCGACGAGCATCTGCGGCGTTGGTTCTATGAAGTTTTTGGAACGACGGACGGAGACGAGGTGTCCGAGCCAGTTCGCGACGGGACGTGACTTGCCGTCGGGCCCCGTCGACGGCTTGGTCATCGGCTTGGGTGGTGTCGCGGTTTCGACGGGCGTGGAGGTGGGGTGCGGTCGCCGGTGACGGCCGACGACGAAGGGCGTGACCCGATCGACCCGTCGGTCTTCGAACCAGACCTCGATCTGTGTGAGGCTCTCCGGGTCATAGCGGAGCTCGACTTTCTTTTTCGCGAACTTCGGGCCGACCTGGTATTCGGTGCCGAACAGCGAGAAGACGCCGGCCTTGTCGGGGGTTCGCGTCTCGGTCCAGAGGAACGCGTTGCGCAGCTTGTCCTCGTCGGCGAAGCCCACCTGCGCGATGCGACGCCGCCAGCGATCGCGGGGTCGTTCGCCTGTTTCACCGTGCACGCTGACGTTGTAGACGCCGTCGGACCACGCCAGCCAAGCTTCGTTGAGTCCGTCGAGGGTGGTGATGTGCGCTGTCGCCAGTTCGGCGAGAAACGCGGAGGTGATCAGTCGGTTGAAGGCTTCGATTTTCCCGTGTCCCATCGGTCGCCGCACCTTGGTGAACACGATGCCGTGAATTCCCAGCGACGCGACGATGTGGCGCATGTGGCCCGAGCGGTAGACTGCGCCGTTGTCGTAGTACACCCGGACCGGCTTTCCGTATTTCTGCAAGGACCGTCGGAACACCAGTTCCAACGCGGGCAGATCGCCTTTGAAAGAGAAGCGGCCATGGAGGCACATCCGGGAGTGGTCATCCAGAAAGGTGTAGAGCCAGGCGCGACGAAAGCTGCCTTTCTTGGCCGGGTCGGGCAAGAGCGGCCCTTCGAGCATGTCGGACTGCCAGAGCTCGTTCGGGAAGCCGGCCTCGAAACGGTCCAGATCGTCATGGGCCCGCACGGTCGGGCGGCGCGCGGAGAGGTCTTCGGCCCGGAGTGCGCGATGCACGGTGCTTCTGCGGGCCTTTCCCGCCGCGATCAACTGCAGGTCCTCGGCGATCTGGATGAGTCGGTCGAGCGAACGCGCAGGAACTTCGCGCTTCAGCGCGCAGAACATCGCGATCTCGTCCTCGGTGAGCGCGTGGATTCCGGGCACAGCCGGTGTGGCGTCGCGTAGCCCTTCGAGTCCCCCGTTGCGGTAGCGGCGGGCCCAGACGCGCAAGGTCTCGGCTGAGGCCGTGAAGGGCTCTCCGTCTGGTCCCGGCCAGCTTCGGGCGGCGAGCTGTTCGAGCAGGTTCCGTCGCTCGCCCCGCTTGGGAACAAGCGCGATGTAGGCGGCGATGGCTTGGTAGCGGGCAAGGGCCCAGGGGCTGTCCATGCAGCAGTTCTCCGGTGTGCCGGCAGGATGCCCTGACCCCAACGTGCCCTCGACGACGCGGTTGGTGGGATGATCTTCGGGGGTGCCGCCCTTGGATCGCAGGCGACGTCCCACCGTCCCTGCCCGATGCAGGAGTCAGCGTTTCGGGGTGCCCAGCGGTCCGTCGAGTCCTTTCTGAGCCTCAGCCAACAGGACGGTCACAGAGGTAGACAAGGCGGCAGCGCCGTGAACGAGGAATGCAAGCGCGGTCGCGAGGCGATACGTCGCGTCCGGGTCCTTCCACCGCCGGCACCGAATGACCTCCGGGGGGGACAAACCTCCCGGGAAGAGTTTCTCGATTGGTTGAGGCTCGGATCGTTCGATGACGGCGGTGCGAAGGGCACCTTGGAGGCGCGTGGCGTCGGGGAGCAGGCGGTGCAGCCAGCGCTGCACCGTTCGGCGCGTACCCGCCTTTTCTTTGGGGTCAAGCGGATCGTCGTGCGTGTGCAGCCCCACGCCGGCGAGCAGCCAGGCCGCCGTCTTGAGCAACATCAGCAGCGTCACTACCCGTGTAGCACCGACCTCGTCCGGCGTGATGTCCACCTGCGTCTGGGTCGTCCCGTACCGCAGCCACCGTCGACGCGCGACCACGGTCTCAGCGAACCCAGCGTCGCGTCGCACCGTCAGACGGCGGCTACGCCAGTCGTGCCGATGCCAGCCCGGCCCCGGGCGCGGTCCCTCAAATCGCAGCACCCCGTCGGGCCCAGACGTGTACCGCCCAATGAGCCCTTCGCCGATGCGAAGGAGAGCAGCGCGGGTCCGCAGCGGCGGCATCGGGTAAGCCTACCCTGACGGCTGTTTCAGGGCAGCTACCGGTAGGCGCAAAAAGATACGGGTAGCGGGCGTAGAGATCAAGGAGCCGGGTAGCGGGCGGAATCGGTGGGATGGGACACTCCGAACGCCAGCCCGAGCGCCCGGCCGCCAGCCTCGACGGCATCCGCACCGGCCAGCACAGGGTCCGGCGTCAGCTCGTCCTCCCGCCGAGATGCGGGTCCCAGCTTCGGGCTTGGGGCTGACGGGGGTACGCCGGCCCTACGGGCGGTCGCGCTCGACAACCTCGACGACGAGTCCTCTATGGTCGCCCAGGCGAGTGCCGTCGGCGAGCTGCAGGAGCAAAGGTCGCACCTGGGGTGCGGTCAGGAGCGCGCGCCGGACACCGCGGCCTTCTTGGCAATCTCTTCCAGCTTCTCTGCGGTCGGAAGGTCGTCGAACGTCTTCGCCACGACGTCGTTGATCTGGGCGGAGCGGTCGACCTGCTCGATGAAGGTCTTGAAGTCCTCGTTGGCACTGAACAACCGGTTGACCATCGCCCAATCCACGTCGGCTCTGACCCGGGCTGGGTGGAGGATCATCGAGTCCCCGGGAGCGTCCGGGCGGAGATGAATCACCCCAATGCCGAAGCTCTGGGAGAGCCGTTGCAACTCCTCACGAAATGGTGGATCCGGCTCGATCATCCACAACACGAGGTAGCCCTCGTGGGCCCAGGAGGAGTTGGAGACGGCCTGAAAGAAGTATTGTCGCAGCGTGCTGAAATCGATCTCGCGCTTGAGCTCGAAGGAGTACAGGTGGACGGGGCGAGCCCCGAGTCTGGCGGCGATATTGCGGGGTGCAGCGTCCCACCCGTCAGTGAGCAACGTGAATCCGACGATGTCGGGGTGAAGCCACTCGTTTTGCTTTGCGGACCCTTTCTGCGATTTCTCGTGAAAGACGGTCTTGCACCGGGCGCCCCAGGCGTCGTGCGCGAAGTGCACCAGCACGGGGTGCATCTCGCGCTCCGACAGGCGTGTGCGCAACGGCGCCACCGGGGGCACTTCGGGTCCGCTTTCTGGCCCCGGGGGCGCAGGCTTCATCCCGGGGATGGCGAACCGCGTCGGTCGCTCCCCCACCCGGGAGAAGCGTGAATCATCGGGGCTCACCCTGTAGAGTTGTGCGCCGATCGTCTGCTCCGGGGTTTTCCCTTGGCTCCGCAGCCGCCCGACGAGACCAAGCCGGACCGCCTCGGCCCAAATCTCGTTGGCGCTCAGCGGCACGCCGGCCTGTCGAAGCACGACCTCAGCCAGTTCCAGGAAGGTGAGCGTGGCGGGTATCGGGGGGGTGGGCGTAGGCGGCATGCTCGGCTCTTACCCGGGTTGAGGTCTGGTGGCTGGCTGCGGCGAGCCGTCACCGAGGTCAGCCTCTTCAGGAAGGAGCCACTCGGCACGGCGCGAGCCCCCGGGCTACTCGGCAGGATGCCCACCCTCCGCATCGGAACCTGGAACGTCGAGTACGCCGCGGGCGTGGACAGGAACGCGCTCCGCCGTGAGCGCCTCGTCGCTGAGGCGGCCGACGTCTGGGTTCTGACCGAGACGCACGACGACCTCGACTTGTCGCCATCGCACTGCGCCCTGTCCACCGTGCAGCGGCCGACAGGGCGGGTCGGAGGTCGATGGACCACGATTTGGACCCGTTGGCCTGTCGTCGAGTCCATCGCCGTTGACGACCCGATCCGGACGGTCGCAGCCGTCCTGCGATCGCCGGTTGGCGACGTCCTGGTCTACGGCACTGTGCTCCCGTGGGGGACGGACCCAGGGCCGGCGGGCACCAGCAGGGGCTGGACGGAGATGGACCGTGTACTTCCTCTGCAACTCGCGGAGTGGCGGCGGCTCCTGGAGCGACGTTCGGGCATGCCGCTCGTCGTGGCCGGCGATTTGAACATGAACCTCGGCGGCCCGCACTACTACGGCACGACCCGTGCCCGCCGCGCCTTGTGGGCGGGGCTGGCGGACATCGGACTGACCTGTGCCTCCGGCACCGAGCGCGTACCTGCGGGAGCGCTCCGACACCCCCACATCGACCACATCATCGTTCCCGCGGAGTGGATGGCCGGTTCGCGGGTGGCCTCAGCGTGGGAAGGCGAGATTGACGGCATGAAGCTGAGCGACCACAGCGGGCTCGTGGTCGAGGTCACGGTCTAGTGGCGCTCCCCATCGTCGATGGCCGGCCGCTCTTCGTCACGCCGCGCTCGTCCCCCGACCTCGACGGCGTGGCCTGTGCGATCGCCTACTCCGAGTTGCTGTGCGCGTTGGGGCACACGGCCGTGCCTCTGATCGACGGGGTGCCGGACGGGGAGGCGCGCTTCGTCCTCGCCGAGCTCGGATGCACCGCTGCGCTGCCGCACGCGATCGACTCCCATGTCATTCTCGTCGACGCGAGCGACGTCCTCGGCCTCCCCGCGATGGTTGACCCGCGAAAGGTGATCGAGGTGATTGACCATCGGATGCATCACGATGCCGCCCGGGTGTTCCCAGCGGCGACCCTCCAGATCGAGCCGGTCGGCGCGGCGGCAACGCTTGTGGCGGAACGCTGGCGCGCCGCTGGTGCGTACCCCTCGCTGGCCTCCAACCACCTACTGCAGGCCGCAATCCAGTCGAACACGCAGGCGTTGCGGGGTTCAGTGACGACGCTCCGTGACGTGGATGCCTCGGCGTGGTTGAGCAGCCTGTCTCCGCTCAGGCAGGGGATGGTTGAGCGCCAGTTCGCGGCGCGGACCGCCGACATCGTTGCGGATCTCGCCCTCGCTCTCCGGCGGGAGTGCAAGACCTTCGACCACCAGGATGGGGCGTTCGTGGTGAGCCAGATCGAACTGGTCGGCGGCCTCGCGGCTCTCCACGATGTGGAGGCGCTGACCGCGGGTTTGGGCCCGAGATCGATGGTGAACGTCGTGGACACCGCGAGAGCGAGCTCCGACGTCGTCGTCATCGATCCGGAATTTCGCCGCTGGGTGGCGGCTCGGCTCGGCGTGGAGTTCAGGGGGTGCGTCGCGCATTCTCCGCGAGCGATGCTAAGGAAGCAGATCGTGACCAAGCTCCTCGGCCATTTCGCATGAGACCCGACGACTGGATGACCGCCGGACCCGGGGGGCTGCCCGTGCCGATCAACGTGTCGTGGCACCTATGGCCTGACTGCAACCTCAAATGCACCTATTGCTACGCTACTTTTCGCGACATTCCCACCACGCTCTCGGAGTCCCAGGCGATCGATGTCCTCGACCGGCTCCGCGCGGCGGGCACAGAGAAGGTGACCTTCGTGGGCGGCGAGCCTCTGCTCTGCCCCCACATCGCAGCGCTGGTGCAGCACGCGAAGGCCATCGGGTTCGTCACGATGCTCGTCACGAACGGGAGTCGCCTGGTGGGCGCGCTGCGGGACGAATTGGTTCCCAACCTGGATTGGGTCTCGCTCAGCATCGACGCGAGCGACCCCGCGACCATGGAGGCGATGGGCCGCGGAAACCGGAAGTACCTGGACTTCTGCCTTCGCTGCTGGGAGGATCTCGCGACTCATCCGCACCTGCGGTTGAAGGTGAACACCGTCGTGACGCGGCTGAACCTGAGCGACGACATGCGCCCGCTGATCCGCCGCCTGCAGCCGAAGCGATGGAAGGTCTTCCAGGTGCTCCCCGTCGAAGGCCAGAACGACGGGCTCGTCGAGCCGCTCCTGATCACCGCTGACGAGTTCGGGCAGTACGTCGCGCGCCACCGGGAGCTAGACGCCGAGGGGCTCGGGCCCGTCGCCGAAGACAACCGCGACCTGACGGGCACCTACCTGATGCTCGACGCCTTAGGGCGGTTCTTCAGCAACCGGACGGGTGGCCACGTCTACACCGACTCTCTGCTGGACGTCGGAGTGTGGGAGGCGGTGCGGCAGGTCAACTGGGATGTCGCCGGGTTCCTCGGCCGCGCGGGACTCTACGAGTGGGCGTCAACGCCGGGTGATGGTCGTGGCTGAGCCAGGCCGCGTGTCGAGCGTGACCCATTCGCCATCCACAAAGTCTCGGGTGGCGTTCGGCAGCAGGAGACCGGGTACCCCGCGCTCTCGCATCACCACCGCAAGGTGACATAGCAGCGCCCCGCCCTCGCAGATGAACCCGAGAGCTCCGGGGTGGGCGGCGTAGATGAGCTGGTCGAGGACGTGAAACGGGCGGCTGACCACGAGGATCTCAGGCTCCATCGCGGAGTCACCGACACTGGTCGGGCGCGAATGGATGTGACGTTCGATGCTCGCTTCCACCGCGTCGGGCTGGACCTCGACCACCCTGACCCGACCAGCGACGACCCCCTCGCTCAGCACGTCCGCACGAGTCGGCGGGACCACGGCCGCGCTCTTGTAGAGATCCACGAGGAAGAACTGGCCATCCGGGGTGTAGCCGAACTCGATTCCGGCACCTGGGTGGTCCTTGGCGAGCAACGTGGTCGCGCGACGTACCTCCCGGAGTTGCTCGGCGTTGAGCGAGGCCGGGGTCGAAACCTGCACACGCCGGGTCTGGCCCCCGACCAGCTCGACGGCGATGGTCTGGAGGCCGGGCACCGTCCTGATGACCTCACCCACGGCGTCCAGTTCGTACACCCTGGGATCCTCGAAGCCCTTGGTGATGAAGTGGCCGTGGATGACCTCAACCCTGACCCCGCCGCCGTCGACCGCGACGGCGACCCCCGTCATGGCAGTTTCCTGTAGTTCTTTGAGTAGAAAGGCGAACGACGGGTGTCGCGTCTCCACGGGGCCACAGAACTTTCGAAGGTCGGCCGCGGCGGTCGTCCCTGTACCGAACCTTCGGTGGATGCCACCGTCGAGAGCGAACGGCTCCAGCAACACGGCGATGAACTCGCCCCAATCGGCGAGCGCGGCGGCGGCGAGGTCACGGTCTGACGCCGTGGCGCAGTTCGCCAGGCCAACGAACCCGGCGGAGATCCCGATGCCAAGCCGCGCGGCGAGGAGCCGAAGCTCCAACTTGTCGTGTCGAAGCACGGCCTTGGGCAGCCGCGCGGCAGCGGAGCCGTCGACGGGGACCAGCGTGAGGCCCGCGGGCACGGGGACACCGAGGCCTGTAATCGGCCTCGCTTGGAGCAGAACGATGGTGCCGTCCACGCTGGCCCATTCGATGTCAGCCGGACTGCGAAGCACACGCTCCACGCCGGCTGCCAAATCGCGGAGCGCTGCGCATTCCCCACTCGTGAAACCGCCCGTCGCATCGCCGAGTCGCACGCGGGTGGCGTCTGCGGTGCCGTCGACCAGGTGCCGAAGGTGGCCTTCCACCACGTCAACCACCGCGCCGACGCTTCCGCTGACGGGGTCGTGAGTGAACATGACGCCCGAGCGTGTGGGCACGACCATCTGCTGGACCAGCACCCCGACATCAGCGGCACGCCCGAGCGCGGCGGTCGCCCTGGCCCCCCGGCCCGCCGCGCGGCAGCGTTCGGCGGCCTCGGCAACGGCCTCCGCTGTCGGCTCGACATCCAGGAACGACTCGAACAGCCCGGCGAGCGCCGAGTCCACCCCGTCCTCCCCGATCCCCGATGAGCGAACCGCGAGCGCCGAAACGCCGCTCCGCGCGAAGAGAGCCGTGAGGGCCACGCCGATGGCCTGAGTGTCCACCGGTTCGCCCGCCGGGATGCAAAACCCATCCGGAACCGCCAGTCCCGCAGCATGGAGGCGAACCCACGCGGAGGCCTTCCCGCCCAGGTCGTTCGCTAACTCGCCGCTCCCGAGCTGGTGGATGCTCACGCTCGGCGCCCCGCGAGCAGCGACCGCGCCTCTTCGTCGATGCCGCGCTGCAAATCGACCGCGCTCGACCCGGCACGCCGCAGCGCGATGATGCGCGTCGCCAGGGGCACCGCGAACTCGAACATGTACGCCCGTGTCACCGATCCCCCAAACCCGCCTGATTTCGACGAGTAGCCGCAGTTTGCCGCTGTTGTAGGCGGCGCGCAGCCGCTTTGTTAGAGGTCGGGAGCCCCGTGGTGGGGAGCCGGCGTTCGAGCGCCGGTTCCCCTGGGGC
>CAIUMM010000048.1 GCA_903900265.1 uncultured Pseudomonadota bacterium
CTCAGGGCCAGCGCGCCGGGTTTCCCAAGGACCAGCATGATGCGTTGCTGCGCGACGCCCTGACGGGCATGCTCGCTACGCCGCTCGGACCCCAGCTTGGGGGGCTTCGGCTCGCAGACATTCCCGACAATGACAGGCTGGACGAGCTCAAGTTCGACATCGCGATCGGGCGTGGAGAGGACGCCGAGCAATCGGACCTCGTGGTGCATGGCACAGAGCTGGCGGCGGTGATCGGCGCGGCGCGCCCGGACGACCCGATGCCCCCGGGCTACCTCGCCCATGTCCGCACGATGGGCTTCCGACCGCTCGTTGGGTACCTGACCGGCGCGATGGACCTTGTGTTCCGCGCAGACGTCAACGGGGCGCGCAAGTGGTTCGTCGCAGACTACAAGACCAACACCCTTGGTCCTCGTGTAGACGGGCGCGTCGCTCGCTCTGCGATGGGGCACTACGCCCGCCCTTGGATGGCCGCGGAGATCGCTCGTAAGCATTACTACGTGCAGTACGTCATCTACCTGACCGCTCTCCACCGCTATCTGTCGTTGCGACAGAAAGGCTATTCCTATGAGACCGATGTCGGAGGCGCGGCTTATCTCTTCGTGCGCGGTATGGAGGGCGCGGGCGGCCCCACCGGTCCGGACGGCACGCCCTATGGCGTGTTCATCGACAAGCCGCCTTTTGCAGTGATTGATGGATTGTCCCGACTGCTTGGTCGCGTGGAGCAACTATGAGCTTGATGCCTACTTTGAAGAGCGAAGCGTTGGCAGCGCGGGCCGCACCCCTTGTCGACCACGGCGTGCTCGACCTCTCCGACGTGCACACGGTCGATCGGTTGGCCGCGATCGCCGGGGAATCCAACGTCGACGTGCTGGTGGCCTTCGCGTTCGCGGTACGTGCGCCACGGATGGGACACACCGGAGTGCGACTCTCGGAGATCCCCACGCTGTCCGCCAAGGCTACCGAAGGCTGGCCCGCAGACTCTGCGGCCTGGAACGAAGCCGTAGCGGCCAGTCCCCTCGTGGTGAGCGCAGGAGCCGCGCCGTTTGTCTACGAGGGCGGCTTGCTGCAACTGACGCGGATGGCACAGTACGAGGCACGCCTCGCGGCGGCGCTGATGGATCGTGCCGCCTATCTGCCGTCACAGGAGGTAGACGCTGACGGACTCGCGCTGGATCTCTCTAAGCTTTTTCCCAAAAAGCCCGAGGATGAAGCGCAACAGCTTGCTGCGGCGATGTCAGCGTTGTCGCGCACGACCATCATCTCCGGCGGGCCGGGAACAGGAAAAACGACGACCATCCGCAAGGTGCTTCTGGCGTTGTACGCCGACGCGGCTCGGGCCGGCCGCGAGGCACCTCGAGTGGCGCTGGCCGCCCCCACAGGCAAAGCCGCAGCCCGCATGCGCCAGTCCCTGTGTACGCGGCCCACGTCAGACGCGGATGCGTCGTGGGACGCCGGTTGGGCGTGGTTGGGCACCTTGCAGGCGGTCACGCTCCACCGCTTGCTTGGCTGGCAACCTCGCACCCCGTCCCGATATCGCCACGGGCGATCGGATCCGCTGGCCGCCGATGTCGTCATCGTGGACGAAGCCTCCATGGTGGACGTCGCGATGATGTGCAAGCTCGTCGAAGCCGTCTCGTCCAACGCTCGCCTTGTGCTTTTGGGCGACCGCAACCAGCTCGCGAGCGTCGAGGCCGGATGCGCGCTCGCCGATTTGACCGCAGGCACGGGTGCAGGCGGGATCAGGCTCCCTCCCCTCGCCGCGTCGCGCATCGTCGAGGTGCTCGGCCCCGACGCCGTGGCAGGGCGCGTCGACGCAGCGGCTCCCCCTATCGCGGGCGGCATGGTTCACTTTACGCGGGCGTTTCGATTCACAAACAAAGAGCTGGAACGCCCGATTTATGCGCTCGCGAACGCGTCCAACACCTCCGACTCGAGCACAGAAGCCCAGCACCTGCTGGACGCAGAGCAAGCGCTCCTTCACAGCGGGGTGGGGTCGGTGCGTCATTTTCAGCACGCAGGTCGGGATGTTCATGCTGGAGTAATGGACGAGATCGTCGCCACCTACGCGGACATTCTCTCTCCCCTCGATCAGTCACCACACGACACCACGGTACAAGCCCATGCGTTGAAGCGCATCGACGAGCTTCGAGTGCTGTCCGCGCATCGCAAGGGCGCGTTGGGTGTAGAAGGGCTCAATAAAGCAATCTGCAGCGCGCTCCACGCAAAGCTCCCTGTAGGCTCCAAGCACCGGCGGGGCGTCTGGTGGGTGGGGCGCATCGTGCTCGTCACCGAGAACGACTACGAGCACGCACTCTGGAACGGGGACATCGGCCTGACCACGCGTGGGACCAGCGGCTGGGAGGTCGTGTTTCCGACCGAGAAGGAGGGCGAAGTCCGCGCTGTCCCAGTTTCAGCGATGCCCGCCCACGAGACCGCCTTCGCGATGACCATCCACAAGAGTCAAGGCTCCCAGTTCTTGCACGCCGTTGTGGTGTTGCCGGACCGGGAGACCACCTTGTTGACGCGGGAGCTGATCTACACCGGCATCTCTCGCGCCCAGAACAATCTCACCGTGTGCGGTGACCCCGACGTGCTGCGCGAGGCGTTGAAGCGGCGCGTCACCCGCGCGACGAGCTTGCAGACACGACTCTGGGGCAAGATGGCGTGATCCGGCACGGCCCCCGCGCCTACAGGCAGGGGCCGCGGCACAGCGCAGGAGGCGGCTACGAAACTATCCGCCTCCCCCCTACTTGACTCGGTACCCGCCCATCTCGTTGTTGAAGATCCAAGCGACCACCTCGCCGATCTCAAACCCGGTCGCCATGAAGCTCTCGATGCTCGCTGCAGCCGAACCCAGCTCGCGGAGGGTTGCCCGGCCCCGGAGCATCTTGCGGAAGCGAGCCTGCCAATGCTCGATGTTGGACGGACGAAGGTCGATCCAGCCTTTGCGCGCCCAGGCATCCACTTGATTGGCGTCGCCGAGGGACACGGCGACGTTGTGCCCCACGACCTCGGGCACGTTGATGCGCGGGCCACGGAGCAGGGTCTTGCCATCGGGCATCAGGATGGGGATGCCGATGGAGGGTGCGGTGTGCACGACGTCGCTGGTGTGGAGCACCTCGGCGCACTTCTGGGCGAGCGCGGCGGGGTCGATGGCGGTGACCGCGTCCAAGGTGCCGCACGCGAGGCGCAACAACTGCGCTTCAAAGAGCAACTTGGAGAGCTCGGGGGGCCCGAGGCGACCGAGCGCGACTGAGGCGATCCCGCTCTCCTTCTCCACCGTCTCCAAGTCAGACAGCGCGACGTTGCGCACCAATCCCGCCTTGTAGCTGGGATCCATCACCGAGCCGTCGAGCGCTGAGATGGTGTCTTGGCCGGTGTTCGCGCCGCGGATCTCCAGCACTACGGTGTGGGCGATCTCTTCGGGGGTCACGTACTCCATCTGACCGAGCGCAGTGATGGCCGCGAACTCGCCGCGCGTGAACACGCCATTTTCTCCGGTGTCGACGACAGGCACCCGCAAGCGTCCCGACTTTTCGTAGCCGGCGGCGTCGTCGCGGAGCCCGAGCGTGCCCGATGACAAGTCCTGGGACTTGGCGGTGTAGAGGTCCGAATTGTCGAAGCGGTCCTTGGCCTCCATCACCTGAACGGCTCGGTAGCCGATCATCGCGGCGGGCTTGACCTCCTTGACGATCGGCGCGTTGGGAGTGCGTGCGAGCAGGAACAGCAGTCCCGTGTGACCAAACGCCGCCTCGTTCTTGGCAAGGAGCTTCTTGGACGGGCGGTCTTCGCTGTGGGTGTACGGGATGTTGAGGCCCATGCCGCCGGTGCCGGTGGTGCCGACCTTCACGTAGACCGCGGTCGAGTACTCGGTGGTCGCGTTGTGCAGGAACATCACGTGGCGGATCAGCTGGGGGACGGACTGGGAGAGCAAGAAGCCCTCGAGGTCGTTGACGCCCTTGGCGTCGTAGCCTTTCTCCCCGATCCAGCTGCGGACGCGCGCGGCGCCGTCAAAAACGTCTTGGTAGCTGAAGCCGGTGGCGGTGTTCACGCAGTCAACGATGACCTCGGGGCGATGGCGCCGGATCAAGAACACGAGGTGGTTGCCTTCGTAGGCTGTCGCGAAGTCCTCGTACACTGCGTCGAGCAGGCGCTTGCGGAGCGCAGGATCGCCGAGGATCTGCGAGCGGGGCGTGTGAGCCATCTCGCGGGGGACGAACAAGTTGCCCCAGGCCGGTACAAAGCTGACTTCGGGGAACTCGGACTCGAGGCGCGCACACGCGACCGTGGCCTCCGCCTCCAAAAGCGACGCGACGACGATACGGCGCGGCTTCAGATCGTGCGCGATGTGCCGGCACACCTGCATGCCGACGAGACCGGCGCCACCGAGAATAAGGAAGTCGTGGTACATAAAACGCGCTCCGTTCAGGGGCGCGGGATGTAACCGACCCGCGCTACAATGCGCTCTCAATCTCGGCGCGAATGGTCTCATCGCTGGCGGGGTCGATGCGCCCGTGGATGACCAGATCGCGGTCGACAAGGAACAAGCCGGGGTACGAGCTGTCGGGCAACAGCGTGGGCGCGACGTTCGCCGTATCGGAGACGATCGGCGACGTGATCTCGAAGTACTCTCCCCAGTAGCTGAGCTCCTCGATGTCGGGCACGTTGCCGTCAAGGTCCTCGACGAGGATGGTGATGTAGGTCAAGTCGTCCGGGTAGTCATCCGCGGTGGCCTGCACATCGGCGGCGAGCACCTGACACGGGCCGCACCACAGGGTCGAAAAGTCGAGCACGATCACCCGCCCGTAAAACTGCCAAAGCGAGACCTCCGCGCCGAACTGATCGGTCCACCGCGCGTCCTTCACCACGTCCCCGTCGCTCCATCCCTCGCCCTTTAGGGACTCGGGGACCTCGCCCATCGGCCAGCTGTTCTCGGGGGCGACCCAAGGCGCGTCGTCATCGGGACCGCCGTCCGGGCTGGTCAACACCGGCACGCAGCCCGATGCGCCAATCGCGATCCCCGAGAGCAGGAGCAGAGCCGGAGAGCGGATGGCGGAAAAAACCGTGTTCATGGTGACCTCGACAGCGTCTCCCCCAACGTACCCGTCCAGAAGGAATGGCCGCAAGCGGATCCGGTGACTATCCTCCCGCCTCATCCCTGCTGCCTGCCCCTCGCCCCGGAATTCGGATGTCCCCAGAAGCCACCTCTACTCCCGCCGCCGAACGGCTCACGCTGGTCGATCTGCTCTCCCGGTTCTCCGAGTATGGGTCTCCGAACCAGTGGATTGGCGGCGAGTACGAGCGGGCGGTGGTGCGGAGCGACGGGCGTTCGATCGGCTATTTTGAGCCGGACGGAATCCGCTGGATCCTGTCGGAGCTCGAGCGGCGCACCCATTGGAAGCCTTACGTCGAGCGATCCGCGCAGGGGGACAACGTGATCGCCTTGGAGGAACGTACGGCGACCGGTGCGAGCACCGGCGCGAGCATCACCTTGGAGCCCGGCGGGCAGGTGGAGCTCTCGGGGCGGCCTTTCGCCACGTTGCAGGATCTCAACAACGAGATTCGAACCAACCGAAACATGCTGGTAGACGACATCTCCGCTGGCAAGGATCATCACTGGGTCGCCGCAGGCCTGACGCCGTACGCGCCCATCGACTCCATCGCGTACGTCCCCAAAGGCCGGTACGCGATCATGCGCGAATACCTCCCCAAAGTGGGCCCCCTCGCCGCGTGGATGATGAAAGGAACCACGTCGGTCCAGGCCAACTTTGACTACGCCGATGAGGCCGACTGCGCGCGAAAGTTCAAGGTGTCGCTCGGCCTCGGGCCGCTGAACACCGCGATGTTCGCCAACAGTCCGGTCGCGGAAGGGCGCGCGACGGGCTGGCGGAGCTACCGTTCGTTCGTCTGGAGCCAGACCGATCCCGCCCGCACCGGCTTTCCCGCTGCCGTGCGCGAAGGCTACACCCATCAACGTTGGGTGGACTACCTGCTCGACACGCCGATGATGTTCCTGAAGGTCGGTGGTCTTTGGACCGCGGCCAACGGGCAGACCTTCCGGACCTGGATGACCGAAGGTTTTGAGGGCCACTACCCGACGATGTCGGACTGGGAGCTCCACCAGACCAGCGTGTTCCCCGAGGTGCGCATCAAGCGCACCTTGGAGATCCGCGGCGCAGATTGCGTGTCGGTCGACCTCGCCGTGGCGTTCGGTGCCTTCTGGTTCGGCCTGCTGTACGGCGCGTTGGATGAAGCGCTCGCCTTTGTGGAGCGCAACGTCGCGGGAGACCCGATGAGCGCGCAGCTGTCCGCTGGCAAGCACGGCCTGTCCGGCGAGCTGTGGGGAAAGAAGACCGCCGATCTGGCCCGCGAGATCGTCGCGATCGCCGACCAAGGGTTGGCGCGCCTGAAGGAAGACCGCGATTTGCTCACGCCGCTGATCGTCCAGGTGAACTCCGGAGAGTCGCCTGCCGACCGCCTGATCCGAGCGTGGGAGCAAGACCCTCGTCCCGAGTCTTTCCTCGCGGCCTGCGCCTACTGAGCTCAGCTGGTTAGACGGGGGCATGGATCTCCGCCCCTATCTGGCCGGCTCGACCGAGCCTCACCTTCGCTCCTTGTCTCAAGCGCTCGATGCCGCTGCCCCAGCGGATCTCGTGGCGCTCGTCGCTGACCAACCGGACGCGACGCTGAACGACGGCGATGTCACCGTGCGCATCGTCAAGACCTCCGCGCAGACCCTCACGGTCACGACGCGCTGGGGCTCAGAGACGCTCGAGCAAGTGGTGAACGTGTCCTCCGCGCCGCTGTCCAAGCAGGAACTTGCAGACGCGCTGAAGAACCCCGAGCGCCCGCTGCACCGGCGTGACGGTCGCTGGTACGACGGGCTCCCCGACGCGCATGGCCACGGCACCGTAGAGAAGGTGGTCCCCGCCGTCACCCCTGAGAGCCTCGGCGACGCCAGCTTCAAGGCGGCACATGGGGTCAAGCGCGCGTACATCGCTGGAGCGATGGCCGGCGGCATCGCGAGTCCCGAGCTGGTGATCGCGATGGGCAAAGCCGGGTACATCGGCTTCTACGGCGCTGGCGGTCTCGACCTGAAGACCGTGGAGCAAGCGGTGGTGCGCATCAAGAGCGAGCTGGGCGACCTACCCTGCGGCTTCAACCTGCTTCACAACCCCGGCGAGCCCGGCGTAGAAGAGTCCACCGTCGATCTGTACCTGAGCAAGGGCGTACGGACCATCTCCGCGAGCGCGTACATGGGCCTGACGCCCGCGGTCGCGCGCTTCCGTCTCGCGAACATCCGCGAGGAGAACGGGCGCATCGTCGCACCCAACAGCGTGCTCGCCAAGGTGTCACGCACCGAGGTCGCCGAGCCATTTCTGCGCCCGGCTCCTGCCAAGTTGCTACAAGAGTTAGTCGCGAGCGGCGGGATCACCGCGCGTCAGGCCGAGCTGGCGGCGCATGTGCCCATCGCCGAGGACGTCACGCCCGAGGCCGATTCGGGAGGTCACACCGACGGCAGGCCGCTGTCCGTGCTGGTGCCCGTGTTCCGGCGGCTGCGCGATCGCGTGCAAGCCGAGCAGAACTACGCGGTGGTCCCGCGCATCGGCGCAGCGGGCGGCATCGCCGACCCCGAATCCCTCGCGGCTGCGCTCACCATGGGCGCCGGCTACGTGCTCACCGGTAGCATCAACCAATGTACGGTCGAAGCCGGCACCAGCGACATCGTCAAAGAGATGCTGGCTCAAGCAGGCTACGCGGACGTGACCAACGGCCCCGCGCCCGACATGTTCGAGATCGGCGCCAAGGTGCAGGTGCTCAGCCGCGGCAGCCTTTACGCGCAGCGCGCCCAGCTGCTGTACGAGGTGTACCGCGAGCACGCCGCCTGGGAGAACGTCCCCAAGCCGCAGCGCGACAAGATCGAGAAGCAGATCCTCGGTCGCAGCTTTGAAGACGTCTGGGCCGACACCGCGAAATACTGGACCGCCCGCGACCCTCGCGAGGCCGATCGCGCGCAGCAGGACACCCACCACCGCATGGCGCTGTGCTTCCGCTGGTACCTCGGCATGACCAGCCGCTGGGCGCGCATGGGCGACAGCGCACGCAAGCGCGACTACCAGATCTGGTGTGGTCCGGCGATGGGCTTGTTCAACGACTGGGCGCGCGGCACACCCATGGAGCGCTGGCAGGACCGCACGGTTGTGGGACTCGCCGATGCGCTGATGACCGGCGCGTGCACCGTGCTGCGCACGCGCATCGCGCTGACCTAGTCCAGCGCATCACCGATGCGCCTACTCGAGGCGCCGCAGCACGTGAAAGCCCACAGGCGTCTCGATCACCGTGCTGACCGCGCCCGCGTCCAAGTCGAAGGCCGCCTTGTCCAGCACGTCGGCCATCTGACCGGGCGCCATCCAGCCCAGATCACCGCCGTCATCCTTCAAGGGTGCGTCCGAATAGCCGCGGACCACATCGATCCATGCGTTGCTGTCCGGCGTGGCTAAGGCCTTGCCCTGCGCCTCGGTGGCTCGGACCCGCGCTTCTTCTTTGCTGCGGGTCACGCCTTTGGGCGCGTTCGCCGCACCGGCCCAGCTGACGAGCAGGTGCGCAACGTGGATCTCGGTGAGCGCCTCACGCTTGATCAGGTGAAACCCGAAGGGCGTCTCGACTAGGCCGCTCACCTCGCCGACCTTCAGCGTCTTGATCGCAGCTTCAAAGGGCGCGACCATCGTCCCCGCCTCAAAGCCGCCGAGCGCCCCGCCGCGCGGCCCGGAGGAGTCGTCGCTGTAGGCCTTGGCGAGCTCCGCGAAGTCGCTGCCAGACTTGATCTTCGCGGCGACCTCTTCGGCACGGGCGCGGGCTTCATCGCGCGTGCGCGACACGTTCGGGAGCGCGCCGACCGTGCCTTGCCAGCTGACGAGGATGTGGCGCGCAGCGAAGCGATGCTCCGTCGTTGCCGGTACCCGAACAGCGACGTCGGTCGACGGCGCGACCTCGGCTTTCGGCTCAGCGATCGGCGATACCACGGGCTTTTCGTCGCCCGAGCAGCCCGCGACGAGCACCACCGCGAGCCCGGACGCCAACGCGCAAAACACCGCACCAGCAGCCCACCGCATCATTGCACCAGATCCGCGGCGTCGCGGGGCGCGAGCTTGGAGTTGGAGTAGCCGTACATCAACACTCCGGTGATGCTCGCGTAGTCGGTGCCCAGCGCAGATTGATCGAGATCGGCGTAGACGTAATCATCGACGCGCAAGCAGCTATCGACTTCGAACTCGTCGTAATCATTGGGATCATCGGGGTTCGCGTTCGTCACCGACACGTCCTCGACGCGCACGAGCATCGACTCATAGGCCTCTTGGTTCACGCCGCCGGTGCCGACGTCGCATGCGGAGACCAGCAGGGGCGCGGGGACCGCCGCGGAGCCGGTGATCGTCACGGTCGGGCTGATAAGCTCGGTGAACTCGTAGTACTCGGTGTAGCTCCCGCCGACGGTCACGGTGTCGCCAGCGGACACGACGTTGTCGCCGTAGTCGTAGACGTACAGACCGGAGTAGTCGCCGCCCGCCGGATCCTGCACGAAGAAGCCATACGCGGCGGTCGCGGTGACGACGCCGGAGATGGTGACCACGGTGCCTTCCGCGGGGTGGGCGGGAGACGAAGGGTCACGCACGTCCTGGATGCGCAGCGAGCACCCGGCCCCGTCCGGGTTGGGCTCATCCGGGCAGGCATCGCAGGCGTCGCCGACGCCGTCCCCATCGCCGTCGGTCTGGTCGGCGTTGGCGATGTACAAGCAGTTGTCGTCTTCGTTCAACACGCCGTCGCCATCGGTGTCTCCGGCAGCGGTCGCGCAGTCAGAGGTGTCGGCGGCGAGCGGGCAATCGTCGCAGTCATCGCCTACGCCGTCTCCGTCGGTGTCCCACTGCAACGGGTCGTAGATGCCGACGCACACATCCGTCGCATCGTCGATGCCGTCGCCATCATCGTCCCCAGCGGCGGGAGCGGAGAGATCGCAGCTTGAACGCGAGTCTTCGCACTCGAACAGCGGGTAGAGCTCGGCGGCGTATTCGTAGCCGGACGCCATCCCCGAGGCCTCAGCGGCCAAGGCGGTCTCCAGCGTGGACTCGACGTCCGCGAGCGTCTGGGCGTCGTCCCCCGAAGCTGCGGCCTGCAAGCAGACAAAGCGCTGCCCGCTGCACACGTCCATGGTCTCGCACCAATCCGGGTTTTCGGCGAGCACATCCTTCCAGCCGCCGCTGTCGTCGCGGCCATAGATCGCCTGCCCTTCAATCACGACGAGGCGCGTGGCGGCGGGACCGGCGTCGATGATGCCGCGGTACGGGGTTTTGGACCAGTCGTACACCGCGATGTCGGCGCGATATCCAGGGGCGAGCACGCCGAGGACCCCGTCCAGACCAACGATACGTGCGGCGTCTACCGTCACTTTTTCGTGGAGGCGCACGTCAGAAATTGGGTTGCCCTTGGTAGACAACCACTCCGCGGCGCACGCGAGCTCGCGGGTCGGCGCCATACTGCCCGACGGGGTCCAGTCGGTGCCGATCGCCCAGGAGACACCGAGCTTGTCGGCGATCGCGATGGGCGTGGTCGTGGCGTACAACGCGAGGTTGGATCGGGGCGACCAGATGATGCTGGTGCCGTCGGCGGCCATCTGGGCGAGCTGCTCGGTAGAGGCGTCGGAGGTGTGCACATAGGTTTGACCCGGGCCGACCATGCCGATCTCGGTCATCCAGTCGATCTCGTCGCGCACCGCGCCGTTGCGCCCCTCGGCGACGTGCTCCAGCACGGCGTCGCTCGAGCCGCTCGCGAGCGCGCTGGTGTAGCTGGCGCCGTCCGCTTCATCGAGTGAGCTGGTGACGTTGGACGAGGAGTACGTGAGGTCATACCCGGAGATACCGGAGCTGCCGCTGTTCTCGTCGAGGTTGCGCACCAGCAAGTGGATGCAGTCGCCGCCGCTGCTGCCGACCGCTGAGGTCGTGCCGTGCACAAGCTCCCGAAGCTCGGCCCACTTCATGATCTCGCAGGTGTAACTGTCTTTGATGCCGTTAAAGGCCTGCTTGAAGTCGTCGTAGCGGTCGTCGCTCTGCCACTCGTAGCGGTCCTCGAACTCGGGGCCAACTTGCCAGGGAGGAAGCGAATTGTACTGCAAGTGATTGTGCGCGTCGATGAGTCCCGGAGAGATGACGCCCTCGGTGCAGATCACCTCGGCGCCGGTGCTGTCGCAGTCTTCCCCAGCGCAGGTGATCAAGCCGGTCGAGCGCCGGTAAACGACGCTGCCGGCCACCGCGCCGTCGGGCGTCAACACCACGCCGGAGAGCGCGACGAGATCGCCTTCGCCGTGCGCGGCCGTACACGCCGGCAGGTCGGGTCCGACGGTGTCGCCCTCTTGGGTGCCGGTGTCGCCCCCCGTGTCGTCCACCTCTACCGCGGTGTCGTCCACCGGCGTGTTGTCGTCGGTGCCGGTGATGCTGGCCGGGCATCCGGCGAGCGACAGCAGAGTCAAGGTACAAGCGGGAATAAGTAGAGGGGAGGGAAAGCTGCGCATGGGGGCTCCAAAGCCGGTCGCGCTATAATGGACGCGTGGCGTGCGCGCCCGCTACATCGAAAACGAAGCCGCGTCGATCGATTTTGAGCCGCCGATACATCCGCCGGCGATTCCCAGGCGAGCCGCCTAAAAAACCCCGATTCGCCCAGGCCAAGCGAGCTGCAAGGTCAGCGACAGGTGCGGATCCCCGGGGTGGTACCAGACGCCAAACAGCACCGAGTTGAAGCCTACGCGTGCGCCAAGCTTGGGCTGCGCAGCGCCGCCCAGCCACGCGCCACGGGCATCCTCGCCGCTGTCCCAACCCAGCTGGGCTCCCAGATCGAAGGTGGCGGTCAGCGCGCCATGTCCGAGCCGCTGGCGGAGCATCATGTGGACGTCGCCCTGCAAGGTCCAGCCTGCGGCCGGGGCGAGGCCAAGCGAGGCGTCGAGCACGAGACGATCGCGGATCGCAGCCCACGCGTAGGCACCGCCCCACGTGGATTGATCGGCGTCAAGCATCAACCCGAGGCCGTAGCTCCCGCCGATGGAGGGGCCGACGACGCGGTCCTTGGTAGCGTCTGCGCTGTCCAAAAGGCTGCGCACCGATGCAGGAGTGCTGACAAAAGCAAGGTTATCCGCCTTCAGTTTCCGCGACACGACCCCGATCAGCGCGCCGGTATCGTCCACGAGCGGTCCGCCCGAGTTGCCAGGGTTCAACGCGGCATCTGTCTGAATCACGTACCCGCCCGCAGCCGACACAACGCCGTGCGTCACGCTCCACTCCAAGACCCCGGCCAAACGCCCACCGCTGAGCAGCCCGAACGGATGGCCGAGGCCCCACACCTCCGCGCCCTGCACGACCGGGCCATCCTGCATCGTCAAGCTGGCAAACTCGGCCGCAGCGCCGGGCGCGGCGTCATCGACGTGGATCAGCGCGAGGTCATCCGCTGGTTGACGCGCGACCACGCGACCACGTCGGGCCGTGCCATCGCGCCAGCGCAGGTACGGGCGGCCCCCGTCCGCGACGCAATGGTACGCGGTCACGACGTACAAGGAGCCCGCTGCGCTGCGCACCCCTGCGCCGGAACAATAGGCTTCTCCGGCTTCAACGACGACGACCGCGTCGAGCGCGTGCTGGAGGACGGCGGGATCGGTCATGGTCTGCGGCTCCGTAGCGCGCGACCGAGCCGCTTGCCCCCTTCGCGGACCCGCTGCGGGAGCGTGGCTTGGTCGTCGCGGAGCACGTTGAGCTCGCGCTGAATGGCCTCGCGGACGGCGTGGTCCACCTCCTCTACGGTTCCGACGGGCTGAATCGCAGCACCGATGCGGTAGCGCAGCGTGACCGGAAGCGGGATGTGCGGCATGGGCCCGATGCCCAAGCCCCACGGCGCCGAGAGGTGCACCGGCCAGATCTCCGCGCGCACCGCCCGCGGGAGCCCCAGCGCGCGCGCGAGCCGCGCCCCGTCCGAGAGCACATACAAGCTGTGCTGCGCGCCCACGTGCGCGACCGGGACGATCGGAACCCCCGCGTCAAGGGCGAGCCGCGCATAGCCTTGGCGGCCTGAAAAGTTGACCTTGTACTGGTCGGCGGTGCGACGCCACGTGTCCCGGTCGCCGCCGGGACAGACCAGCAGATCGCGGCGGAGGTCGACGAGCACGTGACGACCGCGCTCCCGGCCTGCTCGGAGCACGCCCAGCTCTCCAAAAAACCGCGCGACTGGAGGCAGCGAGAACACCATGTCATGCGCGAGCGCGTGCACGGTACGATCGACGCCAAACCTGCGCACCCACGCGATCATCAGGCCCCATACATCGGGGATGGTGGTGCCACCGGAGTGATTGGCGACCAGCAGCACCGGCGGGGGCGGCAGGTTCTCCCAGCCGTGCACTTCGAGTCCGAACCAGTTTGAGTCGCCAAACAAGCGACCCACGCGCTCGACGATCTCCACGACACGCTCTGGTCGGACTCGATCCGGGTCCATCCCCCACGGAGCGTTGACCGTTGCCCAGCGGCCTCGGTCAGCCACGCGGAACAGCCTTCAACCGGCGTCCCGATAGCGCAGCGACTCGTCGGGGACGACAAAGCCGAGCTCGGTGGCGCGGTCAGCGAGGGCGTCTAAGAGCCGGCCAATGCTCATTCGCAGGCTGGGATGGGCGAGCACTTCGAGCGTCTCCTCAAGGCTGAACCACATCACCGAGTCTATCCCCTCGCCCTCCGCGGGCTTGAAGTCGACCACCGCCTCAGACAGCTCAAGCAGGTACAGGTGGATCGTCTTCAACCGCGGCGAGCCGTCCGGCGTCGAGAAGCCGTAGCGCACCGTCCCCAACGAGCGGCGGACCAGCACTTCGGCGCGAACGCCCATCTCTTCTTGTACCTCACGCGCCGCGGTGCGATCGGGCGTCTCTCCCGCCTCGATCTTGCCCTTCGCGACCTCCCACGTGGACCCGTGGCGGCGCGCCACGCGAATCAACGCGATGCGCGGCACCGCGCCGGTCCAGTCCACCACGAAGCCGCCGGCGCTGGCTTGCTCAGCGAAGCCCTCGCGGAGGTTCAGGATGTACCTCAACGGGACTTCTTCGGCGGTGAACTGCCCGGAGCGACTCGCGTTGAACTGCACGCCATCGCGACGCGCGCGGCCCGCGTCCACAAACAGCACCGTAGGATCTTCCCAAAGTCGGTGTCCTTGATGCCAAGCTTGGGATTCGGCTCGGGCAAAGCTGATCGGAGCGCCCCCCTGCCCGCGCAGCGCGCCTTCCGTCACGTAATGCTGCACCATCGCTGAAGACGCCGGATGGTAGAGCAGATCCGGGCCGCTGCCCGGAGCGCAGTCATGTTGGGACACGTGGATGCGCCCGCCGTCGAGCACAAAGCGATTTCCGCCGTGAAAGCGGATGCACTCTACGACGTCGCGCGGGGACACCTGCCGGCGGATCGCGCGGGATAGCGCGCGCGCGACCTCATCTACCGAGAAGCACCCGTCCATGGACTCGCAAAGCCCGGCGGTCCCAACGCCATGGCGCAGGAGCCACGTGAGGGTGCGGGAGAGGCGGTACGAATCGATACCAGGCACGAGGTCGCCGATGCTCTCAGAAAGCTAACGTGCGCAGCCCCACGAAGCCTACGACAACGCCAAATGCCGGGACTTCGGCGCGGTTCACTTCCAGACCTTCTTCCACCAGCCGTCTGCCTCGTCCCCGTAGTACTTCATCAGCATGGACCGGAATCGCTCCTCTTTACGGAGCTTCTCAAAGGCAGGATCAATGCGGATGTCCTGCCGATACTCAATGTTGTGAAGCGTGTCGAGCTTGCGCATGCCGCGGAGTGATTTTTCGAGGAACTTGTAGGCGCGTTCGTCCTTGCCCATCGCGGCGTAGATCTTGGCGCGGTGCAGATCTGCGTAGGCGTCATCCGGGATGATCGTCTCCAGATCGTCCATGATTTTGAGCGCCTCGTCGAACCGGCCTTGGTGCGCGAGGCAGACCGCGAGGTTGTTGAGCGCGTGGTCGTCCATCGGGCTCAATTCCAGCGCGATCCGGTAGTACTTCTCTTCGGTGACGTAGTCTTTGCGGCGCTTGAACGTCAGCGCGAGGTTGTTCCATCCCGCGGCGTCATCCGGGTTCAACACCGTCATTCGGGTGTAGACCTTCTCGGCCCGCGTGTAGTCCATCGCGAGGTACTGGTAGTACGCGAGGATGTTGAGCCCGGTCGGGTCATCGGGATCCAGCTTCAGGATCTGCCGCGCGAGGTCCAGCTCTTGCTGGATCTCCTTCGCATCTTGGCGGGCGTCTTCGGTGTCGTACCAATCGTGGAGACCCCAGCCTTCGGTGACATGCACCGCGACGGGCTGATCCTCGTCGGTCGCCTTTTCGTCGTCGGGGGTGGCGTCCGCGACCGTGCCGTCATCCTGCATCACCTCGGGCTGCACCGGCTCTGGATCCAGCTCCCCCGCACCGACGGGGACCGGCTTGGCGCGGCGCGGTGGAGGATCGGGGTTGCCCGACGCGATGTGGTCGCCGACGTTCTTCCCGCCGCCCATGCGGGTCAGCGGGCCGCCGTGCCCAGGTTGAAGGTAGAAGCTCTCGATCGGGTCCCCGTGCGAGGGACGAGGCAGCTCAGGCTTCGCGAGCAGGCCCTTCTCCGCGCCGCCGTAGTCCCCTTTGAGCAAGCGTTGCAGGTACTCGGGCGAGGGCTCAAAGCCGCCTCCCCCCTCCGGCGGACTCATCGCCGAGGCTATCAGTTGGAGCTGCAGCGTGATCACCGCGACCGCCAACGCGATCACCGGCAGGATGAGGTCTCCCTGCTCCCCGAACCAGCGCGGCAGCAAAAAGCGCCGAACGATCCTCGCGTGTACGTCCACCCCTTGCTCGGTGAGCGACGACGGCTGCTCGCGCGTGACGAGCACCTCCTGCCCGGGCGTGCGCACGACGTAGCCCTGACCGCCCTTCTGGCTGTACTGCAGACGGAACGGCAGTCCGGGAACCTCGCCTTCGCCCTCGACCCAGAGCTGAAGCGGACGACCTCCCACTTGAACCAGCAGCGAGAGCTTTGCAGCCCCTCCTACCGCCCGAATGCTCGGGGCATCGTCGCGCCAAGGCTCACGCCCACGCGACGCGCTCCAAGGGGATGGCGGTGATGATCCTGTGTCGTTCACCCTACCAGTGTAGCCAACCCACGCGATTCCTGCTGTTCGCATCGGGTTGCGACGGAAAACTTGGGCATTTCTTGATACCGTGTGGAACCTACACCGCATGTCTACCGCCGCTGTCATCATCATCGGAAACGAGATCCTCTCGGGAAAGTTCTCAGATGAGAACGCCCCATTTTTGATCGCGCGCCTGCGGGCTCTGGGTTGTGATCTGGGCCGCATCGTCGTGATCCCCGACGATCCGCAGACCATCGCCCACGAGGTCCGGGCGTGCAGCGCACAGTTCGATCACGTGTTCACGACCGGCGGCGTCGGCCCGACGCACGATGACGTGACCATCCCCTCCATCGCGCTGGCGTTTGACGTCCCGGTGGTTCGACACCCTGCGTTGGAGGCGATCCTGCGCAGGAAGCTTGGGGATGCGTGCAACGACGCTGCGCTGCGCATGGCTGAGGTTCCCGACGGCGCGGAGCTCTGGTGGGACGGCGAGGTTCGGTTCCCCCTGGTGGTGATGCGCAACGTCGCGATTTTCCCCGGAGTTCCCGCGCTGCTACGCTTGAAATTCGACGCGGTCGCGCATCGGTACCAAGGCGTGCCGATCCTGACCGCGCGGGTGTGGACGCTGCGAACCGAACCCGAGATCGCCGATGCCTTGACCGACGCGGCGCGGGACTGGCCCGGCGTTGCGATCGGCAGCTACCCCCGCTTCGAACTGACGCCCCACAAGGTGCTGCTGACGCTCGAGAGCCGCGACGCCGAAGCGCTCGATCAATGCACGCAGCGGGTCATCGAGCAGGTCGACGGCTCGCGGGAAGCATGACCCCGGCGCGGATCACCTTCCACGCCAGCGTCGACAGCGCCTTGAACTCCAGCTCTCCAAGCTGCACCCACGCTTCTTCGGCGTAGGCGCCCTCGGTCAGCACCGGCGCAGGCATCGGCGAGGGCTCCGCGGCTACGTCCGTCGCAGCAACTTCGGGGACCCGCACATCGACGATCAGACGTCGGTGGCTGAACACATGCACGACCTCCGCCACGCTGCGCGTCGCGCTCGTCCCGCTCCACTCTCCCGAGATCGGCGGCTCCCACAAGCCGCCCAGCAGCCCCTCCGGGCGCTTTCCCAGCCAGATGCGACCATCGACAACGCGCACCACCGCCGTGGCCCGCACGACCGGGCTGACCTTCTTGGGCGCCTTCACCGGAAAAGCCGCAGCGTTCGCTTTGCCCGCGCAGCTCGCCGCGAGGGGACAATGCCCGCACAGTGGCGATCGAGGCGTGCACACCGTCGCGCCCAGCTCCATCAGCGCCTGGTTGAAGTCTCCCGCGGCGCCAGGTTCGTGATGCACCGTAGCGGCCACCGCGCGCGTCGCCTCCTCCCAAACCCGCTTTCGCAGCGCGGTAGCGGTGAGCGACAGCGCGAAAACCCGCGCTACGACACGCTCGACGTTTCCGTCCACCACCGCCGCATCCATGCCCAGCGCGATCGACGCGACCGCCCCCGCCGTGTAAGGACCCACTCCGGGGAGCGCCTGTAACGCCTCAATATCACGCGGAAAACCGCCAGCTTCTACCACCGCGACCGCGGCTCTCTGGAGATTGCGAGCCCGTGAGTAATATCCGAGGCCCGCCCAGAGCTCCAAAACCCGCTGCTCCGGTGCACGCGCGAGGTCTTCGACGGTCGGGAACGCGGCCATGAAGCGCTCGAAATAGGGGATCACCGTCTCTACGCGCGTCTGCTGGAGCATCAGCTCGCTCACCAGCGTGCGGTAGGGCGCGACGTGCGTGCGCCACGGCATCTCGCGATGTCCGGCGCGGTACCACTGGAGCAAGCGAACGCCGTCCAATCCCACGACGGATGCTGCGGAGTCGACGTGCTCAGGGTCTGGAGTCATGGGCCTCGGGTAGCGGCGGTCGCGCATAGAAGTTGGGGTAAACGGGATGGGAGCGCACTCCCCAAAGCCACCCGAGCACGGTGACCGCGGCCAGCAGGGCAACGCCGCGGCGGGACAACGGTCCGATGGCCTCGGTCGCGGCGGTCACGGATAGCAACCACGGGATGAAGAAGAAGGTCTCGGGCTTGGCGACGCGCCAGAAGCCGGGCACATAGTCGAAGAAGGCCATGTACAGCGGATTCCCGGTGGGGCCGAGGGCGATCCCCACCGCGATCACCGCCCCCGCCAGCGCCCACAATGAACCCCCTCGCCCGGTGCCGCGCCACAGCACCGCCGTCACGCTCCACGACAGCGCCAGTCCGAGCACGAGGAAGCTCATCGTGCGCCATCCTTCGAGTCGGTTCCACTGCCACGGGACGATCGACACCACGTCGAGCGCCGCACGTTGATGGAGGAAGGCATCGGGCGAGCCCGGAGCGTGCGCGCCGCGCATCAACACCGCCTGCCACACCACAAAAGGCAGCATTCCCGCCGCGGTCGCGAGCACCGGCCGCACGCTGCTCCAATCGCGGCCTCGTCGGAGCCCAACGCCCAGCACCATCCACGCGCCCATCGCCGCGATCAAGATGCCCATGTAGACGTTCAAGAACATCGCGAGCGCGCCGGTGAGCGCCGCCGCCACCGATCGACGCTTGTCCACGCAGAGCAGCCACAACGGGAGCACAAAAATCGATGTCTTTTCAACCGTATACCAGTTGATATCTCGAAACTGGTGCAGGTTCATCGCGAACGGGATCGCCAGCAAAACCGACGCCGCAACCGCCCCGCGGCGCGGTCCATGCACCTGAACGCGGTGTTGAAGCCAGTTCGAGGTGCAGAGCCAAGCCAGCCAAAGGTTCAGGAAACTCTGGGCATTGAAGCCTGCCCAATCGGGCATCACCCGGCTGAAAAGCTCCACGATCCACAGGTGACCAAGGTGCACGCCGATGAGCTGCACCGCCGGGTCCGCGGCGTTCCCGAGGTGCCAGTGCACGCCCTCTCGAAAAAAGTGCAGTGAACCAGCCTTGTCAATGGTGGGATAGCTGCCGAACACCCCTACCGGGATCATGCCCAACATCGGCGCGGTGAGCAGCGTTGTCCCCGCGAGCGTACCGAGCGCGAGGCGGACCTGTCCGCGACAGCGCCCGGCGGCCACGGCGCACAGCACACCTGCCACCACGCTGATCGCCCATGCGGACCACGGGACGTCGATCAGGACTTGCGCAGCGTCAGGCGGAGGGCCGTACATCTACTCGTCCGGCAGGTCGTCATCAGACGCGCTGCCCGTCGGCGTAGACGGCTTCACGTTCGGCGGCTTCGGCGGCGGCGGGCGGCGGTCCAGCCCACCGAGGGTCGCAGGATCGGAGACCATGGGACGCCGGGGCCTCTGCTCGCCCTCGGCGCGCGGCTCAGCCTTGGGGATGCGGATGCGGGTGTTTGACTCCCCTCCTCCCATGCCGAAAATGTCGTCGAGGCCGCCGGGCTTCACGGGTCTCGCCACCGGAGCCGGAGCGGCGGGCGCCACGACCTTCGGCGTGTCTCGGATCGAGCTGGGCGCGTCCAGCGGCAGCTCTTCGGGGCCGTCATCCTCAACTACGGGAGCGGGCCGCGCGCGGGTGAGCGGCGCGTCCAGCGGGAGCTCTTCGGGCTCAAAGCTGCGCGTCGCCCCGGCCATGCGAAAGCCACCGCTCCGCGGGGCGGGTGCGGAGATCTTGCCGGTCGGCGGTGCCGCACGCGCCGGGAGCGAGCGGTTCGGCACCCCCGGCTCCGCCCCAGCGCGCGGCGAGTCAGGTCGTCCCGCCATCGGCGCAGGACGCGGGACAGGCGCACCGCGCGCGGGTTCTGGCGCGACCGACATGCGCGGAGGACCGGCCGGCCGCGCGTTCGGTGCGCTCGACGCAGCGCTCGACGCAGCGCTCGACGCCGGTCTTTCGGATCCCGGAGCGCCCGGCACCACAGCACCGGGGCGCATCGGCAAGCTGCGAACGGGCTGGTCCACGCGATGGCTGTCGGGCTTGGAGGACGCCCTCGGGCGCCCGGTCCAACTGCCCTCTTTCTCCGCCATTTTTCGCTTCAGCTCCGCGGTGTCGTCGCGGCGCGTCTGGCCGATCAACGACGACGCGCCCTCGGGACGCTCGCCGCTCATTCCGCCACCCGTAGGCTTCGCGCCCATCGGGATGCGCGGGCTGAACGCTTGCGGAGAGGCTGGCGCCGCCGACTTCGGCGGGGCCGCGTGCGGCGCGACCGGCCGTCGATCGGGGATCCCCACGTTCCCCAGCTCCAGCGAGACCACCGGGGAGTCGGGGTCCCACGGATCGGGGATGCCGCACCGCTTGAACATCCGCAGCCCCTTCGCCATGCGCGGGCGCGCAAAGCCTCGAGCGCCTACATGCTTCAGCGTCCAGGCGCCGCACACGGCGCGCACCTCAAGCTCCCCGCGGCGCAGCAGATCCCGAACGCGCAGATCGGCGTCTTCAGCCGCTGCGACCTCCGGAGCGCGCGGGGACTCGGTCACCCGTCGCCCCGACTGCGCTTGGGATCCACCCGGACGATGATCGCAGGCCCGGAGAGCACGGTGCCCGCGATGCGCCGCACGTCATCGCAGGAGGCGCGCACATAGCGCTCGCGCGCCCAGAGCACCGGGTCTTGGCCGCCGGCGGTCATGCCGTAGAGCACATGGAACGCCAGCGTGCTCGCGCGGCTCCCGACGTGCTGACGCTCGCCGTCGATCGCGCCCAAGAGCACCTGGCGAGCGCGCTCGATCTCTTCGTCCCGCAGATCCACCCGCGCGCGAGCGATGCACTCGAGCATCGCGCGCTCGGCCTCCACCGCGCGCTTGGGGTCGGTCGCCATCGTCGCGCCGAACAAGCCAGGCACGATGCCGTCCTGCACGGAGCAGCCTACGCCATAGGCCAAACCACGCTTTTCACGCACTTCGTCGAACAAGCGCCCACCTTGGCTGCCCAACGCCGCCGACAGCAGCTCCAAGGCCGGCGCGTCGGGGTGATGAACGCCGATGCCCGGCCAGACCGCCGCGAGGTGCGTCTGCTCCCAGCCCGCGTGCCGGAGCACCCGCGCCGACTCGGTCCACGGTCGCGTAGGCGCCGGGATGATCGCGCGACCAGCGGGCAAGCGCCCTACCTGTCGCCGCAGTACGCGCTCGGCCATGTCCGGGTCAAAGTCCCCGGATACGACCACGACGAGGTTCTGCCCGCACGCCCACTCGCGGTGGTCCCCGCGCAACGAAGTCGAGCTCAATCGCCGAATTGTCGTCGGCGTACCGCTGGGTCGTACGGACCACGGGTGCCCTTCAAAGCAAGCCGCCCAGACCGCCTCGGAGAGCCGCTCTGCGGGCTCGTCGTCGGCCTGAGCCAGCTCTTCGAGCAGCTCGGCGCGCACCGACTCGACCTCCTCGTAGTCAAACGCAGGGTTGACCAAGATTTCGCTGAGCAACAGCAAACCTTCACGCGCATGCTCGGCGAGCAGATCGCAGCGGAGCCCTTGGGAGCTACGCCCGACAAAGGCGCTCATTCCCGCTGCGAGCGACTCCACGCGCCCCGCAAAGTCCGTAGCGCTGCAGCTGATCGTGCCCCGGGTGATCATCCGCGACCAGAAGTCCATGCGCCCCGCGGTGCCGGGCCGGGACCGAATGTGGCCGCCGATGCCGACCACGCGGATCGCCACGAGCTCGGAGGGATCGGGCCGGAGCAGGATGCGCGCCCCGTTGTCGAGCGTGACCGTACGCTCCCGGGGGGCCGACGCCATCGGAACCACCGGAGGATGCGACGCGGACTGGATGATCGACTTGTTGCTGCGCCGGCCACGAGGTTCAAGCACGACCACACAGGCGCGGTCCAGGTCGAGCATCGCGGCTTCTGCTGCGAGCGCCTCGGCATCGAGCCCCGCGACCGCTGCGTCGTAGATCCGTCCGGCGTGGACATCCCCGAAGCGCCGGTCGTGAAAGACCATCTGGTGAGCGCGCCCGTCGACGCTCTCTCGAGCGTACACTCGATCGGCGAGGATCTGCGCTTTCGCCCGTGCCAGTTCCTCGCGCGCCACGCCGGTCCGCACGCGGTCATACACCTCTCGCACCGCGTCCATGGTCGGGGCGAGCTTGCCGTCTTGTACGTCGAGCGACACCGCCAAAACTCCGCCGTCGGCCTCCGTCTGCAAGGAAGCGGATGCGCCGAGGCACAAGCCGAGATCCCGGCGTAAACGGGTGTCCAACGGCGCAGACGTGCCGCCGCCCAGCACCATCGCGAGCGCATCCAACGCCGGCATCCGGCTGCTTTGGTGGCCGGGAACCCGCCACCCCATCTCCACGCGCGTGGCCGAAAAGGGCTTGCGAAGCGTGGTCGTACGCCCCACCGCGTAGAGATCGATCGGCGGACGGGGGCGACGCGTCGGCCGGGCGGGCCCGCCCGAGAGCACGGCGTTCGCCGTCGCCATCACCCGACCCACATCCACCGGACCGGCGACCGCGAGGCAACCGTTGGAGGGCGCGTACATCGTCTGGTAGAACGCCATGAGCTCGGCGCGCGGCATCTTCTTGACCGTGCGCTCAAAGCCGATGATCGGCCGACCGTACGGGTGTTCCGGGAACGCCAACTCAAAAAGCGCCTCGTTGGCGAGCATCTCCGGATCGTCATCCCGCGATCGGATCTCTTCGACGACCACGAGTCGCTCGCGCTCGAGCTCGGTGGGGTCCATGCGCGCGGTGCGCGCCATCTCGGCCAGCACCTCCACAAAGCCCGGCGCGGACGCAGAGGGACCGCTGGCGTGGAAAACGGTCTCGTCAAAGCCGGTCCATGCGTTCAAATCCCCGCCTGCACCCTCCACAGCGCGCGCGACATCGCCTACGCCGTGGCTCGCGGTCCCCTTGAACACGAGGTGCTCAACAAAGTGGGCCGCTCCCTCCATTCCGGGCGCTTCATCGCGGCTCCCCACATCCATCCAGAGGTAGACCGCCGCGACGTCAGCAGCGCCGTTTGTATCGATGTAAACCGGCATCCCGTTATCGAGGTGGGCAAGGAGGACATGGGACGTCCGGAGGGGGCCTGGCGATCCAGACAGCGCGAGCGATTGCATCTACGGCGGCTCCTATCGCGCCGGAACACCGCACGACCGTAGCAAAGCGTTGCGATTCTGACGTATACCCAGTAAAGCTCACGGAATGCGCCCATCCGAGCCCTGGGGAGTCTACGTCCACATCCCGTGGTGCGCGATCCGTTGCCCGTACTGCGCGTTCGCCGTGGATGCCCGCGCCCAACGTCCTGAGCGGGCGTACACCGACGCGGTGCTCCAACAATGGGATTCCGAGCGAGAGTACTTCAGCGACACGCCGAGCAGCCTGTACTTCGGCGGCGGCACGCCTTCGCAGGCCGATCCGGCGGAGATCGCCCGCATCATTCAAGCGGTCGCTCCGGCACCCGACGCCGAGATCACCGCAGAGGTGAACCCCGGAAAGCTCGATGCCGGGCGGCTCGCCGAGCTGGCGAGCGTCGGTATCAACCGGGTCTCGCTGGGCGTGCAGAGCTTTCAACCCGACGTCGCGCGCCGTCTCGGACGCGCCCACTCCTGCAAAGAAGCCGATGACGTGTACGCGCTGGCGCGTACGCTGGGGTTCCGGTCGATCTCGCTGGACCTGATTTTTGCGGTCCCCGGTCAGACGCTGGCGGACTTCGACGCGGATCTGGACCGCATCGCCGCATGTCCGCCCAACCACGTGTCCCTCTATGGCCTGACCATCGAGCCCGGAACGCCGTTTCATCGGGCCGGCTACGGCAAAAAATCCTCCGAGGCGGAGGAGGCCGACGATGACCTTTGGCGCAGGATGTACGACCGCGCCACCGAGCGCTTGGCGGACGTGGGGATCCACGTTTACGAAGTGTCAAACTTCGCAGCAGCAGGCCACCGGTCCCGCCACAACGAACACTACTGGCGCGCCCGAAGTTGGGCGGGGCTCGGAGCGTCCGCGCATGGCTGCAGACCGGCGGTCGCCAGCGATCCTCCGCGGCTCGGGGCGTGGCGCACGCAGACGCGATCCGAGGTCGACGCCTACATTCACGATCCAAGCTCCATCGCCGAGCATGTAGGCGAAGAGAGCCTGCTCGCCGAGCTGATCGGCTCTACGCTACGGCACGTGGACGGGGTCGACCTGGAGTCTGTATTTGAGCGTACGGGCTTCCGAATTGCGGTCCCTGAAGCGCTGCTGCGGCAAGGCACGCTGAGCGTCGAAAACGGCGTCCTGAAGCTGCACCCGAAGGACCTCCCCGTCGTCGACTTCGTAGCCGCGCGGCTCTGCGAGGCGAGACACAGGTCCATCATCGATAGCGCATGAAGCCGCAGGCGCTCGATCGCCGCTAAAGCTCCGTGTATAATAGCGAATCCCTTATCTACTGCCTGATCTACTGCCTGCGGAAATCGAAGCGTTGACAAACCCAACTGATGAGCCGGAAGTCGTTGCACCCGGTCCCGATCTGCCGCCGACCGCCCATGGAGCCAATGGGGACGGCGAAAACGAAGAGATGAACGTCGATCTTGCGCTCGACATCGATCCGGACCTGCTGGAGGCCGCCCTCGCCGCGGTCCGGCCCCGTCGCGCGCCGCCTCCCGAAGCCAAGCCCGCGGTCCGAAAGCCGGAAGCGCCCGATCCTCGAATCGTCGCGCTGCACGGCCGCCTGCGCGAACAAGCGGAGCGCATGGCGGTCTTGGAGGAGTCGTTGCGTCGCGACTCAGAGGCTCGCGCAACGGCCGAGGCCCAGCTTGCGGAGCTGCGCGCCAGCGTGAAGGTGCAGATCGAGGATTTTGATCGCTTTCGGCAGCGCGCGCGCAAAGAAAAAGAGGACGCCGAACGTGTAGGAGAAGAACGCATTTTGCGTCAATTTCTCGACAGCGCGGAGAACATCGAACGAGCCTGGCAGCACGCGCAGATCAACTCGGACAAGCTCATCACCGGGCTGAACATGATCGTCGAGCAGTTTCGGTCCACCCTGCGCAAGTGTGGCGTGGAGCGCATCGTCGCCGGGCCGGGCACCGCGTTCGACCCCGAAGTGCACGAGGCAGTGCTGCACGTTCAGACCGGCGCGCACCCTGCCGGCGCCATCGTGGATGAGGCTGCGCCGGGCTTCCGTTTTCGCGGAAAGCTGTTCCGCGCCGCTCGAGTCACCGTCGCCGCGCCATCTACTACAAGCGCCGACACCGCCGAGCCGGACGCACCATCGGTTACATTCCCCGCCCCTCCCGAATCCGCCTCGCGGATCGCGGCTGCCCCTTCCCTGAAAGACCCCGAGTAACGCATGTCAAAGGTCATTGGAATCGACCTCGGAACCACCAACTCCTGCGTCGCAGTCGTCGAAGGGGGCGACCCGCTCGTGATTCCGAACGACGAAGGCAGCCGGACCACGCCATCGGTAGTCGCGTTCGGAAAGGACAACGAGCGCCTCGTGGGCCAGATCGCGCGTCGTCAGGCCGTCACCAACGCCACCCGCACCATCTCCGTAGCAAAGCGCCTGATCGGCCGTCGATTCTCCGACGCGGAAGTGCAAGCCAGCCTCGACGTCGTCGGGTACACCATCAAAGAGGCCGACAACGGCGACGCATGGATCCGCGTCGACAGCCGGGACTACTCGCCTTCGCAGATCTCGGCGATGGTGCTGGATCGCATGCGCACGGTGGCGGAAGCCTACCTCGGCGAGAAGGTCACCGAAGCGGTCATCACCGTGCCCGCGTACTTCAATGACAGCCAGCGTCAGGCGACGAAAGACGCCGGCAAGATCGCCGGACTCGACGTGCTGCGCATCATCAACGAGCCCACGGCGGCCGCGCTGGCGTACGGCCTTGGCCGTCAGGGTCACGAGCGGGTCGCGGTGTTCGACCTCGGCGGCGGCACCTTCGACATCTCCATCCTCGAGATCGACAACGGCGTCTTCGAGGTCCGCTCCACCAACGGTGACACCTTCCTCGGCGGCGAGGACTTCGACAACCGCATCGCCCAGTGGATGGTCGAGCGCTTCAAAGAAGAGACCGGCGTGGATCTGCGCACCGACGGCGTCGCGATGCAGCGCGTCAAAGAAGGTGCGGAGAAAGCCAAGCACGAGCTCTCGAGCGCGACCGAGACCGAGATCCACCTCCCGTTCATCTGCGTCTCGGCGACTGGCCCCAAGCACCTGTCTCAAGACCTGACGCGCGTGGAGCTCGAGACGATGGTCGCCGATCTCATCGACCGGCTCGAAGCCCCGTGCACGCAGGCGCTCGCCGACGCGCGCCTCACCGCCGACGCGCTCGACGCGGTGCTGCTGGTCGGCGGCATGACGCGGATGCCGCGGGTGCAAGCCAAGGTCGTCGAGATCTTCGGCCGTCAGCCCGAGCGTGGAATCAACCCCGATGAGGTGGTCGCGGTGGGCGCTGCGATTCAGGGCTCCGTGCTGCGCGGAGAGGTCAAAGGCGTGCTGCTGTTGGACGTCACGCCGCTGTCGCTGGGTATTGAGACCCAAGGCGGGCTTTTCGAGCCGATCATCGGCCGCAACACGACAATCCCGTGCAAGAAGAGCAAGGTGTTTACCACCGCGCTCGACAACCAAGACATGGTGCGCGTGCACGTGCTTCAAGGCGAGCGCGAGATGTCGGAGGACAACCAGTCGCTCGGCTTCGTCGAGCTGCACGGGCTCCCCCCGGCCCCGCGTGGCATGCCCGAGATTGAGGTCAGCTTCGAGCTCGACAGCAACGGCATCCTCAACGTGCAAGCGCGCGATCGCGGAACTGGCAAGGTCCAAGCCGCCCAGATCGTCTCCAGCTCCGGGCTCGCTGAAGGCGACGTACAGCGCATGATCGCCGATGCTGAGCAGTACCGCGGTGCCGACCGCGAGCGTAGGGCGACCACCGAGGCCCGCAACCGCCTCGACGCGCTGATCTACACCACGCGTCGCTCGGTCGACGAGTACGGCTCGCTGCTCTCCGCCCAGGACAACGCCATCCTGCGCGACGCCTTGTACCAGGCCGATCGCGCGGCTGAAAATGGCGACCTACGCATCGTCTCCAACGCTCATGAAGCGCTGGCCGTCGCGTCCGAGCGCCTCGCCGAGACCATCTACGCGTTGGCGAAACAGGATGAAGGCGCTGAGATGGGCTTCGGAGCCGGCGCACCCGCCGTGAGCGGCACGCAGGCGCTCGACATCGGCGCCGACATCGTCGACGACGAATAGCGCGTGCCGTTTGATGTGCGGGTGCTCACGGTGCCCACGGGCGCCGCAGAGGTTCGCTTTGCGGACGTCGATGGCGACAAAAAGGCGGAGATCCTCCTTCTGTCGCATCAGCCCGTCACCGGACAGCCTGACGCGGCCTCTTTGACGGTGATTCACGGCGATGGCGCGGTGCGCACGGTGTCGCTGGGGAATCGCCCGATGTTCCTCACCACGGCGCCCTCGATCGGCAGCGCACCTGGAACAGGATTGTGGGGGCTCGGAGCCTCGAGTTGGCAAGTCTGGAGCGGCGATCGCTTCGTGGCGGGAGCAGCCATCGCATCGCCGCTGGGGCAACTGGGCCGCGCGACACCGGAATTCGCGCAGCTCGCGTACACGGTTTTTCCGGGTGCGGCGGCGCGGATCGCATGGAGCCAAGGCAAGTACCTGTGCACGCTGACCCCAGCGGGGAGCGCCGCCGATGCGTCCTGCGGCAGCGTACCTGCGCCGGCCCGGGGCGAGCTGAGCGCGACGTGGTCCGAAGGCGGTCAGGTGCTGGCGACGGTGCTGACCCCGCCGCCCTTGTCGGTCAACGACGCCGATGGCGACGGCGTCGCCGACCTGCTGATCCCCGACGGCAAGACCCTCGCGGTGTACTACTCCGCAGCCGGCTCCACCCCAGCTACCCACGCGATCGGCGCGCGCGCCGCGAGCTGGACGTTGCCCATCGACCTCGGGCCCGACACCACGCCCCGGGAGAAAGGCAAGGTGCGCCGCGACGTCAGCGCGGTGTGGTTCGACGATGTCGACGCCGACAAGCGCGTGGACCTCAGCCTGCTCCGCTACGTGACCGACGGCAGCTTTTTCGGCGCGACCGCCGAGCTCCTCTACGCCCATGGCAACGGCGCGGGGTTCGCAGCGGTGCAGACCACGCCGCTCCCCTCGGCCGCGTTCGCTGCGCAGCTTGTGGACGTAGATGGCGACGGCGACAAAGACGTCACCGCCGTGCTCGTCGACGTGAGCATGGGTAACCTCGCCCGCGGCTTGCTCTCCCACGTGGTGCGCGCCGAGCTCTCGGTGCTGCGCTTTGAGGCCGGCCACTTCAACGCGCCCGCCCCGATCCACACCGTCAGCTTTCCCCTCGACGCTCCCGACGGATTTCATGTGGACTACAGCCACGACGTCGACGGAGACAAGCGCATCGACCTCGTCATCGCCGAGTCGGGCGAGGTTCGCGTCTACAAAGGTACGTCCGGCGCAACCGAAGCGACGCCCCGGTGGTCGGTGCCCATGGACGTCCCCGAGGGCGACGGCACGCTGCTGACCGCCGACCTCGACAACGACGGCCGCGCTGAGGTCATCGTGTGGGGCAAGACCTCGGGCAAGTTGTCGATCCTCCGCGCGCGTTAGGCGCTCGCAATGAAGTGCCTGTCCCGTTCTCTCCCCTGCTCTGCGCACCCCAGCGCCGCGCTCTTGGCGTTGTGCCTCGCCCCCTCGCTCGCCGCCTGCCACGGTGGCGCGAAGGACGACACCGCCGGTGCGCCGCTCGGCATCACGCTCGCCATGGACGATCAGCTCTACGCGGGCGTCGCCCGCATGGAGATCACCCCGGAGATCGTCGAAACCTACGTCGACGCAAACGGGAACAACCAGTTCGACGGATGCATGACCGATCCGACCGGCACGCGTCCCGGCTGCAACAATGAAGGCTACGACGACGTCAATGGCAACGCCGAGTTCGATGGCGTGTGGATCGCCGGGTACCAAACCGCTCGCGCCGCCATGGGCGTACACGATCCCATCACCGTCGGCGCGGTGGTGTTGTCGCTGAACGAAGACTACGTCGCGCTCGTCGGCGTCGACGTGCTGGGACTGCTGGAGAACCGCACCCGCGACATCCGGGACGTGCTGGAGGCAGAAGGCTTTGACAGAAACCACCTGATCATCTCGTCCTCCCACGCGCACTCAGCGCCCGACAGCGTCGGCATCTGGGGCCTCGATGAGAAGCTGATCCCGGGCACCTACGCGCCCTTTATGGACGCCATCGAAGGCAACATCGCAGACACCATCCGGCTCGCCGCCGCCGACATGGTGCCGGTCTCGCCCACGCAAGGACTCGTGCATATGTCGGATGACCCGACGCTGAACGGTGCGCCCTTCGGCGGGGTGAACCCGAACGATCGGATGCTCGGAGGCATCAACGACATTCGCGATCCGATCATCCCGGCCGATGCGGTGTGGGCCTTAGCGCTGGATGGCGCGGACGGGCGCGTGGCGACGGTGATCTCCTCGTCCGGACACCCCGAGGTCTCGGGCAGCGACCACAGCCAACTGTCCTCGGACTTCGTCGGCTATGCGCGAGACTACATCGACGCAGCCGACGGCGGGACCACCGTGTACCTGTCCGGCGCGCTGGGCGGCATGCAGTCGGCGAGCGGCAGCACCCTGCCGATGGTGGACGAGAGCGGCGCGCGACTGCTGGACGAAAACGGCGATCCGACGTGGATGGAGGACGCCAGCGGCTTTGAGGGCGCCCGCACCTGGGGCGTGCTGGTCGCGCAAGCCGCTCAAGCGGCGCTGACCGACGCGACCCCGTGGACGGCGATTGACATCCGCTGGCACGACGTGTTGATCCCTGTCAACAACATCAGCTTCAAGCTTGCGTTTTTGAGCAAGCTCATCGACACCCCCGACGAGTACGTGGTGCAGGACAGCAGCTGCCCGGGCTGGGGCACCGATCACGACCTGTTCGGATGCGTGCCCGGGGCGGTGTGGCAGATCGGCCTCGGCCCCAGCACGCTCGCCAGCGCGCCGGGAGAGCTGATGCCCGAGCTGTTCTACGGAGTGCCGGACGAAGCCGCGATGGCGGATGCATCCCTGCGCCCCACCGATCGCCGCTGGGTACAAGCGAGCGACAGCTGCGCGACCGTGGACTACGCGGATTGCAAGGACAAAGACGCGCTGAACGGCTGCGATTGCCTGCACGCACACGCCGCGCCCTACCGCATCTCCGACAACGGCGTCGGCAGCATCGAGTCGATGATCCCCGGCACCTACAAGGTCCCGCTCGGCATCACCAACGCGTACTGCGGCTACATCGTGCCCGCGCCCGACTTCAACACCTACGTCTCGGTGCTCACCGACGACGGCGACCACTACGAGGAGACCAACTCATGCTCAAAGGACTTCGGCAACTTGATTCAGGACGCATGGCTGGCGCTCGAGGCGGGGCAATGAGCGCGCTGCTGCTGCTCGCGCTCGCAGGTTGTTCCCCGACGCCGGACGCCAAGCCCGCGGCGGACGCCGCCCCCGCGCTTCGTCCGGTGCGGGTGGCGCTGAACTGGTTTCCCGAGCCGGAATTCGGCGGGTTCTATGAAGCGGCGCTCGCAGACACCTACAAGAAGGCAGGTCTCGACGTGACGATCATCCCGGGTGGGCCCGGAGTTCCAGTGTTGGAGATGCTCGCTTCCGGCCAGGCGGATGTCGCGCTCGCTGGAGCCGATGACCTGCTGGTGAAGCGGGCCAAGGGGCTCGATGCCGTCGCGGTGTTCGCCGGTTTTCAGGACTCGCCGGTGGGGTTGATGGTGCACGCGGAGTCGGGCTTGACGACCGTCGCGCAGATCCAGTCCGGCACGGTCGCGATCGAGGCGGGATCGCCGTTCCAGCAGTACCTGTGGACGACGCAGGGCTGGGAGGGCAAGGTCGCGATGGTGCCGACTGCCGGTGGAATCGCCGCGTTTGCCGCGGATCCGAAGCTGATCCAGCAAGGCTACGTGACCAGCGAACCCTGCGTCGCGGAAGGCCAAGGCATCCACGTCAACTTCATCCCCAGCCGCGAGTTCGGCTGGAACCCCTACGCGTCGCTCGCGGTGGTGCGCGGCGCCGAAAAAGACGAGCCGTGGGTCAAAGCTTTCCGGGACGCATCCAAAGCAGGTTGGACCGACTACATTCGTGACCCGAGCCGCGCTGACGTCGAGATCAACAAGCTCAACCCCGACATGCCGCTCGACCGGATGACGTGCATCACGCGCCTGCAAGCGGCCTACGTGGTCGGCACCGACGGCCTCGGCGCGATGACCAGCGCACGCTGGAAAGAGACCGCCGACGCGCTGAACAAGGTCGGGCTCTCCGTCGTCGCCGATGGGGCGTGGCTGAAGCCA
Organism: uncultured Pseudomonadota bacterium; assembly: GCA_903900265.1. Lineage (GTDB taxonomy): Bacteria > Myxococcota_A > UBA796 > UBA796 > SXON01 > CAIUMM01. Next base: position 31,453 of record CAIUMM010000048.1, read on the forward strand.
TAGTCGGGCACAGGCGCGGGCGCAGACTCAGCTCTGCAGCAGCGCGATCATGTCCTCCACGCTCATCGCGCCTCCGCCCTCCGCGCCGGAGAGCACGGCTGAGACCAGCTCGCGCTTCTCGACGTGGAGGTCGAGCATTTGCTCCTCCACGGTGTTGCGCGCCACCAATCGGTAGATGGTGACTGCGCGCTGCTGGCCAATGCGGTGCGCTCGATCCGCCGCTTGGTCCTCGACCGCCGGGTTCCACCACGGATCGAGGATCACAACGTCGCTCGCCGCCGTGAGGTTGAGGCCGACCCCGCCGGCCTTTATCGACAGCAGAAACGCATCCCCTTCTCCCGCCATAAACGCTGATACTTCGTCGTCTCGCTGCTTGGGAGACGTCGTCCCATCGAGGTAGCGGTAGCGGATATCGTTGTCGGACAACGCTTCGGCCGCCAGCCGAAGGTGCTCGGTGAACTGACTGAACACCAAAACGCGGCGCCCGCCCTCTTTGAGCTCGCGCACGAGGTTCACGAGCGCGTCCAGCTTGGGCGAGCCTCCGGTCCAGGTCGGATCGATCAAGCCGGGATGACACGCGATCTGCCGAAGCCGCGTCAGCGCAGTCAGAACGTAGAACCGGTGTTGTTCCGGCCGCGTGGCGTCGTCCATCCCTTGAAGGACGCGCGCCGTCGCCGATCGCATCTCGTCGTAGCGTTGCCGGGCGGCGGTCCCAAGGTCCACGTCGATGCGCACCTCGGTGCGCGGCGGCAGATCCTTCGCGACCTCGCCCTTGGTGCGACGAAGCACAAAAGGCTGGATCAATCGGGCGAGTCCGCTGCGAGCGTCGGGATCGCGGTCGCGCTCGATGGGGTTGACCCAACGCTCCCGGAAGTGCTCGGCAGAGCCGAAGACCCCGGGCAGAATGACACGGAACAAGCTCCACAGCTCGCCGATTCGGTTCTCGATCGGGGTGCCGGTGAGCGCGATCCTGCAATCGGCGTCGATGTGCACCGCAGCCTGCGCCCGCTGCGTGCCGGCGTTCTTCAAGGCGTGGGCTTCATCAAACACGACGGTCGAGAACCGCTTTGTCCACGACTCGCGGTCCAGCACCGCGATGTCGTAGCTCGTGACCACCACATCGCCTGGACCGATGTCCGCGAGCGTGCGTTCACGACCAGCCCCGCGATGCAAGCGCACGTTCAACGAGGGCGCAAAAGCCATGGCCTCGCGGAGCCAGTTGAACGCCAGCGACGTCGGGGCGATCACCAACGCCGGCCCGAGATCCGCGCGCGCCAGCAGCACCGTCAGCGCTTGGATGGTCTTGCCGAGGCCCATGTCGTCGGCGAGGATCGCGCCACCGGCCCAGTGAGCGAGTCGCATCATCCACACGTAGCCGTCCACCTGATATGGCCGCAATTCGGCGCGTAAGCCCTTGGGAAGCGCGGGCTGCAAAGCCCCAGCCTCCTCCATTCGCAGCAAGCGCTCCTTCCACGCTTGATCGCCGCGCACCTCGGCCCCGCGCAGCGCCAGCTCGGCGAGGAGACCGGCGTTTACCCCCGAGATCTCCGTCTCGCCCGGAGCTGCACCCGGCTGCGCGCCCGCCGGACGATGCGCGTTCCGCCCCAACGCGATCAACTGCCTGCGTAGACCGTCTTCAATTCGCGCCCAGTGTCCCTCGGACACCTGAAAGAACGAGCGTCCAAGACGGGCCGCCTCCAGCAGAGCACCCAGCGGCACGGTGGTGCCATCCACCTGGGCCACCCCGGCTACCTGAAACCAGCGGCCTGAGGAATTGACGTTGATCTTCAACTTGTCGGCCGCGACCTCTCGGCCGATCCGCAGCGGCTTTTGGCGCCACTGCACCGTCAACCGGTCCCCAGCCGCCGCCAAGCGCTCGACCAACGACAACGATCGCTGCGGATCCTCGACCACCCAGTCGGGGATGTCGAGCACGTAGGGCGCATCCAGCAGCTCGGCGAGCGCAGCGACGGCCTCCAGCTCCCGCGACAAGAAGCGCCGTGTAGAACGCACGCCGTCGGACGTCGCCGCGATCACCTGAACGGGACCTTCACCGGCAACAAATACCGGGCCACCGTCCACCGGCCGCACCCGCACCGAGACCGCGAGCGCGCCCGCGGCCAGCGCCTCGACCACCACCACCGGCAGCACCGCAGGCGGAACCTCCTCCAGCCCGGTGAGGTTGTCGGTGCGCACCGGGGCGACCCGCGCGAGCCGCGGCAATCGCTCCAGCAAGCCAGGGACCGCCTCGGCGGGGACGCGCCCACCAAACCGCGCCAACATCGTCAGCACCGCGCGGAGCTGGGGAGAGATGCGCGTGAACTCCACGCCATGCTGGGAGTCCCACCACAGCACCTCGTCTTGCAGGTACGTCCCGCCTCGGCCCGCCATCGCCGTGTCGACCGGGACGCCTTCGCCCAAGGACACCACGATGCGCGCCCCGGCTACGTCGGTCGCTTCTTCGCGGATATCGAACTGCAGCTCGCGCCGGACCACGCGCACCGCGGACTTTTCAGGCCAGCGGAACACCGTCGGATGATCGACGAGCGCGATGAGCACCGCGGCAAAGTTCACGCTGCGATTGCGCCCCGTCCACAGCTCCAGCACCGCGGCGTCTCTCCCGCTGCGGCTGGACTCCAGCATGTGGCCGACGCCATCCAGCGGCCAGAGCGTGATGCGCTGCTTCTTGCCGGTGGCCTCGACGCGCACCGGCTCTAAGCGCTCGCGCTCGGGATCGATCGCCCAACCTAGCGTGACCGTCGCCTCCGGCACGTTCCCAAGGGCGAGGTCGAGGCTTTGGAGCGTGCGTTGCCAGACCGGAACGCCGAGCGCGGCGTGCAGCTCTTCGCTTTGTCCCGACTGCCTACGCGCCAACAGCTTCAAGCCGGCTTGCACCACCGCCAATCGCGCGGCGCACGCAGGGCGCGGGGACATACAATCGCAGCGGCAGCGGATGGGGGCGTTCTCTTCGAAGGACAGCTCCACTTCGGTCGCGCGATCGCAGCCGGCGACGCGCGCGCGCAGGGACAGCGAGAGCGGATCCAGTCGACCAAACGCCGCGGTGCGGGTGTCGCGCACGCCAGCGTCCAACAGCAATTGGCGCTCAGCGAGCAGCGCGGCAAACGCTGGGGCAGCCTCGGGGGCCGGCTGTGCCGCCGCGAGCTCCGCGTCTATCGCCTGTAGGACGACGGCGGCCGTTCCGGCATCCTCGGCGAACGCGTTTCGGATCTGCTGAAACTGGCGAGCGCCGATCTGAAACTGTCCGCTAAAAAGCGTGCGCATCTCGCCCTGAAACGCCCACCACGGCACGCGCTCCCCGGCGAAGATGTCGTGCCGCACCATCCACATGTGGGCGGACTCGTGCAGCACCTCGGCGAGCCCGACGCTGGCGAGCCAGGCTTGCCATTCGGCGAGCCCGAAGGTGCTGGGGGGCAGGATTCTAGCCACGGCGAGGCTCACGGTCTGAGGCTGACTCGAAGAGGCCGCGCACGACCGCGCGCCCACCGCTCACCATACGACGCCCGCGCGCCCAGAGGTCAGAGACGCCGCCGTCGTCGTCCAACACGCAGAGGTCGGCGTCTGCGCCCACCTCGATCACGCCTTTGCCGTGCAGCCGGAAGTGGCGCGCGGGGTTGCGCGTGACGGTAGCGAGCGCGTAGTCGAACGGCACGCCGAGGGTCGTGGCCTCGCGCACCGCTTGCAGCAGCGTAGCTGAGTCGCCTACGCCCATGCCCTGCAGCTCGCCGTCTGCGTTGAAGTGCGGCAAACACCCGCCGCCGTCGGAAGAGACCGTGAGGCGCGCCGCAGGCAAGCCCGACGACCACCACGCGTGGATCGCCTGGCCGGCGCTGGGCGCCCCGGGAGGCGCAGGATCGTCCTCGGGAAAGGCGGTCACGTCCACCGTGCAGCCCAACGCCGCGAGCTCGCGCGCCTCATTCCACAAGCTCCCGTTGCGGTTGCAGTGCGTGGGGTGAAACACGCGCGCCGGCAGCTCGGTCTCGCGCAGCGCGCGCCGCACCATCTCCAGCCCTCGCGGCCCGTCGCCCATGTGCAGGTGCAGCACGCCGGCCTTGCCGGTCATCATCCCGGCGACATGCGCGTCCGCCGCGAGGCGCACGATCTCGTCGAAGGTAGGCTGGGACGATCGGTGGTCGGAGATCGCGACCTCGCCTACGGCGATGATGCGGTCGACGTGCACCATGTCCCCGCGCACCGAGCCCGTCAGCGTGACTGGGGGCACGACGTACCCGCCGGTATAGCAAAACGTCGTCAAGCCAAGCGCCGCCAGCCCGCGCGCGCACGCGAGGTTCTCCGCGACGCTGCGGGTGACGCAGTCGGTGCCGAGCAGCCCGACCGCGGTGGTCACGCCCGCGAGCGTGAACGCGGACAGCACCACCGGAGGCACGCGCGTCTCCGCGCCGCCTTCCCCGCCGCCGCCGGTCATATGCGTGTGCAGGTCCACGAGACCGGGCACGAGCCTCCGACCGCCGCAGTCTACGACCACGACATCACCCATCTCCGGGATGTTCCCCATCGCCAGCACCTGTGTGCCCCCCACGAGCACATCTAACCTGCCAAGCGGCGCAGGGGCATACACATCTACGTTTTTGAGCAGCGTCAGCGCCATTCCGGTTTTTCCTTTGCCGTATTTCTTTGCAGTTTTCTCTTACTCTTCCCGCTTGTCGAGCAGCATGAACTTTAAGTATCGGGCTTCGGGGTGCGCGAGGCCTACAGGATGATCGGGCGGCTCGGTGCCGGTGTACAAGCGGGTCCAGCGCGCCGCGCCCAGACCGCCGTGCCCGAGGCCTTCCCGCACCGCCTCTTCCCAGCGGTCCCAGGGCAAGCGCGCGCTGCACGAGGACGTCGCGAGCCAGGAGCCGACCATCGGTTGAATGTGGCGATGCAGATCCCGGTAGGCCTTGCGAGCGGCGCCGTCCGCGTCCTTGTCGTGGGTCAAGCTTGGAGGGTCGCAGATCAGCAGGTCGACCTTGGGGCCCTTCCAGGTGAACACATCGGCGACTTCGAACAGATGCCGGCCCGGATCGATGTCGTTCAAGCGGAAGATCTCGCGGGCGTCGTCGATGGCCGCGGGGGCCTGATCCACGGTCACCACCCGCTTTGCACCACCGAGCGCCGCAGCGATAGAGAAACCCCCGTTGTAGCTGAACAGATTGGACACCGTCCTGCCGGCGGACCATCCACGAATCTTACGGCGGTGCTCGCGCTGATCCAGGAACAAGCCTGTCTTCTGGCCCACTTTTACCCGTGCGAGCAGCTTCATCCCGTGCTCGCGGACCACGAGACCGTCGGGGGGCTCGCCGCCGATCAGCGCTTCGCCGCCTTCGCGGTCGTCCACCTTGCCGACGCCAAAGCGGCGCCAGAGGTTGCTCACACCGAGCCCACGCAGCGCTTCGAGGATCGCGCTCATGTGCGACTCCCAAGCGCGCGCGTACAAGCGGAGCACAAAGGTGTCGCCGTAGCGATCGATGACCAGCCCAGGGAGCATGTCGCCTTCCCCGTGGCACACGCGGTACGTGTCGGTGTCGCCGAGATCCGCGGCGAGGTGCTTGCGCAACGAGAACGCTGCCCGAAGACGCGACTCCACGAGGCGCGCGATGGGCTGCGGATCACGCCCGAGCACGCGCACGGTGATCGGCCCGCCTTCGAAGATGCCCCACGCGACGCGCTTTCCCTTGCCATCGACGAGCTCGACCGCCTCGCCGACTGAGGCTGAGCCGAGGAGCCCTTCCCGATATACCCAGGGATGACCGCGCGCGACGGTGCCGACCGTGTCTTGAGTGAGTCCTAAACGTTTCACGTACGCCGCCTACCCCGTCCCGAACCGCGGCAGAAGCGATCCTCCGAATATTTCCGCGACGGGGTGCGTATAGGTAGCTGAGGCCCATCATGAAACCAGTCATCCCCTCCCTCACCGCCCTGATCACCGCTCCGATCCACTCCGTGCTCGCGTTCGCGTGCCTGATCGCTCCGGGATGCATCGTCTACACCGATCCGCCCCACCGCGAGCCGAACTACGCCCCCGAGCTGACCTACGCCGACGCCGGCTGCTACTGGGACAACAGCTACGGCGACTACGTGTGGTACTTCGACGCAGACGCCACCGATCCCAACGGAGCGGGCGACGTCGTGGCGGTCTACGCGGACGTCTACGATGACTACACCGGCGAGTGGATCGACGGCTTCGATCTGGTCTGGGAAGACGGCATCACCTGGTACTCGGCCTGGGTCGGGAGCACGACGTACCTGGACTGCACGGTCCCGATGTACGTGGTCGACATCACCGCCGTGGACCGCGGCGATCTCGCGGACGTTGTCACGGTGGCTCCGTTTCAGGAGCTGTAGCGGTTGCACATCGCCGCTTGGTGCGTAGATTGCCCAAATGCCCACCATCACGATGTACAGCACCACTTGGTGTTCCTACTGCAACGCGGCAAAAGCTTTCTTCAAGCAGAAGCAGCTTGCATTCCAAGAGATCGACTTGACCGAAGACGACGAAGGCCGTCAGGCCCTCGTCGCCCGCACCGGCCGCACCAGCGTGCCGCAGATCTTCATCGGCGATCACCACGTGGGTGGCTACGACGACCTGCGCGCCTTGGACCGCGCCGGTGGTTTGGCGCCGCTGTTAGCGACCTGAACCTTCGGGCCTGAACGCACCGTGCTCCCCACACCGCCGCTGATGCCGCTCGCGGACATCGCCACAGGTGTGGCGCTGCTCATCGCGCTCGCCTATGTCGCGCTCGTAGCCGGGGGCATACGCGGCCGCGTGCGCGGGATCAAGCCCTTGCCCGCGCTGTTGCTCGCTGCTGCGTATCCGGCGTGGGGTCCGGTGTTCGCGTGCTGGGCGGTAGGCGATACCCTGCTTTTGGACAAGGATCGCTTCTTCCTACACGGGCTGTTCGCGTTCCTCGTAGGGCACCTTTGGTTCATCGCCGCGGCGGGCAGCACGACGGGCATCTCCTCGGCAGGCTTGGGCGCGGGCTTGCTCACTGCCACGCTGCTGGTCGGCTTGCTGTGGTCGGGGCTGCGGCCGCGACTGCGCGTACCCGTGGTGCTCTACGCGCTCTCATTGGCGGGGGTGCTGGCTACCGCGATCCCAGCGGGAAAAGCCGCGGGCGCGATCGTGTTCCTGATCTCGGATGCGGTCCTCGCCTGGAACCGCTTCCGAAAGCCGCTGCCGCGGGGCGATTTGATCGTGATGGCCACCTACTACGCGGCCATCTTTCTGTTCGCTCGCGGCTGAATCGCCGTATTCCTGAGCATTTTCGCACCTGCGTCCCATTTTTTTGTGGTCTGCACCTTGCGAACCCTGCCAGCAACGCGGTACTCTCCCGCAAGCACCGTTGACTCGTCAACCCCGACCAGAAGATTGTGCTTTCGGTGGACTCCCCGTCCGCTGACCCCGCCGCTGAATTCCCCGCCATCCGCCTCTCCCGCCTCCCCTCCCCTGGCATTCCCCATGCAAACCGACCTCCCGAAGGCTGGCGCCGACGCCAGCGTCGCGGCCAGCATCTCCATGCTGCGTCAAAATGCAAGCGGCATCGTGGTCTGCGAGCTGACCGGCGGGATCCCGTTCGACCAACTGCGCACGTCGATCCGCGAGTTGTTTGCTTCGACCAGCGATAAGTATCGTGGGCAGACCATCCGCCTCGATCTCGGACGGCGTGACTTCGACCTGTTCGATCTGCGACGGCTGATCAACGTCATCAAAGACGAGTTTGGCGTTCAGGTGGTCGGGCTCAACTGCGCTTCTGAGGCGCTCGCCCGCTTTGCCGAGCGCGAGCTGAAGATCCGCGTGTTCCCATCGCAGGTCTCCTTCCCCGTCGAGCCCGCTCCCGTCGCGGTCGTAGAGCCGGTGGTCACGGTGATCGAGGAGCGCCAGACAGAAGCGACCGAGCTGGTGTCTGCGTCCGACGAGGCCGAAGCGGCCGATGAAGGCGGCGACAAGACGATGACCATTCACGGCACGGTGCGCTCCGGAGCGGTGATCCGCTTCTCGGGGGACGTGCAAGTGTTCGGGGACGTCAACCCGGGCGCGCAGATCCTCGCCGGCGGCAGCGTGTACGTCTACGGCACCCTGAAGGGTCTGGCCTGTGCCGGAGCTCGCGGGGACAACGAACAGATCATCCTCGCTTTTGACATGCGGCCCAGCCAGCTGCGCATCGGCAAGGTCATCCAGATTCCATCTCAAAGCCCCGATCGCCCCACGCGCTACACGCCCGAAATCGCGTGGATCTCCGGCGGTTCCATCATCATCGAAGCCTATCGGGGGCGCCACCCCCACCAAAGGGAGACTGCATGAGTGAGTGTATTGTCATCACGTCCGGAAAGGGAGGCGTGGGAAAAACCACGTCGACCGCAAATCTGGGCGTTGCCCTTGCCCTTATGGGCAAGAAGGTCGCGGTTGTCGACGCCGACATCGGCTTGCGTAACCTGGACGTCATCCTTGGCCTCGAAAACCGCATCGTGTACGACCTCGTGCACGTGATCGAAGGTGAGTGCCGGCTGAAGCAGGCGTTGATCAAGGACAAGCGTGTAGAGAACCTCTACCTGCTCCCCGCCGCCCAAACCCGGGACAAGAACGCGGTCAGCCCCGAAAACATGCGTGACCTCGTCAAGCAGATGAAGGAAGACTTCGATTACATCCTCATCGATTGCCCCGCCGGCATCGAGCAAGGGTTCAAGAACTCCATCGCTGGTGCAGACCGCGCGATCATCGTCACCACCCCCGAGGTCAGCGCCATCCGTGACGCCGACCGCATCATCGGGTTGTGCGAGGCCGCCGAGCTGCCTGAGCCCATGCTGATCGTCAACCGCTTCCGGGCCAAGCTGGTCAAGCGCGGCGACATGCTCAACAAGGACGACATCCTCGAGATCCTCGCCATCCCGTTGATCGGCATGGTCCCCGACCATGAGGACGTGATCGTGACCTCGAACAAGGGTTATCCCGCGGCGTTCGACGACAAGTCGGTCGTCGGCGAGGCGTACCGTCGCATCGCTCGCCGCATCACCGGCGAGGCGGACGTCCCGTTCGTGGCGCTCGAAGAGCCAGACACCGTCTGGAGCGTGATGAAGCGTTGGATGGGTCTGGGTCCTGCCAAAGAGGTGGCGTCATGATGAACCTGATTGAACGATTCTTTCCCATGCAGCGGGGCGGATCCAAAGAGGACGCCAAGTCGCGCCTCAAGATCCTGCTCGTGCACGATCAGGTTGACCTGACGCCGTCGCAGATGGACGCGATGCGCGCCGAGATCCTCGAGGTCATCGCGCGCTACGCCGAGATCGAGCCGACCAAGGTGGACTTGCGTCTCGAGCGCGGCGACGACGGCATCAACCTCGTGAGCTCAGTCGCGGTGCGGCGTGTCAACGCCCGCCTGGCGGTCGGTAGCTGATCCGACAAGGAACGGCAGCGATGCCGACGTAAAAGGCTTCAAACGGGCGGCGCTGCGGTGCGTCCCGTTTGAAGCTTTCGCGTTTGTTGACCCATGATGCGGACCGCGAGCGACCGCGGGAGCAAGCGCATCAGCCAAGAGGCCAGCCGATTGAATCGACCGGGGATGACGATGTTCGCGGCCCCAAGACGATCCAAGGTTTCTTCGACCACCTGCTCGGGAGCAAGCTCGCCGGGGGCGCCGCCCTCGGCAGCGCGTGCGAGGTAGTTGGGCGTCCTCGTGGCGCCTGCACAACACGCGATCACGTCGACACCCGACTCGGCGACCTCGTGCGCCACGCCTTCCGCGAGCGCGAGCCCAAACGCCTTGGTGCTGCCATACACGCTCGCCCAAGGTGAGCCCTGAAACGCAGTCAGGGACGACATGATCACCACGCCACCGCTGCGCCGAGCGACCATCGCCGGGAGCAGCGCGTGCAGCAACATCAACGTCGAGCGGCAGTTGACGTCTAGCGCACGCACGGCTTCCTCCACCGGCGTCTCCAGAAACCCGCCGAGGGGCGCAAACGCAGCGTTGCACACCAACACTCCGACCTCCCGCCCGGCGACCGCAGCGCGCAGCTGCTCCTGCACATCCGGCGCCGCGAGATCGATGCCGATGGGCACGGCCTCGACGCCGTGTCGCGCGACCAACAAGCCAGCGAGCGCCTCGAGGCGATCCACGCGCCGCGCGACCAACAGCACGTCGTAGCCGCGCGACGCGAGCCGCTCGGCGAAGGAGGCGCCCAAGCCCTCCGAGGCCCCGGCGACCAGCGCCCAGCCCCGATAGCGCTTGATCAACCCTGCTCCTCAGTAAACGGATGCTCGCCCCACACCCGTGCAGCGACGAAAAACGGGAGCAACAACCACGGGAGATTGGCGAGCCCGACTATCCAAGGGGCCGGGGTGGCGTACGGGCCCAAGTACTCTTCAAACAGGATGATGCTCACGTTCGCGAACATCAAACCGGACCAGATCAGCGCGTAGTTGCGGATCCAGTCGCGGCCTTTGGCGAACGCCCAGATCGCCGCCACGTAGAACGGTCCGAAGCCGATCACGTCGATCCAGATGGTCATGCGCCACCACGGCGGACGTGCCCACTGCAGCGGGTCGAAGTTGCTGCCCCACCAGTGCACCAGCTTGAGCAAAAACTCGGGCGGCCAAATCGGCGGAACGTAGTTCTCGGGGTCCGCGATGACCAGCTGTTCGAGGTCGACCACGTAGGTGACGAAGGTCAGGTTTATCAGGAAGAATACGATAAACGCGATGTCGTAGCGACGGCGGGACAAAGGCACAGGGGCGCGCATGAGGCTCCTACGGAGGGGTTCCCAGCTTCTCTGAGAAACGTTGCATCATCGATAAGACGTCGCGGCGCATCGTCCCGGTGATGAAGCTCACCGGCACCGGAAAAGCCGGCGCGAGCTGCACGCGGTACGTCAAGGTGCTGCCTGCGCCGTCTGCCGCCACGCTCCACTCGGACACGTAGCTTGCAAAGTCGCTGGAGCTCACCAGCGTGCTTCGGTAGCCATGACCGGTAGGACACTGCCGCACGGTGTAGCGCACGGTCATCAGCGTCGACGGCGACGCATAGTCCGCGACCACGCAGTCGCCTTCTTTGGAGCGCACCGACACCACGGTTGCTCCACCATCGATGCGACTGACCCAGGTCGGGTCCGACAAGCGCTGCAGCGCATCGGCCGGCGTGAGCGCGACCCAAGCCGTGCCCTCTACCGCCTGCGAGGGCAAAACCACCGCGGTAGGCGAGCCAGCGAGGGCAAGCGGAGCGAGCAGCAGCGGGAAGCAGAACGACATGAGCGCCTGATATCGCGCCCCAGTCAGCGCCGGCGCCGCAGCACGCCGACTCCGGCGTAAAGGGCCAGAGCCAACCCAGCCCAACCCCTCGCGGGGCCCGTGCTCGCGCAGCCACACTGCCCGCCGCCGCCCAGCAAGTCTCCGGCAGGGTCGAGGTAGTTCGGGACGCCATCGCCATCCGCATCGGCGGTGCCTTCCTCGGCGTCCAGCGCGCCATCCCCATCGCTGTCGGTGTCGCGGGAGTTCAGCACGCCGTCGCGGTCTACGTCATCGCCTACACCGGCGCCTACACCGGCGCGCGCGGCATCCTCCTCGAGCGTGGGGATCCCATCGCCGTCGTCGTCGGCGTCGAGCGCGTCGATCACGCCGTCCCCGTCGGTGTCCGTTGCGGCGCTCGGATCGGCGCCGTCGATCACTTCGGTCCCGTCGGTGTAGCCGTCGCCGTCGCTGTCCGCATTGTCCGGATCCGTCCCCAACGCGGCTTCTTGCAGGTCGGTCAGGCCGTCGTCGTCGCGATCCGAGCTCGCGGTGCCTTCGTCCACCTCGCCGTCGCAGTCATTGTCGATGCCGTCCTCGAGCTCAGGGGCGTCGGGGTAGACCGTGGATGCGGCGTCGTCGCAATCTCCGTCGTCTTCGGAGTAGCCGTCGCCGTCATCATCGTAGGCGTCGGTGTTGTCGTCGATGAGCCCGTCACAGTCTTCGTCGCGGTCATCGGCGGTCTGGGACGCGCCGGGATGGACGTAGGCCA
>CAIUMM010000049.1 GCA_903900265.1 uncultured Pseudomonadota bacterium
AAGCCCGCGCTGCTGACATCCACCGCGGCCACCTTGGCCCCGCGCGCTAACAGCTTCAGCACGACCTCCCTGCCAATTCCGTTTCCACCACCCGTGACGACGAACACCTTGCCTTCGGTTTGCATGACAGCTCCTGTGTCCTTCAGGCTGTAGCCACGCTTACGGTTTGGCATAGGGGCGCGTTACAGGAATCGCATGCGCATCCGTCCGATGACCGTCCTCGCGCTCGTTCTCGGACCGGGCTGCTGCGTTCCGGGCGGCGAGACCTTCCGGCCTGAATCGGGGGTGGTTGTGCATGGGGCACCCGCTGCTGATCGCGTCGTGGCGTGCACCTGGAGCAGCTGGCACTCCCTCGACGCTCCAGCTCCCTGCGACGATGTCGCTGTGGCCGAACCTGTAGGATCCGACTGGCGAGTGCCGTGGTTTGGGAGCCGCTTTGTCACGGTGATCTTCGGGGAAGCCCCTTTGATGCAAACTGTGTACGTCGCGTGTGCCGCGGGCAGCCCGATCGGCGCGACCTTCATCCCGTGGAGCGCGGTGCCTCCAAACCCGATCGTCATCGATCTGGACGGGTTGGGCGGGATCAATTGGGCCGAGTCCCGCGGGGACGACGACGCGATGCTCGCGGCGCTGGCTCCGCGGTTGTGTCCGGGGGATGCGTCTACCGTCCCAGAACCTTGACCGCGCGGTCCTGGAGCGGCTCCGCGGGGGTTTCATCCCGAGCTGGCGGGTTTGCGCTGCACGGCAGCGCGTCTCCCCACGGGGCCCAGATCGTCGTGCGCGCGTCGTCCCAGATGGGCGCGCCTAACGCGGATCCGAGGCCGGCTTCGATGCGCCTGCGCAGCGTGCGCTCGCCGGCGCTCTGGCCGGTGGGCAGCGCGTCTTTTTGGAGCACGACGTAGCCGTAGCCGAGGGCGTGCACCGCCGCGCCGTCGCCGATCGGGGCGTTGGGCGCAGCGCCGCGCGCGAGGGCGTACAGGCCGTTTGCGTAGGGGTCGGAGGCGCGCCAGGCGACGGCCTCCGCGGGCTGGAAATCCGCTCCGGCTTCGTGCATGCCTCCGGAGATCGGCCGTTGATGCACGCTCTGGTAGCCAAGATGGCGCTGGGAGCCAGCTAAGGGCAGCTCGAGCAGCGCTGCGTCCTCGCCCGCTGCGCGCGCCGTCAGGCACTGGTAGCCCGCGGGCAGGCTGGGGTCCCAGGTCGGGAACGGCAGCAGGCCGTCGCGCACCGCCGCGATCACGCCGACGATGAGCAACAGCAGCTGGGCGGGCCGTCGCATGCGAGCGAACCACCCGATGCCCAGCACCGCGAGCATCGCGAGCGCGCGGGCGGGGTGCCACAAGCGCTGCAAGGGCGGAAGCGCCGCGCTGAGCGCGACGTAGAGCGGCTCCGGGACCGTACGCGCGCCGATCATCAGCGTGGGGCCCATCGCGAGCAGCAGGGCCATCGCGCCGATCAGCAGCTCGGGCACGCGATCGGGGTCGGACCCGCGCCTTCGGGCTCGCGCCACCGCCGCTACGGCGAGCGCGAGCGGGAGCGCGCGTTGCGTGCCGACAAACTGGTTGTCGTCGAAGAAGCCGACCATGCCGCGCGCAGGTTGGTAGCTGTGCAGCAGCATGTCGGGCGTCTGTCCGATCAGCCCGGGCACGCTCCCTGCGTACATCGCCGTTAGCATCGGAACCACCACGGGCGCGACGCACACCGCCGCGCCTGCCGCGACCCGAACCAGCGCCCCGATCACCGCCGTGGTCGAGCGTCCAACCGGTGGTCGCGCCGCCCACGCTACGCCGCCAGCGACCGTCCCTAACGCAGCAAAGACCCCATAGAACCAGTACTGGTAGCCTAAGAGCGCCAGCCAAAGCGCCGCCGTCCACGGCGAGCCTCTTCCATGAACCGCGCGGGTCAGGGCGCGCAGGTAGAAGACCATCCCCACCAGCAGCGCCTGCGCGGGCCGCCCCTCCAACAGCTCATAGAGCGGGTAGGGCGCGATCGCGAACGCGAGCCCAGCGAGCGCGGCGGCGGCGCGGTCTTCGGTGTGGTCGCGGGCATAGCGCATCGCGGCGAGGCCGTTCGCGAGCAGCACGCACAGCAAGAAGGCGTTGTGACCGGCCACGCGCCCGAGCAGGCTGAACGGCGCGGCCAACAGCGCGTCCACCACGTTGATGCCGGTGTTGTGGAGCATGTCCTGGCCCCACGGGTAGTAGAACACCGGGGTGTGCACCAGCGAGGCCGCTCCGGCCGATGCCCCGGTGAGCGCCTCGCGCACCTGCTCGTACACCCACAAGGTGCCGGAGTGATCGACGCCGCCGATGCCGAGCATGCGGCTGCCCAGCGTCGGCAGCGCGCTCCACAGCGCCAAGCCGGCGATCGCCGCCGCCATCCCGACGATCCCCGCGACCTGCGCGACCCGGAGGGCTGGGAGGTCGGGGCGTGGGCTCAGCGTACCGCCCACACCGCGTCCTTCGTGTCCTCCTCCATGGGCGCCCCGAACGCCGCGTGGAGCAGGCTCTCCGTCCCCGTCCACTCGCGATTGTCCAGAGACTCCTTGTGCACGATCACGTGGACAAAGCCCATCGCCGCGAGCTGCGTCTCCGTGCCGGTAGGCGTCAACAGCAAGCGCCCCTGAAACGGCACGTCCCGATTTCGGGAGCGCATGTCGAGGCGGCGCAGCAAGCGCAGCATCGCGTTGATCAGCGGGTCGCGGCGCAGCTTTTCACTGAGGAACACGTTGACGCCGTAGGGCACGGGCTGTCCGTGCTGGGTCGCCCACATCAGGTAGTCGCGGTTGGCGGTCGAGCCGTCGGGCGGCCAGTCCAGCACCGGCCCGGCGCTCAGCGCGAGGTGGGTCGCCGGGGGCGTCATCACCCGGTTGACCAGCGGCCAATGCGCCGGCGAGACGAACAGCGTCTCGGCGAGCACGCACACGACCAGCACGGGGCGCAGCGCCGCGCGCAGGTGCGAGGCGCCCAGCGCGGCCGCCATCGCCAGCCAGGGCATGAAGAACGCGACCATGCGGTACGGCTGGTGCACAAAACCGAGGGGCGAGCCGGGAAAGCAGAACAGGCCCAGCGGCAGCAGCACGCTGGTGCCGGCGATCATCACGAGGTGTTGGGCGAAGGCGAGGCGCGGCCCGAGCATGAACACGCCGTAGACCGCGCCGGGCGTAGTCAGGCGCCATCGGGACGCCGCGCGCCAGATGCCCAACCCCGCGAGGCCGAGCGCGGCCCAGCCGAGGTAGTTGATGTGGAGGATCCCCGGGTTTCCACCTGCGGGGGTGTCGGGAAAGTAGTAGGTTCCGGGTCGGATAAACGTGAGGATGTCGGTGGCAGGTAGGCGCGAGATCCACCCCGGCGCGTTCGCGGTGGTCACCGCGCCGCCGTCACCGAGCGTCGAGAGCGTGAGCAGCGCGACGGGCGCGGCCAGCACCGAACCGCCGATCGCGATGGGCAGCAGCGCACGACCGCGCTCGCGCCAGCCCGGCCCGGGGATCGCCGCCCCGGCGAAGATCAGCCCGAACAAGAAGTAGTACAGCGACGCGGCCCCGCTCAAGGCGAGCAGCACCGCGCTCCACGCCCCGGCGTGCTTGGGCGCTGGGCGCCCGCGCGGATCCAACCCAGACGCGCGCAGCAGCAGCCACACGTAGAGCGTGACCGGCGCGAGGCTGATGCACTCGGCGAGCCCCGAATGCAGCAAGCCCAGCATGTACGGGCTCAGTCCTGCGACCACGCCGGCCACAACCCCGCTGCTGCGCTGACCGCTCACGTCGTGGCCGATGAAGTACCCGGCGAGCGCGGTCGCGCTGACCTGAATCAACAAGAGCAGGTTCCACGCGGCAGGAAAGCCGAACACCCGCAGCGGCAGCGCGAGCAGCGCGCCGATGGGGTCGATGTACCAGAGGCTGAGCGTCTCCGGGTAGTGCGAGAGGTCGGTGTGCAGCGGGATGGTGCCGCTCAACAGCTCTTTTCCAAACCACCACGTGCCCCAATAGTGATCGGGCATGTCCCCGTAGGGATGACCGATCGCCGCGGTCCCGAGCACCGAGGCGAGCGGCCACGTCGCGACGATGACCGCACAAAAAAGCCCAAATAAAGCGGGGAGATGGCGCTTCACTGCGCGTCTTCCTCGGGCATGGTCCCGGTGTCGGGCGCCGGGTTCTTCCGCTCCAGCTGCCGCCGGATCATCGCCGGGAGCTGCGCGTAGCGGTCGTCATCGGCCTTCACCGGGTGGTCGCTGGGCGCGACGGGCGGGAAGCTGCGCGCCCAGTTTCGCCAGCCCGGGGAGCGCACGCTGTCGGGGAGCGCGGCCATCCCGCTTTGGCTGACGTAGCCAGCGGGCGGGCTCCATGTGGTAAAGGTCCAGGAGCGAACTCCGGTGTCGTTCTGGATGTCCCAGATGCGTACGCCCCCGGCGCGCACGATCGGCTCTCCGAACCACGCGGTCAACATCGCTACGTGGTGCTCGAGCAAGGGCTGCAGCTCACCGGGGAAGTACTCGCGGCTGAGCGTGATGTACCGCAGCGCCCCATCCGAGACCAGCGCGGTGTCGGCGGGCAGGCTCCAGTCGCCGGTCAGCTCCCCCTTCTCAAAGCGCAGCAGCGCGTCGAGCAGCGGTTGTTGGGTGATCCAGTCGTTCCACGCGGTTGGTCGCACGCGGTCTACCCACATCGCGTGGCCGTTGATCAGCGGGTGATGGTGCACCCATTGGTAAGAGACCGAGCTCTCAGTGCGCGCGATGCACCCGGCGAGCGGCAGCTCGAGCACGTTGCCGGGTTCCAGCGCGGCGAGCTTTTCGTAGGCGGCGGGCGGCTTGAACCAGGACGTCTCCACCGACACCGACGCCCCGCGCGCGTAGAGCTCCAGCGGCAGCAGCGCTGCGACGGCGACGCTCGCGCCGGGGATCGCCAGCCAGCGCACGACGCGCTCGGCGCCGTGTCCCACCAGCGGCACCAGCACGAGGGTGAGCGGCGCGATGTGGCGGTAGGGCCACCAAAAGCGCTGCAAGGACGACGACCAGCGGTAGACCCACGGGTACAACGCGCTAAAGCCTGAGGACGTCCCATCCGGGTAGAGCAGCTCAGGCCCCAGCGCGAGCAGGTAGAACCAGACGGCCCCGAGCGCCGCGCCGAGCCGGACCGCCCGCGTGGCTTTGGACCACCCGGCGATCGCCAACACGCTCACGCCCATCGGCAGCGTGACGCTCGACAGCGCCGCGGTGCCGCTCCACACCGGGAACGTCGGCGTGAGCGCGTACGTGATGCTGATCGGGTGTGGGAAGGTGTACTCGGTGGTGCCGGGGATCTCCTTCCAATTCATCAGAAAGATGCCGAGCGGCGGCAGGGTAGCGAGCAGCGCCATCGGGACGAACGTCGTGAGTGGCTTCAACCGGGGCTGAAACAGCCAGAAGATCGCGCCGGCCATCGCCATCCACAGCCCGTCGTACCAATAGGTGAACGCTGCGGCGCCGAAGAGCACACCGGCGACCACACCGCGGCGGATAGAAGGGGCCTCCAACAAGCGCAGCCAGCTCGCGAGGAAGAACCCGCACGCCCACAGCGAGGCCTGCGCAAAGCGCCCCGCCGAGAGCTCCCGGGGCACGTAGGGGCAGAACAGCAGCGCCGCGCCGGCGACGATCGCGCCCCCGTTGGACGCCCCCGCCGCGCGCGCGAGCGCGAACCCGCTCATGCCGTTCAGCACCAGCGTCAGCAACGTCCACACCGTCACCGAAAACGGCCAGGCGAGCCAAGAGCCGATCAGCGTGTACGGCACCGCGTCGGAGCCGTTCCCCGCGAGGAACGGCGCGTCCCCGATCGGGTAGTAGTACCGGTCGTTGTGCAAGATCGACGCGCCGTCTGACAGCGACTCAGCGATCCACCGGTAGATCCAGTGGTTACCGAGCGTGTCCGGGTGCGTCCAATCCCCGATCACGCCATGAGCGGGATCGGTCCATGCAGGAAAAAGCTGGAAGAGCGCGATCGCGAGGTAAATCAGCGCCGCGTACGCCCAATGCCGGTTCACTGTGCGTCAGCGAGGCGCTACCAGCCGCCGTTCGGGCCGCCGTAGGCGCCAACTTCGTTGTCGGTGCCGTCTACGTCGTCATAGGCCGCGGCCGGATTGCCCGAGTCCAGCAGCGTCGACGTGGCCTTGAGGGTCCAGTCGTCGTTGAGGAAGTTGCCGTCGTCGGTCACGTTGGTGTACTGGGGGTCGACCGAGCGGTTGCGCATCGTGCCGGTGGGGTCGGTGATGCCCGAGTAGTTGCCGTCGGTGTTGCCGTACACGTCGTCGTAGCTGCCGAGGTACGTCGCGGTCGAATCCACGAGCACGCCGGCGCCGGTGTCCGAGCCCGACACGATGGTGTTCATGGCCGTCATGGCGGTGGTGCCGGACGCGTACAAGCCGCCGCCGGTGGGCGAGTCGTTCTTGCCAGCGGTGACGTTGATCAGGCGCGCGGTGGCGTCGATGCCCATGAAGCCGCCGCCGGTGGTGGTGGCGTCGTTGAAGCTGACAAGCGCGTTGGTCAGGTAGGCTTTGCCGCCGTCGACGTAGAAGCCGGCGCCGCTGACGGCGGTGTTGCCGACCACGCCGCCGGTGTTGTAGGACAACGACGCGGTAGCGTCCACGTAGATGCCGCCGCCGCTCTCGGCGTAGTTCTCGTAGACGTCGACGCCTTCGGTCATGATCGTCGCGTTCTGCAAGCAGATGCCGCCGCCGAAGCCGAAGTAGTAGTAGTAGTCGGTGCCGCTGATGTAGTCGGCCGGGATGGCGACGAGGTTGCCGCGGATGTTCAGGTCCACCAGCGTAGGCTCGGATCCGTCGATGTAGATGCCGCCGCCGCAGATCGAGGTGTAGTGGTCGGTGCAGGTCGACGAGGAGTCGCAGCTGCGGGAGGTCGTGGTCTCGACCGAGTAGCCGCTACCACCGAGGAGCGTGAAGCCCTGCAGCTCGGCGCCGGAGGTCTCGCCCGAGTCGAAGGTGACGACCGGGGCGCTCGCGCCGCTGCCGTCGACTACGGTAGACCGTGCGCCGGTCTCACTCTGAACGAGGATGTTCTTCCCGTTGAAGTTGAGGTTCTCGGTGTAGTTGCCCTTGCGGACGAGCACGCACTCGAGCGCCGCGTCCATGGCTTCCTGGATGGTGGGCCAAGCGGCGGTGACCGAGCCGTCCGGGGACGCCGCGGTGCTGCCGACATCGGCGACCTGCGGCTCGTGGGAGCGCGCGTCGTCGCAGTCCAGGCTGTTGCTGACGCCGTCGCAGCGCAGGTCGTAGGTGGCGGGATCGCCGAAGCTGTCGCCGTCGGCGTCGAGGTAGCTGTACGTCGCGTCGATCGCGTCTTCGTCGATCGACGTGTCGCAGTCGTTGTCCAAGCCGTCGCAGATCTCATCGGCGAGCGGGTGGATGGCGCTGTCGGTGTCGTCGCAGTCGGTGTTGTCGGAGACCCAGTCGCCCGCAGGCTCCTCGCAGGTCTCCACCGCGCCGGTGGGGTCGCCGTAGGTGTCGCCATCGGCGTCCGGGTACCACGTCTCTACCGGCAGGCCGTCGTCGACGAGACCGTTGCAGTCGTCGTCGATGTCGTTGCAGACCTCGTCCGCGGTGGGGTGGATGTCGCCGTTGGTGTCGTCGCAGTCGCTGTCGTCGAGCACCCACGCACCGGCGGGCGCGTCACAGGCGTCGATCGCTGTGTCGGGGTCGCCGTAGCCGTCGCCGTCGGTGTCGGCGTACCAGGTCTGGCTGCTGACGTCCTCGTCCACGCTGCCGTCGCAGTCATCGTCGGCGTCGTTGCAGCGCTCAAGCGCGCCGGGGTGCACCCTGCCGTCGGCGTCATCGCAGTCGCTGCTGTCGGTGACCATGCCTTCGGGCTGCTCGCAGGCGGTGGTGGGGGGGCCGTCGCCGTAGCCATCGCCGTCGTTGTCGGCGTAGTATTGGTTGCCGTCGTTCGCGCCGTTGTCGACCACGCCGTCGCAGTCGTTGTCGACGCCATCGCAGAGCTCCTCGGCGCCCACGTAGGTGGTCGCATCGCTGTTGTCGCAGTCGTCATCGCCGATCTTGCCGTCGCCGTCGGCGTCGTCGCCCGGGCCGGGGCCACCGGTTCCGGTGTCTACGCCGTCAGAAGGAGGTTTTTCGCCGGCGCAGGCGGAGATGAGGGCGAGGAGGAGTACAGTGGCGCTAAGACGCATCGGGGTTCCACGTAGAGGTCTGTCTTTTGCCACGTCATCGTTTGTTGCGCCACCCAAATTGTGCGCGGCGTTACGATTTGTCACCTGTTCGAGCGCATGGCCCCGGCAGGGGCGCGAAGGTAGACTGTCACAAATGGCACATCGGACCGCTGTACTCTCAATTGTCGCCGGCATGGGCTGCTCGGATCCGTGCAGCCTCGCCAAGGTCGACATCACCGATGCGCTGCAGGCGGCGTTCGAAGGGAAGGCGACGTCGTGTCAGGCCGATGCCATCGTCGAGTGGGTGGGGCACCGGCAGAAGACGGTGGGGCCGTGGAAACAGGACGTGCATCGTGCAGTTTCTACCGATGGGCTGCACTTCACCGCGGTGACCGAACCCGCGGGCACGCCGGTGTTGAAGAAGGCGGCCGTGCCGGAGATCGTTCTTGCGCCAGATGGCAAGTACTACCTGTTTTATGTGGACGGGGATCTGGACGCGTTGGTGACCGCGGCGCGGGCGAAGGATCCCGCGCTCGCCCAACACGGTCTGCCTGGCGTGGGCGCGCTTGCGTTGGCGATTTCCGAGGATGGCATCACCTTTACTCGATCGTCAGAGTTCGCCATCGAAGGTTTGGGCGTGGGGATGGCGGTCGATCCCGACGTGGTGCAGCTGGGGGACGGCACGTGGCGGATGTTCTACCTCGCGCTGAGCGTCCGGGAGTACACGAAGGATGCCACCTGGAGCGATGGTGAAAAGCACGAGGTCCACACCGCCGTTTCACGGGATTTGATCCACTGGCACAGCGAAGGTTCGGTGGTGCGCGGACCTTTCGCCGATCCGTCGGTGACATGCTTCCCGCTTGGCGGCTGCATGATGCTCAGTTTTGGCCTCGGTGTGGGGTACTCGCAGGACCGTCGGCACTACGACTACCGAGGTTCATGGCGCGGTGTTGATGGCTTTGCCCCCGAGTTTTCCTGGGCGGACGACGCTCGGGTGCGCGTTTTCTACAACGACAAGGCCACCGGCGCCGCGGTAAAAAGCACATCCTCCTTGGACAACGGCGCGACGTGGGTGGACGATCCTGGAACCCGCCTCGATGTGTACGGAGAGGCGGTAACCGTGGTAAAACGCCCCGAAGGTGACTGGTGGATGTACTACCACACCTTCCAGCCGGGCGTGGAGCGGCCGCGCACACCGAAGTGATCGCATGCTAAAGGAGCGCATGTCGTTGTATTCCTTCGCGCCGGCGCTGCCGCTCCTTTCCCTCCTCGTGGCTTGCAAACCGGACGCGGTGGAGTCGGATGTGGCTTCGACCGTGCGAATCAGCGAGAACATCGTCACTGTCGCGTTCGTGTCGTGGGGCACGCCCGACGCGACGGACGGCTTTGTGGAGTTCGGCCTCGACACCGCCTACGGCATGGCGACGCCGCCGACCGGGGAGGTCACCGACCACGCGGTCACGCTGCTGGGGATGCACGCCGACTCGACCTATCACTATCGGGTGGTGTCGATGGTGGATGGCGAGCGGGTCGAGGGCTCCGATCACACGCTGCAGACGGGCGCGCTGCCGGATGCGATCCCGGAGGTTTCGCTGATGGAGTCCGATCCCGGCGTAGGTGGCTACTTCGCCCTTTCGTTCAGTGACGTCGTCGGGGAGCACAGCGGCGCGGTGATCGTCGACGCCACCGGGAGCGTAGTTTGGTACTCGGCGGTCCCGCTGGGGACGTGCCCGTATGTGGAGCGCGCAGCGGGAGGCGGCGACATGTTGTTGAGGGTAGACGCCCAAAACATGCCGGATGCGTCCGTGGTGCTCCGCGTGTCGATGGACGGAGAGGTGGTCACCACGGTGCCGACGCCTGCGGGTCATCATGCGCTCGCGCAGGTAGAAGGCCTGCAGTTTGCCTATATCCAGCAGGTCTTTCAGGACTATGAGGGCCAGAATGTAGCGGGGGACCAGGTGGTTGAGCTGGGGCCAGACGGGACGGAGCGGGTGGTCTGGAATTCTTGGGACCAGATGGCCGTAGAGCGCCATCAGGGGTGGAACCTCACCGAGTCCGAGGGATACAGTGACTGGACGCACGCCAACGGGCTGGCCTACAGCGCGAGCGATGACAGCTACTACTTGTCGTTGTATTGGCTCGCCACGGTGGTGAAGATCGACCGCGCGACCGGCGAGACTGTGTGGATGCTCGGCGGCACGCAGTCCGACTTCACCTTCGGCGCCGAAGGCCCCTTTGGGCGCATCCACGCGCCTGAGCCGGTGCCGGGCGGCGTGCTGTTTTTCGACAACGAGGCCGCCGGCGGTTCGCGCGGCCGACAGCTTGCTTTGGACGTGGACGCGGGAACCGCTGCCGATGTGTGGTCCTTTCAGCGCTCGGATGGACGGGAGACGACGGTGCTCGGTGACGTGGATCGCTACGCAGACGGCGACACCCTGCTCGCTTGGGGCGACATCGGGGAAGCGAGCCTCGTGAGCGAGTCGGGCGCCGTGCGCTGGCGGGTCGGCGTACGCCCCGGCGTCGTCATCGGGCAGGTGGATCGCATCGAGTCCATGTACTGACTCAATTCCAAAGTATGGACGGGTCAAGTGTAGACGGCCCGGTGCGGGTCGGGTATCGTACGAGCATCCAACGAGACTCTCCATGATCCCTGCCGAAGATACGCGCCGCCTTTACCCCCGGATCGCGGTAGAGAGCCCGGTCACCGTCGTCGAGAGCATGACCGGCGCGCAGCGTGCCGCGACGCTCGCGGATCTCTCGACGGGTGGCCTGAGCTTCCACACCCCCGCGGCCCTCGCGGTCGGGCTCGAGCTGGAGGTCGGGATCGTGCCCGCGCTGAACATCACGCCGCCGCTGTATGCGCGCGCCGTCGTGGTGCGCTGCGTGCCCTCCCAGGGCGAGTTCCTCGTGTCGGTCTCCACCCAGTCGATGAGCGCCTCGCCTTCGCTGTAGGCGGGCCGCTGCCCTCTACCAGTACCCGGCTTTTCGCAGCGCGTTCACCGTCTCCGGCGAGAGCTTCTGTGTCGCCGGCGGGGCGATAGGCGCGTGCTCCGTGTAGTACTTCAGCAGCGCCGTGAGCGTGTTGGGGTCATCCGCGGGCTCCCACCGCTCGCTCTCGGTGCCCGCGTTGCGCTCGACCACGCGGTGCTGAAACAGCGGCTCACCCCCGGCGTTGGTGAGCCGCCAGTCTTGGGTGGTGACGACGGTGCTGATCCGGGGCGGCGCGCCGAAGGTGCTGTGGCTCATCTGCACCAGCGCAGGGCGTGCGCCGGAAGACTCCAACACGCTGCTGATGGGCAGCGTCGGCAGCGGCGACGACTCCGACTCGGCGATGAACGTCTACCGTTCGACGGATGCCGGCGCGACGTGGACGAAAGCGTCCACCGGGCTCCCGAGCTCCGAGGCCTCTGCGCACACCATCCTCCACTGGCCGGGTAACCCGGACGTCGTGCTGCTCGGTACCAGTGGACTTCCAAGGCAACCGCGGTCTCGCGCTCGCGCAGGACGGTCATGTCTGGCGCAGCGACGATGCCGGGGAGACGTGGATCGAAGCGCCCGGTGGCTTGGACGGGCCCCCCGGATCGTTCCTCGCGCAGATCCGTGTGTCGGTGGATGGGACCGTCGGCTACGCGACGGTGTACAACAAGGGCGTCTACCGGATCGGGCTCGAATAGTCGGCGAAATTCTACCGTAGTTCGGTATTACTCATCCGACGGATCGAGCTGGCCGATCACCGTCACCGAGTCGGTCGCGATGCGGCCGTCTTGATCTTCGGCCTTCAAGGTGAGCTCCAGCTCTTTCCCTGCGAGCAGCTCGGGCGGGGTGTCGGCGTCGCCGTCTACGATGGGCGCGACGTCGAGGTAGCCATACATGCCGAAGTAATCCCCGGTGCAGGTGTCAAACGGCACGATCTGCACCCGATACTGGTTCCAGGACAGCGGCTGATTGTCGGGTAGCAGGTGGATCGTGTAGGTGAACGTGACGACGTCGCGTGTGTTGGCGACCCGCGCCGCCGCGAGGATGTGCCAGCCGCCTTGCGGCCCGTGCACGATGGTCGCGCTGTCGCCGTCATTCAGCGGCTCGTAGGCCTCGGCGCCTTGTCCAACGACGATCGTCGCGGGTAGGTCGGTGCAGGCGGCTTCGATGTCGCCGGTGGGCGGGGTGCGCGTGGCGGAGTCGTCCGGGGCGCTTGAATCGCTAGGCCCCGTGCACCCGCAGACGGCCGCGCCCAACAGACACGCGATTGTTGAAAAAACGGTTAGGCTTTGGGGGTTCCGTGGAGCGTGGCTGTCTCTGTCACTTCGCATCGCCCTTACTCTATCCGCGGTTTCGGCCGCTGTGCTTTCTGGCTGCGCCCACGACGTCGATAGCGGCGGCGATTCGGACACCGCTTCTGCAGGCTTCGTGCCGCTCGACCCGCCCGCCGATCCCGGCTTTCAGGTGCACATCGGCCCCTTCGACGTGCCAGTAGGGACCGAGGTGCAAAGCTGCTACTACATCAACGTGCCGACTGAGATGGACGTCGACGTCACCGAGATTCGGTTCTCCTACACCACCGGTAGCCACCATGTGAACGTCTTCCGCACCGAAGACCCGACCTACATGCACGAAGATGGCTCGATGACCCCGGACTGCTGGGACGCTCCAGACTGGACCAAGGTCAGTCTGGTCGCGAACTCCCAGCTCACGGCGTTGGACTGGGTGTTGCCGGACACGACGGCGATCCCGATGGGGCCGGCCTCCCAGCTGATCTTGCAGATCCACTACGTCAACATCGACGCCGGCAATCAGACTACGCCGACCAACGAAGGCGAGGTCTACATCAACTTCAACGCCGAGCCCGAAGGTACGCGCCCCAACAAACTGGGTTCGTTGTTCGCCAATAACCGGTCGATCTCGCTGCCCGCCCACGAGTACAGCTCCTTCTCCGCCAGCTGCATGCTGCCCGAGGGCTCGAACATCCTCGCGCTCTCCGGACACTTCCATAGCCGAGGCGTACAATTCCTGATCGATCGCTACACCGGCGCGACCGACACCACCGATCCGCTCGTGGGCGACGAAGTCTACGCGTCCACCAAGTGGGACGAGCCGCAGTTCCAGACCTACGCTGTCGGCGACATCGTGCTCGGCGCCAATGAAGGCCTCGCCTACACCTGTGACTTCTACAACGACACCGACGAGACCATCGTGTTCGGTCCCCACGTAGAGACCGACGAACACTGCAATATGTTCGGGTACTATTACCCGGCTGCCGCTACTTCGACCTACTGCTTTTAGGCATGCGCGCTTTGCTCCTCCCTTTGCTCCTGTTCGCCTGCACCCACGCCGTCACGACGGATGAGTCCGGGGTGGGCGGCGAGACCGGGGACAGCGGGCCCGGCTAAACCCTCACCGGCATGACCTGGGGCGCGGGCTTCTTCGACTACGACGGCGACCTCGACATCCTCGACGCGCAGGGCGGGCTTTTTGACGAACGCATCCCCGAGGAGGTGCTGCGGGCGCAGCCGATCTGGTTGCTGAGCCAAGAAGAGGGCATGTTCGTCGAGGTCGGTGAGGCGCTGGGCCTCGCGCAAGCCGGCTCCTACCGCAGCCTCGCCGCGGAAGACTTCAACGGCGACGGTGTCCCGGATCTGCTGGTGACCGCGCTGTCCGAGCCCTCTCACCTGTACCTGTCCGACGGCTGTACCGCGAACGGGTGGATTGACGTGGCCGCGCCGATCGACAGCCGCGTCGAGGTCACCGCCGGGGGCGTCACCCACACGGCGTGGACCCAGACCCACTTCGGCTACGGCGGGGCGCGCCGTCCCATCGCGCACATCGGCCTCGGGGATCAGCAGACCGTCGAGCGCATCGTCGTCACCACGCCGATGGGCGAGGTGATGGGCCTCGAAGGCACGCTCGAAGCCCGGCGTCAGGTGGTGTTCGGCAACGTCCCCGGCGTCACCCGCAGCGCCGTCACGCGCAGCGCCGTCACTCGCAGTGAATGACCAGCGGGTTGGCGGTTGAAAGCTGGGTGCCTTCGCTGTCCTGCCAGCTCGCGGTCGCCTCGGGGGCCGTGAGGCGGGCGTCGCAGTCGCCGGTGCGCGTGAGCGTCCAGGTGATGGTCTCTTCGTCGTAGATCGTGTTTTCGCCGCTGCTGCTGACCTGCCGCGGGTCTAAGTCCACCTGCCACGTGTAGGTGACGCTGCTGTCGCTGTTCACGGTGCTGGATTCGGGATCGAGGGAGAACGCGCTGGCTTCGAAGCCGGTCGGGAGCGTCTCGGTCACCGTCGCGGTCGTCGCGACGTCGCCCATGTTCCAGACCACCACGCCGCCCGGCCCGGACGCTCCGGCGGCGAGCGCGCTGTAGTGCACCGTGCGCCCGATCGCGACCACCGGTTCTTCCGCCTCGCGGGCCCAGATCCCGTCCTGATCGCCGTCGAGGGCGCGAGCGAGCAGCGCTGTTGGTGCGCGCGCGCCGCGGAAGTCGTAGTCTACGAAGGGCTGGGTGTATTGCTCGTGCTCGATGCACCACCACGCGTAGTCGGTGGTCAGGTTGTAGGTAAATTCGGCTTCGTCGCCCGGATCGATGGTCACGCTGCCGAACGGGTAGTCGCCGGACAGGTCGTAGTAGGGGTCCCCCGCGATCGCATCCTGGCTGACGTCGGACAAGAACACGTACCATTGATCCATGCAGATCGGGATTTTGGGGTCATCGTTTTGGAGCACGATCTGGTACAGGCCGTTGGTTCCCACGCCGAGCACGCCGCGGTCCCAAGCCTCGCCGAGCCCGTAGCAAGGAACCGCGGCCTCCCCGTAGAGCGGCACGGCGAGGACGGCGTTCGCGGTGTTGGTCGAGAACCACACATTGCCGGTGCTGACGTCGTCTTCGCCGGGCGGCGTGTAGGTGACCGGCAGGCTGCGCTGCGCGCCGGGGGCGAGCGTGAACGCGCCGTCGCCCCCTGAGCTATCTGCGCCGGTGTAGATCGAGAATTCCGCGCCGGTGATCAACGTCTGCGACACGACGAGATCGATGGTGCCTACGCTTTTGACGGTCAGCATCTCCTCTGCGGACTCGCCGTACTCTGAGGTGAACGCGAGGGACGACGGCGTGACCTCGATGCCCGCGTACAGGCCCGCGCCGCTCAGGCTCACCTGCAGCTGCGGCGTGGTCGCGTCGCTGGTGATCAGCACGTGCGCGTTGTCGGCGTAGGACTGCGGCGTCCACGTGACGACGACGTCGACGTCCTCGCCGGGCTCCACGGTGATCGCCCCGGGAGACGTGAGCGTGAACGCCGACGAGCCTTGTACGGTGAGCGTGTCGAGGTGCACCGCGGCGCTGCCGATCGAAGACAACGTGAACGCCTCGGTGCGCCGCTCACCCGCCGCCGATAGTCCAAAGTCGATCACCTCGGGGCTGACGATCAGCTCGCGCTCGCCGAGCCCGGTTTCGGGCTCGACCCGCTTCAGGGCGTTCTCGGGGCAGCCGAGGAGCATCACGAGCGCGGCGTACAAGCAACAGCGAGGGAGCATGCCCCGAGGATAGCGCACCTGCGGGACTTCGGGGGCGGTTTCGGACATGGATGTCGCGGTCGCTCCGTGTCCGGCGCAGCAGGTGTAGTGATTTCAATAACTTGGAGGTTTGGCACGGGACTTGAACTACAGGCTTGCAACCCCCGGAGCCGCCATGATCCTCATCTTCGCCATCCTCATTACCGTCAACTTGTTCAACTCCTGCAGCTACTCGGACATCAACTTGCGCTACCCCAACCCCGAGGACAGCGTGCAGCTGGTCCCCGGCGTGTACCGCGTCGAGGCCGTGGCGGTGAAGGAAGTGGAGTGCCGCGGCGCGGCGCCGGAAGACTTCATCGGGCAGGTGGCGTATGGCACGCTCTCGACCGACCCCGAGATGGGCGAGTACGCGGTGCGCTTTGACTTTGCGGGCGTCCCGATGCGGGGCCAGATGGAGAGCGGCTGGCTGAACCTGCGCGGCGCGCTCGATGTCCCGGTGTCCGAGACGGACGCCGAGTCTGCCGAGAATTCTTCCTCCGGTGCGTCCACTTCGGACTGCGCCGAGGGCGCTCCCGAGACCGCCGACACCGGCGTCGAGTCGGTCCCCGAGTGTGTCCCCGGGGCTCCGCGTAGCGGCGCGGTCGCGACGCTCAAAGCCGACGTGATCACCGACATCCACGCCGATGGCACCCTGTCGGTGCGCACTGCCGACTGCAGCTACTTGGTGGATGTCACGCTCGATCTCGACGAGGACGGGGCCGAGCCCGAGCCGGTGCAGGACACCGGCAGCCAGCCCTACCCGGGCGAGGACACCGGTAGCCAGCCCTACCCGGGCGACGACACCGGTAGCCAGCCTTGCGGCGACGGCGCAGACTGCGGGTAACCCCGCCTTGTCAGAGGCTCTCGCCTGGGCCCGGCACGATCAGCTGAATGGCGTGCCGCACCACCTCCACCCGCCAGGCGTACCCTGGCGGGTGTTCTTCGCCGTCGACCTGCACCTCCACCACAGGGTTTGCAGGCGAGAACGCCAGCTCAAACCAAGGCGCGCGCAGGATCTCGGAGAGCTGGAAGCCGGGGGGCAGCTCCTCGGCGAACAGCGGGACCTGCTCGTGGGCCACCACCGCGCGGGCGATGAGCTCGTTTCGACCGCGCAGCGGGACCAGCTCCATCAGCCCGTCCTCGGGAGACGCGGAGTCGTCGAACACCCAAGCACCCGCGTAGTAGCGGGTGTTCTTGATGATCAGGTCGGAGATCCCCGATAGTTGGACCACGCGATCCGGCGTACGGACCTCGCAGTCAAAGTCCTGATTCTCCACGTAGCTGGCAAGAAACGCCTGCAAGACGGCGCCGGCGTACACGAACTTGTCGCGGTAAAGCTCCCGAAGGATCGGAACATGACCGACCATGGCGCGGTCTTCGTTGCGCCAGCGCAAGACGCGCGCCGACATGCCCCAGCCTGCGCTGTCAAAAAACCAGGTCGGGGGGCTGTTCCGCGCGCCATGCAGCGCGATCAACTTTCCGGCGTCCAAAGGCACAAGGTTGCGCTCCGCGAGGATCGCCACGTTGCGGTCCAGGGCTTCGGGCGCGGCGCTCATGCCGAAGCTGCGGCCCTGGTCATTCGCCGTCCCCGTCGGGAGCATCCCCATCACGACGGACGCGCCGCTCTCGAGGATGCCTGCTGCGACCTCGCGAAATGTGCCGTCGCCGCCCATCGCGACGATCGTGTCGAAGCGCCCGCTGCGCGCGGCCTGCTCTACTGCGGCTACCGTGGCTCCATCGGGGAGCGTGGCCAGAAACTCATGGTGCAAGCCGTGGATATCGAGGAGCTCTCGCGCGCGATCGATGCGGTCCCGGTTGCGTCCAGATTGAGCCGTGGGGTTGCCTACAAGCAGGTGCATCTGGGCTCGTATTGCGCGCAGCAAACGGTGACACGGGATCGACACAACGAGCGCGGGGTGGGGTTAGTCGCTGTCTTGGTGATCGGATCGTGAAGCCTCTACTGCAACGTGTAGTGCCGCGCGTCGGTGCGTTTGTCCGCGCGGTGCTGCCGGGTTTACGGGAGTTGATCCCGACTCAGTTGACGATGCTCATCGTCGTGTCGGTGCTGAGCCTGTACCGATGGAAGGTGGCGCGCACCTACGAAGCTGAGGCGCGGCTGCTGGACATCAGCGGGGGAGAGGTGCAGTTCTGGCTGCCCGCCGGGCTGATCGCCGCGGTGCTGCTGCGGTGGGCTCCGGGACGCCTCAAGCTGCCGGTGCAGGGCTTGTTTCACGGGTTGACCGCGGTGCTGTTGATCGCGAGCGGCGCCGAGATCGCGTTCTTCGAGTTTACCGGCACGCGCACCGACTGGGACGCGCTGAACTTCTTGATGGGTGACCTCGCGAACGTGCTCCCGGTGGCTTGGAGCGAGGTCCGTCCCTCCGAAGGGATCGCGGCGCTGATCGGGGTCTTGCTGTGTTTTGCCCCAATGGCGATCCGCGTTCGGACCGAGCGGTGGTGGGGTGTCGCGTTGGCGCTGCCGGCGCTCGGCTTGATCGGGTACATGATAGGCGGGCGGGCCAAGTTGCGCGGGCCGCTGCGGGAGCTGCAGCCGTCGCTCGCCGAGGCGCTGTACTGGGATGGCTTGGAGCGCTTAGGCGACGTCACGCTCCCTCCCGATCCTGCGGATGTAGCGCCGCGCCGCGTCGCTCGTGTTTCGGACGCGCAGCCCAACATCGTGCTGGTGCTGTTGGAGTCGGTAGGTTGGTCCGCGACGAGCTTTGGCGGCACCCGCTCGACCACCCCCAACTTGCAGCGGCTGGCCGAAGGCGGCTTGGTGTCCGACCAGATGTACTCGGTCGTCCCGCACACCTCCAAGGCCTTGGTCTCGACGATGTGCGGCGACTGGCCCATGCTGCGCACCGACATCGGTGAGGCCCGTCCCGGCGGTGTCCCTGACCGGTGTTTGCCGAGCCTGCTGCGGGATCTGGGGTACTCGACCGGCTTCTTCCAGACCGCCACGGACGCCTTCGAGAGCCGCACCAACCTCATCCACGAGTTTGGTTTTCAGTTCTTCCGGGCCCGTAGCTCCTTGGTGGCCAGCCCGAACGCGGCGTCGTTCGCTGAGGTCAACTACTTTGGGTTGGAAGACCGCGCGATGCTGCGCCCCAGCGTGGATTGGGCCAAGAAGCAGGATCAGCCGTTCTTTGCCGCACACCTGACCCTCGCGACGCATCACGATTACGGCACCCTCCCGGATTGGAAGTACCCGGCGATCCCCGGCGTCTCCGGTCGGGAGTTGAAGTATCTGAACAACGTACGCTACGCCGATGACTTTGTGAACCGCTTGGTCACCGCCTACGCCGACGCCGGCTTGGCGGACAACACCGTGTTTGTCGTGCTCGGCGACCACGGCGAGGCCTTCGGCGAGCACGGGCGCTTCGTGCACGACATGGTGATCTACGACGAAGGGCTGCACATCCCGTTCGCGATGTGGGGGGCCGGCGTGCCGAAGGGCGTCATCGAAGGCGCGCGGCAGCAGATCGACGTGCTCCCTACGCTCGTGCAGCTCGCGGGCGGAGCGCTCTCCGGGAGCGTGCGCGGCGCGTCCTTGTTGGGCCCGGCGCCGACGCGGGACCTTCGTCACTCCTGTTGGCGCTCGCATCGGTGCCTCGCCGAGCGCAGCCCAGACGGGCGCAAGGTCATCGACATGTACGACGATGGGCCGATGCAGCTCTTCAACGTGCGCGCGGACCGCTTTGAGGTGCACAACCTCGCGTCTACGATCACCGACAAAGACGCTGAGCGGCGGCGGCTGCGGGACTGGCGCGCGACGGTGAACGGCCGCTACGACGAGATGGAGTCCCGCTGGGTCGCGGGCATGCAGCAGCCGGACTCCAGCCCGGCGCTGCATTCGTGGTCCACCATGGACCTCGTGAGCTGCACCACGGCGCAGCCCTGGGCGGTGCCGGGTCAGAGCTTCTGGGTCGAGTGCAAGTGGCGCCCTCCGGAGCAGATCGACGCGTCGTTGCGCGTGCAAGCGCGGTTCGCCGGTGTCACGGTGAGCAACCGGCCGCTGGCGGGCGTGTGGCCGACCTGGAAGTGGCGCCCGGGATGGACGGTGGAGGACAGCATTCCGCTGCGCGTCCCGGACGACGCTGCGGCGGGCGTGATGCCGATCGAGGTCTCTTGGGATGGCTCCGACTGGTTCGAAGTGGGCTCGATGGAGGTCGTGCACGACGCTGTCGCCAAGGCGGAGTAGCGCGCGCGGATCTGGATTCGAGACGGGTCTTTTGGTGGGCTTCCGGTTGTCGACAGTCCCGGGGGGACCGGGTACCGTTGCGGGGATGTTCCCTGCTCGTTGGCACTCCCTCCCCGTTGCACTTCTTCACGCCGCTCTGCTGCTCTCGGGCTGCGAACGATCGGCGGCCTCGGGCGCCGGGGGCGCATCGGTCACGCCGCCCCCCCGCCGCGCCGCGCGCATGGCCCGTGAGGCGCCCGAAGCCTCGGTCGTCCCGGTCGCGGCGGTCGCGCAGAACGTTGCGCTGACGATCGGCGCTCCTTCAGGGACGATCGCGGCATACACCGGCATCAACACCGGCCCCACCCCCACGCAGGCCGGGGATTTCAACCTCACGCCGCTCTACACCGAGCGCGGGCTGAACCTCATCCGGACGCACGACTTCAACGGGGCGTTCGACCTCGTCGATGTGAACACCGCCACGCCGTTCTCCCAGACCGACATCGAGCTCGCCGCGATCCGCGCCGGCGGCTTTCAGATGTACCTGCGGCTCGGAAACTCCTATCGCACCTCCGACGGCCCGCAGGACCCCGCCACGATCGTCGATGGCATGGTGCGTATGCTTCGGCACGTCAACGCGGGCGATCCTTCGCACCCCGTGCGGTACGTCGAGATCTGGAACGAGCCCGACGCCGAGCGCTTCTGGCGCGGCACCGCCGAAGAGTTCGCCCA
>CAIUMM010000050.1 GCA_903900265.1 uncultured Pseudomonadota bacterium
ACCTTCTCTGGGCAATGGACCAGCTCCTCCGCCCGTAGCCACTCGTCAGCTGCAGACGAACGGCCGCGCCACCGTACCAGGTAGTGCGTGACTCCCCGCACCTCCTTGCGGTTGAGCAGAAGCTCCACCTCGTGCTTGCCCTCCTGCCCCGGGTCTGAAACCGGGCCCGGCTCCGGTGGGGCATTGACGCGTTCGTAGAAAGGTTTGAGCCGGTCGACATTGACGGTCGCACTGCAGCGCATCTTTCGCGGAAGCGCGAGCGTGTAGGCGTTGGGGCTCGGACAGGCCGTGACCGTGAAGGGGCCGTCCCACCGCGGACGCAGCTTGCCGATATCCGCCGCGTCAAGCAACTCCTTGGTCCGCAAAAGCACCCTGTCCCCCACCTTGAACACCGTTTCAACCCGCCCCACGTCCAACTTCGCCTTGCGCTCCCGCTGGGCCGCAGCCAAGAGCTCCCGGACCGAAAGCTCGAGCTCGCGCATCCGCTGCGCGTACTGCCCCGGCGACTCGCTGCCGACGCCACCAGCGGATGAGGTCGAAAGCGGAAGGCGCGGGTGGGCACCTCGGTCGATGAAGAAGGGCGTGAGCCCGTCGCCCAGGGTCGAGGCCGCGTTGTTGATCGCGAACACGGCGAGGGGGAGCTGCCGGTCCCAGTCGTCCTTCCGACCGTTGGCGAAGGCGCGCAGCGTGTCACCGATCACGCCGTTGGCCCGCTCCACCTTGGCGTTGGTGTTCTTGTGGTACGCCGAGCCGACGATGAGGCATGAACCCATGCCCTTGACGAAGGCCCTGAACACGTCGCTCGTGAACTTGGGGTCGTGGTCCACCACCAGCACGTCTGGGAAGCCGTCGCCGGAGCGGAGGCACATGTCGCGAATGATATCCGCCGCGTCCGAGGCCGTTGCAGTCGCGCGCGTTGGCACGGCGTGCACCTTGCCCGACAGCAAGTCGACATGGTTCTGAATCATGTCGAACCCATCCGCTGTCGTCGGCAAACCGGCGATCCAGTCCACCCCAATCATCCCACCCCGCCGAGAGGGCAGCGGGAGGGGGTGGAGGAGACCGCGCGGGCCGCCATGCTCCGCCTTCACTCGCTGGCACGTCTGGCACGAGCGAACGTACTCGGCGACGTCGACGTCCTGCCCAACCCAGAAGGCCAGGCGGCGAACCAGCGACCCCGTCTTGGCACGTCCGAAGTGACCCCCGAGCGGACCGTCGTGGCACTCGCGCAGCACCTGCGCCCGCAGACCCCCCCCGCCGGGAATGCACAGCCGATCGGCCACGCCCTGGCCGCGGCGGTATAGCAGCCCGCACCGCACCAAGAACGTCCCGCCCGCTGGTGTCCGTGACGAGTCGAAAGAGGCCTCACCGTGCCGGTCGACAGGCCTTCCGATCGTCGCTGCCGCCCCGCGCATGATGGGCCCGAAGAACGTGTCCACAGCCAGCTCCTGCACCAAGGTCCGGACGAACGCCGGCGCGAGGAAGTGGTCGTCAGACGGGACCGGTGGTGCCGGTGCCACCGTCATCCCCGTCCGCAGGTCCAGCTGCGACCCTGCCAAGGCAACAAACATGAGAGCACATGGGGGGAATATCGCCTCCCCCCCGGCGTGGGGGGGATATCGTACCCCCCCTGGAACGGCGGCGAAAGTGACAGACGCAGACTGGCGAGTAGTCTCCCACCCGGCGCGAATGACGGCGAGCACTGCCGACGCTGGTGCGTCACGACCCAGGCGTGAAAACAGCTCCTGCTGACTTTCCGGGTCGGGGTCCCCCGTCGACGCTGCCGGCCCAGGCCCATCCGTAAAGCCCCGGCGCGACAATGGGTCCGACTGGTTCCTCGTACCCGGGAGATGCATGGCGTCGAAGCGAAAGTCCTCAATCTCGTCGAGCCAGCGGACGTACATCTTGTTGAGATGCCGGTTGGTCTTCAGCCACGTGATCGCCTGGTTGTCAGTCCGCAGATCAAAGTCGGATCCGCAACCAG
>CAIUMM010000051.1 GCA_903900265.1 uncultured Pseudomonadota bacterium
CACGCGAGCAGCGGCAAGGTCGCAGCGCCCTTCAAGAAGCTGCGGCGACGCAGCAGAAAGCCAGAGAGCGCGGGCTTCACTTGGTCGCGTCCATCCCGATGCGCCAGCCGCCCTTGCGGTCCCAGTCTGCGTGGTAGATCGCAGCGACCGAGCCGTTTTCGCCCGAGCCAGAGGGGTCCCACATCCGGAAGTCCAGCGACAACGAATCCCCGGCGATGCTGACGTTCCACCACCCAGCGACCGGGAAGGCGCGGGCGTCATACTCCCCGACGAACCCTTCGTAGCTGCCGCGCGCCTTAGCGTGGTCGACCACCGTCTCCGCGAGCGCCCGTACCTCCACCGCGTGGTCAAAAGCCTTGATCAGCTGCAGATCGAAGATGCTCTCGAGCTTGAGCTCGGGCGTGGTGCGCCACCGCGGCAGCGTAGCCGCGGGCGCCCCGGAGGACACGTTGATGTACGCCTCGCCCATGCGCCCACCGGGCAGGTAGATCTCATTCGTCCCGGTGTTCGCCGCAAACACCGCTGTCACCATGTTCAGCTTGGTGCTGTCTTCGATGGTCTCCATCAGCTCGCCGGGGCCGCCGCCTTCGTTCTCTTTGACGCTGTGCGCGACGGTGCGCGGCGGCTGGTTCATGAACACCAGCAGATGCTGGTACTCATCGCCCTTGAGCGCCTCGGGGATCCACGCGAGCTGCTCATCCCAGCGCGATCCGAGCGCGGCTTTGTCCGAATCCACCACAAGCAGGCGCCAAACCTTGCCATCCGCGCTGATGTCAACGGTGTACCAACTCGCGACCCGATTGGCGCCGATGTCCGCGCCTACGCCGGGAAACGCCGCGCCGAAGCCCGTCAACCACTCGTCCCCGGTACGGTCCGAGGTGCCGCACACCGGCAAGCTCTTCAGCCGCGTGCCGCCCGCCTCAGACAGCTGGGAGCCGGCGAGCGCACCTTGCCAATCGCGGTTGAAGTTCTTCCATTCGCCGGTGGAGCTGGTGGTGACCATGTTGCCGAGCAGCACGGCGAACTTCAGGCGGTATTCGTCGACCCGCGCCATCAGGTCGGCGACGATGGCCTGCTCGGCGCCGTCGATGCTGACGCGACCGTTCACCTTGTCGGCGGCGATCGCGTCGCGCGTGTCGCCCACCACCGCAAAATGCACCGCGCCCGTGACCGTCTTCACCTCGCCGTTATCGGCGTAGATGTCCTGCGTCGGGATCGCCGACGCCTTGGGCGCAGCGACGGCCTGACCCGAGCCAGCCACCAGACCAAGGAGCAGCGCGGGGAGGAGTAGGGTCGAGTTCGATCGCATCGGCATGATCCGGGAAAGTGGGCAGGCAGAGGGAGGGCGGCAGCCCGGGGCGAAGCAGGCCGGGGCAAGGTAACCCCCCTGCCCCCGAATCCGAACCCCAGAACCGGCCGCATCAATCCCGCGTAAGGAGATTTCAAGGCTCGCACCGGGACGCCCGTTCAGTTATGCAGTCCGGCAGGAGCTACCGCCCTGATCCTCACCCGTCCGCCCTCTGCCCCCGCGCGCTCGGAAGCACGAGTTCTCGGCATCGATCCCGGCAGCCGATACACCGGGTGGGCGGTGATCCTGAGCGCCGCAGGGCGCTTCCAGCTCGCAGCCGGCGGGGTGATCACCACCGACGCAGATGCCCCGATGGCGTCGCGGCTCTGCCAGATCCTGACCGGGCTGCGGGGCGTCATCGTGCAGCACCAGCCCGATGTGGCGGCGATCGAGCAGATCTTCAGCCACCGCTCCGCACAGTCGGCGCTGGTGCTCGGGCAGGCGCGCGGCGTGGCGCTCGCGGCGCTCGCCGACGGCAAGCTCGTGGTGCATGAGTACAACGCGTCCACCATCAAACACTCGGTCGGTGGCAGCGGAAAAGCCGACAAGGACCAAGTCGCAAGG
>CAIUMM010000052.1 GCA_903900265.1 uncultured Pseudomonadota bacterium
ACGTCCCGCCATCAGGAACACAACAACGAAGGCGAATAATCCGGCGGTGCCGTGCCCCGCACGCCTTGACAAGGGCAGCCAGGACGCCACCTTGTTGAACACGTTGTGTTCACGGAGGCTGGCCAGCATGGCTGCGCCGAGTTGCAGTGTGTCGGGGACACGGGTGCTTGAGTCTCTTTTCTTGCGCGTAACGACGTGAAGTGGCATGTAGACAGAGCCATCAACTCGACGACGACCGGGACGGCGAATCCCGAGCGGCGGGCCAGAATCACCGGGGGTAGATTTTCGGCGATTCCCCGGGTTGATGGCACACTTTAACCCGATTTGAGAGGCCTTTCGCGTGCATTATCGACGTTTGACGTCGCTTAGATCAAAATCCGCATCCCGTGGTCAGCCTGCCCCCAGCCCCCAAGCCCCTCCGCCTGCCCCCAAACCCGCGCCCCTTCAAAATCCAAAAAACAATCATCCAACCACCACATCAAACCACCACTTCAACCCGGATCCCCCTCACCACTTCACGTAAAATCAGGTTGGGATCACCAACTATATAATCAAGGTTGAACGACAGCTATTTCGTACTCATGTTGGAGTAACGGACCAGCCGTGCCCGAAATCGGTGCTTCAACCCTGTAGATTGTCGTCTGCTGCGTCAAGAGCATCCTCGGACTGACGCGCAACGCGCCACTCCAGATGCTCAGGGTTCCACCGCAGACCCGCCGCATCTTCCGAGACAGCTCCACTGCCGAGTCGGACCACCACCGCGAGCGCGTCCGAGAAGGCCTCGGGCAACCGATCCTCGAGTCGCTGTCGCCGGCGCCAGGCGTGCCAGCCGGCTTGTCCGAGGACATCGAAGCCGGACACGGCGCTGCGGAAATCTCGCCCGAAGACCGCGCGGTACGTCGCCACCTCGGCTGCCGCCCGCCCAAGCACCGCCCCCTCCACAACGTGCCCATGCGCAAGGAGGTAGAGATCCGCGAAGTCGCGCCACCGCGTGTTTGCCGTGCCTCGCTGAAGCACCGTCACCAGTTTCTCGGCGAGGACCATCGCAATCGGGTAGCCGCGGACGACGAGTGGCTCGCTCGACAAGAGCCGCGGGACTCGAACATCCTCGGGGGGCGGCCACACCGGGTCGCCCACGTTGATGTCCACGTGGAACACGAGCCGGGCTGTCGCCAGGATGGCGTGAAGGGTTACCCGTACGCCGGACAGCCTCGGCATCTGCTGACACCCGCAACGCCAGGAGGTCGACATCCCGCGTCGGCCGGCGCGCATCGAATGCAGCCAGGAGCATGCCGCCCTTGAGCACGAAGCGGTCGCGCAAGACGCTCGCGGCGAGGCGAGCAAGGAAGCCCTCCAGCGCGTAGAGCTGAAGCAGCTCAGCGGTGGTGCGCCCGGTTTGCTGCCCGAGGCGCCGCAGGGCGAGGTAACGCGCGCCAGCGACATCACTTTTCGTCGGCCGCGTCAAAGAAGCACACGCAACGCAGCCCGGAGCGCTGCCTCGGCTTTCGGAAACAGACGAGCAAGCTCCAGAAGCGCGGCAGGCGTGGCGTCCGGGCGCCGCAGCCACCGCCGTAGCGCCTCGACGGCCAGATCCTCCCCGTACAGGTGGCGCAAGCGGAACGCATCCACCACACAGCGCTTCGGGTTGTAGACGCCGATGGAACGGCCGTCCCCCAGATCGACGACGTCGCGACCGACCCCGTAGGTCGATCGATCGAACCTGTGCCACGCGACAAGCGCGCTCACCTTGGGCGCCCGACGGTCGCGGGGCAGCGCAACGTCGATGCGGTCCGGAATCTGGTCCGTCAGCCCGTGCCGCGCAAGCGCCGTGACGAGGCACAAAGTCGCATCGGGCACCCGCGCCGCCAGCTCGTGGAGGTCGTCGTCGACGAGCGGTGCGTCAGCGCGACGGTATACACCGCGGCCGATGCGAAGGACAGCGCCAGATGACACCAGTGAGGCGAGGCGCCGATCGGACAGGCCGGCACGACACGCCTCCGCATACGTGAAGGACGCGGCGAGCGCGGTCGCTGGCATTCGGGCGAGGTCATCGTGCGGGGTCATGGTGACGGCAATCGTACCCATATGGCCATGATGTGGCAACATCTGCCGTCACCCTCCCAGCGTCAGGTCCTCCCGAACTTCCTCGCGAGCTCACCAACCAACGCCGAATTTTCGCGGAAAAAGTGAAGAAGTCTTCGCGTTAGGCTCACCATTACTTTTCAGCGTTCAACACGGGTCTGGGGTGGCGCCCCCCAACGGGATTCGAGCGCTGCCCAGCGCGCTCCCCGCGGGTGGCGGTGCCGATCCTGCAGCCGCATCGCGGGCGTTAGAACGCTTCCGTGACCCCGCCCGACATTGAGCTCCTTCGAGAACACTGCTCCGGCCGCTTGGAGTCGCGGGTTCTCGCCGCCGAGGAAGCCGAGCAGGTCGTGGTAGGAGGCGCGGAGCGCTTGCTGATCACCACCTCCGACGCGGGCCAGGGAGTGGCGTTCAGCTGGTCTACGACCACCTGGCTCGTGGATGTCTCCTCCTGCAAGGCGCTCGGGATGGTCGCGGAGGGCGGGGAGGGCTCGCTTCGCACATCGGTGACGCTCACGGCATGCCCCGGTGACGTGGATCAGCGCTTCCTCCTCGATCGCGCCGGCTATGCGCCTTCGGACCCGACGAGGCCCTCCCTGGACTCGATGCTGCCGGAGCGTGGTGGACCGACACGCGAAGAGGCGGTTGGCGGACTCGTCGTGCGCGCGCAGGGCACCGCGCCGCCCGATTGGCACGACGGCACGCCTCCCGCCAGCTTCCCGGCGAGCTGGGTCGCGACGACCGACGGCGCCTGCCCGTCGTACTCGGTGCACCACGCCGACCGGTTGCGCCATGCCGTGGCCGCGGTTCCTGGAGGGCGCCTTCACACCTACTGGGACTTCAGGCTCACCGGCCGCAGCGACCCGTCCGAGACCCACAGCATCCTCGAAGACACCCATGGGCACCGCTGGTCGGTCGTCTCCACCCGAGAGCCGGGTGCACACCCAATCGGTGACTCCGCCGGCGGCCAGAAGCCGGTTGCACCGCCACGCTCGCTTCGTCGTTGGGAGTGGTCCCAGGAGCCCGCGGTCATGGACCCGGGGATTCCGCGGGTCGTAGCCTGCACGCCGAGCGGGTTCGCCTGTGCGACGTTCGACCTTCGTCTCGACCGCGACTGGCCTGACCACGTCCGCTGGTCGCCCGACGGGCTCCTCGTCTTCGTCTCGGAGGACGACTCTACGCCAATCCTCGTAAGGACGGACCTGCTCTTGTCGCTGCTCGCCGTGGTTGCGCCCCATCGTCCATGACCGGCGCGGACGATCAGAGATCTACATCGCCTAACTCGCGAACCCTCTCCCCGAGCACCCCCGCGTTGTCGCGGCACCCCTTCTGTCGAATGGAGCCTCGCCGATCCCCTCGGCCCCAAGCCCGGCGAAACCCCCTAATTTCCCCGGTACCGACTCCAGTCTATGCCCAGCCGCCGCATCCGAGAGCGCAGCGTGTGCGGGTTCACGCCCAACATCTTGGCGGCACCAAAAGGACCTTCGATCCTCCCGAGCGCCTTCTTCAGCGCCGCTTCGATGTCGGCCTTGTCCTCGGCGTCCGCCTCTTCCGGCACGCGGGAGCGCGGCGACAAGACCGGCGCGACGCCCAGCGCCGGGCCCACCAGCAGCGTCTGTCCGTTGCCGAGGATCGCGGCGCGTTCGATGACCGCAGCGAGCTCGCGCACGTTGCCCGGCCACGCATAGGCCTGCAACGTCGCGATGTCCGCTGCGTCGAGGGAGAGCGCGCGACCGAAAAGACGCTCGCCCGCACGTTCGGCGAAGTACCGCGCGAGCGCCGGGATGTCCTGACGGCGGTCCCGAAGCGCGGGGAGGAGGATCGGAAACACGCTGATTCGATACCAAAGATCCTGCCGGAACCGACCATCGCGCACCATGCTCGCCATGTCGCGGTGCGTCGCGGCGATGATGCGCACGTCGGCGCGGCGCGACTCTTGACCGCCGACCCGCTCGAAGGAGCCGTCCTGAAGCACGCGCAGCAAGCGCACCTGCGCCGCGGCGGGCAGCTCGGCGACCTCGTCCAGAAATAGCGTCCCCCCATCCGAACGCTCAAACCACCCCAATCGCTGCGCGATGGCGCCGGTAAAGCTGCCTTTCTCGTGTCCGAACAGCTCCGAGTCGATGAGCTCGCTGGGGATCGCGCCGCAGTTGATGCGCAGGAAAGGACCGGCGTGGCGATGGGACTGCGCGTGCAGCGCGCGCGCCACCACCTCCTTGCCGGAGCCCGTCTCCCCGAGGATCAGCACCGGCGCGTCGGTGGGAGCGACCTGCGCGACGCGCCCCATGACCTCGCGCAGTCCACGTTCTGCGCCGACGATCGCGTCGCTGACGTCC
Source organism: uncultured Pseudomonadota bacterium (assembly GCA_903900265.1). Lineage (GTDB taxonomy): Bacteria > Myxococcota_A > UBA796 > UBA796 > SXON01 > CAIUMM01. Next base: position 4,419 of record CAIUMM010000052.1, read on the forward strand.
TGGCGCGCCAGCCGGGACAACAGCGCGTTGCGATCCTGCTCAGCGGCCTCGCGGAGGCGGGCAAGCTCGTGCAGGCGCAGGTCGTTGGTCAACGCGACGGCGAAGGGCTCCCGCAGCGCGTCGAACACCTCACGCGCGCGCTCGGCCTCCCCGACCGCCGGACCCGCCAGCAGCAAACCCACAAGCTCGCCGCCCGCGCGGAGCGGGCCCCCCACGACCGCGCCGGTGATGCCCTCCGGCACGCACAGCCGGGAGATGCTCGTCGCCTCGCGCTCGTGCCAGAGCTCGGCGGCGCCCTTGCCGGCCCAGCTGAGCAAGGAATCGCGGCGCGGCGAGGGCAGGATCGTCCGAGCCTCTAGCCCTTCGCACGCGCCCACTTCGGCCACCGTCTCCAGCCGGGCCCGCTCGGCGTCCCAGCGCCGCACGATCAACCACTTCAGCGCGAGCGTCGAGCGCACCAGCGCCGTGAGGCCCGCGACCGAGTCGCCGATGTGTTCGTGACGGGCGACCTCCCTCCAGAGGTCCCCTACCAGCTGCGAAGCTTCTTTCATGCCGCACCTCCAAGGCGACGGGCGTCACCGTCTGCCACAGGCCAAGCGCGCGCGTGGGCGATCTCTATCGCAATTCTGCACCCCACCTCGATGCCGGTGAGCAGCGAGGAGCGACGGGGAAACTGGGCGAAGATCGGCGCCTGAACGTCGTCGAGCCACGCCTCCACGCGGACCCGGTCGCCGATGGTCGTCACCCGCTTCACGGTGCCAGGTCCGGCGTCCTCGCGCCAGAACTTCAAGTCATACGAACGCACAACCACGTGGGCATCCGCGCCGTCCGGCAAGCCGCTCACCGTGGCCGAGACGCGGCCGATGTGCACTTGGTCGCCCGAGACCCGCCCCGGCAGCACGTTGACGTCGCCCACAAAACGCGCGACGAACTCGGTGGCCGGATCATCGAGGATCTGCACCGGGCTGCCTTCCTGCTCCAGTCGGCCCGCCGAGATGATCAGCACGCGGTCTGCGATCGCGAACGCCTCTTCTTGATCGTGGGTCACGAAGATCGACGTGGTGTGCACCTCGTCGTGGAGCTTGCGCAGCCAGCGACGCAGCTCCTCGCGCACCTTGGCGTCGACCGCGCCGAAGGGCTCATCGAGCAGCAGCAGCTTGGGCCGCGGAGCGAGCGCGCGAGCCAGCGCCACGCGCTGTCGCTGGCCTCCCGAGAGCTGCGCCGGAGCGCGATCTCCGAGGCCGCGCAGGCCCATGACCTCGAGCAAGGTGTCCACCCGCTCTCTCTGCTCCGCGCGCGGCACGTCGCGCACCGACAGGCCAAACGCGATGTTCTCCGCCACCGACATATGGCGGAACAACGCGTAATGTTGAAACACGAAGCCGACCTGACGCTCGCGGGCGTGCAGGTGATCGACGCGCTCTCCGTCCAGCCACACCTGACCGGAGTCTGCCGCCTCCAAGCCGGCGATCATCCGCAGGACCGTGCTTTTTCCGCCGCCGGAGGGCCCGAGCAGCGCGACGAGCTCCCCCGGACGAATCTCAAAGCTGACGTCGTCGACGACGCGCGTGCGCCCGAAGGACTTGACCAGGTTCTCAACGCGGATTCCCATCAGACTCCCCCTTTTTGCGTCGTGATCGCGCTGCGGTCGCGCTGAAGCACCCAGAGCAGCGCGATCGCCGCGGCTGCGAGCAGCAGCGCCATGCCGTAGGCCGCCGCCTCATGCCGCTCCTCAATCGCGGCGTGGATGAACGTCGTCGCCGTCTCGGTGCGGCTGGCGATCGACCCGCCGACGACCAGCACCGCGCCGAACTCGCCCAGCGCCCGCGCCGTCGTCAGCGTCGTGCCGATCACGAGGCCATTCCGGATGTTCGGGAAGGTCACGCGCCAGAACGTCTGCCACGCGCTCGCGCCCAGCGTGGCGGCGGCTTGCTCTTCGGTGTCGCCGATCTCCTCCAACACCAGCGCGACCTCGCGGAGCGTGAACGGGAGCGTGACGAACAGCGTCGCGAGGAGGACCGAAGGCCACGCGAAGACAACGGTGATTCCCAGCGCGTCGAGGATCGGATGGAGCAGCCCGCTGCGCCCGAACACCAGCAAGAAGCCCAAGCCGGTGATGACCGGCGACAACGCCAGCGGAACATCGACCGCAGCGTCAAGCAGGCTCCGCCCGAAGAACCGCTGGCGAACGATCACCAGCGCTCCCGCAACCCCGAACACGCCGTTTCCGACAATCGAGACGATCGCGGCGGTCAGCGAAAGCGCGAGCGCGTCGAACGCCTGCTGCGTGGTGAGTTGGGTGAGGACGTCCTGAGCCGATCCTGCCACGGTCACGACCAAGGCCCCCAGCGGCAGCAGCAGCAACACGGTGAGCCAGACAGCGACGCCGCCGAACACGACCGCCGCTGCACCCCGAGGGCGGCGACGCACGCTACGCACGGCCACCTCGACGCGCGAGCGCAGCGGCCAGCGGCTGCATCCCCAGCGCGAGCGCGAGCAGCACGAGGCTCACCGACGCCGCGCCGCCCGGATTGCCGGCCTCGACTTCGCCGAGGATGTACACCGGCGCGACCAGCGTACGGTGCGGGATGTTGCCTGAGACCGCAGCGAGGCTGCCAAATTCAGCGACCGATCGGGCAAAGGTCTGCACCGCTCCGGCGGCGACCGCCGGCAGGATCGGCGGCAACAACACCCGCGTCAGCGTGAGAAACTGCCCCGCGCCCAAGGTGAACGCCGCCTCTTCTTCCGCCGGGTCCAGCTCTTCAAGCACCGGCTCCACCGCCCGCACCACGAACGGCAACGTGACGAACAGCAGCGCTAAAAGGATGCCGGGACGCGCAAAAGCGATGGGCATTCCCCCGCTCACGAGCAGCTTGCCCAGCGGGGATTGGGGCCCAAACAGCGCGATGATCAGCACCCCCGCCACGAGGGTCGGGATCGCGAGCGGCAAGTCGACGAGCGCGGCGATCAGCCGCCGTCCCGGCACGTCCCACCGCACCAACGTCCACGCGATCGCCGTACCGACCACCGCGTTGACCGCCGCGGCGATGCCGGCGGTCCAGAGCGAAAGCCAGATCGCGTCTACCGCGGCCGGGTCCGAGACCGCGCTCCAAAAGGCCGCAGGGCCGTCGGAGAGGCCGCGCACGATCAGCACGACGACCGGGAGCGCGACGATCAACGACAGCCATCCCACGACCCCACCGCGCAAGGCGAGGGCGGGGAGCGCGTACCGCAGGCGAGCGGACGTCGCGGCGTTCATGGCGCCGCAGACGCGGCCTGATCGTACACTCCGCCCTTGCCAAACACCTTGGGCTTCACGACCGACCAACCTCCGAGATCCCCGATCGAGTACAGATCCGTCGGGGCGGGAAGCCCAGCGGGCGTCGCCGCAGCCTCCACCGGGCGAAGTCCGAACGCTGCGAAGGTCTTTTGCGCTTCCAGCGTCATCACAAACGCCACAAAATCAGCGGCGATGTCCTCGTTGCCGTGCTTCTTCGCGTAGACGTCGACCACCGCGATGGGGTTCTCGATGCGGATGGTCGAAGGCGGCACCACGTAGTCGAGATCGGGACCACCGCTCTTCTGCGCCGCCTGCTTGGCGACCAGCGCCTCGTTCTCGTAGGTGATCGCCGCGTCGCCGACGCCCTTTTCGAAGTTCACGATGGACTCGCGCGCGCCCTTGTCCATCACGGTCACCCGCGCGAGGATCCCCTTGAGGAGCGCGACCGATCCGGGCTCCCGCGCGGCCGCATCGGCCCCGACGACCCCGGCGTGTCCGCGCAGGCCGGCGCCATAGATCGCGAGCACGTTCCACATCGCCCCGCCGCTGGTGCGAACGTTGGGCGTGAGCACCTCAACATCCGGCTTCGCGAGGTCTGGCCAATCGGTGATGTGCTTGGGGTTTCCGGGCCGAACCGCGATCACCGCGATCGACTCGGTGACCATCCCGCCGTGCGGACCGGTGCGCCAGGGATGCGTGATCAGCCCTGCGTCCTCCAAAACTTGAATGTCCGGATCCAACGAGAGCGCCACGACATCCGCCTCCAACCCCTCTTTTACGGCCCGGGCTTGCGCGCCGGAGCCTTGGTAGGAGTCTTGAAAGGTGACGTCCTCCCCGGTTTTTTCCTTCCAATGCTTGGCGAAGGCCGGCAGGATGCCTTTACCGTACGCCTCCGACGGCGTGGTGTACGCCGCGAGGGTGAGCGTACGCGCCTTGGGCGCCGCCTTGGGCGCAGACGCGGCCTGCGGGGCGGAAGGCGACGTCGCCGGCTCCGAAGGGGCGGAGCAGGCCGAGAGGGCAAGGAGGAAGAGGGACGCGACGGACATGGTTTTCTGAGCTCCCATGACGCCAAAGCAAGGGCTATGCCATCACCCCAGAGGCGCGATGATGCCGGTAGAACCGCGCTGCGCGGAGCCAGCGTCGCCCGTATCACGGAAAATCCGTGACGGGTTCACGGGTGCCACGGTCACGGATCTACACGCACGCGGTAGCTCTGAAAGGCGACGCCGCCCCTCTCCTACCCGTTGCTCATCGCGACCTTCAACGCCCCGTTCGTCGCGTCGTAGTAGCTGACGTACACCGTGTCATCCGGGGCGATGGCGATCGAAGGCGCAACGCCCACGTCGCCGGTCTCGTCGACCGTCCAAACCGACCAGGCGCCGCTGATCTTGGCGGCGACCTTGAGGTTGCCGTTGCTCGCGTCGTAATAGGCGATCCACGGCTGGTTTGCGCTGTCGAAAGCGAGCTGCGCGTAGCTGCCGACCGCGCCGGAGCTGTCGACCGTCGCCGGGGACCACGTCTGGCTGGAGGCGTTCCGGCACGCATAGATCAGATCGGCCTTGACCGAGTCCTGGTACGCGACGCACGCGGTGTCGTCGCTCTGCAACGCGAGCGAGGTGTACCAACCATCGTCGGCGATGGTCTCATTGACGGTGCTCTCGTTGAAGTCCGAGTATTGGGCCTCGGATCCAAGCAAGTTGTCGTCAAACCACGCCACATGATCGTAGTCGTCGCTGTCGATCGCGAGGGTGGTGAAGTAGCCGGTGCCATAGGTCCAATACCAGAGCACGTCGATGTCGGTGTAGATCGCGACGCCAAAGCTGGTGTAGTCTGCGAGCACCGGCACCAAGTAGTCGGAGTCCATGTACGCGAAGGACGGCAAGTTGCTGCTGTCCACGTCGATGCTGACATACTGCCCGGTGCGGGTCGAGCCGCTCTCCGAGTAGCCGTCCACCAAATAGCCGGTGTCCCAGGTGCCGCGGCCGTCCATGTACCCGAACCACAGGTCGGTGTAGCCGCCGCTCGACCACGTGTAGGCGATCTGCAGCTCGTCGGCGCTGTCGACCACGAGGTCGAGCGACTCGCCGACGTCGCTGTCCGACACGATCTCGCTGGACGCCGAGAAGCTGCCGCCGTCAAAGGTGGTGTAGTGGAGCGTGCCGAAGTCGTCGTTGCGGTAGACCACGTGCGCGAGGCCCGCGGAGTCCACGCCGATCGCCGAGGGGTTGCCGACGTCGTCCGCATCCGAGAGCGTGCCGACCTCGAAGCGCTCGTCGACGTCGCCGTCGCAGTCGTTGTCCACGCCGTCTTTGACGCTCTCGCCAGCGTCGGGGTTGGTGCTCGAGGTCGTGTCGTCGCAGTCGTCCCCGCCCAGCGCGGTGGAGCCGTGGCCGTCGCCGTCCAGGTCGTCATCCGCGGTGTTCGCGTCGCAGTCGTCGTCGATGCCGTTGTACGGCACCTCAGCGACGCCGGGGCTCACCGAGGACTTGGCGTCGTCGCAGTCGTCCCCGCCCAGCGCGGTAGAGCCGTAGCCGTCGCCGTCCAGATCGTCGTCGGCGGTCGCGGGGTCACAGTCGTCGTCCACGCCGTTGTAGGGCGTCTCGGTAGCCGAGGGCGACACGCGCCCGTCGGTGTCGTCGCAGTCGCCGTCGTTCTCGGTCACGCCGTCGCCGTCGCCGTCGTCGTCCACATCGGCCGGATCCGGGCCCGAATCGGTGTCGGTGTCGGTGTCGGTGTCCGAATCGGTATCCGTGTCGGTGTCCGCATCGGTGTCGGTGTCCGCGTCAGCGGCGTTGGGGTTCTTGCCGTTTCCCCAGAAACTACCCGAGCAACCGACGAGCAACAAGGCGAGCAGAGAGGACCGCATGAGGACTCCGAAGAGCGCGCGCCCTACCTCCTTGAGGATTCACGCGCCACATTTTGTCAGCGAAGTGTGAGCCCACGCGCCTACCCGCCACGGCACGTCCCCCGACGACACGCTAAACGGGGGCGATGCCGTTGACACCCGCTTTCGTAGCCGCAGCCCGATGAGCCTCGGAAGCGGCCTTTGGTTGGCGATCCTCGCGGGATGTGGAGCCGGGTCTCAGGCTCCTACCGAGCCGATGCCGGTGATCTGCGACGGTACGCCGCCCCCCGAGGCCGAGTCGCTGTGCGCGGTCCAGGCCGCCGCCGCGCTCACCCGCGCCGACAAGCTCGAAGACGCCCAAGCCACCTGTGACGCGCTCCCCAGCGCCACCTGGCGCGGGGAGTGCCACTTCCAGATCAGCGAGGCGCTCGCCGACACCGGGCACCTCGACCAAGCGCTGGCATCCTGCGCCGACACCGGCCAATACGCCCGAATGTGCGAGGGGCACGCGCTGTGGATGATGTCCGAGACGCTCGTGGACGCCACGCCATCAAGCGCCGACGCCGACGCTCAAATCGAAGCGCTGGTCGCCAAGCTCCCCCCTCCGCCCGAGGCGGCGAGCGGGTCCGCGTGGGATGTGTCCGACATCGCCCGCTCCGCCGCGTGGCACGGCATCTATGCGGGCTCGGGCTCTGCGGATCCGACAGCGGCACGCGGGGCCAGCGCGGAGCGCCGCAAGTACGCCATCAGCGCATTCGCGTGGGAGGCGACGCGCCTGTTGGACGCGGGCGGCCTCGATGCTCCTGAGGCGCGCGCGCTGCTCGCGCCACAGGTGATCGCGATCTGGGAAGGGACCACGCCGGCCCCGCACGGCTCGATCCAAGCGCAGCCGTGCTGGGACGCCCCGATGATGCCCCGGCCGGACATGGACGCCGAGATCTGGCTGCCGTCGATTCGGACCTACCCGGGCAATACGAGATTCTACGATGAAGATCTGCACACCGATCTGACCATCGCCGCGATCGAAGGCGCGTGGGCGCACGGCAAACCTGCGGCCGCAAAAGCCTTGCTCGAGCTGCAGGACAGCCCCTCGGTGGCGCTCCAGAAGACCCTCGCGCGGCAGCTTGCGTTGATGCCCGACCAAGTCGCCGCGGTGGAGGACGTGTACCCGAAGACCGGCAGCGACGACGCCGTGCTGCGAAAGGTGTTCAAAAAAACGAGGAAAGCCTTGGAGAAAAATCGGGCTGGACGCTCGGTGGTCTCCAACGCCAAAGGCGAGTGCAAATGAAGTACGTCGTCGCGTCGCTGTGCCTCTCGCTGGTCGTTCTGGTCGCGATCGCCGCGGTGCTGCTCTACGGGACCCCCGGTGAAAATAGCACCGAGAGCGTGGAGCAAGCAGACGGCGGCGATCAAGGGGAAGCCGCGATGCTCAACACCATCGCCCAAGGCAAGACCGCGTGGGATCGTGACCTTCTACGCCTTGAGTACCTGACCAACGATCCCCAACTCTCCCATCGCTTGTGCCCCCAAATGGAAGGCACCGAGGCCAAAGAGCTGTGCCTGCGCGTGCAAGGCCGCACGCACCTCTGGCCCGAAGAGTTCCGGAAGGAGCGCCGGCATGGCCGGAAGAAGTAGGTTTCTACGACACTACGCGCCCGGTCTCGCGCTCGCGGTCTGGGTGCCGACGGTGGCGTTGGGGGCGTGGGCGTGGTGGAGCGCACCCCAGCGCGGACGCGAACCCGACGACACGCGCCGCGCGGTCCGCGTGACCGCCGAAGAGCGGGCGGTGGTGCTCGAGGTCATGCGCGCCAACCTCGTCGCGATCCAAGCCGTGCTGGACGCCCAAGCGAGCGGCGATCTGCCCGCCGTGGCCGTGGCCGCACGCGCCGCCGCCGACACGCCCGGCCCCGCCGCGCGCCTTGGATCGTTGAAGCACAAGCTGCCGCCCGAGTGGCGCGAGGTCGGCAAACAAGTGGACGCCAGCTTTGCGGCGATGAGCGAGCAGGCGCGCCTTGGTAATTCCGCAGGGGTGACGCGGGAGCTCGCCAACAACACCGCTGCGTGCGTCTCCTGCCACGCGATGTTCCGGCTGACCCTCGAGGACGCGCGATGAGCAGGCCGCCTCGTCCAAGGACCAAAGGCCTCGCCCGCCTCGCCCGCCAAACCGCCGCCGTCGTCCTTGGCACGCTGACCACGCTCTTGGTGCTCGAGGGTGCGCTGCAAGTTGGATACGCCGGCTTCGTCGCGCTCCAAGCCCGCCGAAACCTCGACGCCATCGGCTCCGGCGAAGGTGAGATCCGCGTGTTGTGCATCGGCGAGTCGACCACCGCGGTGGCGGGAGACGACGCCAACAAGATGCTGGTGCCGCGCACCGCGTACCCGGCGCAGCTGGAGCAGATCCTCAACACCCGCCAGAGCGCGCGAAAGTTCCGCGTGCTGAACCAAGGCATCATGGGCGGAACCACCAGCGCGACCATCGAGCAGCTCGAGAGCACGCTGCCCAGCTTGAAGCCGCAGATCCTCATCGCGATGATGGGCATCAAAGACACGCCCAGCGAGTGGGTGCCGGTCGAGACCCCGCTCCCCGCGTGGATGACGTCGTTGCGCAGCGTGCGGCTGCTGTCGTGGCTGATCGAAGACGTCCGCTTGCGCCAGAACGCAACGCCCACTCAGATCACGTCGTTCGCGGACTTGCCGCTCGCCGAGCGCACCAAAGAGTCTGGGTATGGCAACTACATCCGCGAGCTGGGGCCCGCCGCAGATCAGGACGCGCTCGAAAGCGAAAAAACCGCGATTTACCTCTACCATATCGGGCGCATCGCGCAGGCTGAGAGCATCCTCCGCGATCTCATCGACCGCAAGGGCATGGGCTACCCGCTGCTGTCCGACATCGTGCTCGGCGAGGACCGCTTCGACGAGGCAGTGCGCCTGATGGACGACGCGGTGGCGCGTCAACCCGACGACGGATTCTACCGCATCCAGCAGGCACATCTCTACCTGCAACACCGGGACTTCAGCCGGGCCCGCGCGCTGCTGGTCGAGACCGCCCGGGACGCACAAGCCGCTCCTGCGCTGTTCACCGACGTCCAGTTGGTTCGCCCCTACCTCCAGCTGGAGCAAGCCGAGCTCGCGCTGTTGGAGGAGCGCTACGACGACGCGCTGACCGCCGCAGCTGCGGTCACCGGCGACATGGACCGGCATTACCGGGAGGTCCTGCCCCGCATGGACGTGATGCTGGACTCGATCCGCGGGCGTGCGTTCATCGGCAAAAAGGACTGGCCGTCTGCCGAGCGCGAGCTGCTCCATGCGTTGTCCCGAGATCCGCTGCGTCACGTGAACATGTGGCTGCTCAGCAGCGTGTATCGAGCGACCGGCCAGACCGACAAAGAGGAGCAACTTCGCAGGCAGTTGGTCAACCAGACCGGGCGCGTGGCGGAGTATTTTGAGCTCGCCAAGCTGTTCCGTTTGACCGGACAAGCCGAGCGTGTGCCCGAGGTGCTCGCCGAGGCGGTGCGCAACACGCCGAGCCTAAAGGAAAACCACGCGCGGCTCTACGCGCTGGCCGAGCAGAACGGCATCCAGCTGGTGATCATGCAATACCCCGGCTTTGAGCTGGACGCGGTGTACCCCTACGCCCCCAAGAAGGCCGGCGTGCTGTTCATCGACAACCAGCACGTGTTTGACGCCGATCCCGACGCCTACTTCTTTCAGCCCACCTACCCGCAGTCGTTCACCCACTACACCAAAGCCGGCGCGCACGTGCTCGCCGAGCACATCGCCGACACGCTGCTCCAACAACACAGCTTGGATGACGAAAAAACCAACACCCCCTGAACCGCCTACGCGCTCGTTCAGGGCGCCGCTTCGGGAGCGCCCGACGCTTCGGGAGCGCCCGACGCTTCGGGAGCGCCCGACGCTTCGGGAGCGCCCGATGGGACAGGCAGCGGCAGCACCGTCTCGCGCTTGGCTTCCGGTAAGGCCTGCTCCCACGCCAACAAGCGCTGCTTGAGCCCCTCAGCCACATCGGCGCGATCCGCTACGACGTTGTGCTGCTCGGTGGGGTCCGCGAGGAGGTCGTAGAGCTCCCACTCCGAGCGTCGAACCGGCAGGTTGGACACATACGTCCACCAGCTGACCTCGGCCTCCACCGCGCGCGCCGTGCGGTGCAGCAGCTTCCAGCGCAGCGTGCGCAGGCCGGTGTCCCCCACCACCCGCGCGTCGAGGAGATCAGCCACCTTGGACACAAACAGCTGCGGCATCCCTCCCTTGTGGCGGAAGATGTCCTCCCAAAGCGGAATACGCTGGAAGTAAGAGGTGTTCTCCGGGTCTCCCTTCCCCGTGGACCACACCTCGCGGAAGCTGTGCCCATCGGTGTTGGGCAGCGCCGGCAAGCCGAGCACATCCAACAGCGTCGGCGTGAGATCGACACCCTGCACCTGCTCTTTTACCCGCACGCCCGAAGCGCGATGCTTGGGGTTGAGCACGATCAACGTGCTGCGGACCTCGGTGTCGTAGACGTCGTAGTGCCCGAAGTAGCCGTGCTCGCCGAGATCTTCGCCATGTACGCCGTGAAGCACGATCAGCGTGTTCTGCATGACCTCGGGCGGGATCGCGGCCATCAGCTCGCCGATGAACGCGTCTACCGTCCACAGCCCAAAGTCGTAGCGCGAATTGATATACGCGGCGTCTGAGGCCTCCAGCGGCACCGAGCGCGTCGGGTCCTCGGGCTCATACAAGCGCCCCTTGTAGATATGCGAGAGCAGCTCGAAGCCTAAGGAGCTCTCCTTGGCCAACACCCCTTGGTAGTTGGGCGGGTCAAACATCGTCCGCTGCGCAGGGTCCCCCTGAGCGCCGTAGGGCCAATGCAACGTACCGAGGATCATCCAGAGGAAGAACTTTTCATGGCCGTGCTGCTGCAACCAGGTGATGCCGTCGGTCGGGAGGTTGCGGTTCCCGGTAAAAACAAAGCGATCAAAGCCACGACCAAAGCTCAAGCCCGGGTTCAAGCCCTGCCGGGTGAACGAGCGACGCCCCGAGTCCGCGTTGGACATGTCGGTCATCACCTCAAACGACGACCCCAACGCTACCGTGTTGTAGCCGCCCGCCTTCATGGACTCGGGAAAGTACGGGACATCCGCGGACAGCTTGGACGCGAAGGACACAAAGCCGCTGCTCGACGGGTAGCGCCCGGTGAACAGCGACATTTGGCTTACCGGAGTTTGGTAGGCGTGAACGATGAAGTTGTCGAAGGTGACGCCGTGCTCGACCATGTCGCAGATGTGGGGCGCCGTCGGCTTTCCGTACCCAAAACACGGCATGTGATCGGGGCGAAAGATGTCCAACGACACCATCAGCACGTTGCAACCTGCACAGTCGACGCCATCCCCTGCATCCGAAGCGTAGCGCTGCTCCCAGTCCACCGCGCGGGCTTCAGGGGGCTCGATGACCTCCAGCTCCACCGGATGCATCCGACCCCACAGCACCACGCCGATGCCGACGAGCACCAGCACGTTGAGGGCGAGGAGGAGCACGACCTCAGGGCGGCGGAACAGCGACCTGCGCATCGCTCACCGCGCCGCGGGGGCGGGGTTGCGGGGCGTAGGGGTGGACAAGCGCTCGCGATGCGTCTGGATCGCCTCGAGGACCAGCGGCGAGAGCTCGGAGCCGCCGGTCTCGTCCAACCACAGCAGCAGCTGACGGCGCATGCGCGGCTCCCAGAAGCGGCGCAAGTGCCCGGCGATGCCCTCTAAGGCGAGCGCGTGATCGGGCTCGGAGGCAAAAAACGACCCGATCTGGTTGGCCATACGCGCGAGCTTTGCGCCGGGATCGCTCACTTTCCGTGTACCGCGGCTGCATCGGCCGCTTCACCGGCCGAAAGCCCAGGCTCGGCTTGCGCTTGCTGCGCGGCGCGGCGCACTTGCACCGCGGTCACCTTGTACTCTGGGCAGTTCGTCGCCCAGTCCGAATAGTCGGTGGTCACGACGTTCGCGCGGGTGACCGGATGGTGGAAGGTGGTGTAGACCACGCCCGGCTGCACCCGCTCGGTCAGCTGCGCCCGCAGGCGGGTCTCGCCGACGCGGCTGCGCAGCGACACCCACTCGCCGTCGCGGATCCCGCGCTCCTCGGCGTCGTGGGGATGAAGCTCCAGCACATCTTCGGCGTGCCAGCGGACGTTCTCGGTGCGGCGGGTCTGGGCGCCGACGTTGTAGTGCGCGAGGATACGCCCGGTGGTCAGCAGCAGCGGGAACATCGGCGTGACGCGCTCTTCGGTCGCCACAAACTCCGTTACCATGAAGTTGCCTTTTCCGCGCACGAACTCTTCGACGTGCATGATCGGCGTGCCGTCCGGCGTGGCCGCGTTGCACGGCCATTGGATGCTGCCCAGCTCGTCCAAGCGCGCGTAAGAAACACCGGTGAACGTCGGCATCAACGAGGCGATCTCGTCCATGATCTGCGAGGGATGATCGTAGTGCATCGGGTAGCCCAGCTCCTGCGCCAGCGCGCAGGTGATCTCCCAATCCGCCATGCCCGACAGCGAAGGCATCACCTTTCGCACGCGACCGATGCGCCGCTCGGCGTTGGTGAAGGTGCCGTCTTTTTCAAGGAAGGTGGCGCCGGGCAGGAAGATGTGCGCGAACTTGGACGTTTCATTCAGGAAAATATCCTGAACGATCACGCACTCCATCGCCCGCAGCGCGGCGTCGACGTGCCGGAGGTCCGGGTCGGACTGGGCGATGTCTTCGCCCTGCACGTAGATGGCCTTGAACGTGCCTTCTAGCGCAGCGTCAAACATGTTCGGGATCCGCAGCCCCGGCTCGGGGTCGAGCACCACGCCCCAGAGGTCCTCGAAGGTCGCGCGCACGCCGGCGTCCGAGACGTGGCGATAGCCGGGCAGCTCGTGCGGGAACGAGCCCATGTCGCAGGCGCCCTGCACGTTGTTCTGACCGCGCAGCGGGTTGACGCCCACGCCCGGCCTGCCGAGGTTGCCGGTGCACATCGCGAGGTTCGCGATGGCGATCACCATCGTGCTGCCCTGGCTGTGCTCGGTCACGCCGAGGCCGTAGTAGATCGCGCCGTTTCGCGCCCCCGCGAACAAGCGCGCCGCGCCGCGCACGCTCGCAGCGGGAACGCCGGTGATCGCCTCGGTGGCCTCTGGGGAGTTGCGGTCCTCCGCGACGAACGCCCGCCACTTGTCGTACTGAGCGACGTCGCAGCGCGCGCGGGCAAACGCGTCATCGGCCAGCCCTTCGGTGACGATGACATGCGCGAGCGCGTTGGCGATCGCCACGTTGGTGCCGGGACGAAGCTGCAGGTGGAACGCGGCGGCGACGTGCGGCTGGCGCACCAGATCGATGGAGCGCGGATCGATGACGATGAGCTGCGCGCCCTCGCGCAAGCGCCGCTTGAGCCGACTCGCAAAAACCGGGTGCCCGTGCGTGGGGTTTGCGCCGATGACCACGATGACGTCGGTGTAGTCGACCGACTCGAAGTCTTGGGTGCCCGCGGATTCGCCCAGCGTGGCTTTGAGGCCGTAGCCGGTAGGCGAATGGCAGACGCGCGCGCAGGTGTCCACGTTGTTATTGCCGAAACCGGCGCGGATCAGCTTTTGCACCAACCACGTCTCTTCGTTGGTGCACCGCGACGACGTGATTCCGCCGACCGCGCCTTGGCCGTACTTGGCTTGGACCTGCTTGATCTCCGAAGCCGCGTAGCGCAGCGCCTCGGCCCAACCGACAACTTGCCAGGGATCATCCACCGATTTGCGGATCATCGGCGTGGTGACGCGATCCTTGTGCGTGGCGTAGCCCCATGCAAAGCGGCCCTTCACACAGGAGTGGCCTTCGTTGGCGCGACCGGTCTTTTCGGGCACCATACGCACGACCTCGTTGCCCTTGACCTCGGCGCGGAACGAGCATCCAACGCCACAATAGGCGCAGGTGGTCTTCACCACATGGTCAGGCTGGCCCTTGTCGATGATGGTCTTTTCCATCAACGTGGCGGTTGGGCAGGCTTGCACGCAGGCGCCGCAGGACACGCACTCCGACTCCATGAAGTCTTTGCCGCCCGCGGAGATCACCGAGTCAAAGCCGCGCCCTTCGACGGTCAGCGCAAAGGTGCCTTGCACCTCTTCGCACGCGCGGACGCAGCGGGAGCACACGATGCACTTGGATGGATCGAAGGTAAAGTAAGGGTTCGACGCATCCTTTTCAGCCTCAAGATGGTTCGCGCCCTTGAAGCCGTAGCGGACCTCGCGCAAGCCCACCACCCCGGCCATGTCTTGCAGCTCGCAGTTTCCGTTGGCGGGGCAGGTCAAGCAGTCCAGCGGATGATCGGAGATGTAGAGCTCCATCACGCCGCGCCGAAGCTGCGCGAGCTTCGGGGTCTGGGTGCGGATCTTCATGCCCTGCTGCACCTGCGTGGTGCACGAGGCCGGAAAGCCGCGTCGTCCCTCGATCTCGACCAGACAAAGCCGGCAGCTGCCAAAAGCCTCGAGCGTGTCGGTGGCGCAGAGCTTGGGGACCTGAACGCCGGCTTTGCTCGCCGCGCGCATCACCGACGTACCTTCGGGCACGATCACCAGCACGCCGTCGATGTCGAGGATCACCAGCGCGGTGCCGGTGGACTCGGGGGTGCCTGCGTCGCGTTCGTTCACAGAGTACATGTCAAGTTCCCCCCTCGGAGCGGGCTGTGCGGTGATCCGGCCGGCCCAGACCGAAGTCCTCCGGGAAGTGTTCGAGCGCGCTCAACACCGGCCAAGCGGTCATGCCGCCGAGCGCGCACAACGATGCGCTGGTCATCGTGTCGCAGAGATCGCGGAGCAGCGCGACCTGCTGCGGGCGACGCTCGCCCTGCAGGATGCGGTCGATGACCTCAACGCCGCGGGTAGAGCCGATCCGGCACGGCGTACACTTGCCGCAGGACTCGACGGCGCAGAACTCCATCGCGTAGCGGGCCATTTTGGCCATGTCTACGGTGTCGTCGAACACCACGACGCCGCCGTGACCGACGATCGCACCGCGGTCCACGAAGGCCTCGTAGTCGAGCGGGATGTCCAGCGCATCGGCGGGCAAGAACGCGCCTAACGGCCCGCCGACCTGCACCGCGCGCAACGGACGACCCGAAGCCGTGCCGCCTCCGTACTCGTAGATCAGCGTCTTCAGCGAGACGCCGAACGGCACCTCGACGAGTCCGCCGTGACGGATGTTGCCGGCGAGCTGGAACGGCAAGGTGCCGCGCGAGCGCCCGACGCCGCGGGCCTGGTACGCGGCGGGCCCTTCCGCGAGGATCGCCGGGATCGAGCCCAGCGTGACGACGTTGTTGAGCGCCGTCGGCATCCCGAACAGGCCCACCTGAGCGGGCACGGGCGGACGGAACCGGACTTCGCCGCGCTTGCCTTCGAGGCTCTCGAGCAGCGCGGTCTCTTCGCCGCACACGTACGCGCCAGCGCCGCGCCGAAGCACGATGTCGAACGCCGATCCGCTGCCGTACACCGAGGCGCCCAACAGCCCGCCGGCGCGGGCGTTCTCCAGCGCCGCGAGCAGCACACGCTCGCAGTCGGGGTACTCACTACGCAGGTAGATGTACCCTTTTGTGGCACCCACCGCCAAGCCGGCGATCACCATGCCCTCGAGGAGCGTGTAGGGATCGCCCTCCATCAACATGCGGTCGGAGTAGGTGCCCGAGTCGCCTTCGTCGGCGTTGCAGACGATGTACTTTTGCGCGGCCGGCGTGTCGAGGACCGTCTTCCACTTGATGCCGGTCGGAAAACCCGCGCCGCCCCGACCCCGCAGGCCCGATTGGGTGACGGCGTCGACGATCGCGGCCGGCGACATCCCCAGCGCTGCGACCAAGCCCGCGCCGCCCCCGTGCGCACGCCAGTCGGCGAGCGACAGCGGGTCGATCACGCCCACACGCGAAAACACGAGGCGATCCTGACCCGCCAACCACGGCAGCTGCGCAGTTAGCCCCTGCCGCAGCGGGTGCTCCCCACCGTTCAAGAAGCCAGCAGCAAACAAGCTCGCGACGTCCGCGCGCGCCACCGGCCCGTAGGCGACACGCCCCGCCTCAGTCTCCACCTCGACCAGCGGCTCCATCCACAGCATCCCGCGCGAGCCGTTCCGCACGACGCGCACGTCGATCCCCAGCCGCGCGGCCTCCGCCGCGATCGCCCGCGCCACGCCGTCCGCGCCCAGCGAGCGCGCCGCTGCATCTCTCGGGACGTAGACGACCGTGGTCACTCGACCTCCGGGACTTCATCCATCAGCGCGTCGAAGCGCTGGCGGGTCACCCAACCATGCAGCGCGCCATCGACCATGATCGAAGGGGAAAGCGCGCAGTTCCCAAGGCAGTACACCGGCTCCAAGGTGAACGCGCCGTCCGGACGCGTGGTGCCCAGCTCCATGCCCAACGTGGAGCAGGCGTGCTTCACCAGCGCATCCGAGCCCATCGCCTGACACGACTCGGCACGGCAGATTTTGACCACCCGGCGACCGGGGGGACTGGTGCGAAAGTCATGGTAAAAGCTGATAACGCCATGCACTTCGGCGCGGGAGAGGTTCAGCGCCGACGCCACTTTTGGCAGCGCGTCCGGAGGCAACCATCCGAGCGCGTCCTGGATCGCGTGCAGCAGCGGGAGCAAGCCGCCCGGCTCGGCGGCGTGGGTCGCGATCGCCCGCTGGACGACCGCGTCCACCTCGGCGGACCGGTCAGCGGCGGGGGAGGATGCGGGCGGATGGGCTGGCATTGGGCGGACGTGCATAGAGAGAGAAAGAATAGCACGCGCAGCGACCGGCGACGCGCGCCGGACATCCGTCGGACCGCCGATCGCTACCCGGCGCGCAAGCCCTCGGCCTGCAGCGAAAACATCCGCGCATACAGGCCGCCGACCGCCATGAGCGCGTCGTGCGTGCCCTCCTCCACGATGCGCCCCCCGTCGATCACGACGATGCGGTCGGCCATGCGCACCGTGCCGAAGCGATGGGTGATGAGGATCGCGGTGCGGTCCTTCTTCAAGTCGCGGAAGCGCTGGAAGATCTCATGCTCGCCTTCGGCGTCCATCGCCGCAGTCGGCTCATCGAGCACGAGGATTCTGCTTTTGCGCATGAACGCCCGCGCGAGCGCGACCCGCTGCCACTGGCCGCCCGACAGGTCGTCGCCTCCAAAAGCGCGCCCGAGCGGCGTCTCCATGCCATCCTTCAAGCGCTCGACGATCTCGCGGGCGCCGCCGTCGGTGATCGCGGCGCTCACCGCGACGTCGTCCTCCCGCGCCGGCAACCAACCGACGCCGACGTTGTCGCGCATGGACAGCTGCAGGCGCGCAAAGTCCTGAAAGATCACGCCGACGCGACGGCGCAGCGCGCTCATCGACAGCGTGGAGACATCCACGTCATCGACGCGGATCACCCCGGAGGTAGGCCGAAATAGCCCGACCAGCAGCTTGATCAGCGTGGTCTTGCCGGCGCCGTTCTTGCCGACCAGCGCGATGGTCTCGCCGGGGGCGATGCGCAGCGTGATGTTGGAGAGCACGTCTTTGGCGCTGCCCGGATAGCGAAAGCTGACGTTCTCCAACGACAACGAGGGCGCCCGATCGTCCGGGGCTGCCGAATCAAGCGGCTCGGCGGCGTCGGGCTCCTCCTCAGGCACAGCAAGAAACTCGTCGAGGTTGGTCATGTAGAGGTCGTCCTCCCACGCCTTCGCGACCGCCGACAACGCCGATCGCAGCGTGTCTTGTCCCTGCCGGAACACGCCCATGTACAGCGTCATCGCGCCTAAGGTGATCACGCCGGCCACCGTCTGCGACACGATCCACGCGTAGGTGCCGTACAACGCCAAGCTCGCCAACAAGCCGAGGGAGAAGCTCGCGATGGAGCGACGGCGCGCGAGGTCGCGCTCTTCGGTCTCGAAGGACTCGATGATGTCCCGGTACTTGTCGCGCAGCCAACCCGCGAGTTGGAAGAGCTTGACCTCCTTGACGGTCGCTTCGGTGGTCAGCACCGACTCGAGGTAAAAGCTGCGGCGATAGCGCAGCGACCGCGCCCGTTGCAGCGCGAACGACTCATTCGCGAAGCGCGCTTCGGCCCAGAACGGCGGCAGCGCCGTCACGACGAGCACCACGATCGCCCAGGCCCCCAACGACCACAGCAGCGCCGCAAAACCGGCGAGGGTCAACACGCTGCGGGTCATCGAGAGCAGCTGGGTGACCAGATCGAGCGGACGGGCGCTGGCCTCGCGGCGCGCTTGCGTCATCGAGTTCATGAACACCGGGTCTTCAAACCGCGCGTAGGCCACCCGCGCCGCCTTGTCGAGGATCAGCAGGTTGACGTGAAGCCCCAGCTTTGACCTCAACATCAGCTGCGCAAAGGTGTTGGACTGTCCGACCAGCGACCGCGCCGCGATGAGCGCGAGCTCAGCGGCGACCCACAGCAACGCAGGTTTCACGCCATCGGTCGCGCCGTGGGTGATCGCGTCGATGATGCGCTTTCCGACCCACGCGATGCCGACCACCACGCCGGCGTCCAACGCCTGCCCGACGAGCAGGCCGATAAACAGCGTGCGATCGAGGCCGTAGACCATACGCACCGCGGTGCGTGCGTGCCCGAACACGCGCAGGGCGTCGGCGGCGCGGGATCGGGGGGCGGGCGGGGGAGCGGACGGCGGGGGAGCGGACGGGGAAGTCGTGGTCGAGGGAGGAGACATCGCCGATCGCGTAAAGCGGCGGGGGAGGATGGGCGAGCGGTCGGAGCCGCGGTGGTCGCGGTAGTGAGCGGGGGCGAGCCCCGCTAAAATTGCGACGCGCTCTCAGGTAGAGAGCCCTCACCCTGCGGAGGGCGGTCAAGGCGTGTCAAGAACCGCTTAAGAGGAGTAAAACAACCACAAGAAGAAGGCGCCGATAACCGTAGACAGGACGCCGGTGATGATTCCAATGATGCTCCGCGCGTTGGACGCCATCGCGCCATAGCGGGATTCCGGCACTGGACCGCCACGACCAAAGGAGAACCACCCGATGATGACCGCGATCGGACCGAGCACGGGTCCAGTGATGCACAACAGCAGCGAGAACACCCCGAGCCAGCACGACACGGCGGCAAGCGGATTCGTAGGAACAAGCAAGTCTACGACGGAAATAGCCGACTTTTCAAGATCGGAATGTTCGGGAGACTTGGGAGGCTGTAAATCGAGGCCAGGGAGATCATTGGACATGTACGGGGATAACATAGACAATCTATAAAGCAAAGCGCACTTCTTCGTAGCAACCAGCCCCCCCGGCCCCGCCCCGCGCGCCAGCGGTAGCGACCGTCCCATTTTTTGGGTAAACACACCCATGCGTCTGCTCCCCTTGCTCCCCCTGCTGGCCTGCACCGGCTCCGCCGACAGCCAAACCCGGCACGCCAAGACCCCGCGCGCCCCGGCCGACACCGACACGGACTCAGACACCGACGCCGACACGGACGCCGACGCAGACACCGACACCGACACCGATCCGTGGAGCGGGGACGACAACACGGTCAACCCGGTGGAAGGCATCGACGTCTCGCATTGGAACGGCGACATCGACTGGCACCGCGTCGCTGCCGACGGCATCGTGTTTGCAATTTCAAAATGCACCGAGAGCGACTACTACACCGACGACACTTTTCCCTCCTCCTACGCCGGCGCACGCGGAGAAGGCATCATTTTCGGTGGCTACCACTTTGCCAGCCCGGACGAGTCCAGCGGCGCAGAACAAGCCACGTTCTTCGTCGAGAATGGCGGCGACTGGCAGCCCGACGGCCTGACCATGCCGGGCGTGCTCGACATCGAGTACAACCCCTACGGCGACACCTGCTACAACCTATCGAAGTCCCAGATGGAAGACTGGGTCGCCGATTTTAGCGACACCTACACCGCGCTCACCGGCCGCGCTCCGGCGATCTACACCAACGCCGACTGGTGGAACACCTGCGTCGGCGACAGCGCGATGCCCGGCGTGAACCCGCTGTGGGTAGCCTACTGGGGCTCCGGGACGCCGACGCTGCCCACCGGCTGGACCACCTACGACCTGTGGCAGTACAGCAGCGAAGGCAGCGTCGACGGCGTATCCGGCGGCCTCGACGTCAATCGCTTTCCCGGCACAATGCACGATCTGCGGATGTTCGCGAACGATACGGAGTGACCCCGAACTCCGCAGATGACGCCATCCCGACTACGGCAGCGCCATGCCAGCACCCCAAGCTCTGCTCGACCACCGAATCATCGTGGGCTTCCACGGCTGCGACCAGACCACCGCCGATCGCGTGCTGGTCACCGGCGAGTCAATTAAGCCCAGCAGCAACCGATGGGACTGGCTGGGCGAGGGCATCTACTTCTGGGAGCAAAATCCCGAGCGGGCCTGGTCGTTCGCTGCGGAGCAGCAGGCCCGCGGGAAATTCACGCACCCCTCCGTGATCGGCGCGTTCATCCACCTCGGGCGCTGCTTCGACCTCACGCGGAGCCTTGCAACCTCGGCCCTCGCGGATGCCTACGGGGGGCTCCGTGCAGCCGCAGAGGCGCTCGGCAACCCACTCCCGTCGAACCGGGCCGGGGAAGGCGGAGGCGCAGACATCCTGCTCCGCGACCTCGACTGCGCGGTGCTAAACTTCCACCTCCGCGCAGCAGACCGGTCGGAAGGCGAAGGCGGCAGATTTTACCAGACGGTCCGAGGCGTTTTCGTTGAGGGGACACCTGCCTACCCTGGAGCGTGTATTTACACCAAGACGCACACCCAGATCGCGGTACGAGACCCGTCGGTGATCGTCGGCTACTTCCGCCCTTCACGATATGATAGTTTTGGAGCCTGACGTGCAACAGCCCTCGAACCCCTACGACGCGAACCCCTACGCCGAGCACGAAGCGAGGACCCGGGCGTGGTGGGCCAGCCTCACGCTCGCTGAGCAGGCCGCTTTCCTTGTCGAGATCGGCATCTACACCGCGGACGGGAAGCTCCACCCCGACTACGACCACCAGCCCAAATCCTCGGGGTCGCAACACGCCGAAGCGAAGTAGGGCCCAAGCCACCCGGTACGATGCACGATCTGCGGATGTTCGCGAACGATACGGAGTGAGGGGGCGGCGACGCTAAGCGCAGGATAGAGCTTATCCTGCGCTTAGAGGTTCACCGTGGGCAGCATCGTACAGCAACGCTGGGAGCCAGACCTCGCGGGATTTGGCCCGCGCCGCGCACGGATGGGCGGGCGGTATGGCGCCTTCGTCCCCGATCCGCTGCTTCCACGCCAGGTGGTGCTCGACGCGCGGATCGCCGCAGACG
Organism: uncultured Pseudomonadota bacterium; assembly: GCA_903900265.1. Classification (GTDB taxonomy): domain Bacteria; phylum Myxococcota_A; class UBA796; order UBA796; family SXON01; genus CAIUMM01. The sequence continues at coordinate 25,827 of CAIUMM010000052.1, forward strand.
TCGCCGACGCAGAGCGCGACCTCGTGGCGCTTGACTCCGCGGTGGATCGTCAACCGGGGCCTCACCGCTTGGAGGTCCTCGCGCGGTTGCTGCTGCGCGCCGAGGCCGTAGGCTCTTCACGGATCGAGGGGCTCGTCGTCAGTCCTCGACGGCTCGCGCTCGCCGACCTGGACCCGGACCTCGAGCCCGCCAGCCACGCGCGCGAGGTCGTCGCCAACCTCGCCGCGCTCCGCGATGCGCTCACGCTCGCCGATCGGTCCGGAGACATCGGCGTAGAGGACCTCTGCGCGCTGCACGCACGCTTGCTTGGCGGCACGCGAGACGCCCACCTCGGGGGGGTTGTGCGCACCGAGCAGAACTGGATCGGGGGCCACACACCGCTGGACGCCGCGTTCGTCCCTCCGCCGCATGAACGCCTGCCGGCGCTGCTTGGGGACCTTTGCAGCTACCTGTCGGGCACAGACCATTCGCCGCTCGTGCAGGCCGCGCTGGTCCATGCTCAGTTCGAGACCATCCACCCTTTCGCCGACGGCAATGGCCGCACCGGTCGCGCGCTGCTGCATCTGGTGCTGCGGCGCCGCGGGGTCTGCCGGCGCTTTGTACCGCCGATCAGCCTCGTGCTGGCGACCTGGTCACGGCGCTATGTCGACGCCCTCATGGGCACCCGCGTCGTAGCGGCTCCCGGCTCTCCGAAGGACATCGAAGGGTGGGCATACTGGATCGAAACCCTCGCGGAGGCGACACGGGTCGCGTGTGCGCAGGCCACTCGGTATGACACCGCCGTGAACGATTGCGTCGAGGCGTGGCGCTCCCGCATCGCTGGACTCGCGACAACCCCAAGGGCGGACGCTGCGGTGTGGTCCCTGCTCCCGTGGCTCCCCGCCGCCCCCCTGCTCAGCGCGGCGAGCGCCGTTGCGCTGACGGGTCGATCCCCGCGCGCCATCGATGCCGCTCTGGCGCAGCTCGTAGAGGCCGGTGTGCTCCGGCAAGTCCGGGGAAACATCCGCTACCGCGTGTACGAAGCGGTGGGCGTGTTCGAGCTGGTGACCGACGCCGAACGCGCGTTGGCCTCACCCGCTCTGGACACAAAGCAGGCACGGCCGACGAGGCCCGTTCCAGCAAGGCGGTAAACCAAGCCCCCCTACCGCCGCAGCTCCGCCGGAAAATCCACGTGGGCGGCGTCCGAGGCCTGCGCGAGCTGGTCGAGCAGCGCGCGGGCCTCGGGCGCATCAAGGCTACCCGCGAGTCCGACGCGCTTCAGGTCCGCTACCGACGGGCACGACACCGCCGGATCGGCAGCTACGATCTCCTCGCGCAGCACAAGCAGCACGTAGTAGGCGTCGGGATGGACCTCCACGCCCCGCTCCTCCAACGGTTGCGCGCCTGCAGGAAGCGCACCGCCGGCCATCGGAGGACGTCCCCCGTTTGGGACGCCCGGACCGTTCGGACCACCCGGGCCTTTAGGACCGCCCGGACCGTTCGGACCACCGCCCGGACCGCCCGGACCGCCCGGACCTTTAGGACCACCGGGACCTCTCCCGGGACCCGCCCCGACGCCCGGTCCTCCGCCGCCGTTCACCCCGCGCCTGGGACGTCCAACCCGCGCACGCCCCCCGACGTGGCCGCCGTGTAAGTCCCGCGGGTCACTCGCGTCGACCAGCGCGCGCAGCTCGGCGACGTCGATGACACCGTCGCCATCGGTGTCGACCGCGCTGAACTCCGGCCCGGCAAACGACACGCGGGCGTACTCGGCTTCGGTGACGCGGCCGTCGTGGTCGCGATCGAGCACGGGGAGCGTAGGGGCGACCGCGCCCTCGAGGGTCCAGCCGTCGCCGCCGCAGCTCAACAGCAGCCACAGGATCATGGGCCGGCCTCAAAGTAGCCATGCGCGCGCATCTCTTGCTTCAACGCGTCAGAGGTAGGCGCGGCGGTCAGGCCGTCCGACGCGTCGCGGTCCCGCAGCCAGCGCACCAGCTCGTCGCGCATCGTGGCGCGCTGCGTCTCGGACAAGCCCGCGGTCGCCGTAAAGCCGGGGCCATCGAGTCGCGCGGCCGCGATCAGGCTCGGCGTGAACGGCGCGTTGGCCGCGAGCCCGGTGTAGCTCAGCCTTCCCTCGACGGTGCGCACGCTGACCTCGCGCAGCAGCCGGTCGCCTTCGGTGTGGGCGTAGGTGCGCGGCGTCCACGGCTCCTGTCGGACCGCCGATAAAAACGACCGACCGGCGATGTCTGCGGGTGGCGTCCCGCCCGCCATCTCTACGAGCGTCGGCATCACGTCGAGCAGCTCGGCGACGCCGGGCTCGTGGCGTCCCCCGTGCGCGCCTCCCGGCAAGCGCACCATCAGCACCACGTGGGTCTCTTCATCCTCGAGACCGCAGCAGTGACCGAAGGCGCCGCGCTCGCCAAGCTGCTCCCCGTGGTCGGACATCACGACGACCGCCGCTCGGTCCAGCAGCCCGCGCGCGCTCAGGCCCGCCATGAACGTTCCGAACATGGTGTCGGCGTACGACACCGCGCCGTCGTACACCCCGGCGACGTGCGCTCGGTCCGCGTCCGTAAACGGGATCACCGGGTCCGGCGCACCGAGGATCTGCGCCACCTCTGCCCGGTTGGCCGGATCGCGCGGGCGCAGGACCTCCGCGAGGGAGCTCAGCAGCCCGCCAAAGCCCGGGTACACCCGCCCGTCGACCACGCGGTCGGGGGTGGAGCGCCCGACTTGAAGCCCGCTGCCGGTGTAGGACATGTCGGCGTGCAGGTAGCCATAGGGCGCAGGCCGCACGTAGGAGGAGTGCAGGTCGTAGCCGTGCAGGAACAAGAACAACGGCCGCGCCGCGTCCACGTTGTCCAACCACTCCAGCGCGCCGGGCATGGTGTGGTACAGGCTGTCGAAGCTGTCGGTGCTGACGTAGGTCTCAAAACCGCGATCCAGCTTGCGCTCGGGCGAGAGGTCCCCGCCCGCCACATACGCGGCGGTCTGGTAGCCGTAGATGCCGAGCACCTCGGCCAAGGTGCGACGGGAGGCCGGCAGCACGGTCTTGTTGTCGGCGGTGAGCTGCTCGCCAGAGTAGCGACTGGTAAAGACGCTGCCGTGCGAGGGCGCGGTGTGGATGGCCTGGCTGTAGACGTGGTCGAACACCACGGCCTCGGACGCGAAGCGATCGAGGTTGGGGGTCAGGCCGTCGGGGTTTCCGTAGGCGCCGAGGCGATCGGCGCGCAGCGTGTCGAGGGACACCAGCACGATCGGCGTCGGTCCCTGAGCTGCGAGCCCAGAGGGAGACGCGCCCGGGGCGCATGCCATCACGCCCAAGCACGCAGCGAGCAGCGGCGGCGCGTACAGCGCAGAGAAAACCGGGAGCGGGAGGCGGGGCACGGGGGAAGCTAACCGGCGGTCGCAGGTTACCACCCAGACATGACGCGCTACTTCAACACCACCGGGCCCTGCGACCCTGCGCATCACTACTACCTGCCCACCGCCGACCGCATGCCCGACATCCAGATCTACCTGGACCGGCAGCAGTACTTCGTCCTCCACGCCCCGCGACAGACGGGAAAGACCACCGCGATGCGCACGCTCGCGCAAGATCTGCGGCGTCGCGGCGTCGCGGCGTGCTGGGCCACGCTGGAGGGCTGCGAGGGCATCGAAGACTTCGAGCGGGCCGAGCCGCTCTGGCTCCGGGCGCTGCACCGGGCCTCCGAGGATCTCCCGGCAGCCATGCAAGCGCCTGTTCCGACGACGTTTGACGCCGGCCCCGCCGGTAACCGGCTCAGTGACTACCTCCGCGCCTGGGCGGCCTCCATCTCCGTCCCCCTCGTCCTTCTGCTCGACGAGGCCGACCTCGTCACCGGGCACGCGATGGTGAGCCTGCTTCGCCAATTGCGCGACGGCTTCTTGGACCGCGGCGTCGGCAAGTTCCCGACATCGGTCGCCCTCATCGGACGACGCGCCATGCCCGACTACCTCGTGCAAGCCAAGGATGGGCGCTTCGTGAACCCCGGCTCCCCCTTCAACCTTATGGCCGCGTGGGTCACCATCCGGAGCTACAATTCGCAAGAGGTAGCGGAGCTGCTTGGACAGCACACCGCCGAGACCGGACAACGCTTCGAGCCTGACGCCATCGCGGAGATCGCGCGGGTCACCGACGGCCAGCCCTACCTTGTGAACGCACTCGCAGACTTGTGTGCCACCCAACTTGTGCCCGACCGCACCCAAGCGATCACCCGCGCCAACGTCGACGCCGCGCGCGCGCAGCTCATCCGCGCGCGCACGACCCACCTCGACGGCCTCGTCGCGCGCCTGAAAGATCCGCGCGTCGCGCGCATCGTGCAGGCGGTGATGGTGGGCGACAAGCCGTTCAGCATCGAGTACTCCGGCGACGACTTCCAGTACGTCGTCGACCTCGGCCTGATCCGCCTCGGGCCCGACGGCGCGGAGCCCGCCAACCCCCTGTACCGCGAAGTGATCGCGCGGCAGCTCGCCTTCAACGTCGAGGAAACCGTACCCAAGCCTATCTGACCGTGGGCTGCCGCAGGCGGCCGACTTGACTCCCCGAGTATCCCCAAGCCCGGCCGCACCTCGCGCTGTGCGCCTCTGCAGCGGGTCGTGAACGGCGGCTGGCTCGTCGTGTTTGACGTGCGCCCCGACAGGAGCTGGAATGAGGGGGTGTGGACCCGCGGGCAGACGGCCGACGGCAAGCGGATCGTAGTGCTGGGCATCTGAGACTGGGGTGGTCCGCGTGCCGTTGGGCTCACACGGGAGGGTGCGGGCCCGCGAGCCCGCACCACCGCTAAATAAGTCATCAAGAGATGTTGCGAGGACTGTGGTAGTCATCGGGTGTGCCCGATCGTGCTTGACTCAACCCGTCCGGAGGCTGTGTCCCCAAATGGTCGGGATTGACACCCAACCGGGTTGTCGAGAATCAGCCACCAAGCGAGAAGTAACCGTCGTCGTAAAGGCATTTGAAGTGCACCGTGAAGCCGCTTGCACCCTCCGGCACCTCGAAGCACGCCTGAAAGTTTTTCTGCAAGCCGGGGTTCAGCTTGTCTGTGATATTAAAGCTCTTTACAGCCATATTACATTCGAAGGTGGTTTCATAGGATGCCCCCGTGGAGTCGGTGAGGCTGTCCGCAAAGGACAGGCACTGTTTGGCTTCATTTCCAGTGTTTTTTACCGAGTAGTCAACGATTACCAACTTGGCACCTTCGGATGCACTGTAGGAGAAGTAGTCCTTCGTCGCAGTTCTTGAGACTCTGGCATCCGTCACTGTCGTCTCCAGAACGCCAACCCCATACGCGACTCCCTTAGCCGCAGGAGCTTTGAGCGACCGACCGCCACCAGAAATCCCCGCCGCAGATGTCTGCTCCTCAGCAGAACTTCCGGAAACTGATCCAGAGTCGTGTTTACGGCTTCCAGGACTCACGATGGCTGTAAACACACTCAACGCCGCGAACCCCTGTACCCAGCGAGATTTGAAGACATCGATGACCAACGCCCCAAAGCTCGAGTTTCCGCCCAGAGCTTGAACGGTTTTGGACCAGTGTTGATAGCCCAAGACCGCGAGCACAAGACCGATGGGAAAGCAGAACGTCATACTGCAGAGCAGCACGAGCGGATGAAGATACACGGGGCGGGTAAGCTGATTGGTGGTGTTTGAGTCATTAGGCGTGGACATTTCGTTTGGGCTCCGCCAACGGGTTTGAGATCAGACAACTGATGTGCAAGGACGAGGTTCCCTGACGACTGCATCCCACCACATCCCCGCCTACAACCCCAGCCAACCTAGGTATCCGCTGCTCTCCGAGCCCCAGCGCACGCGATACCGGCACGCTCATGGGCTTACTGCTTGTCGCAGAGGGTGACTCCCGTCGCATCGTTCCGCTCGCTACCACCTGCCTCGCGGGGCGTGGGACAGCGAGTCTTGTACGGATCGAGCACCCCGCGTGCCCGTCGCATTGGATCGAGCTGCGTTGGCACGGCGGCGGTTGGGCATGGCGCGCCTTGAACGCCGTGGATCGCACGCGCGGGAGCGGAAGCTTCCTTGTCTCCGGCTGGCGCACGATGGAGGTCAACGCCGACCGCGGCACGCGAATCTCGCTGGGCTCCCAGGTGTGGTTGGAGCTCGTGGACTCTGGCCCACCCGAGCCGTTCGCTTGGGACATGCTGGCGGACGCACCGATCACCGACGAGACGTTGGAGACGGTAGCCGAACGACGGGGCGACGCCCTGCTGCCGCTCAGCGCCGAAGGCGACGCCAAAGCCGCGCTACGCGACGGCCAGTGTTGGATGGTGCCCGGGCCGGAAGGGCCACGGATGCTGCGCGCGCATGTGCCGGTGTCGATGGTCGCGACGCTCTCCGCGCGGCTTGATCTGGCCCTCGGCGGGGTGTCTGTGGCGGTGCACATGGAGTCCGAGACCGCGGTGTTCGAGCAGGGCGACGTGAAGGTGAGCGTCCGCGGGGTGTGCGTACGCACGCTGAACCTCTACGCCCGGGAGCGTACGCGCGGCATGCCGTGGTTGACCGCCGCCGACGCCTGGGCGGCGTGGACGGATCTCGGAGGCGCCGAGTCCTCCCCCAAAGAGGTGGTCGCGTGGGAGCGGGCACGCCTGCGCCAGCTGCTCGACCGCGCTCGCGTCGGCTCGGTGGACGCGCTGTTCCTCACCCGGAAGGAGTCGGGGTACGTCCGGGTTCGACTCGGGGACGCGATCACCCACGTCGACATCCTGCCCTGACCGAGTAAAGGTGCGAAACCACCCGGAAACTCCATGATTCTCGCCCTTCTTGCCTTCTCCCTGACCGCTTGCACCTCCAAGATCGATGACAGCAGCTCCACGGCCGACGGAGACGCGGACACCGACGCGGACGCAGATGCCGACACCGACGCCGACTCGGATGCCGACACCGACGCCGACTCGGACGCCGACACCGACGCGGACTCCGACACCGACGTCGATGAAGACCCGGCGCTCCACGACGGCACCTACACCGGCAACATGATCCTCGGCGGGCGCGCGGTGACCAGCGACGGTGCAGAGACCACCGACATCTGCTCGGGCGTCGGCAACATCTCGTTCACGGCGCGGGCGTCGTCGTCGCCGATGGTGACCGGCACCGGCAGCTGCACCTTCGAAAACGGCCTGAGCATGTACGGCGCCGTCACCGTCACGTTCACCGGCACCGTCAACCGTGACGCCACCGCGAATGGCGACGCCACGGCCATCGGCCTGACCGTCCCGTGGAACGCCAGCTTCATGGGCCCGGCGCTCGCGGGGAGCTTCACCGGCACCGGTATGGCTGGGTCCACGACGCTGACCGTCGACGGCCAGTTCACCGCGCCCAAGATGTAAGCAGCGATGACTCCGCCGACCGCGCTTCGATGCCCCCGCGACCAGTCCATGCTTGTTCATGAAAACCTCGCGGGGACGACGGTTGATCGATGCACGACCTGCGAGGGGATTTGGCTGGACGCTGCGGAGCTCGAAGGTGCGGTACAGGCTGCGTCCGAGTCGGCGGAAACCGGGTCTGCGACCGCCGATTGGGAGGCGGTGACCTACCTGAGGTGTCCCCACTGCGGCGCGATGATGGGTCGAAAGAACCACCTGCGCGTCTCGGGGATCATCGTCGACACATGCCCGAAGCACGGCACCTGGCTCGACGCCGGCGAGCTGGAGCGCCTCGGCGCGTTCATCGCAAGTGGGGGAGGAGAGCGCGCGCAGGAAGCCGAGGCGGCGCTGCGACAGGAGCGCGCCAAGCTCACTCGAAGCGAGCGTCCCAGCGCGCACATCGAGCCCTACCATGGGATGCGCTCCCAGAGCATCTTGCGCCGCATGGCCGAAGATCCGGAGTACCAAGAAGCCCTTGCGGCGCTCGGACACCTTTTACGGGAAGGCGGATTCTGAACCGTTGCGCGCGTCTCCTCCAATTTCGCATATCAGCGGAGGCGGAGCGCGATACCGCAGACGCGCATGTGGAACGGACTTCGCGATCGACTGTTGGGAGGCGCGCTGACCGAGCAGGACGGAGCCCGCTTGGCGCGCGCGGTGCGCCATGGCAGCGAAGATCTGGCGGTAAACGCGCTGCAGGTTCTGGCCGGACGTCCCGAGCCCGAGGCCCGTCGGTTTGTGGAGGAGCGGCTCGGCGATGAGCGCGTCGCAGTGCGCGCCGCCGCCGCGCGGGGACTGACTCAGCGCGGGGACGCCGCATCGCTCGCGGCCCTACACGCCGCAAAGGCCCAGACCGACGAGCTCGCGCTGCGCCTCGCGGTCGCGCGGGTGCGCTGCAGCGGGGCCGCAGGCCAGAGCGAGGAGGCCGCGCGGGAGACCGAGCGCGCCTTACTGATCCAGCGCGACGCGCGCACCTACCACACCGAAGGCGGCGTACGACGCATCGCGTTTGACGTGCCGCCCTTGGAGCAACGACTCGCGCAGGAGCTGGACGGGCCGCAGCCCCCCTTCGAGGCGCTGGCCACACAGCTCAAAACCGCCGGGCGTCGCGAGCAGCACGCGATCTTTGCCGCCCTCGGGATGACCGGAGATCCGCGCGCCCTGCCGATCCTGATCGGCGCGCTGCGCGCCACCGACGTCGATCCCGGCCGCGGTTTTACCCAGCGTCGCCTCGCCGCGACCGCCATCGGCCGCATCGGCCTGAGGCGCGCCACGCCGGTGCTGCTGCGCGCGCTGTCCGACGAGGCGCTGGACTTCGAAGGCCGGCCCGGCGCGGGCATGGGCATCCAATACCCGGTGCGCACCAACCTGCTGTGGGCGTTGGGCGAGATCGCCGATCCTGCGGCGATCCCGACGCTGATCGGCTACCTCGGGAACACCTCCGGGTCTGCGTTTGGCGGGTTCTACCTCGCGGCGATGGACGCGCTGTGGAAGTTTGGAGCCCAAGCCGCGCCCGCCTTACACGAAGCCGTGCGATCGGCGCCAGACACCGCGGCCGCCCACGCCTTAGGCGTGCTCGTCGCGCTCGGGCACGACCCAAACCCTTGGATCAAAGACCCGCGGGCCGGAGTCTCCCGGCTGGCCACTCGAGCAGGAGCAGCACCATGATCGCATCCGACCCGCGTTTTGCCGAGGCGGCTGAGTGCTTTGACCACCAGCACTTCTTCGAGGCCCACGAGGTCTGGGAGGCGCTCTGGCGCGACCTGCCGCGCAGCGCGGACCTCGACGCGCCCGGCAGCGATCGGCGCTTCGTTCAAGGCTTGATCCAGCTCGCGGTGAGCTTTGAGCATTGGAAGCGCGGAAACCCACGCGGCGCCCGCGGCCAGTGGGAAAAAGCTGCCGAGAAGCTGTCCGTCTGCGGGGCAGAGCGCAACGGCGTCAAGCTGGTTTTGTTGCTCGAACGCGCGCAACAGTTCTACGGAGCGCGCGATCTGCCCGCCGCCGAGCGCGCTCAGGCCGCGGGCACGTGGGCCACTCCGCAGGGCGAGCCCTACCCGACGCTCCCCTACAGCCACGCCCCAAGGCCGAACTAGCTCCACTCCTATCAGTCCGCGGTAGCAGCGTACGCAATCGTGCTCTCGCACGGGAGCGTCGCGACGCCGAGGCCCGCTTGGACCATCGAGCAGTCCGCGCCGTCACAGGCGAACGTCCAAACCACCGCGACGGTCGCGGAGTTCGACGACAGGATCGTGCCGGATGAAAGCGTACCGAAGTGCCACATCGCGTCAAAATCGGGAGCGAGGTCTTGTACTTTCTCCTGTAGGTCACAGCTGAAATCGTCATCGAACAATGTGCAGGCGTACGGCTCTTGCTGCGGGCTGCCTTCGGTTCCAAGCTCATCCACCGCCAACGTGAACGATGTCTCCGAAACGATCTCAGAGGTGTAGCCAGCGTTGATCAGGTCTGCGCCGCGCTCAATCGACTCGAAACCGCAGGTGTCAAAAACCCAAACTGGATTAGCAAGCGCCCAGTGGCCGTCTTGCGGTTGCGTCGCGACCGGCGCGTGCGAGTCGCCGCCGGAATCGGTATCGCCCCGGAAGCCAGGCCCGGAAGCACATCCGATCAGCACGAAAAAGAGAACATGAAAATCAGGTTTCATGCAAATGCTCCGGTGATCGGTGGAGCGTAACCCCGCGGCGCAGACCGCCGCCCGCGTTGCGAACGACGAGCCAAGGCGAACCGAGATACTCCGCCCCCGAAGGCAAAGGACCCGACCCATGAAGACAACGCTCGTGCCCCTGCTTCTGCTCACGGTAGGCTGCACCCAAACCATCCCGATCGATGATCCCCAGAAGCCAATCCCAGATTCGACGAGCGACGACCCGATGGACACGGTGGGTACGAAGGACACCGCGGCGGTGGACTCGGAGACCGGCACCGCCCCAGAGACCTGGCCCAAGGCCTGCTCGGGGATCTACGACCAAGACGAACTCCAAGAGTTTGCCCTCGATTTTTCTCCGGATGAATGGACCGGAATCCAACAGGACTGCCAGTACGGGATCCAGCAGTATCGACCTGTGGAGTTCACCTACAAAGGCGAGACGGTCTCGGCGATGGCGCGGTTGAAGGGCAACTGGACGTGGAGCTGCGACAAGCTGCAGTTCGTCGTCTCCTTCAACGAGACCGACCCCGATGCGCGCTTCCACGGCTTGCGAAAAGTGATGCTCGACGCGCCTTGGTACGACCGCACCTTGCTGCACGAGCGCCTCGCGTTCCCGCAATTCGCGCAGCGGGGCCTCCCCCACTCGTGCGCCAACAACGCTCGCGTGGTGATCAACGGAGCCTACTACGGCTTGTACGCCAACCTCGAGCGCATCGACCATGAATATCTGGAGCGCAACTTCGAGGAGCCCGACGGCAACCTCTACCAAGGCGGCGCGGAGCTCAAGACCAACGAAGACGTCGGGGACATCGCCGATCAGCAAGCCCTCGCCAGCGCCGTGACCGTCGAGCAGATCGACGCCCTCGTCGATCTGGATGAGGCGGTGTCGGAGTGGGCGACCGAAGCGATGATCCCGGCGATGGACAACTACTGGGCCGGCGTGGAGATCAACTACTACCTCTACGATCACCCCAGCCGCGGCTTTGTGTACCTGCCGTACGACATGGACATCACCTTCGGCGACTCCGCGTACCCCGACGGCTCGCTGGTTTGGCCCGAGTCGGTGAGCTCCGACCCGATCACCTACGAGCACTACGGCTGGTTGAAAGAGCCGTTGGTCAAGACCGTGCTCGCCGACCCAACCTGGTGCAACCGCTTCGTCGAAGAGCTGGTGCTCGCGCGCGCGTCATACTCGCCGCGGGACATGGCCGACCAACTCGACGCGTGGAACGCGCAGATCGCCGACTCCCTCGCCGAAGATCCGCATCGTGGCTTCAGCCCAGAGGACCACGAAGCCTCGCTCGCGTCGCTCAAGACCTTCCTCATCGCCCGCGCCGCGTTCGTCGACAACTGGCTGGCGCGGGGTGGGCATTGTCCGTCAGGGTGAGCGGGGCCAAGGGTCCGTCGCCCTGGATCAGGAGTTCGAAAACTCGTCGAACGCCCTTCGGATGAACTTAAGAAGCATGCGACCCCGCGGATGACGGAGCAGCTCCAGCGCGGAGAACCGATGGTCGACAGGCGCGATCACGTCATCCCCACGCTCCCATGGATACTCGGAGTTCTCGGGTACGACGTCTCGATCAACCGCAGGGGCGAGCTGTTCAATTGCCCGGGCAAGAGGTGCAAAGTCCTTGCGGAGGCGCTCCAGCTGCGAATGCCGCCCTTCGTACTCCTCTCGCAGCTGCGGCGACATCAGGAACGCGTTCAAAAATCTCGGGAAGCCGACATGGCTTGTCAATAGTGCTGCAATGTCGGTCGAGGTGTCCCGAAAGCGGTACGCTTTTGCAAGCTTCTCCGTGGCCATCTGCAGGAAATGCAAGGAATGGCAGGGCGGAACGTCGTCACGCCCTTGAAGCTCCAAGTATAGGTTCCAATCCGAACGACCTTGTCGGTGGTAGGCTACAGCCCAATCCTCCCTGCTCGACATCGCTAGGCCGCGGAGCGAACGTACTGCTTTGCTCCATCCACATCCCAGCCCGCCGGGAGCCTTCCGTTACGACGCAGCTCAGCGAGCTCGTCCGGCGTGACCTCGGCAATCAGCGTAGGAAAGGGCACCTCGCGAGTAGCCGCAAACCCGTAGGCCTCAAAGCTGCCGGTCGCGATCGTATCGGCGTTGACCTCAATGAGCTTGATCGGCTCCTTCGGGTCAGACTCCCGGTCGTTCGTCACCCGGTACACCGCGACGAGGCCCGGCTCGATCTGGAAGTGCCAATGGATGAGTTCGGCCGCGACTGCGTCTTTGTTCGGCATGAAGGTACACCTACAGAGAGTCTACACCCGTTTGACGGAATCGGAAAGTGGGACAATGTCGTTCAGGGGTTCGTTACGCATCGCCGACCAGCAAGCCCTCACCAGCGCAGTGACCGTCGAGCAGATCGACGCCCTCGTGGACCTCGATGAAGCGGTCTCCGAATGGGCGACCAAGGCGATGATCCCAGCGCTTGGGTTGCTGTGGTAGCTTCCGGCTCTTCCACGCGTGAACGATGCACTCTCTGTTGCTCCTCCTGCTAATGGCCTCGCCTGCACACGCCCGGTTGCGCCCCAACGGCGACGCGGACCGCGATGGACTGACGAACTATGAAGAAAGCAGCGTGTACCAAACCAATCCCCGTCGGAGCAACACCGACCGGGATGGCGACAGCGACTACACCGAGGTCCTCTACAGCTCCGCCCCCCCCGACCCCACCCAAGGCATCGACGACGATGGAGACTCACTCTACAGGTACTACGAGCTCTATTACGGGACCGACCCCAACGACCCCGACTCCGACGGCGACGGACAAGACGACTACACCGAGGTCTTGTACGGCACCGATCCGCTGGACGCCGCGTCTCACTGACCGCCCGCCCTACAACCCCCCCGTGACCTCCGCCGGAACCGAGTAGATCAGCGCCGAGAACTCGCCGATCTGCACCGACGACTGCGCCGGTACGCGCTCGGCGATCCACGCGTCCAGCGCGGGACGCCCGCGGGCCTTGGGATCGTACATCTGGTGGCCGGGGAGCACGACGTAGGCGAGCGTGCCGCGGGTTCCACACGTCCGCGCGAGGGTCTGCAAGCACGCGACCACCGCGGGCTCATCCGGGGTGAGCGGGCAGGGCTGCGCGCGACAGGACTCGAGCTTCGTCAGCAGCAGCGCCTCGCTCATCGGGCACGCCACCTTCGTCCCGTCCGCAAACGCCTCGCTGAGCGCGCTGGCGAGCAGCAAGGAGCCTACGCTCTCGTCGCTCAACCGGGCGCGGGTCAAGCCGCGCGCCGCGACGAGCTGCGTGGTCGTGTACGCCGCCGCCACGGCGAGGATCGCGCCCACAAGCCACTCGCCGATGCGCAACGCCCGCCACGGGGGCAACATCGCGGCCACCGCGCGTTGGAGCGCGCACGCCACCGTCCCCAGGCCGCGCGCGAGGAGCACCGCTGCGAACGGGAGCAGGTTTTCACCGTAGCGTGTAGGCGCGTGCGCCGCCGCGAGGAACGGCAGCGGCGCGAGGCAGGTCAGCAGCGCGAGCCCGACGCTGCTGTTGTGGGCGAGCTCCCAAACAAAACCACGAACCCGCGCCCAGCGCGACGAACTCTCCGGCGTAGACGGCGCGATCTCCGGCACGGGCGGCGGGCTCTTCGGCTCCACGGGCGGGTTCAACGCTGCGGGCCACAGCGCCGGCACCCGCAAAAACGGGGCGAAGATGCCAAGGATGCCAAAGGGCACCAGGTACTTGATCGGCGCGATCCAGCCCGACATCTGCGCCCAGAGCCGCACATAGGCGTCGTTGACGCCCGTGCTCAGCGTGGTGCGCAGCATCGCGGCGGTGTCGGCGGCGGCCGCGGCGTCGTTGCCCGCTCCGGGGTTCGCACCTTCGTTGACGTCCTGAGCGATCTGCGCGAAGGTCGGGAACGGGAAAATCCAGGATATGGCGCCAAAGACCAGCGCTACGCCCACCAAGAGCGTGCCCGCGCCCACGAACCTGCGCCAGCCCGGCCCACCGACGAGCAGCGCCACCAGCACGGCCGGCACCACAAACGGCAGCGCGGTCTGGTGCAACAGCACCACCCACCCGACGCCCAAGCCCGCCGGGAGCCCCAGCCACCAGCGCTCGCGCGTCAAAAACGCCAGCGCGATCCCAAGCGGGAGCATCGCTTCAATAGCGGCGTCGATGCCAAAACGCTGCACGCCCAACCCCAAGTGTTGGTCGGCGAGCACGAGCGTCGCGGCGAGCACCCCGGCGAGCACGCCGGAGCTCAGGCGCCCCAACAGGTACGTCGCCAGCACCGCGACGAGGAACATGCAGCGGTTGACGAAGTGCCCGGCGGTCACGACGTCCATCCCGGTGCGCATCACCGCCGAGACCAGCAACAGCCACGAGGGCATGCGGTGCCGATCGAGCAGCTCAAAAGCGCCGGCCGCCATGCGCTGGCTGTTGAGCGCCCACTCCGCGGCGTCCGGGCCGTCGAGCACGAGGTCCGACCACGCTCCCCAGCTTGGAGCGGGCGGAAGCGCGGCGTTTACCGGCAACCCGGGGGGAAGCGGCGCCCGCGGCCACAGCCACAGCGGCATCGCCAACACCAGCAGCGGCGCGCACAGCTCGGTCAGCGCCTTCTGCACGGAGGGCCAGCTCCGCGCTGCAGGCTTTGGCGCTGGCGAGTCACCCACGGAACCTCCGTCGCGGAGGGTATTGGACGCCGATCCCGGAGTCAACCTGCGCGCCTTGGTTCCCGATGCCGCCGCGGCCCCGGGTTCTTGATAGACACACGCGATGTCGCCCCTTTCCTCGCTTCGCCTCCGACGGATGCTGCGCGCCTTCGGGTTCGTCGGCCTCGCCGGCGTGGTCGCGTGCACCGGGCAAGGCGGCGCGGGCGTGGCGGTGGAGGCCGGCGCGGCGCCCCCGGTCACCCGACTTGCGATCAACCTTGGCGGCCCCGTCCCGGTCAACGCGGACTCGCGCCTCGAAGACGTCGATTTTCACGCTACCGTCAACGTACCCGCAGGCCCGTGGACCGGCGGCGAGGCGCTGCGGCTCTCGGGGGTGTTCGGCACCGCGACCGTCAGCCTCGACGGCAAGGTGATCGCCACCGTGCCTCCCGGACCCGGATCCACCGAGATCGACGTGGCCGGGCTGGTCCCGCCCGGGCCGCACACCGTCGACATCGCGCTGACCCGCGCCAATCCGCCGCCGCCGATGGTGAAAGCGGGGGACCGCCGCAGCACGCCGCTGCTCGTAGATGGCCCGCAGCTGCTGTTGCGGCCCAAGGCGCACCTGCAAGGCCTCGCGCTGCCGATGGACGGCGCCATGATCACGCCCACCGCGCGCGTGAACAACGCGCCGGAGGGCGCGACCGTGCGCTTCGTGGCGACGCTCGACGGCAAGGTGCTCGCCGAGCTGGGCTCCGGTCCGGTGGTCGACGGCATGGCCAAGGCGCCGCCGGTCACGTGGGGTCTGGACACGTGGCAGGTCGGAAAGCCTGCGCTCTACGTGATCTTCGGCCTGCTCCAAACCTCCGCGGGGGGCGTGCTCGACGCCCAAGGCGTGCGCCTTGGCGTACACGACGTCACGCTGGACGACACCGGCTTTGTGGTCGGCGGCGCGTCCCAGAAGCTCATCGCGTGGCGCGCCTCGCCGCACCCGTTCTCGCTGGTCGAATTCGACATCCTGACCCGCACCGGCGCCAACACGTTTGAGTTCCACGGCTCGCCGGCCACCGACCAGCAGCTCGGCATCTTCGACGAGACCGGCATCGCGACGCTGCTCACCCCGCGCTGCGAAGGCACCTACCAGACCGTGCCTCAAGAAGAGCGCGCCGCCATCGTCGACGCCAACCTGCCGCTGATCGTCGATCAGAGCCACCGCGCCGCGTGGGACATCGTGCAGCACCCCACGGTGGTGCTGTGGATGTCGGAGACCACCTCGCTCCAAGCGCTGAGCAAGGCGATCGCCGAGGCCGATCCCGAGGGGCGCCCGGTGGTGAACGTCGACCTGCGCATGGAGAACCTCGCGTTGGGCGTAGAGCCTCGCGATCTGAACTTCGCCGGGGCGTTCGTCGGCGAGGAGTTCTGGGAAGGCCCGATGGGTGCGGTCGAGGTCGCGGTCGATGGCTTTGGCGCCGCGTTGAAAGAAGGCGCGCGCGGGGGCGTGATCGAGCACGTCGAAGACGCCGCGCGGCAGGTCGCGTGGGCGCCGTTGTTGAGCGCCGCGGGCGTGCCGCCGCTGAGTTTTGAAGGCCTGCGCGCCAGCAGCCGCGTGCAGGTGACCGGAGTGACCGCGGGGGACGTCGTGTGGATGGAGGCGCCGTGGATGGCGACCACCGCGGAGGTCGCGCGCTCAGCCAACGTGACGGTGGGCGCGTGGTACGCGGGAGACGCGACCCTCGTGACGGGCGGCACCGGCGGCGCATCGCGGCAGCCGGTCACCCTGCAGCCGTTGACCTGGACCGCCAAAGGAACCACCGGGAACGTGCCTAAGCTGGCGGCGACACCGGCTCCCTGACGCCGAGGACCGAACGCCCTTCGGCGATCGGCGTGACCGCGCCGTCGACCTCGACGCGCAGCGGCGGCACGCCGGCTACGGTCACGACGAGGTCCCAGCTCTGTCGAAACCAGCGACGCGCGGGGCGCACGTCCAGCGTAGCCGAAAGCCGGTCCGCCGAACCAAACGGGATCGTCGACCACCGCCCCGCCTCGAAGATAACGATGCCCTCGGGAGCGATGAACACCCCGCGACGACGCCCGTCGGGCTGGCGACGATCGCGCAGCGCCTGCGCCCGCAGCGGGCTGACGATCTGCAGGCTCGCGATGATCGGCAGCATCTGCACCGCCATCACGCTGGCGGCGCCCCCCGACCACGTGCCGGCGATCGCCTCGCCCACCCAGCGGGACACGATCACCGCGTAGAGCCCCAGCAACGAAACCGCCGCGAAGCCGCTGCGCGCCTGCGTCATCGAGCCCCACTCCCCGCGCGCCAGCGTCGGTAGAAAGCGCACGCCGGGCCGCAACGGCACCGCCGCATCGGCGTACACCACGACGTCGGGCGAAACCTGCGACTGCAGCGCGTCGAGGATCAGGTCCATCGTGGATTATTCTGCAGGGACATCAGCACTGCCATCACCGCTCACATCCACGATCACCTTGCCGACCGCGCGCCCGCTGATCGACCGCTGCCACGCGTCGGCCAAGCGCTCCAACGGGAAGCGGCTGTCGACCACCGTCTTCAGCGCGCCAGCCTCGTAGAGCTGGTCCAGCACCGCGAGATCGGCGGCGTTGCTCTTCAGCATGATCGCCCGCACCGGGTTGCGGGCAAAAGGGTTGGCCAAGGCCCGCACAAAGGTGCTCGGGCCCGGGATCGGCGTGACAAAGCAGCCGCCCGGTCGGAGCAACGGCAGGTAGGTGGCGTAGTCATGGCCGACGCTCTGGTAGACGATGTCGAACGGCGCCTGGCCCCGGAGCACATCAGGGACGGTGTAGTCGAGGGCCTCGACCGCGCCAAGCTGGCGCACCAGCGCGGTGTTGCGGCCGCTGCTGACGCCGACCACCGTCGCGCCGGCGGCTACCGCGATCTGCACCGCGTAGTGCCCGACGCCGCCCGAAGCGCCGACGACCAGCACGCGTTGGGTAGACCCGCGCATCACCAACCCCGCGCGGTCCCGGAGCCCTTGCAGCGCGGTCATGCCCGCCAGCGGCAGCCCCGCGGCGTCCGCGTAGGACATGCCCTCGGGCATCGCGCAGGTGACGTCCACCCCGGCGAGCGCGTATTCGGCCGACCCGCCCGCAGACATCGCGCCGATGCGCGCGTGCACCCGCTGCCCGACAGCAAAGCCGCTCACGCCAGTACCCACCGCGTCGACCTGCCCGGCGATGTCGTAGCCGGGCACAAAGGGAAACGACGGGACCAGCGGCCGGAGGATGCCCGAAACGAGCTTCCAATCAATGGGGTTCACGCTGGACGCTACGACCCGAACCCGCAGCTGGCCCGGACCCGGCGCGGGCATGGGGCGTTCTACCAACTCAAGGACTTCGGGGCCGCCGTAGCGGGAGCAGGACATCGCGCGCATGGGGCGCAAGCTACACACCGGCGACCTGAACGTCAGGACACAATCAGGGCACGAGGCGCTCGCCAATCAGCGCCAGATCGAAGCTCAGGTCCGAGCTGTCGACCGAAGCCTGATGCACCTCGACGGCGAGGTCGTTGTCGCCTTCCAGCACCAAGCCGGCTTCGATCGGAAAGGTGTAGTAGGTCGTCTCGGAGCCCGTAGACGCACTGGCCAAGGTGGTAGCCGTGAGCTCACCTGCGGGCAGGTTGTCCCGGATGATCTCGACGCCGTTCAGGTACACCGCGGCGCCATCATCGCGCAGCAGGTACAGCGAGATCGACGAGAAGCTCGCGACGTCGGCGGCGGTGAAGTGGCGCCGAAACCACGCGGTGGGCCACTTGTTGTAGGGGTCGCTGCCATATGGGATCACCGTCGTTTGGCTATCGCCGTACCCCAGCGGCCCTTCGCCATCGATCCACGGGCTGTCGGGGTAGTCCGGGGCGTACCAGCCGTCATCCACGGTCGAATCGGCCCAGTAGCGCCACACCGACGCCGTCCCGACCAGCGGGATGCTCTCGTAGACCAGCGGCTCGTTACTGTACCCGGGGCTGCCGCGGAAATCGAAGCCGAGGCAGCCCTCGCCGGTGCAACAATTGGTCGCCCGAGCCACCGAATAGTCCTCCTCCACCGAGCCATAGCGAATCACCGAGCCCCGACCGTCCGGCGCGAAGACGCCCACCGCCCCGCCGTCGCTAGACAAGCGAAAAGACAGGTGATCCGCGGGAAGATCGACCACGGCGGTGTCGTCGGAGCCTGCGGTGTCGGCGGTGTCCGACGGCGGATCGCCGACGGCCCAGAACAGCGCGTAGCCGCCTGCAGGTAGTACCCCCGAAGGCAGCTCGGACTTGTCGGTATTCTCCGGATCGTCGGTCAGCGCCCAACCGGTGAGATCAATGTCGGTCGTCCCTGGGTTGTGCAGCTCGATCCAGTCTTCGGGGCGGCCCTCGCTGTCAAACGCCGACGAGGCGTTGTCGGGCATGAACTCGTTGATGCACAAGGGCAGCGGGTCATCGGAGGGGTCGGTGTCGACCGAGTCCGAAGAGTCCGAAGAGTCCGAAGAGTCCGCGGAGTCCGAAGAGTCCGCGGTCTCCCGCGAGTCGGGGCTGTCGTTGCTGCCTGTGGTGTCCACGCCGCCGGAGCTGGAGTCTTGCCCGCCCGAGTCCGGCGCTACACACGCCGATAGGGCGATGATCGGGAGCAGGGCGCTGATCGCGCCTAAAGGCGGCCGCGCGATCACCCGGTTCATCGCGGCAAGCCCCAGTAGCTGCGGATCGCCGCCGGCTCGGTGTCCAACCAGCCGCGCACATAGCTCTGGTAGTACAGCACCGAAGGTTCTCCGCATTCGCGGCGCATGTCTGCCTCGGCGTCATCGGAGATCAGCGCAACGCGGTCGTCGTACCACGACTGCAAGGCCGGGACGTCGAGCGCGTCCAACAAGGTGGTCATCGACGCCTTGTACTCGGCCAGACAGTCGGCGTTGCTCAAACACGCCTTCGCGAGCCGCCCCGAAGGACTGTACCAACTGAAGCCCCACTCGTAGTCATGCAGGTACGCGTAGTCGAAGTCCCAAGGGATGAACACCGCTTTCCCACCGTTGTTGGGATCGAAGTACACACGGTAGTTGTTGGTGTTCATCGCGTAGCCGTCGTTGTGACCGATGAGCTCTTCGACCGCGAGGTACCGGGTGAACTGCGGAAGATCAACCACCGCATTGACCGAGTCGTACCAGGTCGGATCCGAGGGGCTGGTGTACAGCGCATACACCACATCCCAGATGTCGGTGTTGTGCACGTCCGTGCCCTCTTCAAGCTGGAACATGTCCGCGACATAGCCCCAGAAATCCAGCAGCTGGTAGCTGTATCCGCCGTACCAGACATACTTGCCATCGTAGAGATTGCCAGACGGATCGGGGAAATTGCGCACGAGGAATCGGTCGTCGGGCGTCTCAACGACCACGTACAGGCCGTACGCCGCGCCGTTGACCGTGACCCGCGCGAAGCTGGTGCGCCCCGCTGCGACGCCCGCTTCGCGCATGATCTTGTAGGCGAGCGGCTCCTTCATGTAGCCACAGTCGACGACCTCGTTGTTCAAGGACAATTCTTCGACGCCCATGTAGCGCTGATCGGCGTGGGTGTAGTTGAGGTCGATCGCGAACTTGGGCTTTCCCGACAGGGTGCGGAAGGAGCCGATCTTCCCGCGCAGGCGCACGCCGATGTCGGGGAGCGTCGCGCCGTCGATGGTGATGTCGCCGGGCGCCTTGGTGTAGGGATCGACGCCCAACGCGGTGATCGAGCTGCTCGGGAGGGTGATCGCGATGTCATGAATCACCGTGTCATCAAAAAAAGCATCGTCGACGTTGTCAGGCTGCGAGGTGATCGCTTCGTCGGTGACCACCGGGGGCTCGGGCTCGGCGGTCTCGGCGGTCTCGCCGCGCACGGAGTCCATGACCGAGCCGGTGTCGGTGTCAACGAGGACAGAAGCGCTGTCCCCGTTCTTCGGGGATGCGGTGTCCTCCGGTTGGTGGACGCAAGCGAGCAGCAGCAAAGCAAACATCGCTCCACGGTAGGCCTTCCGACTCCGACTGTCAATCGGGGACCGTGCGTCGTTCGCCCCGCTTTGGCGTCAAAGAACCGCCCACTCGGATAGGGAGACCGGGATGTCTACGACGACGCTCGAATTGAAGAAAGCTGGAATCCGCTTTGGCGGATTGCGCGCGGTGAGTGACCTCGACCTCACGGTGAACGAGGGTGGCTTAGTGGGTCTGATCGGCCCCAACGGAGCAGGGAAAACCACGGTTTTCAACCTGATCACCGGCATCTACCTGCCCACCGAAGGCGACATCCACTTTCAGGGTCGCTCGGTCGTTGGCATCGGACCGACGGCGGTCGCGGCCGCGGGCATCGGCCGGACCTTCCAAAACATTCGGCTCTTTCAGGGCCTGACCGTGCTGGAGAACGTCACCGTGGCGATGCATCGCCACACCCAAGCCACGCTGTTCGAGCATGTGCTCCGGGTCGGCCGCCACGCGCGTGACGAAGCCCAAGCGGTCGACGAAGGCCGCAAGTTGCTCGACACCTTCGGCCTGCTCAGCGTCGGCGACCAGAACGCCGACTCCCTCCCCTACGGCCTCCGTCGCCGGCTCGAGATCGCCCGCGCGCTCGCGACGCGCCCCAAGCTGCTGCTGCTGGACGAGCCCGCGGCGGGCATGAACCCCTCGGAAGCCGATGATCTGATGCACCTGATCCGCTGGGTGCGAGACACCTTCGGTGTCAGCATCCTGCTCATTGAGCATCACATGCCGGTCGTCATGGGCATCTGCGAGCGCATCACCGTGCTGGATCACGGCGCGCGCATCGCCGAAGGCACGCCCGATCAGATCAAACGGGATCCCGTGGTCGTCGAGGCCTATCTGGGCACCGACGCCGGTGCCCAAGGCCACGGAACCTCCGCATGACGACGCCCGAAACTCCCCCCAGAAACGCCCTTGAGATCCGCAACCTGTGTGTCAGCTACGGGCCGATCCACGCGCTGCGCGACGTCAGCATCAACGTCCCCGACAAGCAGATCACCGCGCTGTTGGGAGCCAACGGCGCCGGCAAGACCTCGCTGCTGCGCACCATCTCCGGGCTCGTCCAACCGAAGAGCGGCTCCATCAAGATCTACGAGGACGAGATCGCCGGGGCCGAGCCGCATCGCATCGTCACCATGGGCATCTCCCAATCGCCCGAAGGGCGGCAGGTGTTCCCCAACCTGTCGGTGCTCGAGAACCTGCAGCTGGGCGCGTACACCCGCAGCGACAAGCCGGCGATCGCCCGCGACTTGGACCGCGTGCTAACCATCTGGCCGCGCCTCGCCGAACGCCGCGCGCAGATGGCCGGCACGCTCTCCGGGGGCGAGCAGCAGATGTTGGCGATCGCGCGGGCGATGATGTCGCGACCCAAGGTGTTGCTGCTCGATGAGCCCTCGCTGGGCCTCGCGCCGGTCATCGTGGCCGGCATCTTCGAGACCATCCAAGCCATCCACAAAGAAGGCACCACCGTGCTCCTCGTCGAGCAGAACGCGCATCTCGCGTTGAAGATCGCGACGCTGGGGTACGTGATGGAGACCGGCACCATCCAGAAGTGCGCGCCGGCGCACGAATTGCTGAACGACGACGCCATCCGCGCCGCCTACCTCGGAGGGTAAATGGGGTCGGTGCTGTCGTTCTTGCTGCTTTTGCTCTTGTGTGGTCCTACGTTTGCCCGCAGCCGCCCGCCGGCTCCGGCCGTAGAGCCCGCTCCGGCCGTTCCGCCTGCTCCGGCCGGCGCTCCCGCGATGCTGCATCCGGGACAAGTGCCGCTCTCGACGCTGCCGATGCCGAGCGGCGCTCGCACAGAAGCTCCGGTCTCGGCGCTGAACCCGAACCCCGCCGATCCGGTGCTCGCCCGCTTGTTGAACGCCGCCCGCACCTCCGGGCAGCCCTACGCGCGCCTCGCGGTGCTGTGTGATCGCTACAGCCGCCGCTTCGCCGGCACTCAGGCGCTCGTCGACGCGGCTACCTGGGCGCGGGGCGTGTGGGAGCGCGACGGCGTGAAGGTGCGCTTGGAGCCGGTGAACGTGCGGCATTGGGTGCGCGGGGCCGAGTCGCTGAAGATGTCTGCCCCGTTCAACCGCGAGCTCGCGGTGCTCGGCCTCGGCGGCACCGTGTCCGGCAGCATCGACGCCTCCGTGGTGGTCGTGCACTCCTTCGACGAGCTGGGGCCGCACGTCAAAGGCAAGATCGTGCTGTACGACGTCGTCATGCCCGAAGGCGTGCCGTCCATCCAGCACTACGGATCTACCGTGCCGTACCGCACGCAAGGCGCCGTGAACGCCGCGAAATGGGGCGCGGTCGCGTCGCTGACGCGCTCGGTCACGCAACGCTCGCTGTACACGCTGCACACCGGCGCGATGCACTACGAAGACGGCGTCCCGAAGATCCCGTCCGCGGCGATCACCGGCGAAGACGCTTCGTTCATCGCCCGACTCGTCGCGAGCGGCACCGAGGTGAAGCTCTCGTTGAAGCTCCAATCGGAAGATTTGGCGCCCGTGCCAAGCTGGAACGTGGTCGGGGAGATCGCCGGGGTGTCGCCCGAGGTCGTGCTCATCGGCGGCCACCTCGACAGCTGGGACGTCGGACAAGGCGCGAACGACGACGGCGCAGGCGTCGTGCATGTGATCGAGGCGCTGCGCGCGATCCAGGCCGAAGTGAACGCCACCGGCGTCAAGCCAGCGCGCACCATCCGCGGTGTGCTGTACGCCAACGAGGAGTTCGGCCTCGACGGCGGAAAAGCCTACGAGATCGCCCATGGTTCCGAGCCGCACCTCGCCGGGATGGAGACCGACCTCGGCAGCGGCGTCCCGATGGCGTGGGAGGCCAAAGGCACACCCGCGCAGATGGGCTGGCTGACCTCGGTCTTGGCGCCGCTCGGCATGCCGATCGAAGCCGGCGGCGGCGGCGCGGACATCAGCACGATGGAGCCCCACGGGATGCTGCTGACTGGGCTGCACCCCGATGACAGCCACTACTTCGACTTCCATCACACCAACGCCGACACCTACGACAAGATCGACCCCGTCGCGCTGGCAGAAGGTGCGGCTGCGGTCACTGGATGGACGTGGCTGATGGCGAACGCGCCGCCGGCACCGGCGGCTCCCGCAGCGGAGCCAAAGCCGTGATCGAGGTCGAGCGCGCGGGCCCGGTCGGGGTGATTCGCCTCAACCGCCCGGAAAAGGCCAACGCCTACAACCAGGCCCTGCTCGACCAACTCGCTGCTGCCATCAACACGATGCACGACGCCGCGGTGGTCGTGATCTGCGCGACCGGCAAGACCTTCTGCGCCGGCGCCGATCTGGACGAGATGGCCGGGAGACGCGCTCGCGGCGACTGGCAAGCCGCGCTGGGCTTGCGCTCCCAAGCGGTGTTCACCGCCCTCGCGCGCGCGCCCTTCGTGTCCATCGCTTCGGTGCAAGGCGCCGCCATCGCCGGCGGTTTTGAGCTCGCGCTGGCCTGCGACCTGCGCATCGTCGGCCCCGCGGCGCGCTTCAGCCTGCCCGAGACCCGCCTTGGCATCGTGCCGTCCGCCGGGGGTTTGACCCGCCTCGCCCGGCTGTGCGGCGTGAGCGTCGCCAAAGGCGTGGTGCTCGGCGGCGGGACGCTCAACGCCGACGATGCGCTGCGCATCGGGCTCGTGCACCGCGCGGGGGACAACGCCGCGGCGATGTCGTGGGCGCAGGAGCTCGCCGACCGGGACGCCACCGCCCAGACCCGCGCCAAAGAGCGCATCGACGCGCTGGAGTCCGACCTCGCGCTCGATCTGGAGCGCGCCGCTCAAGCCGGACTGTACCGAGCCTAAATCCGGCGCAGGTGCGTGTGGGGCTTGACGCTGACGGTTGTCACCCGCTCCGTCGCTGCGGACAGCAAACTACCGGCGTTACTCCGTTCGAGATGGCGAAAAAGCGCCCGAACCGGGTGGCCCGCGCCCTGCATGGGTCGGCAAACCCGAGACCCTCATGCTCCGCGAAGATTACCTCCTCCATGGCCCCGAACGCCTCGGCGACGCCGACCTGCTCGCGCTGCTCTTGGGCACCGGCGCCGGCGGCCAAACCGCGCGCGCCATCGCCGCCGAGCTGCTCGACACCTACCGCGACCTCGCGACGCTCGCTGCGGTCGCTCCGCAAGCGATCGCCCGCGTCCGCGGCGTCGGCACCGTCCGCGCCCTGCGCATCCACGCCGCGCTCCAGTTAGGCCGACGCACCGCCGTCCAGTCCAACCTCCGCGAAGGGCCGCTGCGCACCGCGGAGGACGCCGCGACTTGGCTGGCCCCCGCGCTCCAAGGACTACGCCGCGAGGAGCTGCACGCGCTCTATCTGGACCGCCGGCTGCGCCCAATCTGCCGGCGCCAGCTCACCGTCGGCAACGACGCGCACACCGTGGTGGACGCGCGGCAGATCTTGAAGATCGCCGTCGAGGTCGGCGCCAGCGCGCTGGTGCTCGCGCACAACCACCCGTCCGGCGACCCCGAGCCCAGCTTTGAAGATGTGCAGGTCACCATCGCGGTGGCCGCAGCCGCCGAGGTGATCGGCGTCAGCTTTCTGGACCACCTCGTCGTGGGTGGGGGGCGTTGGGTCTCGCTGGCGGCCCGCGGCGTCCCCGAGCTACGCCCGCGCAGTCCAACCCCAGCGATGGTGTGCGCACCGCAGTCACCGCCGGGTTCGACCGCATGATCATGCTACCATCGACGCTCAACCGGACCCAAATATGCTCGCTCTGACGTCGCTCCTGTACACGCTGACCGCCGTGACGCCCGCCGCCCGCGCCGATGACCTAGCCGTGTCGCTGCAACAGTCCGGGATCCCCAACGTGGCGCTGACCTACCACGCGGTACAGCCGGGGATCCTGCCCGGGATCGCGCTCCAAGGCGGCACGATGCGCGTGGAGATCGAAGTGACGCCCGTGCCCATCCCCGTTGGCTGCACCGACTGCGTGCCGCAGGTCCGGCTCGACACGCGCATCTACGAGACGCGCCGCCACCGCGAGAAGCTCGTCGCGTCCCCGTCGATCACCGCGATGGTGGGCCAGGAAGCGACGGTGACGATGGGCACGCGCACGCCGGTGACCGCACCCGACGGGACCGTCAGCTATACCTTCGACGGGTTGAACCTCGATCTGCTGTACACCGCGCCGTAAGGCTTCAAGCCCCAGCGGCGGCCCGCTTCGGAAAATCGCTTCCGACGCCCAAAAGCGAAGGGAGGGAGCCCCGCCGAAGCGAGACTCCCTCCCGGTGCTACGCCCGAGGGCGAACTACACCGCTTCTTCTTCTTCCGAGCCGAGCATCATCGCCTTGTCGTTGACGAGCATCCCGAGCTTGCGGTAGGCGGCAAAGCCGGTACCTGCGGGGATGAGACGGCCCATGAGGATGTTCTCCTTGAGGCCGCGCAACGTGTCGGTGCGCCCGTTGATCGCGGCTTCGGTGAGCACGCGGGTGGTCTCCTGGAAGGAGGCCGCCGACAGGAAGGAGTCGGTCGACAGCGAGGCCTTGGTGATGCCGAGCAGCAGGGGCTCGGTGGTGGCCGGACGGCCGCCCTTCGCCACCACGATCTCGTTCGCCTCGTCCAACTTGTGCTTCTCGACCGCCTCGTCGACCAGGAACTCGGTGTCCCCGGGGTGACGAACGCGGACGCGACGCAGCATCTGACGCACGATGACCTCGATGTGCTTGTCGTTGATCTTGACGCCCTGGAGGCGGTAGACCTCCTGGATCTCGTCGACCATGTAGTTGGCGAGCGCCATCTCCTTCTTGATCTTCAAGATGTCGTGCGGGTTGGCCGCACCGTCCATCAACGCATCGCCGGCGCGAACGTAGTCGTTCTCGTTGACGACGATGTTCTTGCCCTTCGGGATGAGGTATTCCTTCCCATCCGAAGGCGTCTTGCCTTCCGGCACGATGATGATGCGGCGCTTGCCCTTGGTGTCCTTGCCGAACACCACGGTACCGGCGACCTCGGTGATGACCGCGACCTCCTTGGGCTTGCGGGCTTCGAAGAGCTCGGCCACACGCGGCAGACCGCCGGTGATGTCCTTGGTCTTGAAGCTCTCACGCGGGATCTTCGCGAGCACGTCGCCGGGGAACACCTCTTGTCCCTTCTCCACTTCGACCTTGGTCTGGGGGATCAGGAAGTACCGGGCCTTCTGCTTGGCCTTCTCGGTGGTCTTCTCCTTGATGACGATGCGAGGACGCTTGTCGGTGTCGCGGTAGTCTTCGACTTCGCGGGTCTGACGAGCGGTGACCTTGTCGATGGAGACCTTGACGACCTCCTCGAAGTCCTCGAAGTCCACGAAGCCGTTGTCGGACGCGAGGATGGGGCTGCTGAAGCCGTCCCACTCCGCCACGCGGTCGCGGGCCGTGACCTTGGCGCCGTCGCGCACGAGGAGCGTAGCACCGTAGGGGATGCCGTACTTCTCACGGATGCGGCCACGATCGTCGAGGATGTGGAGCTCGCCGTTACGCGAGGTGACGACGATGCGACCGTGACGGTTGTCGACGGTGGTCAGCGCTTCGGAGTACTTGGCGTGACCGGAGGTCTTCAGCTCGAGGTAGGACTCAGTCGCGCCGGCCGATGCCGCACCGCCGATGTGGAAGGTGCGCATGGTGAGCTGGGTACCCGGCTCGCCGATGGACTGGGCCGCGATGACGCCGATGGCTTCACCGACGTTGACGAGCTTGCCGCGCGCGAGGTCGCGGCCGTAGCACATCGCGCAGACGCCCCAGCGCATGTCGCAGGTGAGGACAGAGCGGATGCGGACCTTGTCCACGCCGGCTGCCACGACATTCTCGACGGTCGCTTCGTCGATCAGCTGGTCGCGGCGGACCAGCATCTCGTCGGTGTACGGGTCGGTGATGTCTTCGGCCGCCACACGTCCAAGGACGCGCTCGCCGACGTGCTCGATGACCTCGCCGCCCTCGATGAGGGAGCGGATCTCCATGCCGGCCAACGTGCCGCAGTCGCGCGCGGTGATGATCGTGTCCTGGACGACGTCGACCAGACGGCGGGTCAGGTAGCCCGAGTTTGCGGTCTTCAACGCCGTATCCGCGAGGCCCTTACGAGCGCCGTGGGTGGAGATGAAGTACTGCAGAACGGTCAGACCTTCGCGGAAGTTCGCGGTGATCGGGGTCTCGATGATCTCGCCGTTCGGCTTGGCCATCAGGCCTCGCATACCGGCGAGCTGGCGGATCTGCGTGGTGGAACCACGAGCGCCGGAGTCGACCATCATCCAGATCGCGTTGAACGAGTCCTGAGTCTCGACCTTGCCGGAGTCCGGGTGGGTCACAGGCTCGGTCTTGATCTCCTTGATCAGCGCCTGAGAGAGCTCGTCCGTGACCTTCGACCAGATGTCGACGACCATGTTGTAGCGCTCTTTCATCGTGATGAGACCTTCGTTGTAGTCGTTCTCCTTGTCACGCGCTTCGGTGGTGGCCTTCTCGAGCAGGGTGGCTTTGATGCTCGGGATCCGCATGTCGTCGATGCAGATCGAGATGCCGGCGACGGTGGACTGCTTGAAGCCCATCTGCAGCAGGCCGTCGGCCATGAGCACGGTCTCCTTGGCGCCGCACACGCGGTAGCAACGGTCGATGAGCTCGCCGAGCTGCTTCTTGCCGAGGGGGCGGTTGACGACGGAGAACGGGAGCTTCTCGGGAACGATGTTCGCGTAGAAGATGACCCGGCCGACCGTGGTCTTGACCAGCTGGCCCGCGCCTTCGAGGCCCTTGCGCTTCTGAGCAACGTCGGTGTAGAGCGGAACTTCGCCCTGCCAACCGAAGAAGCCCGCGGAAGCAACGACCGCGACGAGGTCTTCGCCGAAGGCCTTGCGCAGCGCCGAGATGCCGGCGCTCAGCAGCTCCAACCGACGCGAGGAGTTCAACCGCGCATCAACGAGCACCTTGCCCTTGGCGTCCACCGCGAGCGAAGGAGCGACGAGACCGACCACGCGCTTGTTGCCACGCAGCTCGGGGAGGCGGTAGCCGACGATGGTGAGGCCCTCGACCTGGAGGGTGACCATCTCGGCGGAGCCGTGCACCACGGTCGCGAGACCAGGAGCGCCCTTCCCGTTGCCGACCGCGAAGCCGATCTGGCCGAGCTTGCTGGCTGCGGCGAGACCCGCAGGCGCAGAGCCCGCGGACGCTTCGTGGAACAGGGAGATCGTGGCGTAGACGTCGGTGCGGCTGACCGCGCCACCGTCGATGCTCACCGCGACGTCGCCGCCGAGGCTCGACACTTCGGGGACGATGGTGTTGGCATCGTAGCGGTTGACCTCACCGCGGTGGAAGTGCCAAACCTGCGAGCGC
The DNA here is from genome assembly GCA_903900265.1 of uncultured Pseudomonadota bacterium. GTDB lineage: Bacteria > Myxococcota_A > UBA796 > UBA796 > SXON01 > CAIUMM01. Next base: position 54,808 of record CAIUMM010000052.1, read on the forward strand.
GCGCTGGCGCTCTTCTTCTCGCTGGGGAGGTCGACGCCCACGAACAGATGCGCGTCCTTCAGGTCGGTGATGTGCTCGACGATACGCACGTCCAGAGGAGGCGCGGGGAGACGAACGTACACGGGGGCCTGCAAGTGCACCTGGCCTGCGTCGTAGGCCATCTCGACCTCGGCGGGGCTCTCGAACTGGGAGTCCCAGCCCTTCGCGTACTTGCGCTCGCGGGTCATGTAGTAGCAACCAAGGACAACGTCCTGGCTGGGCTGGATGATCGGCTTGCCGGAAGCGGGCGAGAGGATGTTGTTGGTCGACATCATCAACACGCGGGCTTCGATCTGGGCCTCGATCGAGAGCGGCACGTGCACGGCCATCTGATCGCCGTCGAAGTCGGCGTTGAAGGCGGTGCAAACCAGCGGATGAAGCTGGATGGCCTTGCCTTCGATGAGCACAGGCTCAAAGGCCTGGATGCCGAGACGGTGCAGCGTCGGGGCGCGGTTGAGCATCACCGGATGCTCCTGGATGACGCCGTCGAGGATGTCCCACACCTCGTTCTCCTCGCGCTCGACCATCTTCTTCGCCGCCTTGATGGTGGTGACGAGGCCGCGCTCTTCGAGCTTGGCGTAGATGAACGGCTTGAAGAGCTCGAGCGCCATCTTCTTGGGCAGGCCGCACTGGTGCAGGCGCAGCTCAGGACCGACGACGATGACCGAACGACCGGAGTAGTCGACGCGCTTGCCGAGCAGGTTCTGACGGAAGCGACCGTGCTTGCCCTTGAGCATCTCGGACAGGGAGCGCAGCGGGCGCTTGTTCGGGCCGGTGAAGACCTTGCCGCGACGACCGTTGTCGAACAACGCGTCGACGGCCTCCTGCAACATCCGCTTCTCGTTGCGGATGATGATCTCAGGGGCGTTGAGGTCATTCAGGCGCTTCAACCGGTTGTTACGGTTGATGACGCGGCGGTAGAGATCGTTCAGGTCGGAGGTCGCGAACCGGCCACCATCGAGGGGAACGAGCGGGCGCAGGTCGGGAGGGATGACCGGAACGATGGTCATCATCATCCACTCAGGCTTGTTGCCGCTCGCGAGGAACGCGTCAACGATCTTCAAGCGCTTGGCGTGCTTGCGCTTGAGGGCCTCGGAGTTGGTGTTGCGCATCTGCTCGCGCAGCTCAACCGCGAGCTTGTCGATGCCGAGGCGCTCGAGCGCCTGACGCACGACTTCGCCGCCCATGCCGACTTCGAAGCTGCCGTACCCGTAGGTGCGGATCGACTCCTGATAGTCCTCTTCCGAGAGGATCTCGCCTTCTTTGAGCTCGCTCTCTCCACGGTCGGTGACCATGTAGGACTCGCAGTACAGCACCTTCTCGAGGTCCTTCAAGGACACGTCGAGGAGGTTGCCGATGCGCGAGGGCAGCGACTTCAGGAACCAGATGTGCGCGACGGGAGTCGCGAGCTCGATGTGACCGAGACGCTCGCGACGCACCTTGGCCTGAATGACCTCAACGCCGCACTTCTCGCAGGTGACGCCGCGGTGCTTCATGCGCTTGTACTTGCCGCACAGGCACTCGTAGTCCTTGATCGGCCCGAAGATCTTGGCGCAGAACAAGCCGTCTTTCTCGGGCTTGAAGGTGCGGTAGTTGATGGTCTCGGGCTTCTTGACCTCGCCGCAGGACCAGCTCTTGATCTTCTCGGGGGAGGCGAGGCTGATCTTCACAGCCGTGTAGCTGATGGGGTTTTTGGGCTTCTCGGAACCGGTTTGGATGTCCTTCATGCTGAAGCTCCTCGCTTGAAATCAAGCGAATAAGGGGAAACGAAAACTGGTAAAAAGGGGTTGGGCCCACCCCCGTGGGTAGGCCCTTTGGCTGCTCTGGCGCGCTACTGGCGCAACGCCGCGTCTTTGTCTTCCTGAAGGTCGACATCCAGCGCAAGCGCCTGGAGCTCCTTCACGAGGACGTTGAACGACTCCGGCAAGCCGGCGGCGAGGACGTTCTCGCCCTTGACGATGCTCTCGTACATGTTGGTACGGCCGAGCACGTCGTCGGACTTGACGGTGAGGAACTCCTGCAGCGTGTACGCCGCACCGTAGGCTTCGAGGGCCCACACTTCCATTTCGCCGAGGCGCTGACCGCCGAACTGGGCCTTTCCACCCAGCGGCTGCTGGGTGACGAGGCTGTAGGGCCCAATGGAGCGCGCGTGGATCTTGTCGTCGACAAGATGATGGAGCTTCAGCACGTACATGACGCCGACCGTGACCCGGTTCGAGAAGGCCTCGCCGGTACGTCCGTCGAACAGCAGGCTCTGCCCGCCCTTCTCACGGCTACCGAGGAGCAACGCCTCCTTGATCTCGGGCTCCGCTGCGCCGGCGAACACCGGCGTAGAGATGGTGATGCCCTTCTTGTACTTGCTCGCAAACGCGCGGAGGTCTTCTTCGTTCGCGCTGGTGGCGAACGCCTGAACCTCAGGCTGCTTGACGAAGGCCTTCTTGACGAACTCGCGCAGCTCTTCGACTTCGCGGTGGTTCTCGAGCATGCGCCCGATCGCCTCGCCCATGCCCTTCGCGCCCCAACCAAGGTGGGTCTCGAGGATCTGGCCGACGTTCATGCGCGAAGGCACGCCGAGGGGGTTGAGCACGATGTCTACGGGCGTTCCGTCTTCGAGGTACGGCATGTCTTCGATCGGGAGGATCTTGGACACAACGCCCTTGTTGCCGTGGCGACCGGCCATCTTGTCACCGACCGACAGCTTGCGCTTGATCGCGACGTAGACCTTGACCATCTTGATGACGCCAGGAGCCAGCTCGTCGCCCTTGGTGAGGCGATCGATCTTGGCGGTGTACTTGGCGCGGATCTCGTCTTCCTTGTCGCGAACCTTGTCGATCAGCTTGAAGATCGCGTCCTGCACCGAGTGATCGGCGTCTACCTGGATGCGCTCGTACTGGTCGACGGTCAGGCGATTGACGACCTCGGGGGTGAACGCCTCGCCGCGCGCGACGACCTCAGCGGAGGTCGCGTCGTCAAGGATGCGGGCCGCAGCCTTGTGGCCGCGGAGCACGCGGGCCAGCTGACGAGACGCCGAGTCACGCACCGTGCGGAGCTTCTCGTCCCGATCGCGGTGGATGCGGGCGACCTGCCACTGCTCGATGTCGGCAGCGCGAGCGTCCTTCTCCACGCCTTCGCGGGCGAAGATCTGCGCGCCGATGACCGTGCCTTCGACGCCCGGAGGCACCTTCAGCGAGGTGTCGCGCACATCGCCGGCCTTCTCACCGAAGATCGCCCGGAGGAGCTTCTCTTCGGGGGAGAGCTGGGTCTCGCCCTTCGGGGTGATCTTGCCGACGAGGATGTCGCCGGGCTTCACGTCCGCGCCGACGCGGATGATGCCGCTGTCGTCGAGGTTGTGCAGTGCTTCGTCACCGACGTTCGGGATGTCCCGGGTGATCTCCTCTTTGCCGAGCTTGGTGTCGCGCGCGGAGACTTCAAACTCCTCGATGTGGATCGAGGTGAAGTAGTCGTCCGCGACGAGACGCTCGTTGATGAGGATGGAGTCCTCGAAGTTGTAGCCCTGCCAAGGCATGAACGCGACGACCGCGTTCTGTCCGAGCGCGAGCTCGCCCATCTCGGTGGCCGGACCGTCTGCGATCACCTCGCCCTTGGTGACGCGGTCGCCCGCGCGCACAACCGGACGCTGGTTGATGCAGGTGTTCTGGTTCGAACGGGTGAACTTCGTGAGGTTGTAGATGTCGACGTCGTCGCCGATGCCCTCGCTGGAGGTGTCGTCCGCGACGTCCGACTTCACGACGATACGACCACCGTCGACGTAATCGACGAGTCCCGAGCGACGCGCAGTGGTGGTGACACCGGAGTCACGTGCGACCGAGCGCTCCATACCGGTGCCGACGAGCGGCGCCTCGGTGCGGATCAGCGGCACCGCTTGGCGCTGCATGTTCGCACCCATGAGCGCGCGGTTCGCGTCGTCGTTCTCAAGGAACGGGACGAGCGACGCGGCGACCGACACGAGCTGGTTGGGCGAGACGTCCATGAGCGAGATCGCCTCACGAGACACCATCGCGAACTCACCGCCCTTACGAGCAGCAACGAAGTCCTCGAGGATGGCGCCGTTGGCGTCGAGCTTGGCGGTCGCCTGCGCGATGCAAGGGTCCTCGCCGCGGATCTTCAACTCTTCGTCCAGCGCGGAGAAGTAGTGGATCTCTTCGGAGGGCTTGCCGTCGACGACGGTGCGGTACGGAGTCTCGATGAAGCCGTAGCTGTCGACCTGAGCGTAGGTGGACAAGGACGCGATCAGACCGATGTTCGGACCTTCAGGGGTCTCGATCGGGCAGATACGACCGTAATGCGTGCGATGCACGTCGCGGACGTCGAAGCCAGCGCGCTCACGGGTCAAGCCGCCCGGACCGAGGGCGGACAGACGACGCTTGTGAGTGACCTCCGAGAGCGGGTTGGTCTGGTCCATGAACTGCGACAGCTGCGAAGAGCCGAAGAATTCCTTGACGACCGCGCTCACGGGCTTGGCGTTGATGAGATCGGCAGGCGAGAGCGCCTCGAGCTCGGAGAGGCTCATGCGCTCCTTGATCGCCTTCTCCATGCGGACCAAGCCGACACGGTACTGGTTCTCGAGCAGCTCGCCGACCGCACGAACACGACGGTTGCCGAGGTGATCGATGTCGTCGACCTCGCCGTTGTTGTTCTTGAGGTTGATCAAGTACTGAACGACCTTGCGGAGGTCCTCGCGGGTGAGCGTGACCTGCTCTTCGGGGAACGCGAGGCCCAGCTTGTGGTTCAGCTTCTTACGGCCGACGCGGGAAAGATCGTAGCGCTCAGCGTTGAAGAACAGGTTCTTGAAGTGCTGATCAGCGGCTTCGTAGTTCGGGGGATCGCCCGGACGGAGGCGACGGTAGATCTCGATCACCGCCTCTTCGGTGGTGGCGATCTTGTCGACGGCGAGGGTGTCGCGGAGGAAGCTGCCGACGAACTTGCCGTCGATGTAGAGCACTTCGGCGTCGTTGATGCCGAGCGCCGCCATCTCATCGAGGTGCTCCTGAGTGAACTCCTCGTTGCATTCGACGATGATGCGGCCCGACTGCATGTCGACGACGTCGTACGCGCTGACGCGCTTAAGGATCTCGGTGTCCAGCACCGGGATGGTCGCGACCTCCACCTTGCCCTCTTTGCCGTCGACGAGCTCGGTGATCGTCTTGATCAGGCCGGCAGCGCGAAGCTTCTTCTGCTGGGGCTTGGCAAACTTCTGCTGCTCCTTGACGAGCACCTCGCCCGATGCGGGGTCGGTGACGGCGACGTTGGCGTGCTGGATGGACAGCAGGTCAAGCGGCGACTCCTTCGACCAACCGCGCTCGGAGCGCACGTAGCGCTCGCGCTGGTAGAAGTGGTTGAGCATGTCCTCGGTGTTGTACCCGAGCGCGCGGAGCAGGGTCGTGGCCGGCAACTTGCGGCGACGATCGATACGAACGTAGAGGATGTCCTTGGTGTCGAACTCGAAGTCGATCCAGGAGCCGCGGTTGGGGATGATACGCGCGGTGAAGATCGTCTTGCCAGCGCCGCCGGTCTTCGCGGGGCCCTTGTCGAAAAAGATGCCCGGCGAGCGGTGCAGCTGCGAAACCACGACACGCTCGGTGCCGTTGATGATGAAGGTACCGTTGTCGGTCATCAACGGGATTTCACCGAAGAAGACTTCGCTGTCCTTCATGTCGTGGATCGAGCGCTTGTTGGACTCGGGGTCGACAACGAAAACGACGAGGTTGACCGTGACCTTCAGCGGCGCCGCGTAGGTCATGCCACGCTCGCGGCACTCCTCTTCGTCGTACTTCGGCTGGTCAAGATCGTAGCTCATGAACTGCAGCTCGGCTTTGCCGCTGAAGTCCTTGATCGGGAAGACAGACTTAAACACGGCTTGCAAGCCGATGTTCTGCCGATCCTCGGCGGCGGTCTCCGACTGCAAAAAGAGATCGTAGCTCTTTTTCTGCACGGAGATCAGGTTGTCCACCGGGACCTGCGGGGTCTTGGCGTAGGAGCGACGGAACTTGAAGTTGTTCGCCAGCAGGTTTGCCATCAGAAGCTCCAGGGCTGCGGAGGCCCACCAGGGGGTGGTCCTCGTTTTTTTTGGAAATCCAGCCAATACGGCCGGGAATGCACGACACCCCGAAGGGGCTCGCACGCGAAGGGATGGGGATTGCTCCAGCAAAAAGCTGGCCCGTTAGCACCCGGAGCGGGCCGGTCTTAGGACCGGAAAGGCCGGCCCCGTGAGAGGCCGGCCAGGCGCGGGCGTACCCGCTGGGAACTACTTGACCTCGGCCTTGGCGCCGGCGTCTTCGAGCTTCTTCTTCGCGGCTGCTGCGTCTTCTTTGGTGACGCCGGTCTTGACGGTCTTGGGAGCAGCTTCGACGAGCTCCTTGGCTTCTTTGAGGCCGAGGTTGGTGAGCTCGCGGACGGCCTTGATGACCTCGATCTTCTTCTCGCCGAAGGCGGTCAGGATGACGTCGAACTCGGTCTGCTCTTCAACGACGGCCACGGGGCCGGCGGCAACAGCGACACCGACAGGCGCGGCGGCGCTGACGCCGAGCTCCTGCTCGAGGGTCTCAACGAGGGCCTTGACCTCGGCGAGCTTGAGGTTCTTGATGTAGTCGACGACATCGGACTGGGACAGGGACATGGTGAACTCCGAAAGAAAGACTTGAAAGTGGAAGCGCCAAAGGCGCGAGAAAGACGGATGCGCCAAAGGCGCGGAGAATGACTACGGACCCGTTGGGGGCCTGCGGACCGAGGGTTACTCGCCTGCTGCAGCAGCCAGGGCTTCTTCGTGTGCCTTGAGCACGCGGAGGAGCTGGCGGGGAACCTCGAGGAGGGTCCCAAGCAACTTGGCGGCCATCTCTTCACGGGTGGAGAGGTCAGAGACGAATTTGACGGCGTCTCCTTTCACCACTTCGGAGTCGAAGAACCCTGCACGCACCTGAATCGTCGGGATCGGCTTGAGCAGATCCTTCATGACTCGGGCGGATGCGATGGCGTCAGGGCCGGAGACGATCACGCCCGTCATGCCCTTCAAGTGGACATCCAGACCGGCGACGCCGACGTCAGAGAAGGCACGCTTCGCGAGCGTGTTCTTCATCACCTTAAACGACATCCCGTTCTTCTCGAGGTCCCGCCGAAGCTGGTTTACCTCGGACACCTTGGTGCCACGAAACTCGGTGATGACGAGAAAGGGTACTCCACCGGTCTTCTCGGCGAAGCTCTTGACGATTTCTGCCTTTTCAGTGCGGTTCATAGGAGCTCCTTAGGCCTCGACCAGGCGATTGAGGTCGTTGATGTCGAGGCGGATGCCCGCACCCATCGACGAGGAGAGCGCCGCACCGCGGAGGTACGTGCCTTTCGCCGTGGAAGGCTTGAGGCGCATCAACGTCGCCATGAGGGCGAGGAGATTCTCGCGCAGCGCCGTTGCAGACATAGAAGCCTTGCCAATCCCAGCGTGAACGATGCCCGCCTTCTCAACGCGGAAGTCGATCTTGCCGCCCTTGAGCTCGCGGACGGTCTCCGCGATCTGCTCAGGACCGACAACGGTTCCGATCTTCGGGTTCGGCATCAAGCTGCGCGGTCCGAGGACGCGGCCGAGCTTTCCGACCTTGCCCATCAAGTCGCGCGTCGCAACGGCCTTATCGAAGTCAGTCCAGCCTTCGCTGTTGATCTTCTCGATGAGGTCATCTGCGCCGACGAAATCCGCGCCGGCTTCGAGAGCGGCACGTGCAGCGTCGCCCTGGGCGAACACCAACACGCGCACCGTCTTGCCGGTGCCGTGCGGCAGGGCGCATGCACCACGAACCATCTGGTCCGCGTGCTTCGGATCGACTCCGAGACGCACTGCTACATCTACTGTTTCGTCGAACTTCGCGGTCGCGCCTGCTTTCAGCAGGTCGACGGCTTGGTCGAGGGTGTAACGAACTGTTGGATCTACGGCCTTTCGGGCTGCAGTCCAGCGCTTTCCACGGCTTGCCACTATTGACTCCAGGTCGATGTTGAACTGCGCTGGCTCCCCTTCGGGTGCCCTCCAGCGAGCTGTACATCGTGCGGCGGCGGGGTCATCGGAGCTGGCTCGCTCCTCCCCCAGATAAACCGTCGCGTTGAGGTTGTTGTTGCTACTTCTGGATCTCGACGCCCATCGAACGCGCGGTCCCCTCAACGGTCCGCATCGCGGCGCTGAGGTTGGTCGTGTTCATGTCAGCGATCTTGATCTTGGCGATCTCTTCCACCTGGGCGCGGGTGACAGAGCCCACCTTCTTCTTGTTCGGCTCGCCAGAGCCCTTGTCCGCCTTGGCTGCCTTGACGAGCAGGACCGCAGTGGGGGGGGGCTTGACGACGAACGTGAACGACTTGTCCGAGTACACCGTGATGATGACCGGGACGATTACGTTTTCAGCTGCCTGCGGCGCCGTGCGGGCGTTGAATTCCTTCACGAACATCGGAATGTTCACGCCGGCCTGACCGAGGGCGGGACCAACTGGGGGAGAAGGCGTAGCCTTACCCGCGATGATCTGCAGCTTGATTGAGTTTACGACCTTCTTTGCCATGACAATACTCCGGTATGGGGCTCACGAATGAGGGTTCACGCTGTCGTGAACTACCCCACCTTCTCAACCTGGGTGAAATCGAGCTCCACAACTGTGGGACGCCCGATGAACGTGACGGTAACTTTGAGGCGTCCGCGCGCGGCGTTGACCTCTTCGACTTTTGCAGTGACGGGCGCGAGCGGTCCTTCGACCACCCGTACTTCGTCGCCGCGCTTGAAATTGACGGCCAGCTTGGGGCGAGGCTCCTCACCACCCATCGTCTGGGTGAGGCGCTTCACCTGGTCTTCCGGGATCTGCGGGGGGATACGCCCACCGCCAACGAAGCCGGTGACCTTCGGGGTGTCCTTCACGACGTGCAGCGTGTGGTTGTCCATCTCCATCTGCACGAGGATGTACCCCGGGAAGAATTTGCGCTGCACGGTGCGCTTCTTGCCGTCTTTCACTTCGACCACCTGCTCGGTGGGCACCATGACCGCCCCGAAGCGCGGACCGAGACCATGAAGCTTGATGCGCTCCTCAAGAGCGAGCTTCACCTTGTTCTCGAAACCGGAGAAGGTGTGTACGACGTACCAGGCCATAGCCATGCGGATTCCTGGGGGTGACGGGGCTGGCGAACCAGCCCAAGCGGGAGCCGAAGATCGGCGAACGCTATGCGGAGTAGAGGAAGAAGTTAGTGACTTCGCCCCAGACCAGGTCGTACACGGACAATAGCGCCGAGAAGAACACGGTGGCACCTACTACGATGCCCGTGTTGTTCACGGTCTCCTCGCGGCTCGGCCAGTGCGCAGCGAAGAGCTGCACCCACACCGCGTCCACGAAGCGTTGCGCACGCAAGGTGCGCATCAGAGCGAAGAACGTAGCCACTGCAGCAACTCCGCCAAGGAAGCCGGACGTGTTGACCACGCCCCCCAAGACTGGGTCTTCCAAAGCTGAGAACGCCATGATGGCAAGCGCAGCTTTCCACACGAAAATCCCGCCAGCGATGCCGGCAGCGAGAAAGACGAAGATGGTTGCGCGCTGGTGTTCCACGATTGACCTGTAACTGAGACCTGCCTGACCAAAAGCCACGGGGCCTTATCGAAGCGGCACGCTTCCTGCAAGGACAATCGTGCCTGACCACAAATAAAACTAGCCCTGAGACGACAAACCGGACCCCGCCAGGGGTCCGGTTGACGACCGCGCCCGAGGGTGCGGTTGCTGACTACTTGATGATTTCTGCGACGACGCCTGCACCAACGGTGCGGCCGCCCTCACGGATAGCGAAGCGGAGACCTTTCTCCATCGCGACCGGGATGATGAGCTCGATCTCGACTTCAACGCGGTCGCCCGGCATGACCATCTCGACCCCTTCCTTCAGCTTGATGAGCCCGGTCACGTCCGTGGTGCGGAAGTAGAACTGG
>CAIUMM010000053.1 GCA_903900265.1 uncultured Pseudomonadota bacterium
CCAACTTGGCAGGGAGCATCACCAAAAACACGTGCGCGAACAGCGAGACGGTGTTGATGCCGTAGGGCAACGCGCAGATGTCGGTGCGGCCGGTTTCCCGAGCCAGCTTGTGCGCCTGCCACGCATAGAACGCGTTCCCGAACAGGATCGAGAGCGCAGCCCCCGGGAGGATGCGCCCGGTGACGATCTCCGCCGGTAGCCCAACCACGTAGGTACAAAGCCCCTGAATCAACAGCAGCTGCACCAAATTGTCAAGCGCGAGGCCGAAAAAGCCGTCGATGTCACCGCGGTAGAACCACTTCATCCCGCGATGGTAGCTCAGAATCCGTACGTCGCGTTGACGGCACCGGTGAGTCCGAGCTCAGGCGACAGCAGCGCCGCTCCCGTGTTGGAGCCACCGAAGGCCGCGGTGTGCTGGAGCTCCAGCTCGGGGCCGAGGGTCAGGTGCTTGCCGATGCGAAAACCAACGCCCACGGGGACGCGAATCACGTAGGTGCGTAGCCCAACGCTGGGCGCGGTGTAGAACCACGCGCGGTCGCCCAACGGCACGGTCAACGGCATGCCGACCTCGGCCCACAACCAGCCGGCGGCGACGTCAAAACCGAGGTTCACCTTACCGACAGGGAAGAGCCCGCCAAAAAACACCCCAACGCCCCCCGCAGAGGCTTGACCGGCGAACAGCGCGCCGCCAAGGTGCCAGTGCCCAAAGCGATGACGATACCAGAACTGACCGGTCGCTCCCTGGCCAGACCCGCCGGACCCGCTGCTCTGATCGCGGCCTGCGACGGTGTAGTCCGCTGTGAGGCCAAACTCTTCACGCTGGCCTTCAGCCATCGAGCCCGGCACCGGCAGCGTCGACATCGGCGCGCAGGCCCACAACGCAAACCATGCGGCCCCCAGCACGCAGAGCAAAGGAACGGCGACGCTCGGACGTTGGCGAATCATAGGTGCGAGCCCGAGCAGGCCCAGAACACGAAGAAACCAACCCCACCGACTACTGCGAGACCGGCGCAGCCCAACAGCGCCGCGGAGATCAGCAGTCCCTTGACCACATTCGGGCTCGGATTGGGCTCGGCCATGAAAACTCCACTCGAACAATCCCTATCACATTCAAAGCAAGACCGGCGGCCCCCGCAAACACCGGCAGCACGGGGTTAGCGGGAGAAAATGCTCCTGACGCTCCTGTTCGCCTGCACCGCTCCGCCTGCCGACGTGGCTTCGGTTCCCCCCGCCGCGACGGCACCGGCGCCGCCCGCTCCGGCATCCTTCGACTGCACGCAATGGTCGGAGCAGAATCACATCGCGGGTGGAATGTGCAGCGAGTCCCCGCACCTGCCCGGTTTGTGGATCATTCAGCCCGGCGTCGGCGGCAATACCCGTTTTGTCGCGACCCGCGAGGGCCGCCCGGTCAAAGGTGGCGGCGGAGCGGTAGCGCAATTTCTACGGCAAGCAGCACCGTGGGAGCACCCGGTGACCGCGGAGGACATCGCCGCCGTGCTGTCGGCGTTTGGGTCCTATCCGCCCGGGTTCGAAGCCAACACTCCGTCCCAGTTTGAACCTCCGTTCACCTACCGCCTGACGACCCCCATCGCGGATTGGCGGGGCCACGGCGGGCCGAACGCCGTGGTGGGGGGCATCCCCGAGGGACCGCAGATGCGCGCGACCTTGACCGGCGGACCCGCCGCGCCAATTCAGTGGGTAATCGAGTCGGGCAGCGGCTCGACCTGGGCGCCGACCGCGACGATCCAGTGGGACCGCGGTCCAAAGACCTCGAAGCCCTGAGCCCAACGTGCGCCCTGTACTCTTCACCCTCGGCGGCGTGCCCGTCCTCTCCTACGCGGTGTTCGTCAGCGTCGGCTTCATAGCGGCCTATGCGATCCGAAGGCGCGAAGTCGAACGCCTTGGCTACGGGCGCACCCCTGGACATCGCTTCGTCGCCATCGGCGCGCTGATGGGCGCGATGGTGGGCTCCAAGCTCGGCATGGTGCTCTTCGCCGCGGACATGCAGGCGCTCTGGGAAGCCGCGCTGAACATGGATTTCACCGGAAAGACGGTGATCGGCGGCATCGGCGGCGCCTATATCGGCGTCGAGATCTGCAAACGCATCGTCGGCGTGACGTACTCCACCGGCGACGCGTTCGCGGTCAGCGTACCGGTGGCGCAGGCTTTCGGCCGTATCGGCTGTTTCCTCCACGGCTGTTGCCCGGGAGCGCACTCCGAAGGCCCGTTCGCGATCGGCGGCCGACTGCCCCAACAGCTGTACGAATCCGCGGCCGACTTCGCGCTCGCCGGGGTGCTCTGGGCGACCCGCAAACAGCAACGCCCCGCGGGTCAACTGTTCCGGTATTACCTCGCAGGCTACGCGGCGATCCGCTTTGTCCTCGAATTCATCCGGGACGATGGAGGCCCGAAGTGGCTGCTCACCCCCGTCCAGTGGGTGTGCGCCGCGACGGTGCTCGCCATCGCCGTTTACACCCGAACCCGCACGCTCACTGTCCCAGGATCGACCGAACCGCCGCCCGAGCATCCATGATGTTCGAGTTCAGGAATACGTGCTTTGCCTCGCCGTAGTCCTTCGCCGACGCAAACGTGGGATAGCTCGTGGGAAGGAGCAGCAGATTGTAGACCGAGTCGTTCGGGACCTGCGGGTCGGCGCTCGACCACGCAATTTCGAGCGGGTACGTCAAGCCGCGCTCCGGATACCAACGGCCAAGGCTGTAGGCGCCGATGTCGGTGCTGACCGACGTCGAGTAAATCCGGGTAAGACCTTCGTAGATCTCCGGAAAGACCGTAGGTTGCGCGACGATGGGGTAGAGGTTGTCGATCGAGGAATCGACGATCACGCCGCGAATCGCAGGCAACGCGGCGCTCGCGGGACTCGTGGTGTTGACGGTCTGAGAGCGGCGGAAAAGCTCGGGGATCGCCCGCCCACCATCGCCGAGACCCACAAGGGACACCGCGCTGAAGTCCAGCGGGATGGGCAGGTCGTTCAAGCCCAGTTCGGCCTGCCAGTACACCGCCGTGGCGGGATCGGGGCTGGCGATCGCGGACATCACCCACGCGAGGTAGCGCCCATTTCGCGTAAAGCCCTCTGCGGGGTCGTTCACGGAGTACCCGTACTCATTATGCCAGAGATCGCCCCAGCAATTGGATGGGTACAAGGTGAACGCACCCGCATCCGCAAGCGCAGCGGGCAACGCGCCGAGGTTCTCTTCGGTGCCGTCACCCGGTACGAGGCCGAGCGTCTCAAAAATCTTCTGGTTGGCCCACTGTCCGTCCAGACGACTCTCGTCCCGGTAGTGGTCCCCCCGCAATGGATCGTCGGTGTTCGGGTCGATAACGTAGTCGAAAGCGCCAGAATGGAACAAGATGACCAACGGAGCGGCTTCGGTCAAACCCTCGCGGTACACCGTGTAAAACGTCGCCGCCGATCCGTCGGGGCAGACCAACCCGGTGTATTCGTACGGCTGAATGACGATGTCATCATTCTCGGTGAACGCGTTCTCAAAGCTGAGCGTCTCGACGTCGAAGGCCTCGGGCTGAGGCGAAAAACACCCCAAAGCTCCGGTTAGAACCAGCGTAAGCGACAAGGTTTGGGAGACGGCGGGCAACAGAACGGGTCGCAACGGACCTCCAGCGTGTCAAGTATCGCGCTGCGAAACGATGCGCGCGATCTACGCGCGATCAAGGGCCGACTGCAGCCGCCAACAGGCTCTGGGACAACGCATACAGGCCCCCCAAAGCCGTACCGAGCTGCGCAAACGACAGCACACACGCCACGGCCACCAACGTTCCGATCAGCGCGTACTCAATCGAGGTCGTCCCCGACTCGTCCGCCCCGATATCGGAGCCGAGCCCAATCAGCAGGTCAAGCATACCCACCTCCTGTCCTTTTGTAGTGTAGGTACCCGGTGGGGCGGTCGTCAAGTGGGGGGTGCTTCGGTTAGACCCTTCGGATGTTCGCAGCATCCGAAATCCAGCGCCTGATCGAGTCCGGTATCCCCGGTGCCACTGCGGTGGTGCTTGACGAAGCCAACGACGGCGAGCACTTCAGCGCCGAAGTGGTCGCGCCGAGTTTCGAAGGCCAGTCGCTGGTCAAGCAACATCAAGCGGTGTACCGCACCCTCGGCGAGCGCATGGGCCGAGAGATTCACGCGCTCGCACTCAAAACCTTCACCCCGGCCCAATGGGCTGCACGGAAATAGCATGTCTGAAGCACAATCCCCCGCAGTCGCCCGCATCGACGCCATCGTCAAAGGCCACGATGTGGTGCTCTTCATGAAGGGCACGAAGTTCTTCCCCCAATGCGGATTTTCTGCACGCGCCATCGGCATCCTGCAGCAGGCCGGCGCCAAGTTTGAGACCGTCGATGTGCTCGCGGACCCGGATGTCCGCCAGGGCGTGAAGGACTACTCGAGCTGGCCCACGATCCCTCAGCTGTACATCCGCGGCGAGTTCGTAGGCGGCTCCGACATCATGATGAGCATGCACGAGTCCGGCGAGCTCCAGAAGAAGCTGTCCGGCAGCTGAATTGATCGTCATCCCTGCCCGAAACGAAGGCCCGCGCATCGGCGCCGTCGTTCGGGAGGTGCGATGCGTCGCTCCCGACGTGCCTATCGTCGTCGTGGTGAACGCTTGCGCGGATGACACCGAAGTTCAAGCCAAAAAGGCAGGGGCAACCGTCATCACGTCCGGGTCTGGCTACGCGCGCGCCTTGCGCACGGGGTTCATCCACGCGCTGCGCGTGGGAGCCCCGTGGGTGGTGCAGATGGACGGGGACGGACAACATCCGGCGGCCGGGATCGCCGCGCTGCAGCACAGCCTGAAAGCGGCCGATCTCGTTGTGGGATCACGATTTATGGAGGGCTCCGGATACCCGATCCCGTTGGACCGAAACGTCGCGATCCAGCTGCTTGGGCGCTGGGCCAGCGTCTGTGCGCGGCAGCGGCTCCGGGACATCACGTCGGGGTTTCGTGCTTGGCGGCCCGACGCCCTCGCGATGATGGTCGCGGACTACCCCGAGGATGTCGCCGACGCGAACGTTCTGGTACGCGCGGTCCGACGCGGACTGATCGTTCGGGAGATCGCCGTGCCGATGCGCGCCCGAGACGGAGGGGTGTCGATGCACACCACTCGCAGCGGCGTGGGCTTCGCGCTGCGCATGGCGGTGCTCACCGGCTGGGAAGCGGTGCGGTAGCCGCAGTAGGGCCAGTACCTACGCGAATCTCAAACACCGAGCCTCCCTTCGAAGCCCGGTAGATCAAGGTGCCGCCGATGTCCTCGATGGACTGGCGTGCGACGGCTAGCCCCAGACCGGTGCCTTGCGCGCGCGTCGTGAAGAACGGCTCGAA
>CAIUMM010000054.1 GCA_903900265.1 uncultured Pseudomonadota bacterium
ATCGCGGCGGGGGCGACCTGCGCTAAAGGGCCAAAAGTTGCGCTAGTACACGCCTCGGAGCGGCCCGGGCAGCATCCACGGCTCAAACGCCACGGCGATCTGCATGTCGTACGGCGCCAAACTGCTGGGATGGCGCGTGGGTAGCGGCAGCGGCGCCTCCGGATCCACGGGGTCCAACGTGGCGGGCGGCATGAACCGCAGATCGCGCAACGGCACCAGCTGGTGGTAGCGCAGCGCCGCCACGTACAGGCTCACCCCGCCTCCGAGCCGGAGTCCGCCCCACGAGGACGGCCGAAACGTCGCGCCGACCTCCGTGTAGGTCTCGGGACCTGCGAGGTACCACCAGCTCGTGTACCCAAACTGACCGCTGGCCATGAACCCGACGCGACCAAGCACGCTCAGCGCAAAACCGCTGGGACCGTAGGCGACCTCTGCTACGGCCCGGAAGTCAAGCGCACTGACCGCCGACTCATCGGGCCCTGGAAGAAAAATGTTCCGAACGGGGGCCTCTCCTAGCTGCGCGGAGACGGCAAACCCAAACGGGTGACGCGCACCCAGCGTGATCGTCAGCTCACTCGACAGGTAGAGTTGCTCCCACGCATACGCCGGCCGCGCGGCCAGCAAAAGCGAAAGTAGACCGACCATGTGGGGGCGCCGCGCTTACAGCGACCGGAGGTACGCTTCGAGGTCGTCCAGCTCATTGTCGCTGAGCATCGACGCGTCGCCCATCTTGGCGGCGCGCGCCGTCTCCAGCACCGCCTTCAAGGTCGGCGCGGAGCCGTCGTGCAGGTACGGCGCGGTCGCGGCGATCCCCAACAGCGTCGGCGTGTTCACGCCGGTGAGCCCGTAGAGGTCGTGGGACAGGTTGTCGGTGTACAGCGGCGCGGCATGGCACTCGGCGCAGCCGACGTCGGCGCGGTTGAACAGCGCCTCGCCCCGCGCCACCGCGGACGCGTCCAGCGCGAGCACCGCGACGTCGGGGGCGCGCAAGGTGCCGACGAACGTCTCGATGTCCGCTACGTCCGCGTCGGTGATGCTGTCGCCGCCCATGCGTGTCTGGCTGGTCTCCATGGCCTCATCCGCGACCGACGCAACGCCGTTGGTCCACGTGAACGGAGCGGTCTGCGTGGCGATACCCGAAGACAAGTTCATCGTCTGGCGGGGGCCGTTCGACAGCGGCCAGGTCAGGCCATCATTGCGAGCGTCCAAGTGGCAGGTCGCGCACGAGACGCCAGAGCCCGACGCGGACATGTGGCTGCTAGTGGCCGAGTAGAACGAGCGACGACCGCGCTCCGCCTCCTCCGACAACGACGGCGCCTCAATCTCCGCGCCCCCGTCGGCGCGGTAGAACGCCGTGTCGAGGAAATTGTTAGCACCTTGCTGGGCCAGCAGATTGCGAGCCTCCTTCGGGCGCAACGGTCCGATGGAGCGATCCAGAAAGCTATGAACGTAGGGGGTGTCGTCAAGGAAGGCGATGCCCCGCGGACCATCGTCCACCGAGGTGAACACCGAAGGGGTCTGCCAAAACCCGCCCTCGGAAGGGAAGACGTTCCCGCCAGCGGTGTCGGAGTTGCAGAACGAGCAGGCCTCCTGCGCCGCGAAGATCGGATCGGCCGACAGGGTGATGACGGTGTGCGAGCCCTCCATCGTCGTCCAGATCGTCGCTCCGTCCGGGGAGTAACGGGCGTTGGTCAGGTAGCTGCGGGCGATGAACGTATTGGTCGAGTCGATCGGATCCGGCGCCGTACCGGCGACGAAGATCGGCTTGGCTTCGGCGCCGTCTACGCCGCCGCTGCCGTCCAGCGGGACGACGAGCACGCCGGGATTCAAGCGCGAGATCCCAAGGCCGGTGGAGCCGTAGCCGCCGGAACTCGCGGAGGCGGTGTCAAACCCGCCGTCGGCGGAATCGGTTCCGATCGGCGTCTGGTTATCCACAAACAACGCCGGAATCGCCAAGGAGAGTCCGTCGGGGGAGATCGAGAGATCGCCGGTGATCCGGCGCGTGAGGTCCAGGTCCGGGTCATCGCCGGCGCCGCCGACGCGCGGCAGCTCCACCTCGGCGACCGCGCTCTCCAAAGACTCCTGCTCGAGGTCAACGCGTGAGAGCCGTCCGCCCATGGAGCTCGCCACGAAGAGCGCCTTGCCGCTAGGATGCAGCGCCAGCCATGACGGATGCCCCTCTACCGGCCAAGAGCGCAGCACCGCGAAGGTCTCCGCGTCGATCTCGCTGACCGTATCGGCCAGAGAGTTAGCGACGAACACGTGCTTGCCGTTCTCGCTGGCGACGATGCCGAGCGGCTCGGCGTCCACGTCGATGCGGTCGACGACGCTGAGCGTACTGCCGTTGTCGGCGAGCACTACGACGGCGCGCTCGCCACGCAGCGTCACAAAGATGTGGTCTTTGTTGCGGGCGATCCGCGAGGGTTGCAGGCCCACCGACAGCACGGAGACCGCGCCGGTCGCGGGCTCGTAGCGCGAGACCGTGCCCTCATCGACGTTTACTGCGTAGAGCGCCTTTCCGGACGCGTCGGCCACGACCGTGCTGCTGCCGGTGGCAAACGCGTTGTCCCCCAGCGAACCAGCGCACCCGGTGAACACCGACGTGAGACCGAACACCGCCAGCGCAGCGAGAGTGTGACGAAACATGAACGCTCCAAAAGTGCCCAATCAGAGTGTGACATGCCGTTGACAGAAGGGCAATGCCTTTCGCCGCCGAACGAACGGATTCACGCGCTGGGCGGCGCGGCGGCTCGAGGGCGGGTACACTAACGGCGTGACGCTGCTTTCCCTGCTTGTGGCAACCCAGATCGCCCGCGCGGACGCGCCCGCGGTTGCTGAGCCTGTCGCTGAAACCGTCGCTGAGCCTGTCGTTGCCGCAGCGCAACCACCGGCAAGTCCGTCCGCGTCCCTCGACCCCAGCGCCGTCGACCTCTACCGCAGCGCGCTGGAAGCCTGGCGCGGGAAGAACGTCGCAGACGCGCTCACGCTCTCGACCGCCTCGGTCAACGCCGATCCCCTGCTCGCCGAGGCTTGGCTGCTTCGCAGCTATGCGCACCTGCGCCTCGACGACCGCACGCGCGCCCTCGCCTCGGTGCGGTTGGCGCGAGAGTCGTCCCGCGCGGATGTACGGGCCGCGGCGCGCGCGCTCGAAGCGCAGCTCACCGAGGTCTACGTCCGTGACAGCCCGACGCTGTACTTCGGGCTCGGGCCCCAGATCGAGCTCCGCTACGGGCAAAGCGTGCCGCACATGGCGCTGAACCTCGGCGTCGGCGTTCCCGTGCTGAAGCGCATCTCGGCGCGGGTGGAGGTGCGCTGGACCGCGCTGGATCCTCGCGACCTCGGGGTCGCAGGAGCCCGCGCATCGGCGATGGCGGCGTGGACCCTGCCGCTTGGAAACGGGCGTTGGTCGCTGACGCCGTCGGTAGGGCCCAGCCTGTGGCTGGCGACCGGTAAATACTGGTTGGATGGATCAAACCCCTACCTCGGAGCCCGCGCCGACGTAGATCTGGACGGCAGGCTGTCGCCCACGGTCGGGATCTACCTCGCGGCAGGAACAGACGTTTATCCTGGGCAGATGGCTGAGCTGAGCTGGCTCGCTGAACCCCTCGATTTCCGCACCGGCATGCGTTTCTGGTTCTGGGGAGGCTGAGATGCAGCGTGGCGGCGCGACAGCGTTCATCCTGGCGGCAGGCTTGGGCACGCGCCTGCGTCCGCTCACCGATCACACGCCCAAGCCGCTGCTCCCGGTGCGCGGCAGGCCGATCCTTGACTATGTGCTCGACCACGCTCACGCCCACGGGCACCGCGAGATCGTCGTCAACGCGTTCTGGCTGGCGCCGCAGATCGAGCAGTGGGCGGCCGCGCGTCCCGGAGTCCGCGTGATCGTCGAGCCCGTGATCCTCGGCACCGGCGGCGGCTTGAAGAACGCGCGGCACCTGCTCGCCGAGCGCTTTGTCGTGCTGAACGGCGACATCCTCTGCGACGTCGACCTCACCGCGCTGATGGCGCTCGACGCGCCGGCGGTGATGGCGGTGCGCCCCCGGGAAGGCACGCACACCGCCGTGTCCGTGCGCGAGGGACGGGTCCACGGCATCGCTGGGGTCGTGGGCGAAGCCGACGGGGAACACCACTTTACCGGCGTACACGCTCTTGATCGGGCCGTACTGGACCGTGTGCCCGACGGCGAGGCGTGCATCATCCGCACCGCCTACAAAGCGCTGGTCGCGGAGGGACGCGTAAAAGCGCTCGAACACCGCGGCGCCTGGACCGACATCGGCACGCACGCCGAATACCAACGCGTACAGTAAATCAAGTCTACACCTAACGAATCCCGCCCGCAGGAACATCTCCCGAATGTGGTTCCAGAAAGTTCAGATGACTACCCCCGAGCGCGCCCTCCCCGGACGCGCCACCGCGATTCGTGCCCCCGAGCGTCACTTCGTGTCCGGAGCCCCGCTGGACGACGCCTTTGAAGGCATGCGCTTCGCGATGTTCGGCATGGGCTGCTTCTGGGGAGCCGAGCGGAAGTTCTGGACCATCCCCGGCGTGTACAGCACCGCCGTCGGCTACGCCGCGGGCTACACACCGAACCCGACCTATCAGGAGGTTTGTTCCGGTCAAACTGGCCACAACGAGGTGGTTCGCGTGGTGTACGACCCGGCGAAGGTGTCCTACGCAACGCTGCTGAAGACGTTCTGGGAAAACCACAATCCAACGCAGGGAATGCGACAGGGCAACGACACCGGCACGCAGTATCGCTCCGGCATCTACCTGTACGCCGGCCAGCGCGCCGAGGCCGAAGCCACCCGCGACGCCTTTGGGCAAGCCCTGCAAAGATCAGGATTCACGGCGATCACCACCGAGATCATCGACGCGCCGACCTTCTACTTCGCCGAAGAATACCACCAGCAGTATCTGGCTAAAAATCCCGGCGGATACTGCGGTCTGGGCGGCACGGGCGTAGCGTGTCCCACGGGCTCGCTCGCACCCTAAAGGCGAAAGCTGTCCGGATGCTCTGGACGCCCGCGCACGCGCACGCGCGCTGGCGGCACATTCAGGTAGATGTCGATCTGTTCGCGTTGCAGGGGCAAAAGAGCGTGCTCGATGTCGAGGATCCGCCGCACCCGCTTGCGCTCCTCACCGAGCGTCGCGACGGCGAGCGCTTGGCGGATCACGAGGTACTCGAACATCACAAAGAATGCGTCCGGCTTCATCAAGCGGAAAAACGTGCGGTAGATCTGCGCGACGACATCGGCGGGGAAGTTCGCGAGCGGGAGCCCGCTGACCACGCGATCGTAGGGCTCTTCCTGCCAGTCGAGGATCGACATCTCGTGGATTCGCGCTGGCGTGCCCGCGAAGCGCACCCGCAGATGTTCGCAGAACGTAGGGTTCAGCTCGACGATGTCGTAGGTGTCACCGGGGCGCAGCTGCGGGATCAGCAGCTCCGACACCGGCCCGAGCCCAGCGCCCACCTCGAGGATGCGCAACGGCTTGCCCTCCCCTTCGGACGCGCCCGCACGCTCCCGAAAAATCGGCTCGGCCATCGTCGCCGACAACGCCGGAGAGCTCGGCCAAACCGCGCCTACCGAATTGCTCTGGCGGAGGTTCTCCTGAAAGAACTTCAGGCCGTCCCGAAAGTTCATCCTTCACCACGCCGGTCCGCGACGATCGCCGCGACCTCGCCGGTGGAAACGGGAACGGTATAATCCCCGTCAAAGCACGCCATACACACGGGGCGCCCCATGGTCTCGCGCAAGCCGTCCAAGGAGAGGAAGGTCACCGAGTCGACGCCAAACGCTTCAGGCCATTCATTTTCGGGCACTTTTGCAGCGACAAGCTCTTTTTTCGAGGGCATATCAATGCCGTAGTAGCAAGGATGGCGCACCGGGGGCGAGTACACGGCGAGGTGCACAGCCGCTGGGTTCGTCGCGCGCGCGAGCGAGGCCAGACGGCGCACCGTCGTGCCGCGCACGACGCTGTCGTCCACGAGGATGACGCGCTTGCCTTCGAAAATCTCGGGGATTGGATTGAGCTTCAGCCGATGCGCGGCCTGGCGGGAGGCCGCGTCCGGCATGATGAACGTGCGGCCGGAGTAGCGGTTCTTGATGAAGCCCTCGCGGTACGGAAGTCCGAGCACCTCGGCCATGGCCTGCGCCGACGTGCGCGAGGTGTCCGGCACCGGCACGACGACGTCCGCTTCAAGACCGCGACGCGCCCATTCTTCGCCGAGTCGCTTGCCCAGCGCCCAGCGCACCGCGTTCACGCGGCCGTCCTCCATGAGCGAGTCCGGACGGGCAAAATAGATGCGCTCAAACACGCAAGGCATCGGCTTTTCCGGCTGCACGGACACCACCTGCGCCGCTTGTCCAGGACGCATGATCACCACGGAGCCGACCGGCAGATCCGCGACGCGATCGAACCCCAAGGCGTCCATCGCGACGCTCTCGCTGCACGCCATCCAGCCGCCGCTCTCGCTGGTTCCGTAGCTGCCGGGCCGGATCCCGTGCGGGTCGCGGAACGCCACGAGCGTCTCTTCGCCGTCCACCTCGAGGATCGCCGCACACGAATAGGCGCCGCGCACCAACCGGAAGACCTCGCGCACCGCAAACACCACATCGTCCGCGGTGTGGCCGGTGGCGCGCCGGTCGGACAAGGCCTCGGCAAAAACCAGCAAAATCGGCTCTACGTCGCACTGGCTCTGGACGTGAATGCCGCGGCTCAGCAGGTAGGTTTCGAGCGCGTCGAGGTTGGTGACGTTGCCGTTGTGCGCCATGAGCACGCCCGGACGGCGGGTGTAGAAGGGCTGCGCGTCCTCCCGCACCCCGGCGCCGACGGTCGGGTACCGCGTATGACCGATGCCCGCGGAGCCCCGGAGCTGCGCGAGCGTCTGATCGGAGAACACGTTGACGACCAAACCCAAATCTTTATGGACATGGAACCGACCTTTCTCGACGGTACCCATGCCACATGCGTCCTGACCACGATGCTGAAGCGCCTGCAACGCCATCGACAGCGCCGCACTCGCCCGTTCTACGCCGATAATGCCTACAAATCCACACATGCCAGCCCCCTACGCCTTCAACAAGCGGATGAGAAGTTCGGCCTGATACTGCGCATCGTAGTCGGCGCGGTGCTTCAGCGTGAGGTCCTCTGCGGGCATCGCGAGGCGCTCGTGCAGCACCTCTTTGCTGCTGTCAAACCAGTGCAATCCGAGCTTTCCTGTGGCGAGCGCTTTGGTGTCGAGCGCCTTGTAGCCAAACACGTTCGGCAAGTCCTCCGCCGCAAAGCACCACGCGACGAACGACCAATCAAAAGGCGCGTTGTGCCCGACAAAGACCGGTTTTGTCTTCGGGGAAACCCGCGCGCGCACCCACTCGGTGATCTGCAGCATCGCCGCGCGCCTAGACACGCCGTGGGCACGCAGGTGCTCCAGCGTCAAGCCGTGGATCTTCATCGCCCCCGGGTCGACCCGCGGGCCTTCTGGCTGGATCTCCAAATACAGCGTCTCGCCGCACGCCAGTTGACCATCTGGCCCGGGTGCTACGACGACGATGCCGATGGAGACCATGTCATAGAGGCCGGGGACAGGCCCGGAGCACTCGATATCGACCGAAAAGTAGGTGGCGCGGGTTTCGAGCATGCCGCCGGCTAACCCCTCCATCCCGTCAGGACTACGCAAAAGGGCTAGTGACCGGCGAGCGTTTGCAGAAGGACACAAAGCCAGCCGCGCTACGCTGCAATCATGGACATCTACCCACCGCTAAAACTCGCGCCGCTCCTCGCGCTCTGCGCGTGCCAGGCCTTCGGGCGTCCGACCACGCCGTCCGCCAGCGACATCGCATCGTACGAGCGTGGCTTTGCATCGAGCTGCGCCGCCGGGTTTCCCCACGCGTCCGCCGCGGATGCCAGCGCAACCTGCCGATGCATGCTGAAGGCCATGTACGCCGACGAATCGCCGGAGGCGGTGCTCCCTCGGATGCGGGATGCGGGAAAATCCGGGATTCCCGCCGATCTGGAGGCGCGTGTGATGGCCGCGCGGGCCACCTGCGCAGGGGGAGTCCTCGAGGCGGAGTACGCCGCAGGATGTGTGGAAGGCTGCGCCGAGGGCTGCGGGGACGACTGCGCGACCATCCAATCTACCTGTGACACGCTCTGCGGCTGCTTGATCACCACCCTGCACGCCGCGCACCCCGGCGACGCGGGACGAGACTGGATGGTGGCGAACGCATGGGGTGCGTCCACCGCCGCTGGAGAGGCCGAGCTCGCCGCCGGCAGAACGACCTGCAGCACCGCCGCCGGGCGCTGACGGTCTCCCCCGGCTACCCTGTCCCGATGCGGACGTACGCCCCCCTGATCCTGCTGCTCACCGGTTGTCAGGACTGCCGCCACGAGGTTCGGCCGGAGGCCAAACCCTCCGCGATGATCCTCGTTTTAGACGGGGTACGCAGCGAGGAGCTCACCTCCGACGACCGGGTGAGCGACCTGACCGGCGTGCCAGGCCAGACCTACGCCTCCGAGATCTGGGAGACGCTCGCTCCCCACGCGGCCACGCTCCGCGCCGCGCTCAACCCCGGAGCCACGATCACCGCCCCCGGCCACGCGCAGATGGTGACGGGGCGCATCGATCCGTACGCGAACTTCGCGCTCTCCAACGGCCCGGGGCTGTACCGCCCCGAGTACACGACGATCTTCGAAGAAGCCCGCAGCCAGCTGGGCCTCGCCGCCGACGAAGCCGTGTTCATCGGCAACACCGAGCTGCTTCAGGGCGAGGTGCAGTCCATACAACCCGGGAGCGCGGCCAGCGCCGGCACCTACACGCTGCTCTACGATCCGGACAAGGCCAACGCCCCGATCAACGACGATGACCCGATCGTCGAGGCGATCGAGACCGCCGTGCGCGACCGCCGCCCCCGCTTGCTCGTCGCGAACTTTCACGACGTCGATCGCGCCGGACACTACGGAGCGGGGGACGCCTACATCAAGGACGTAAAAAAGCTCGATGGGCTGTTGCCGCGCCTCTGGACCTGGCTGGGCGAGGCCGACCCCGAGTATCGCGACCAGCTGATGATCTTCGTCGTGGCCGACCATGGGCGACATCGCCATGAGAACGACGAAGGCTGGCACAACCACGGCGATTCTTGCTCCGGGTGCCGTGAGATCCCGATGATGATCTTGGGCCCCGCCGTTGACGAAGGCAGCTTCCTGAACGGAAACTGGACGCTGCTCGACCTCGCGCCTACGCTCGCGGCGCACATCGGCTTTGACGTGCCGTGGGCACAGGGCCTGCCCATAGACGAAGTGCTCGACGCCAACGCCGTCGCCAGCACCGCGCGGAGCGGCGACGTGGCGCTGTCCCGCGACGGCGCGGCTTGGACGCGCTTGCTCGCCGACGACAACGCCCGCGACGAGGTGATCGTCGACGGCGAGGTGGTCAGCACCCCCGGCGCGATGTTCGCCGAAGGTCCGACCGCGTTCACCGGCCCGACCACCCGCGTCGCGTGCTGGCGCGAGCTCACGATCCTGCTCGACACGCTCTACTGGCCGTGGACCGGCATGTGTAGGATCGACGCCGGCGCCGGCTGGGTCGACGCCGCCTTCCCCGACGAGGTCGGACCCAACTGGTCCCCGGCGTTCACAGAAGCCGACGGACAACTCTGGGCGATCTACAATCAAAACCCCGATGGCATCGGCGAGCTCGGAGTCGACGACAACGTGGGGCTGCGGATTCGCTCCTGGTCCAGCGCAGAAGGCTGGGGCCCCGCAGCGTCCGCCGCGGCCTATTTTCCGACCGATCCCTCTGCGATCACCACGCCCAACGGCCTGCTGATGGCGTTCGGCACCAACGACGCCGGCGACGACGCCCGATACACCCGGCACGTTCGGGTGATGCGCGCGAGCACGCTCGAGGGGCAAGCTACGTTCGCGTCCAACGGGGACGGCACGAACAGCGTCGTCGACATCGATCTAAACGAGATCCTCGACGGTGCGCGGGTCGAACGTCCTGCGCTCACCCTCACCGGGACCCGCGCGCAGCTCGCGGTGATCGGCACCACCGAGACCGAAAACATCGTCGCGGTGCTGAGCAGCGAGGATGCCGGGGAGACCTGGGGCGCCCCGGTCCTCGTATCGACCGACCCTGTGCTCCCCCACCTGAGCCCACAATGGGTAGGCGAGACCCTCTATTGGGGGGCGGTCGCGCCGGAGGGCGAAGCCGAGCTCTGCCGCTCGGAGGCGGGTAGTCCAGCGATCTGCGAGGGCGTCGGCAGCACGCGGTTGGACAGCTACTCCGCCAGCACCGGCACCGTCGTTATCGACGCCGGCGTCGCGGAATGGACGCGCACCACACTGTCTCGTTAGGGGTCCGCGATGACCATGCCCTCTTCCTACCCGGCAATTC
This sequence comes from uncultured Pseudomonadota bacterium, assembly GCA_903900265.1. Taxonomy (GTDB): domain Bacteria; phylum Myxococcota_A; class UBA796; order UBA796; family SXON01; genus CAIUMM01. Next base: position 10,397 of record CAIUMM010000054.1, read on the forward strand.
CATGAAGCCGGCCCTGCTGCTCCTGTGCATCCTGCAGCTCGTCGCGTGCAGCGACCCCGGTCCCTGCGCGTTCCCCGACTCGGCGGTCGCGACAGACGGCGTGCTCGGAAACGAAGACACCTGCGGCTTCTGGCAGGTCCCCGTCGGCGAGCATCTGTACCTCGATCTGCACGTCACGCGCGAGCTTCCCGACTGTGCGGCTGCGGTCGGGGACGGTCTCTCGCTGCCAAACGATCCAATCTATTCCAACCTCGCCACCGACGGCGCCAAGTACACCTACGACATCGTCGCCGACAGCGCCGTCGCAGAGACCAACATCGACATCACGTGTGACGAAGCCACCGAGTGGCACGCGCTCGTCGCCGTCGAATAAACGCGGGAAGTACCCGGAGCGCGGTTGACGCGCGCGACCGGGCGGGTGATTGACGCGGGCGCGTAGAGGTACCCCGTGTCCAACTCCAGCCATCTCCCCCCGTACGAGCCCAGCGTTGGTCTGGTAAAAGCGGCAACTTCACTGACCGCACTGGCGATGATCGCCACCTTCGTCGTGGGTTGCCAGCCAGAGACGGTCGGCAGCGTCGTGTCGAATCAAGGGACCGTGCTCGTGCAAGGGCCGGACTACGCCGCGCGCGCCGAAGCAGCGTGGAAAGCCGCGCCTACCGTGTCGCTCTCCGAGAACGCGACCAGCCTGATCACCAAGATGAACGCGCCGATCGTCACCGACGTAGCGACCGCGCTCCGCGGGATCACGCCGGAGACCAAGGTGCAGGACTTGCGCGATCCGGCCTTTCGCGAAGCCCTCATGGGCACCGACGAGGCCGCGTTGTCGACCGCGTTGCGCGCGACCGGCGCGCGGCTGCTGATCGTGCACAGCGCGATCGGCCCAAGCCTCGACCGCGACAAACGCGTGCTCTCCCGCTTGGTGCACCACGACGATCTGCACTACTTCGAGCTCGCCGGCGTAGAAGATGGCGCCTATGTCTACCTGCTGGTGGACAAGCCCCTCGCCTTCCCGCCCGACCTCGCCGGCGCAGCGATCCACTGGGTGCGCGAGGTCCTCGAGGGCAAGAACCCCGCACCGTTCCCGCCCCAAAAAGCAGAGCGTAAGGACTGGAACCTCGTCACCACCATCCGCGGTCAGGGTCAGGAGCTGTCGTTCTCCCTCGCTCAGGCCGCGACGCTCGACAGAGCGCTCATCGAGACGGTCAGCGACCTCGAGTCCAAGTACCGCCGCGACAAAGAGATCCTCGGCTTCCCACGGCTCGACCGCGGGATGGGCAACTACCAGATCGAGATGCACCGCATCACCGAGCGAGCGTGGGTCGTGCCGCGCTCCGATGAGGCGCTGGAGGACGTGTTCGAGCTCGGGATGGACGGCGCGATCTTGATCGACACGCCCTCCGCCGAGGAGCGAAAAGCCGGGAAGAACGGTCAGAGCGGCGTGTTTCCCGGATCGGTCGCGGCGGTGCGCGGGTACACGACCGCCTCTCAGTTCTTGAAGGCGTGCGCGCGAGAATTCAAGTGGGACAGCGTGCGGCCGTGGCGCGACGAGGGCGTAGCGCTGCAGATGATCCGCGACATCCACTGGGTCGAGGTGCAGAGCGACGCGCCCGACGCCGCAGACCCGACAAAGGTGCGCCGCACCTACTCCTTGCTGCCCTTCCACCGCGGCACCGCTCCGGTACCGCTGGAGTCGGTGAACCTCGACGTGGTCAAGGACTCCGTCGTGCTCGCCGGCGAGTGGTACCTGAACAACCTCAAAGCCGACGGCGCGGTCACCTACAAGTACTGGCCGGAGGACGCTCGTTTTTCCAACGAGGACAACCATGTGCGTCACGCGCTGGCGACATGGAACCTGTGGGAAGCGTGGACGCTTGACCCGCGCCCAGAGTTCATGGAAGGAGCGATCCGCGCGCAGAACTGGACGCTTCAGTCCTTGCAAATCCGCGACAAGACCAACCTGAAGGGCTGGGAGCTTGAGGCGGTGAACCAGAGCCCGATGAAGGACGAGATCCTCGAAAAGGGGATGGCCTACTACACCTACCAGGGCAACACCAAGCTCGGCAGCATCGTGGTCGGGTTGCTTGGCATGGTCGAGGTGGCGCGGTCTACGAACAACCACCAGTACGACGACCTCATGCGTCAACAGGGGCGCTTCGTCCAATTCATGCAGCGCGCCGACGGCAGCTTCTCGGGCTACCACGTACCGAAAGACCATCCGTACTACACGTTCGTGAACGACATCGTCCCCGGCGAAGCCGCGCTCTCGCTGGTGTACTTGTCCGAGTACTTCAACGACCCCAGCTACCTCACCGGCCTGCCCAAGTTCTTTGAGCACTACGAAGGCTGGTTCAAGGAGCGCGCCTCCAAGCGCTCCAACGTCGGTCCGTGGCCCGCGTACATCTACGACAACGCGACCCGCTTGGAGCTCGTGCAGTTCGGCCCTTGGACGGTGATGGCTGCCTCGGCGTACACCCGGGTCAAGCCGGATGCCCACGACGTCGCATCCTTCGGCCTCGACGTCGGAAAATGGATGATCGAAGCCTACGAGTACACCGAAGACAACGCGCCCTTCCCGGACTACGTCGGCGGCTACTACAAGTTCCAAGGCGAATTGCCCGCGATGCAAGCCTTCTGCTACGGCGAAGGCACGTCGGCGGCCTACGACATGGCGCTGCGCATGGATGCCAGCCAAGCGGCGTACTTCGAGAAGCACTCGCGCGAGACGGTGCGCTTCGGCTTGCAGATGCAGCACGATGGGCTCGACACCCACGCGTACTCGCGCCCCGAGCTGGTCATTGGCGGCACCAAGTACGCGATGAACGAGCCCAAGGTGCGCATCGACTACGTGCATCACTCGCTCTCGGCGATGTACCAGTACCTCGTCGCAGCCCGAAAGGATCCGAACCTCCCCGCCGCGGTAGCCGCGCCCTACACCGATGAACAGCGGGTGCGCATGACCCTCGCCGGGATGCCCAGCTTGCGCCCGGCAGGCACGCCGGGTCCGCAAGCGGTGCCGCCTTTGGCTGGACTCGGAGCGCCGATCACCGTGGACTCGCTGCGCGCCCGCGCGATGCAGGTCCCGTCCACCATCGCCGGCGCTGGGAGCGACGAGGACGGGGAGTGAGCCCCGCGCCCGTCCTGCGGGCGACTGATCCCGCGCTCTGGTCGGGAACTGCGGTCTATGAGACGCTGCGCAGCTACGATCAGCGGCCGTTTCGCTTGGACGCGCACCTCGATCGCTTGGGGCGCAGCGCCAATTGGTTCGGGTACGCGTGGGAGCGCGGGGACGTCGCCCGGCGCCTGACGGAGCTGGCCCGCGCCGACGCGGCGCAGAAGCTCAACGTGCTGGTGACCGGCGAGCAATCGGTGGTCATCGCGGCTCCGCTCGACCTCGCGCGCGTCGGAGCCCCGGTGCGCTGCGCGACGACGCCGCTGGTGCACACACCCGGACTTCCCGCCTTCGTCAAGCATTGTAGCCGGGCTCCCGGCGAGTTCGCCGCCCGCGCCGCGGCTCAGCGCCTCGGCGAGCCCATCGACGAGGTGATCTGGCAGGATGACCGCGGCTGTTGGACCGAAGCCAACCGCTCCAACCTCATCGCGGTGCGGGAAGGCGCGGTCTGGACGCCTGCGAACGACGGGCGGATCCTCGAGGGGGTGACCCGCGCCTGGGTCTTGGAGGCCGCGCGAGCCTGCGGATTCGCGACGCACGAAGCCGAAGTGCGCTCTGACCAAGCGTGGGACGAGCTCTATGTGTGCAGCACGCTGAAGGAGCTGGCCCCCATCGAGCGCTTGGACGGGCGAGCCGCTCCCGGCGCCGGGCCTGTCGGTCAGCGCATCGCCGCGTCGATGACCGCGCTGCGCGGCGCAGATACCGCGCGGCCCTACCGGTAGCCGTCGACCGTCCAGGACTGGTCGGAACAATCGAAGCAAGCGCGGCCACCCGTGTACGTGGCCGTGAGTGTGCCGGTGAAGTGATCGGCGGACACAAAAGACCCGTCAAACGCGTAGGTCTCGGTGCAAGAGCCAGACAGGACGTTCTCGGTGGTGAAGGCGTCGGAGGCGTCGATCGTGCCGGTCATCGTGCCTGGCGCCGTGCCGCCGCTCGAGAACGAGATCACCGGCCGAACATCAACGACGGTGAGCGTGCTGACATTGAGCGACACGAGCCCGAACGCGCAGGAGTACGACACCGTGCGGTCAAGCGTGTAGCGGCCGGTGTAGTCCACCGTGCAGCCGTCATCGACCTCGAGATCGCAGTCGTTGTCGATGCCGTCGTCGCAGATCTCCGCGTAGGTCGGCGCGCGAGTGGCGTCGAGATCATCGCAGTCTACGCCCGCGCAGGCGGAGGAGCCGTCTCCGTCTGCGTCTACGCCGTCGGGCGTCGCATCCGAACAGTCATCGTCGATGCCGTTGCAGGTGATCTCCGGTAGGCCCGGGTTGACGTCGGCGTTCCCATCTGCACAGTCGGAGCAGCTCCCGTAGCCGTCGCCGTCGTCGTCCTGTTCATCTTCGGTCGCGTCGTTGCAGTCGTTGTCGTAGCCATCACAGACCACCTCAACGACGCTCGGGTTGATGTCAGGCAGCGCATCGGCACAGTCGGCGCACGCGTCGAAGCCGTCGCCGTCGGCGTCCGGTGCGTCCGGCGTGGCTGCGTCGCAATCGTCGTCTATGGCGTTGCAGGTGACCTCGACCGCTCCAGGGCTGATGGCGTCGTCGCGATCGTTGCAGTCCAACGCCGCGGCTTCATAGGTGGCCTGACAGTCTGGATTCGCACCGTCAAAGTAGCCGTCCTGATCGGCATCGAAGGGGGAGTCCACCGTCTCTTCCTGCCCCTGCAGCACGCCGTCGCAGCGCGAAGCTTCCGCGACCTTGATGTCCTGACCGCAGCCGCCCAAAGCCACCACAGCGTACAACCCGAGCGACAGCGGAGATAACGAAAGAGCAAGCAGTTTCATGCAGCGGACATCCGGTCAGGATCGGATTGTATATCGGCGCGCAGGCGCACAACAGAAAGACCGTGTATCTGGACAATCGAAGCGTATACGATATCCGTTGCAAACGTTGCGGACGTTATGCCCCGCAACGTTACCCAACACTGTTCTTTTAGAGGTCTCATGCCCCGAAAATCTACCCATAGGCTCGACACCTACCTCCCACGGCTTGGCAAGGAGCCCGATCACCAGATCGCAGCAGAGGCGGGCGTGTCCCGTTCGCTGATCATCGGGTTCCGGAAGAAGCACGGAATCCCCGCCTACGAGGGCTACAAATTCGGCACCGGAAACCCTCCCCCCGCCGCCCGGGCCGCAGCCGAACGGGCCGCCACCGGTGAGCCCAAGCCCGCCGCGGTGAAGCCCGGGAAGAAAGCGTCCCCTGCAGCCAGCCCAAAGACCGGTACAAAGACGGGTAGAAAGCCCGGCCGCCCGAAGGCGACCGCTGCCCTTCCGGCGCAGCCCGCCGCGGCTCCCGCAGGCGAATCCTTCCGCGGACGCCGCTCGGCGCTCGACGCCTATGTGGAGATGCTGGGCAAAGTTCCCGACGCGGACGTCGCCAAGCTCGCCGGCGTGACCCCGGAAAACGTGCGCACCTACCGCACGCGTCGCGGTATCGGCGCCAACTGGCCTGACTCTGGAGCGCGCCGCCCCGGTCGCCCGCGGAAGATCCTCGTCGCACCCGCGGCGGTGGCTGCAGCACCCGAGCGCGCGGCGAGCGCTCCGGCGCAGAAGGTCGTACCAGAGTCTCCCGCATCCAACCAGGCGATCTTCAGCATCACCGTCGAGGTCGCCGGCGTCCTGCGGGTCTACGCGGTCGCGGCTCCGACCATCAGCGCCGCGGTGACCGTCGCGCACACCCTGGTTGGGAAAAAACACCCAAGCGGCGTGGTGAAGGCGATCGCGCACATCGCCGAGTTCCTCGGCTGATCCGACCGGAGGCCCGTCGAAAGCCGGGCCTCCCTTCACGCGTCACACGCGGGAGCCCAGCTGCGCCCGAACCGTGTCCAGCCGCTGCAGCACCTCGGGGGTGGATAGGTCGCGAAAGCGCTCCGGCAGCATGCGGCGCGCCGAGCACTCAAACACTGCCTGTAGCTCCATGAATTCCAACATACGCACGTCCCGACCGGGGATGGTGTCAGCGCACGCTTGGTCCAGATCGGCTGCGGTGATGACGCTGCGCCCGTCCCACGCCGCGAAGTTCGCCGCAGACAGCAACACCGCCTCGATCTCGGCGGCCGAGTAGCCCAAAACGGAAGCCACGACGCCGTCCAAAGCCACGCCGTCTCCCAACGGCAGCTCAGACCGCCGCAGCACGGCGCGCACCACCGCCGCGCGCTCGGAGGCGCTGTCCGGGTAGAAGAACGGGATCTTCAGGTCGAAGCGACCGGGGCGCTTCAAGTCGGCGTCCAGCTTGTCCGGGCGGTTGGTCATCATCAGGATGACGATGCGCCCGCGGTGGCGCGTGTCGCTCATGAACTCCTTCAGACGGGCGATCACCCGGCTGGAGGTGCCACCGTCGGCCTCCCCGCCGCCCGACAGCGAGCGATCGGCTTCGTCGAGGATCAGCAGCACGTAGCCGAGCCCGTCGATCACCCGGAGGATCTTCTCGAGGTTTCCTTCGGTAGAGCCCACCCACTTGTCCCGAAAGCTCTTGAATTTGATGCAGGTGAGCCCGCTCTCTTTGGCAAAAGCCTCGGCCATGTACGTCTTGCCTGTGCCCATCGGCCCTACAAAAATCGCGCCCATCGGAACCCGACCGCGCTGCCCGCTCTTGATCGCGGCCGCCACCCGCATCAGCTCCTCTTTGACCGCGGACATCCCGCCTACGTCGTCAAAATCGTGGGTGGGCTCGATGAGCTCGACCAGACCGTGGCACTCCTGCTCGATGATGGCCTTTTTACGTTGATTGACCGACGCAAAGCTCATCGGTTCGTCCGACTGGCGCGCTTGTCGAAGGTAGCCGAGGATCTGCACGAGGGTCAGACCGGCGGTCACGCGCGCGAACGCGGCGACATCTATCCCCGACGCACGCGCAGGTGTCCCGTCTGGGCCCGCGCCTTGCGCTCGGTAGAACTGTGCGCGTTCTTCCTCCCCAGGTACCGGAACTTCGAGCACCGCAAGGTGACTCGACGCGACCAGCCGGCGATGCACGTCGGACAGGTTCTCCGTGACCAAAATGACGAGGTTGTCCGAGGCCGCGAGGCCCGGCGAGGCGCCCAACCGCAGCAGCGTCACAAGGTTCTGTTTGTCGCGCTCGCTCATAAAAGCAAGCTCGCCCATCGGCGCGATCATCTCGATAAAATCCAGCACCACTGCGGAACGTTGGGACGCGTCGGTGACCAGCTCCTCCACCCGGTCCAAGACCTCACTCGCGGCCCGGGGCAGCTCCTCCACCGGTCCCCGCCCGAGCAGCGCCCGGCGCGCGTTGACCGCGCTCAGGTACAACGCCCGCTGCGCCGCAGAGGCGAAGCTCAGCCCCTCGGAGACGTTGTAGTACGCGACAAAATCCTTGTTTCTCTGGAGCAACAAGGTCAGGAACTCGCGCATGGGCACGTACCGCAGCGCGCCGTCGGCCTCGAACCACGGATGAACGTCCCGCACGTTGCCGTGGATCAGGAAAACGCTGGCCTCTCCCGCAAGGTAGCGAGAGCGTAGCGCGCTGGCCCAGGCGGGGAGTATCGCTTCCATGCCTCGAACGTAGCGTGTTTGGCGGTTGTCGCGCTGAAGCTGCGTTAGACCCGCCCCCATGCGGATCCTCGTCACCGGCGCCGAAGGTTTGATCGGACGCGCGATCGTCGCGTCCGCAGCGAGCGCACGCCCCCGGGATCACCTCATCGCCGTCGGTCGATCGGACGGGGACGTCGCAGACCCGCGGGTGCGCGAAGCCTTGCTCGACCGCCACAAACCCGACGCGGTGCTCTTCTGCGCAGCGTTCACCGCCGTCGACCGCGCGGGCCATCCCGACGATATCGTGCGGGCCGAACAGATCAACGTGCACGCCCCCGGCGACTGGGCCCGCAGGGTGCCGCTCTGGTGGCTCTCCTCCAACTTCGTGTTTTCGACGCCGGGCCCCCACGCGCCGAGCGCAGCGGTCTCCCCCAAAGGCGCGTACGCGCACCAAAAAGCCCAAGGGGAACAAGCAGTAATACGCGAGGGCGGCAACGTTTGCCGGGTGGGCTGGGTGTATGGCCCGGGGGGGCGCACCTTCGGCTCCACGCTGGTCGAGCGCCTCCGCGCCGGCCACACCGTTGCAGCGGTCGCAGATGTCCTCGTACAACCCACATGGTCGCTCGATGTTGCACAAAGCCTGTTGACGCTGCCGGAAGGTACGAGCCACCACATGGCCGCGGAGACCACGAGCTGGTACGGCTTCGCGCTCGCGGTACAAGCCGGTCTGGAGCGCACCGAACGCACCCAAAGCACGGTCGCGCCGGTGCGACTCGCGGATCTGGCGCTCCCCGATCCTCGACCGCGCGACGCCCGGCTGGAGCCCGCCACGCTGCCGGGCTGGCGCAGCCGCTTGAACGCGCTCGTGACCTGAGCTCCTCGCAGTTCGGTATTCCCGCCACCCGATCGTTGCACGATGAGACACACGGGGCACCGATCGGCGCTTACAGTAGACGGAGAAAGTTGATCGGAGCCAGAAATGAAGCGTCTCACCTCACGCGTACTCTTCAAGGCCTCGCCCATGATGCTGGCGGTCGCGCTCGGATTGCTCGGCCCCGCCGCCCTGAATGACGAGGAGGACGACGGCATCGCGTCGGAAGCCTCGCCGATGCCGGCGAACTCGGGAGCGGACGACGTACCGTCCGGCTTGGACCTCCTCGACGTCGCAGCTCCGTCCTGATCGCAGGGGGCCGGCTCGGTTACTAAGCCCGGCATGCACCCCCTCCAAAAACTCGTAGAGGACGGCTCCTCCGAAGCCATCCTCGCCACCCTGGATCTTCTCGACCGCGGAGAGCTGCGCGTCGCCCATCGCATCGACGGCGAATGGGTCACCCACGCGTGGATCAAGCAAGCGATCCTCGGCTACTTCCGGCTGCGCCAGATGGAGCACATCGAGGTCGGCCCCTTCCACTTTCATGACAAGATCCCGCTCAAGCAGGTCGCGCCCGGCGTACGCATCGTGCCTCCCGGCGTCATCCGCTACGGCGCGTTCGTAGAGCCCGGCGCCATCGTGATGCCCGCGTACGTCAACATCGGCGCGTATGTGGGCTCCGGCACCATGGTGGACACGTGGGCCACGGTCGGCAGCTGCGCGCAGATCGGAAAAAACGTACATCTGTCCGGCGGCGTCGGCATCGGCGGCGTGCTCGAACCCCCGGGCGCGCGTCCCGTCATCATCGAAGACGGCGCGTTTATCGGCAGCCGCGCGATCGTCGTCGAAGGTGTGGTCGTCGAAGAAGAAGCAGTGATCGGCGCGAACGTCGTGCTCACCGCGTCCACCGCGATCCTCGACGTCACCGGCCCGACCGAGGTGCGCTACACCGGACGCGTCCCGGCGCGCAGCGTCGTGATCCCCGGCGTACGCCAAAAGGCGTTCCCTTCGGGCACCTACGGCGTGCCCTGCGCGCTGATCATCGGTCGCCGGCAAGCGAGCACCGATCAGAAGACCTCGTTGAACCAAGCGCTGCGGGACTTTGATGTCGCCGTCTGAGCCCGAGCGCGGCACCCCCGCGGGGTCCGCGATCGAGCGTGCGTTGGTCGCAGAGACATTGCGGCTGTGCGCGATCGCGTCGGTCACCGGCGACGAGCGCGCCGCCGCAGACTACGTGGAAGCGGAGCTGCGCAAAACGCCCTACGCCGTCGAGCGCATCGGCGACACCGTGCTCGCTCGGCCCCCGTCGGCTCCCGAGGACAACCGGCCGCTGATCCTGCTGGTCGGACACACCGACACTGTTCCGCCCAAGCCAGGCGATGCGCCGCCGCGCTGCGAAGAGGGCCGCATCATCGGGCTCGGCGCCAGCGACATGAAGAGCGGGTTGGCGGTGATGCTGGAGCTGGCGCGCCGGTTGGACCCCGCGGGGCTCAACGCCCGCGTTGGGTTCGTGTTCTACGACAAAGAAGAAGGCCCGTGGGCGCTCTCGGGCCTCGGCCCCACGCTCGAAGCCGCGCAGTGGCTGAGCGAAGCGGCGCTCGCATTTTGCCTCGAGCCCTCCGACAACGACGTGCAGGTGGGCTGCCTCGGCAGCATTCACGCCAAGGTCACGCTGCTCGGGCGAGCCGCGCACTCGGCGCGCCCCTGGCAAGGAACCAACGCCATCCACGCCGCGGGCGCGCTGCTCGTCGCGCTCGGACAACGCGCGCCCATCGATCACCTGCTCGACGGCCACCTGTTTCGCGAGGTGATCTCCGCGACGCTGGTGCAAGGCGGACGCACGCGCAACGTGATCCCCGACCGCATCGAGCTGAACTTGAACTACCGTTTTGCGCCCGGCCGCTCCCTCGATAGCGCCGAAGCCGAGCTGCGGGCGTTCGTGGCCGAGCACGTCGACGTAGAATTCACGATGGAGCTGCCCGAGCGCGCGCCCTCCGGCGCCGTCGTCACCAACAACCCGCATCTGCAGCGCTTTCTCGCGCTCAACGGCAACAAGGTGACCGCGAAGCAGGCGTGGACCGACGTGGCGCGGCTCGGTCAAGAAGGCATCGACGCCGTCAACTTCGGCCCCGGAGAGAGCGCGCAGGCCCACCAAGCCCGCGAGAGCACCGCGATCCCGCTGATCATCGAGAGCTACGCCCAGTTCCAGCGCTACTTCGAGGATTGAGCCGGAAAGGCGTCGGCATCCGCGCAAGCGGGACCGACGCTGACAGCTGTTGACAGCCGTTGACAGCCCCCAAAATCGGTTAGGCCCGCCGCGCACCTTCAAGGAGTTCCCCCATGTCTACGCTTTCCTTCTCCAGCATCGCCGTAATCGCCCTCCCCCTCGTGCTCTTCGGCTGTGACACTCCCAAAGCTGACGACACCAGCTCGATGGGCGACGCGGACACCGACACCGACACCGATGCGGACACCGACGCCGATTCGGACGCCGACACCGACGCGGACGCCGATGCCGACACCGCGTACTCCTTCATCCAGTTCCAGGGCTCGGCCGACGTGACCGACTCGACCTGGGAAGGCGAAGAGTCCATCGTCGTCTACGACGTGACCGGCGCCGAAGAGTACTGCCGCGTCACCAACCCCAACTCGGGCGTGCCGAGCGCCACCGAGTGTCCTGAGTGCTCGTTCATCTTCGACCTGACCTGGGACGCCGGCACCATGACCGGTGACAAGTGCGCCGGAACCGGCATGAGCGCCAGCGACCACGACGGCGAAGAGTGGACCTACGGCTTCGCGCCCTCGTTCACCTACGACGGCTACTACGGCACCTACACCTACACCAACGTGATGATCTACGCCTACGCTGGCTACACCATCCCGTGGGCCGAAGGCGTGCAGGACGGCAACCACATCGACTACCAGAACGCCGGCGGCTACGCGTACTACTACTTGTAGTCGCTGCGGTCAGCGCAGCTCCGGCATCGGACCGGTTGCTGCGCTTACCAAACCGCACGGAACCGCTTCCGTGCGGGCTTCCGCGGTGATACTTGTCGGGGCTGACCACCCCCTCGGCTGGCCCAAAGCCTCCGACTCGTATTTCCGCCAGGAGCGCCATGAAGCCCCTTCAGACCCTCGACGACGTCGTCATCCGTTTCGCTGGAGATTCCGGCGACGGTATGCAAGTTACCGGCAGTCAGTTCACGAACACGACTGCGCACGCCGGTAACGACCTCTCGACGTTCCCGGACTTCCCGGCCGAGATTCGTGCCCCCGCCGGCACGCTCGCCGGGGTCTCGGGTTTCCAGATCCGGTTCTCGAGCCACGACGTCTTCACCCCGGGCGATGCGCCGGAGGTGTTGTTCGCGATGAACCCCGCCGCGCTCAAGGCCAACATCGCCGACCTCAAGAAGGGCGGCCTGTTGGTGGTGAACCAAGAGAAGTTCCAACCTCGGGACTTCGAGAAAGCCGGTATCACCTCGAACCCGCTCGAAGACGGCTCGCTAGACGAGTACCGTCTGGTGAAGGTCGACATGGCGCGCATGACCAAAGAGGCCATCGAAGGCCTCGGCATGGGCACGAAAGAGGTCGATCGCACCAAGAACTTCTTCGCGCTCGGCATGGCGTACTGGATGTACAACCGGGACCTCGCGGGCACCGAAGCGTGGATCACCACCAAGTTCAAAGAGCCCTTCCGCGAGGCGAACACCCGCGCCCTTCGCGCCGGCCACGCCTACGCCGAGACCGTCGAGCTGTTCGAGAGCCGCTACGACGTGCCCAAGGCCGATCTGCCGCCCGGACAGTACCGGAACATCCTCGGCAATCAGGCGTTGTCCATCGGTCTGGTCGTCGGAGCGCAAAAGGCCGGCGTGCCGTTGTTCCTCGGCAGCTACCCGATCACCCCGGCCTCGGACATCCTGCACCAGCTCGCCGGCTACAAGCAGTACGGCGTCACCACCTTCCAAGCGGAAGATGAGATCGCCGCGATCGGCTCGGCGATCGGCGCCAGCTTCGGCGGCGCGATGGGCATCTGCACCACCTCGGGCCCCGGCATGGCACTGAAGGGCGAGGCCATCGGCCTCGCGGTGATGACCGAGCTTCCGCTGGTCATCGTCAACGTGCAGCGCGGCGGTCCCTCGACCGGCCTCCCGACCAAGACCGAACAATCGGACTTGATGCAGGCGATGTACGGCCGCAACGGCGAGGCTCCGGTCGCGGTAATCGCCGCGTCGTCTCCTACGGACTGCTTTGACGTCGCGATCGAGGCCATCCGCGCCGCGACGACGCACATGTGCCCGGTCATCCTGCTGACGGACGGCTACCTCGCGAACGGCTCTGAGCCGTGGCGGGTGCCCGACGTCTCGGCGATCCCGGCCTTCCCGGTGCAGTTCCGCACCGATCCCGACGGCTACAAGGCCTACCTCCGCGACGCCGGCACCTTGGCGCGCCCGTGGGTCAAGCCGGGCACGCCAGGCCTCGAGCACCGCATCGGCGGCATCGAAAAGGCCGAGCACACCGGCAACGTCAACTACGAGCCGCTCAACCACGAGAAGATGATCCACCTGCGCGCCGAGAAGATCGCGCGCATCGCGGTGCCGGACCTCGTCGTTGAGGGCGACACCGGAACCGAAGCCGATCCGGGCGAGCTGTTGCTCGTGGGCTGGGGCTCGACCGCCGGCGCCATTCGCAGCGGCGTCGAGATGGCGCGATCCCGCGGGTACAAGGTCGCGTTCACCCACATGCGCTGGATGAACCCGATGGCGAAGAACACCGCGAGCGTGCTCCGCTCCTACAAGAAGGTGCTGGTGCCCGAGATGAACATGGGCCAGCTCGCGCACATGCTGCGCGCGGAGACGCTCGTCGATTGCGTCCCGGTGACCAAAGTGCAGGGTCAAGCCTTCAAAGTCAGCGAAATCTTTGCCGCGATTGTCAAACACTCCAGCCCATCCTCGAAGGGGAACGCATGACCACCGAACCGGTTCAGAAGCCGTTGCTCACCAAGAAAGACTACATGAGCGACCAGATCATCCGCTGGTGCCCGGGATGTGGTGACTACGCCATCCTCGCTCAGGCCCAGACGGTGTTCGCCGAGCTGCAGATCCCCCGCGAAAACCTCGTCGTGGTCTCGGGTATCGGCTGCTCCTCGCGCTTCCCGTACTACGTGTCCAGCTACGGCTTCCACACGATCCACGGCCGCGCTCCTACGGTAGCGACCGGCTTGAAGACCGTGAACCCCGAGCTCTCCGTGTGGTTGGTGACCGGCGACGGCGACGCCCTCTCCATCGGCGGCAACCACACCGCGCACGTGCTGCGCCGCAACGTGGATCTCCAGATCCTGTTGATCAACAACCGCATCTACGGCCTGACCAAGGGCCAGTACAGCCCGACGTCGGAGCACGGCAAGAAGACCAAGTCCACGCCGCTGGGCTCGGTTGATCATCCGATGATGCCGCTGGCGTTCGCGCTCGGCTGCGACGCCAGCTTCGTCGCGCGCTCTGTCGACATCTTCACCAAGGACCAGCGGGACGTGCTCCGCGCGGCCTACGAGCACCGCGGCGCGGCGTTCGTCGAGATCTACCAGAACTGCAACATCTTCAACGACGGCGCTTGGGACCAGCTCGTCGACAAGACGGTGCGGGACGAGCGCTGCTTGTTCCTTACCCACGGCAAGCCGATGGTGTACGCAGGCGGGAAAAAGGGCATTCGTCTTCAGGGACTGCGCCCCACGATCATCGAGCTTGGCGATGGCTTGACCGCCGACGACTGCCTCGTGCACGACGAGACCGATCCCTACCTCGCCGCGATCCTCGCCCGCATGGACTACCCGGAATTCCCGGTTCCCATGGGCGTAATCCACCGCAAGGAGCGGCCGACCTTCGACGCCGAGATGAACGAGCAGCTCGTCGAAGCCAAAGCAGCCGCCGAGGCCAAGGGCCCCATCGACCTGCAAGCGCTGGTCACCGGTCGCGAAACCTGGACGGTCGGGTAAGCCCCGACCGGGGCTACCGGCCGAGGATGGAGCGTGCCGCTTGCACGGTGAACTCACCGGTGCGGCACAGCGCCTCGACCACCTGAGAGATCTCCAGCCCAGAGGCGCCCGCCTCGAGGGCGACCGTGCGCGCGTGCATGCGCATGTGGCCCTGCTGGATGCCCTCACGCGCCAGCGCCCGAAGCGCGCCGAGGTTCTGGACCAGACCAACAGCGGCGTGCATCACCGCGAGGTCCCGGGCGCCGTGGATCCCCGCGATCGCGTGATTCTGCTGCACCGTCGGATGCACCTTGATCGGACCGCCCACCGTGCCGACCTGCATGGGCATCTCCAGCTGGCCGAGCAACGCGCCGTCGCGCACCTTCCAGGTAGAGAGCGGCCGATACTGACCGCTACGCGCGGCGAACGCGTGGGCGCCAGCTTCGATCGCGCGCCAGTCATTGCCAGTGGCGAGCGCGACCGCGTCGACGCCGTTCATGATGCCCTTGTTGTGCGTCGCCGCCCGGTACGGATCGGCCCATGCGAAGCGCCACGCCGCGGCGATGCCCTTCGCGACGTCCAAGCCGTCGGCCGCGTCGCGCCCAGGAACGGCAGGCTCGTCCAGCAGCCCCACCGGGATGCGGACCGAGGCGCGCACAAGGCGACGGTCGGCGAGGTTCGAGAGGATGCGCAAGCCGCTGCGGCCACCGGTGATCGCCACCACCTCGGGCATGAGCCGCTCGGCGACGGTGTTGACCATATTGGCGCCCATCGCGTCCGCACAGTCTAAGAAAAAGTGCAGGACGAGGATGTCTTCCGGATCTTCGCCGGGCTCGTCGTAGCGCAGCTCGCGAACTTCCATGCCGCGCAAACCACCGCCAAAAGCGACCAACTGCGGATGAACCCCCGCAGCGAGCGCGCTCAACGACGGGATCGCGCTGCGCAGCCGATCGGCCGCACCCGGCGCGGGGGCGCTGACCTGAACCTGCCCGATCATGACGCTCGCGTCACACTCGCCGACCACACCGCCGGCCGCTCGCGTGAGCCGCGCCATGTTGGACACCGCCGCGACCACGCTCGGCTCCTCCACGACCATCGGCACCAGTCGGTCCTGTCCGTTCAGCAGCAGGTTGACCGCCACGCCGTTGGGCAGCGCGAAGATGCCGACGACGTTCTCGATCATCGCATCGGCGATGGCGGGGTCGAGTCCTTCCCACGCGCCCGCCACCAGCGGAACTCCGGCGGCGCGCAGCGCAGCCGTGCGGCGTTCGGAAGGAGTAAGCTTGAAAAAACCAGAGATTCGCGAGGACAAGTTGGCTCCCTACTACAGCGACGCCGAGGCGCCGACGTAGAACCCATCGAGGGTTTCCTTGTACTTGGCCTGAACGTTCTTGCGTTTTACCTTCAGCGTCGGGGTCATGTCGTCCTCTTCTTGCGAAAAGTCCTTGGGCAGGATCGCAAACTTCTTCAACGTGGCGAAGCTGGGCAGCTCCGTATTGATCTCGTTCACGACCCGCTGGACCTCTTCGAGCACCTTGGGGTGCCGGATCAGCACGTCGTAGCTAACCGGATCCATGCCGTTGGCTTTGAACCAACTTGGCGCGTTGTCCGCCGAGATCGTCACCAGCAAGGAGCAGAAGTTTCGGTTGTCGCCGTGCACAAGCACCTGGGAGATCAACGTGCTGCGCGTCTTGATGCGGTTTTCGATCTCCTGCGGCGCGACGTACTTGCCGCCGCTGGTCTTGATGAGATCCTTCTTGCGATCGGTGATCTTCAGGAACCCACCGTCTTCGAGCTGCCCAATGTCGCCGGTGTGGAACCAGCCGTCACTCTCCAGCGTGTCGGCGGTGTCTTGCGGGCGGTTGTAGTAGCCCTGCATGACGTGACGCCCGCGGATGAGGATCTCGCCATCGTCAGCGATGCGCACCTCGGTGCCCGGAAATGCGCGTCCCACGGTTCCAAATCGGAAGCTGTCCGGACGATTGAAGAACGCACCGGCGCTGGTCTCGGTCAAGCCGTAGCCCTCGAGGATCAACACGTCGATCGCGTGGAAGAACTCGCCGATCTCGCGGGAGAGCGGCGCGCCGCCGGAGATGAAGAAGCGAGCGCGGCCCCCCACCTTCTGCTTGATCTTGCTGAACACCAGCCTGTCGGCGATCGCGTGCTTCACGCCAAGCAGCCCGCCGGGCTCCTGACCCTTCTGGCGCAGCCCCGAAACCTCACGGCCTACGCCCAACGCCCACTGGAAGATCGCCCACTTCAAGCCGCCGCCCTCCCGGGCGCCAGACACGATCTTGTTGTAGAGCTTCTCGTAGACGCGCGGCACCGCGCCCATCACCGTCGGCTGCAAGGCGATCAGATTGGCAGCGAGCGCGTCGGTGTCCCCGTCGATCGCCGTAGGTGTGCCCACGCGAATGAACGCGATCTCGAGCACCTTGGCAAAGCTGTGCGCGAGCGGCAAGAACAGCAGCTGCTTGTCGGACGGCGTCAGTATGCCCATCGTGTCGATGGCTTCGCCCTCATAGACCCAGCAGTCGTGGTCCAACATGACGCCTTTGGGGTTTCCCGTGGTCCCCGAGGTGTACATCAGCGTCGCGAGGCTCTCGGACTTGATCGCCGCGGTGATCGCGTCGTACTGACCCGGGTTGGCTTTGTCCCAGGCCTCGCCCTCGGCTTCGAGCGCAGCGAGCGTCAGGACGAACCCATCGGCAGAGGCTGCGCCGTCGATCAGGATCAGACGCTCGACGCCGGGCAAATTGGCGCGAACGCTCAGGATCTTGTCCGCTTGCTTCTGGTTTTCGACGAACACGACGCGCGTGCCAGAGTCGTTGAGGATGTACTCACACTCATCCGGTCGGTTGGACGGGTAGATCGTGGTCGTAGCCGCGCCGGCTGCGAGGATCCCCATGTCGCAAAGCACCCATTCCATGCGCGTAGAGGACAGGATCGCGCAGCGCTGCTCCACCTCGATGCCGCGGGCGCGAAGCCCGCACGCGATGTTGCGCGCACGACGGCCGGCCTCCCTCCAAACCATCGTCTTCCATTCCCCGCGGACCTTGTAGTACATGGCGTCGGAGTCCGGCGTAGAACGGCAGCGATGATGGAACATCTCTACGACGGAAGAGAAGCTCGCGGAGGCCATGGCTCGACTCCAAACCGGGCATCTATCCGAAAACCGTCCCGGAGCCTATGGAGCGAGCGACTTGCCGGTGGCCGCGCGCACCATGGACAAGAAACGATCGCCTCCGTCGGCGGGGGCGAAGCGACAAAGCACCTCGGAGACCGGACTCGATGGCGGCGGCACAATGTCGTTGGGCACGGCGCTCCACGATCCCCGAACCCGCACACCGTCGGCGTCGGGCACGATGTCGGTGATCGCAGCGAAGGGGATCTTCAGCGCCCCTTCCGTCCCAAGCCGCAGGACGTCGGTGCGCGTGACCGCGCACGTCGACATCCCCGTCCAGTCCTCGGCGTGGAACGCGTCCGGGACCTCGAACTCGCCGAGTAGCTTCGCCGCGCGCATGCCGTTGTACAGGTAGGGTTCAACGTCTCCGCCGTACATCAGGCGGGTAGGACGCGCGGCCTCGCTGGACGCGACGATGGTCAAGCCCGACATCAGCGCCATCGTGCCGCCGAAGGTCATGACCACCAAGAGCACGGTCATGTAGGCGGCGAGCCCGCAACCTGGCATGGACGCGTGCACCGCCGCGACATCGTTCCGAGTGGGGGCTTGTGCGCTGTGGGATTCCGTGGTCACCCACGGTCGCTATCCAGTTTCCCGCACCGCTGCTGCTACGTCGCGCGATCGGTCTGGATAGGGAGCCCGCATGCGTCCTCGAACCGTACTCGCGATCGGCGGCTCCGACCCCAGCGGCGGCGCGGGCATCCAGGCGGACATCAAAGCGATACACGCCAACGGCGGGTACGCGATGGCCGCCATCGCCTGTTTGACCGTGCAGAACACCCACGGTGTACACGCGGTGTCGCCCGTCGATCCCCAGCTGGTCGAAGCGCAGGTGCGCGCCGTGCTGCAGGACATGCCGGTGGACGCGCTGAAGATCGGTATGTTGGGCACGCCCGACATCGTCAACGCCGTACGCCGCGCGCTATCGGAGTGGCGCGGCCCGATGGTGCTCGACCCGGTTGGGGTCGCCAAAGGGGGGCGCACGCTGCAAGACCCCGCCACGTTCTCAGCGCTGCGTGAGCTGGCACGCGCAGCCACGCTGGTGACGCCCAACCTCGATGAAGCGCCGTTCTTCCCTAACGGGCCCCGGCTGCTCAAAGGCGGGCACGGCGACGGCGACACGCTGACCGACGTGCTGTATGACGCAGAGGACCAGGAGCTCGCGCGCTGGAGCCACCCTCGAATCGCCTCACCGCACACCCACGGCACCGGATGTACGCTGGCGTCAGCGTTGGCCACGCGCCTCGCGCACGGCGACACCCTCAGAGACGCCTGCGAGGCCGCGATCGCCTACGTCCAGCTGCAGATCGCAGCCTCTGCGAACGGTTTAGGCGGCGGAAGAGGCCCGCTCTACCAGACGCTTACATCGTCCCGAACACACGGTCCCAAAACATAAAAGATACGCCGTACTTCCGGCCTTCTTTGTTGTGGTGGTGATTCATGTGGTGCGCACGCAGCCGCTTCATCCACGTGGACGAAGGCTTGCCGTGGTGCGTGTAGTAGTGAATCATGTCATATGCGAGGTAACCAGCGGCTTTTCCCGCAAAGAATGGCAGGCTGTAGCTGCCCATCAGCAGCCAGTAGGTCGGCATGAACACCGCCGCGAGCGCCAAGCTCGCCGCAGGCGGCATCACCAGACGCATCCGATCATTGACATAGTCATGATGGACGCCGTGAAGCAGGAAGTGAAACCGCGGGCCCCAGGACGTCTTCGGCGTCCAGTGAAACAAGGTGCGATGCAGCCAGTATTCGGTCAGCGTCCACACAAAAAATCCAGCTGCAAACAACCCAACTGAAGGCAGCGCCTCGATCCCGAAGCGCACCATGCCGGTGGCGAACAGCCCGCTGATCAGCGGAACGTAGATGATCGGGACGACGAACCACGGGACACGAGAGAACGCGTCGACGAAGTTGCTCTCGAACATCCTCGGGCTTTCAGGAGTTGCGCTGAACATCAAATGCCTCGGGTACGCGGTCAGTTCCACACAGGACCAAGCCTGCAAGCCGGTGCATTACCCCGGCCAGCGCCACGCGGCTACCGCGCGCCCTGCGTCCGACGGCGGATGACGAGCAACGCCACGAACAGCCCGGCTGCGGGCCAAGGGACGCCCGGCGCGGAGGCGCAGCCACAGCTGTGACCGACGGTGATCTTGGAGTTGTCCGCAGAGTCTCCCGGGCCGTCGCTGGCAGAGTCCGAGCCCGTATCTGAGCCCGCGGTGTCGTCGATCGGGTCGGCAGCGGGCGCGTACAGACACACGTCGTCGATGTTCCAACCGCCAAACTCCAAGCCTTGATCGCTCTGGATCTCCCACCCGAGGGTGATCGGGTTGCCAGCGCGCGACAGGCGCAGGGTGTGGAGCATCCACTCGTGGTCTTCGGTCTGCTCGTTGCCAGGGTTCTCGCCGCTGGCGTGGTTGGACCACACCTCGGCGTCGTTCGCGAGCACGCGGGCGTGATCGTAGTAGCCGTCCTCGACGCTCAACCACCGACGGTACTGGAGGATCAGCTCGGTGTTGTCACCGACGTCGATCGCCGGCGACGAAAGACGGTTTTGGATGCTGGACTGATATTCACCGTTGTAGTTCCCGCCGCCCAGATCGTTGCCCCAGATCTTCCGGCCCGTGTAGGCTTCGCTGGGATCCCCGGCCATGCCGGTAGGACGGTCCCACGTCCAGTCATCGGCGCCCTCGGTGTCGCGGCCGTCGAGCAGCGCGTGGGTAAACCCGCCGTCATCGTCGTCAAAGGAGGCGCACCAGACCTGCTCCAGCTGGCCGACGTAGAACGTGTACGGGGCGATGTCCCCGCCAGAGGGCAACATCACATTGGTGCCATCCGCGGCGGTGGCGGAGATGTAGTAGGTGACAATGGTCCCGCCCGGGAAGCCCGAGAATTCGCCGGTGAAGGCGTCGCCGGTCACTGCGCCCGCGGTCTCGAGCCAGGAGCCACCGCCATCGGTGGAGTAGTGCACGGTGACGTCGGCGAGCGTGAATTCCGTGCAGCCGGGCGCGAGGTTCACCACCGCGCCTTCAAACGGGATCGGCGTGTTGGACGACTGGTTTCCGAGGGGGTTGTGGTCGATGCCGATGATCGAGGAGTCTCCGCCGGGGCCGAGGCCGTGACGCCCGAAGGCGTCGAGGATCTCGCAAAAGTGGGGCGTCCCGTCGGTGACGTCGTTGTTGTCGTCGTCGGCGAGCACGAACTCGTCGTAGCTCTCCGGGATCGTCGGACCGGCGTGGAGGCCATTGGCGAGCAGGCTGGACGCCGTGCGCCAGCCGTCCCCGGAGTCCGAGCGGCTCTCGCCGTAGCTGGTGTTCAAATTGTCCCAAAGATCCCAAACAGCGCCGGCGAAGATCAAGCCGTCCTGATGGCTCTCTCCGGTGACGTCGGCCGGGTACACGTAGTCGGTAGACGTGTCGCGAATCGACCCGCCTGAGGTGTAAAAGTACGGGCCGATGTGCGAGTCGTGGGTCATCAACGTCGCGATGGTGTCGGAGATGCCTTCGGAGATCGAAGGATCATATACGCCAGCTTCCAAGGCGTAATAATGGAAGCCGTGACCCCACTCGTGGTAGACGACGTCGGCGATCTCGCCGGTGTTGTTGCAGCCGCCGCCCTCGTCGTAGAAGTTCAGGTTTCCGTCGTAGTAGGCGTTGCAGTTGCCGCTGACGTTCACTTTCGCCGTGAGCGCGTCGGTCGCCATCCCGTTGTCGGGCGCCATCTCCAGCGCCCACGCCCGAACGTCAAACACGTACTTGTACGTGTCGATCTCAGCTTGAGTGGCGTTCGAGGACGTCCACGTCAACGAGGACGACGTGACCGGCAAGGAGCCTTCGGGCCCCGAGTCATTCCGCACCGACACATAGCTGCTGCTCAACGAGGCGGTCCATGTCGTGCTGTCCGAGAGCGTAGCCACGCCAGCCTCGCTCGCGTACTGCGTGGAGCCGTCGGCGCCGCTAAGCTTGATCAACGGGAGCGCGGACGTGGTGTAGTCGCCGTCCAGCGTGCGGGTGTGGGTCGTGCCGAGGATCGTCCCGGTGAACGTAGAGATCTCATTGTACGTGTTCAGGCGCTCGCCGGTCGCGGCGTCCACGTGGGTCACCCAGTTTCCAAGCGGCGAGTCGGTGTGCGAGCGCACCTCCCAGCACAAGCGCACGTCCAGCCCACCGGCGCGATCCCAGGGCAACGCGACCAGCTTGGTGACCACGCCCGTGTGATCCGCGAGGGCGGCCGGGCCTTGCAGCTGCGCCACCTGCTCCGCGTCCGCGACGCTGAGCCTCGGCTTCGGCAACGACTGCACCGATGGGTAGGTGCTGACCCCGAACATGACCAGCTCGCCGCCGCGAACGCGCGCAGTCACGCCGCCCCCCCACACGGGTGCGCCCGAGATCAGCCGGTCAAAGTCCACGTACCAGGTGTCCATCGAGGCCGAATAGCCGATGGCACGCAGCACGAGCTGGCCTTGATCCACGCCGACCATTCCCGGGTTGCGCGCAAAAAATGCCCGCAAGGACGCTTCCACCTCGCCCTCGCTGCGGACGCCGCCGATCGGAATTCCCGGGCCCCACGCGCGCCGCGCCGTCGCCTCGCGCTCGTCGAAGCGAGCGAGCCATCCCGCGCCTTCCCCCTGTACAAACTCCTCCCACGACGGCGTGTGCCGCAAGCGCAGCTGCGCCGGCATGTGGTAGACCTCTGTGCGGTTCGGCGCCACCCCGGCTCCCTCTGTAGGCGCGAAGGCCAACGCGTGGGAGGACAGGTTGGGGAGACCGAGCACCAGCAAGGACAACAGAGAGGGCATGCAAAACTCCGGCTCCTGCAGTGTGCCCCCTTCTCGCGCTACCTCCAAATTTCGTGGCCACGGCACCGCGGAGATTCACCGGAACGTGACAGGGATACATAGCCGTGTGCTCCTCGCGCCGCGCCGACTGCTGTTGCTCCCGCTCCTCCTCGGCGCCGCGCTCGCCGCCTGCGACGGCGCTGGCGATGCGCCCCAGGATCTGCCGGCGCTCCCCCCTCGAACCGACGCGGCATCGCTTCCCCCCGCCGGCGAGGTCCTGCCGCAGAAGCGGATCACCCTCGCGTGGACCGGAGAGGTGCGCGGCGAGATCGAGGTTTGCGGCTGTCCTACCGTACCGTACGGCGGATTCGTGCGGCGCGGCCAGTATCTCAGCCAGCTAAAAGAGCAGGGGGACCCTGTGTTCGTGCTCGATGCCGGAGAGATGCTGATCAAGGGCGCGAAGGGCGTGCGAGCCGATGACCAAGCGCTCCGCGCCCAGACCGTGCTCACCCTAAGCCGGCAGGTGGGCTTAGACGCGTGGGCGCCGGGTCCCACCGACCTGCGGGTGCGCAGCGCGGTCGATCCCGCGGAGACGTCCTGGAAGGACGCGGTCGCCGTCAACGTCGCAGGATTCGCACCAACGGCCGTGCTCGAGCGCGGCGGCGCGCGTATCGGCGTGGTCGGACTGAGCGGACCGCTGCCCGGCGCGCTCCTCGATGAAGACGCGCTCGTGGCGGCGGTGCGCGGCGCGATCACGAAGGTCACTACGCCGGTCGACGGCTGGGTTGTGCTGTCCAACGCGAGCCATTCCGTCAATCAGCGCGTC
Source organism: uncultured Pseudomonadota bacterium (assembly GCA_903900265.1). GTDB lineage: Bacteria > Myxococcota_A > UBA796 > UBA796 > SXON01 > CAIUMM01. The sequence continues at coordinate 33,681 of CAIUMM010000054.1, forward strand.
GCCGAGGGCGTCCCCGAGGTCGGGATCGTGCTCGGGACACGCGGCGAAGACCTGGACACCCCCACCCGCACCACCGGCGCGCCGATCGTCGAAGCGCCGGACCGAGGTCGTTTTGTGAGCGTCGTGCGCTGGGCGATCGGCACCAAGCCCGGACCCGCCAGCTTGGTGAACGGCGCCCCCGACGCACGGAGCTGGGAGGCCTGGGACGACGCGCTGGAGCGCCTCGTCCTGCAAACCGGGCCCGCGCGTATCGCGGAGCAGCGACGGGTCGACAGCCTATGGGACGCGCTATCGCCGGCCGCCGCGGGCCGAAACCTCGTGTTCGTGCGCGACCGCCCGTTAGGCTCCGATCTGCAAGGCGAGGCTGCGATCTCCGAAGCGGTACGCCAGTTTCAAGAGGCCAGCGTCGGCGCGGCGAAGAGCCGGGTCGCCGAGGAGCAGGCGGTCCGGTACGTGTCTGCGGGGTCCTGCACCGGATGCCACGATGACTACGTCGCCGCGTGGGCCGCGACCCCGTCGCATCCTCAGGCGTGGCAGGCGCTGCTGAGCCGCAACGCCACGGCCAACCCAGAGTGCGTCAGCTGTCACTCCACCGGTTGGGGAGAGCCTGGGGGCAACGCCTCCGCAGACGACGTCGCGATGCGCACGTGGAAGGCAGTGCAGTGCGAGGAGTGCCACGGGCCGATGTCCGCGCATCGGGATGACCCACGACGAAACCACGGACAAGCGGTGGTCGAAGCGACATGCGTCGGCTGCCACGACGAGGCCAACTCTCCGCAATTCGACTACGAAAGCTACCGCAAGCGCCTGTCCTGCGTGAGCCTGAAGCAGAATGGGAGCACCTCAGAGGCCCACAAGCCGGTGATCGGCGCCCCGGCCTCCCGATGATCGCGCTGTGGTGGGCGCTTCAGGGGCCGCTCGGGGTGCGCATCGCCCACGCCGAGCTGCTCCCGCGCGACTACCACACCGAGCTCGCCAACGCGGCCGCCGACACCATCGCGGGGATGGCCAAAGCCCAGCAGATCGACGAGGCCGAGGCGTTCGCAGCGCGCTGGCGCAAGACCATCGGCGTGACGGCTTCCGCCGAAGACGCCAAGTTGTCCTACGAGCTGGGTTTGGGATGGAGGCTCGCAGGCCGACCCGACCGCGCGCTGCGGGCGCTGGACGCCGCGCTCCAAGCGGATCCGACGATGGTCGCGGCGCACTACGACCGCGGAGAGCTACGCTTAGAGCAAGGCGATCTGGAGGCGGCCAAAGCGGACTTTACGGCTGTCACAGCGTCCGCACCCGACGCTTGGCCCGGACATTTCCGCCTCGCCGACGTCGCAGGCCGACAGGGCGACGTCGTCACCTTCGAGCGGGAGTTGACCACCGCGCTGCGGTACGGATTCTCCTTTCGCAGCATCAGCGACGATCCCCATTGGCGGAAGGCCTTTCACGACCCTGCCCTTGGATCCGCGATGCAACGGTTGATCACCGTTTACCAAGGGGAGGACGTGTTCAGCCTGTTCGAAGAACCCAATTGACCGCGCTTACAACGGGTTAGCACTGGCCTGTGCTGCTCACCCTCCTCACCCTCCTTTCGACCTCCGCCAACGCAGAGCCTCGAACCTCCACTCCCCCCGCGACGCCTGCGGAGCCTGCCGCAGAGCCGCTCGCGATCCCGGTGGAGGCCGCGGGCAGCGACGCCGCCCCCACAGCGACGCCTGCACCTGCAGCGACGCCTGCACCCGCGGCGACGCCTGCACCCGCCGCGACGCCTGCACCCGCAGCGACGCCTGCACCCGCCGCGACGCCTGCACCCGCCGCGACGCCTGCACCCGCAGCGACGCCTGCACCCGCAGCGCCGGTCGCTCCTGCGGCCCCCGCTCCGGTCACGGCGCCCGCCACGGCCCAGCCTGCGGCCGCAAAACCACCCCATCCCATCGAACGTGACCCCGTGGGCGTCGGCGTCGGTGTAATGATCGGACTCCCGATCGGCGCCTCGGCCAGCTACAAACCGAGCCTGAAGGGCATGTGGTTTGACGGCGCGCTCGGCTGGGACAGCGCGACCCAAAGCGCGGCGATCCACGTCGAAGTGCTCTACACCATGGCGACGATGCACTCGCCCGAGATCGAAGCCATCTCGTTCCCCTTCTACATCGGCGTAGGCCCGCGGTTCCGCATCAGCGGCCCCACGAGCGCGACCGACACGGGCTACGCGCCCTCAAACCTCGCCGTTCGCATCCCGCTCGGCATGGCGTTCTACCACGAGGGTGTGCCGATCGAAGGCTTCGTCGAGATCGCGCCGGGCATCGGCATGCTGCCACGCCCGCGCGGCACCTTCGACGCCGCCATCGGCGGTCGCTTCTACCTGCCCTAGTTCAGGGTCCGGGACCGTTCAACGCACCCTCGACCGCGCGGACGACCTCGTCCTCGAGGGGAAAGCCCGAGAAGGTCTTTTTCGCGACCACGCGGTCACCCACGCGGACCTCGAAAATACCCCCATGACCCTTGATGAGCCGCGCTTCGATACCTAGCTCCTCCCGCAGCACATCCACCGCACGGGTGGCACGCGGGAGGTAGCCTCAACTGGTGCAGTAGGTGATGGAAATGTCGACAGCCATGAAGCCTCCGTCCCCAAACCTTAAGCACCAACCCGCCACCCGCATCGAGGGAATTTCACGCCTGTGGGACGGCACCCGGGTGCATCAGGACGTCGCAATCGTGCTGCGGGGCGGCACGGTGGTCGGCATCGGACCCGAGGTCGACGACGTCCCGGTCGAGGAGATCATCGACGCCGACGGGCTGATCGCTATGCCCGGGCTGGTCGATTGCCACACCCACACGACCTTCGCGGGCAGTCGCGTCGGCGATTTTGTGCGCCGCCTCGGAGGCGCAAACTACACGGCGCTGCTCGAAGGCGGCGGCGGCATCCACACCACCGTGCAATCCACGCGGATGGCCACGACCGATGAGCTGAGCTTCCTGACCTCGGCGCGCCTCGAGACCATGCTCGCGCACGGCGTGACGACGGTGGAGATCAAGAGCGGCTACGGGCTCGATCTCCGCACCGAAGCCCGCATGATCGACGCGGCGCAAGCGAGCTCGGGCCCGGTGGAGGTCGTCTCGACCTACCTCGCGCATGTGTTTCCGCGCGGCCGGAACACCGGCGCCGAGCGCAGCGCGTACCTGCAGGAGATCCTCGACTCGCACCTCCCGACGCTCGCCAACCGGGTGACCGCGGTGGACGTGTACTGCGATGATGGCGCGTTTACCCTTGAGGAAACACGGGCGATCCTGACTCGCGCACGCGCGCTCGGCCTTGGACTGCACGTGCACGCCGAGCAAGTGGCCTACACCGGGGCCGCCGCGCTCGCCGCGGAGCTGGGGGCGTGGTCCGCCGACCATCTGGAGCGCCTCGACGCGAACGGTGTGGCCGCGCTGGCAAAGGCCGGCACGGTCGCGGTCCTGCTCCCCGGGGCGATGCTGTACTTGAAGGACAGCGCGCCGCCGGTCGCCGCGCTGCGCGCCGCCGGTGTGCCGCTGGCCGTCGCGACCGACTTCAACCCCGGCTCATCCCCGGTCAACAACCTCTGGGTCGCCGCCACGCTGGCGTGCTTGACCATGGGATTGACCCCTGAAGAGGCGCTGATGGGGATCACGCGCAACGGCGCGCGCGCGCTTGGCCGCACCGACCTCGGCTGGTTGGGTGCCGGTTCCGCAGCGGACATCGCGCTCTACGCGCCGCCGGTCGGCGAGCCGCCCTCGGTCGAGGTGCTCCTGCAGTACATGGGCGGCACGCTGGCCGAGCAGGTCTGGAAGCGCGGCCAGCGGGTGCTGTAGAGGCCGAGCGACCGATCAGCCCGAGCGCATCAGCTCTTCGGCGGTGCGCTCAGCGGGAGCCACGGTAGGGCCGACGCTCGGGACGCTGATGACCAGCACGGTGATGTTGTCCTTGCCGCCGCCCATGTGCGCGGCGCGGACGAGCTGGCGGCTGATCGCGCGGTTGTCATCGGACTGCGTGCAGATCTGCTCGATCTCGGCGTCATCGACCTCGCCCCAGAGCCCGTCGGAGCAGAGGACGAGCCTGTCGCCCTCTTCGAGCTCGACCTGGAAGATGTCGATGTCGACGTTGCGCTCGGTCCCGACGGTGCGGAGCAGGATGTTCGAGTGCGGGTGGTTGCGCGCTTCTTCAGCGGTGATGCGATTCTGCTCGACCATACGCGCCACCAACGAGTGATCACGCGTGATCTGGTGCAGGGTGCCGTTACGCACCAAATAGCCGCGAGAATCGCCTACATTGGCGCAGAGCGCGATCTGATCGTCCACCACCATGCAGGTGACGAGCGTGGTGCCCATGTCACTGCCACGCGCCTCGGCGCTGCCTTTGATGGTGTTGTTGGCTTCCTGGAACGCCTCGTCGAGGATGTTCTCGATCACCGAAACCGACGGGCGGGGTGTGACGTCCACGCGATCTTTCGCGACGCGAACGAGCGTCTCCACGGCCATCTGGGACGCGACCTCCCCCGAGTCGTGCCCCCCCATGCCGTCCGCCACTACAAACAGCTCTACGCCCTCCGTGAGCCGGGACCAACCCCAGTTGTCCTCATTTAGCGAGCGTACCAAGCCCACATCGGTCATCCCCGCGTGACGGGTGAGCCGCTGGCGCTTGTGACGATGGGCTTCCTGCTGCAGCGCTTGTCCGAACTCGGGCGTGCTGCTGTACGCGCCCGCCTCGACGCTCGCGAACAACGCCTGCCAGGCGCGCTCCTCGAGCGGTGTGTAGCGACGCAGGATCTCGCCGAGCTCCTTCATGGTCGGCGCGTACTCTTCCACCGTGAGCGGACGCGACTCGACGGCCGCGACCTCAGGATCGAAGAGCACAAACTCGCCCCCCGGACGGATGCCGAAGTTGGAGCGATGCAGCCAGCCCAGACGCACGCCGTTGAACGCCAACATCCCGATGATGCCCGCTGCCCGTTGGGCAAAAGCCACGACCCGCTCAATGGGGAGCGGCGCGGCCTCATCCAACATCAACGCTTCATTGGTAAACGGAACCACCGAGCACATCAGCACCGGATTTTCTTCCGGATACGGAAAAACGTCGCAGGGGGACAGCAGCGCGGGGTGCTGAACCTGCTTCTGGAAGAACTGAAGGTACGGCGTGAAGCGCTCGCGGTCCCATCGGGTCGACAACAAGAAGCGGCGCGTGGCGAGCGATGCACCACATTCATCGCAATTAAGCTGCACAGATGGGTTTTCTTCGCAACCACACTCCCAGCAGCGCCGGGTCAGACGATCGGGCCGATTGTCGTTCACCAGATAAAACATCCGGCCTTCGGCCAAACGAATCAGCGCCTCGACCTTGTAATAGTCGGAAAGGTTCATCCCGGGGGAGAACGTCGGAGGTCTGGAGCGGAAACCGCTAGCCATTCAGGGGCATTCCTGTTCGTTGGTGGCACAGTCTATCCGCCGCGCGCACAATTCGGCGAGCGCCAGCGCCACAACGCGTACGCTCAACGCGTGATTCTGGAGGCCTTTCAAGGATGTTCCTTCCCAAAATACTTCCTTCGTGCGGCGAAGGATTCGTACACAACCGCGGAGGCGGAGCGCCCCATGCCGGGCTACCCGGCGCGCCTATGCCCAAACCACCGTTAACCGCGCTCGCCAACGGCCACGCTGACGACTCCACACGAGGCGTAGCGCTCATGGTCGGATGCTCGGTGCTCTTCGCGATGATGGCCACCTTCGTCGGCGCGGCCCACAAGCACGATCCGACGCTGTCCACGCTGGTGACGAGCGCGTTCCGGTCCGGGGTCAACCTGATCGCGCTGATCGCGATGGCGCGCGGGAATCGCGCCCTGCTCTTCGGCGACGGGCGCGCCGCGCTGTGGGCGCGTGGCGTCTTCGGCGGACTATCGCTGGTGACGTACTTCACCGCGCTCGCCCACCTTGGGGTCGGTGAGGCCGCCTTTCTCAACCAGACCAGCGCGGTGTGGGTGGCGCTGCTCGCGCCGGTGTTCCTCGGCGAGCGCACCGGCCGCTTGGTGTGGGTGGCCGTCGGATGCTCGCTGGTCGGGGTCGCGCTGCTCGCGACGCCGCACACCGGGGAAGGAAACGACCTCTTAGGGCGCGGGATGGGCTTGTTGAGCGGGTTGTGCGCGGCCGGCGCGTACTTGACGGTGCGCAAGGCCGGAGCCAGCAACCGACCGATCACCATCGTGTTCTACTTCACGCTCGTCGCGGCCATCGGCAGCGTGACCGGGGCCGTGCTCGCAGGCGACGCGATCCCCCGCGATCCGATCACCCTGGGGCTGTTGATCGGCGCCGGGCTCTCGGCCACCTTCGCGCAGCTGATCATGACCGAAGCCTACCGCGTAGGCCGCGCCGGGCCGGTGGCTGCTGCAGGTGCGGCGGGGCCGCTGTTCTCCACGGTGCTCGGGGCAATCTGGCTGGGTCAGGTCCCCGACACCCGCGCGGTCCTCGGGATGACGCTGCTGGTGCTCTCCGGGATCGGGCTGCCGTTCCTCGCAGCGCGAAAGTAAGCGCTCACCAACGCAGGGCGTCACGAAGCGCGGTTAGCAGCGGCACATCCGCAGCGGCCCAATCCATACCGGAGATGGCGTCGGGTGTGAGCCAGCGCAGCTCGATGTGCTCGGTGCGCGTCGGCTCCCCGTCGACCAGCGAGCACAGCCACGCGCACAAGCGCACGCCTCCTATCGTCCCCTCGCCGATACGCAGATCCGCGGTGACTTCGCAGAGCAGCTCCTCGCGGATCTCGCGCACCAACGCCGCCTGCTCGGACTCGCCGGGCTCGACCTTGCCGCCCGGCAACTCCCACTTCCCGCCTTCGCGCTTGTGTAAGGGTCGCTGAGCCACAAGGAGCCGCCCATCGCGAACGATGGCGGCCGCAACCACATGGAGCGACCCCAGCGCTCAGACCGGAGCGGTGCGGCTGTTGGCGTTGAGCAGCTCCAACTTGAAGATCGAGAGCGCCCCCTGCGCCAAGCGCTTGAACTCGGCGGGCGTCGCGACCTGCGAGATCGCGCGCGCCACAAAGCGCGGCCGCGAGTAGAACTTGCGGTGCGCGATCTTCAGCAATTCGAGGATCTGCACCTTGGTGAGATGCTCCTCCCACGAAGCGGGAACCTCCACCCCGCACAACGGATCTTTCATCAGGCGATCCCAGCAATCCGCCGGGTACAAGCCCAACTTCGCGCCATCTTCGAAGCTCTCCGTGCCCGGGTAGGGAGAGAACACCGCGAACACCGCGTAGTCGGCGTCCAGCTTGATCATCTCGTCGACGTTCTTGATCGCCGCTTCCATCGTCGGCTCGTGCGGTCCGGCGAGCATGATGTACGCGACCGAGCGCACGCCCTCTTCGCGGCACCACTTGAAGACGCGATGCACGTCGTCGGTGTCACAGTGCTTGCCCCACTTGTCGAGGCCTTCATTGTTGGCGGACTCGACGCCGAAGTGGATCTTGTTGCAGCCGGTCTCCCGGCAACGACGGATCTGCTCGCGGGTGGTGCCGGCGATGGTGGTCTTGTAGCCCCAGGAGAACTTGACGCCGCGGCGCTCGATCGCGTCGCAGAACTTCAGCACCCACTGGGAGTTCGGGGTGAAGAGGTCGTCGATGAAGTGCGTCTCGGTGATGCCGAGGCTGACGCAGTGCTCCATCTCGTCGAGGATGCTCTCGATGTCGCGCATCCGGTACTGCTTCTTGTAGGTGAGGCAGAACGGGCAGGAGTGCGGGCAGCCGCGGGAGGTCACCGCGGTGGTGTTCAACGGCTGCTTGCAGCCCGGCAGGTAGTAATCGCGGTAGCGGGTGCGCGAGCGGTCGGGCCAAGGGTACGCGTCCAAGGACTTCGTAGACTTCCGGTCCTTGTTCTTGACGGTCTGGCCGTCCTGATGGAACCAAACGCCGTCGATGCCTTCGAAGGTCTTGCCGGCGTTGTGCGCGTTGACGATGTCGAGGAACGCATCTTCGCCGTCGCCGGTGACGATCGCGTCCGCGCCCTTCAAGCCGATCGCGTAGTCCGGGAACATCGCGCAGTGCGGGCCGCCGAGCACGATCTTCGCGTTCGGGTTCAGCTTGCGCACGGTGTTGATGGTCATCTGGACGTCCGGCAGCGAGTGCGTGAACGTGGAGATGCCGACCAGATCGAGCGGGTAGCGCTTGAGCTGGGCCTCAAAATCCGGGTAGTCGAGGTCATCGACGACCGGATCGTAGATCTCCGCTTTGAAGCCGGACCGTTTTTCGATCGCGGCCTGCACGTACATCAAGCCGAGCGGCGGGAAACAGTACACGCCGTAGGCCATGGCCTTGGGAATGCCGGCCCATACGCGGAGCTGTTCGGGAGGATTGATGAGGGTAATATCCATTACGAAGCTCCGGTACTATTTGCGGCGAGCGATAAAAAACTTCCAGGGCAGGAAAAGCGGCACTTCATTCTTGTACGCCACGTATTCGTCGCCAAAGATCTCGACGAGCACGGGCTCTTGACGCCAGACCTTCTCTACCAACGAGCCGACCAGCAAGAACGGCACAAGAATACAGCAAAACGAAAACGAGTTCAACGCAAAGCCTACCGACAGCACGCCAAGCAGCTTGCCGATGACCGACGGATTGCGGCTGTACGCGTAGATTCCGCTCCGTACGAGGCGCATGGTGCGCCCCGCAGTGGGGCTCGGGCTACCCGCGCCGACGAACACCAGCTCGGCGTAGCTGACCCCGACCACTCCGAGCCCCGCCACCAACGAGAGCACGGCGATGCCGTAGTTGAGCGGCGACGGCAAGAACGCAGTCATGCCCAAGGCGCGATCGATCGCGAGCGAAATCAGCGCGATCAGGAAGGTGAGCGGGAACAGAACCGGGATGTACACCTTGGCCACCATCAACAAGATCTGTGGCGTACGTACAACACGGACAGCACTGGCGAAAAGCTGGATGGGGTTCATGACGTCACAGCATACCGGAGTCGTGGGGAAAGAACATGTGAAGAGGCGTACAGCGCACAACATATGCTAAAGACCACCGGAGCGGCCCGTTCCGAATAGCGTAGCGTCTATCGGCGCGATAACGGGGACGTCGAAGGAGCCAGAGTGAAAACGCGAAGCAGAACCCGCACAATCGTGTTCACCGACATGGCTGACTACACCAAGTCCGTCGCCGGAGCGGACCGTGAGGGTCTGCGCAACATTCTGTCTCAGCATCAGCGCTACGTCGAACCGGTGCTGACAGGCCGCGGTGGCCGCGTCATCAAGAACATCGGCGACAGCTTCATGGCGCTGTTCGACACCGCCACCGACGCGGTGCGCGCCTGTCTGGACCTCGTCGAAGCGCACGCCCCGGGCGGGGGCTCGGGCGTCGTGTTCCGCGCCAGCATCGCTACCGGAGACGTCGAAGAGGCCGAAAACGACGCCTTCGGCGAGCCGGTCAACCTCTCGGCGCGCATCAACGCCCGCACCGGAGCGGGCGAGGTCTGGTTCTCCGCAGGCACCTTGCACTGCATGAATCAGGCCGAGATCCCGTGGGAGACCACCGGGCGTCACACCTTGAAGGGCATCCCTGGCGAGACCGAGATCTTCCGAGCCGTCCCGCAGTATGCGTGCGCGCTGCCCGACGCGTTGACCGCGGCGATCAAAGCGAAGACGCTGACCGTCTGGAACGCCAGCGAGCCGATGCCCAGCGTCAGTCCGAACGCGCACTTGATCCTCGAAGGCTTCCGCCCCGGATCGGCGTTCCTCGCCGAAGCGGTCGACCGGCTGCCGATCGTCGACCCCTCGCGGCTCTGGTTGAACACCTACAACATCAGCCCCGCGGACCGCATTGAATGGGCGAGGTCCGGTCGCGGGCTGCTCATCGGCACGCCGCCCGCGTTCCGCGCCGCGGTCGCAGCCCTGCAAAAAGTCAGCGTGCGCGCCGCCGGCTCAGACACGATCATCCTCGACAGCCAATCCGACGCAGCGATGGACCTCGTGATCGCCGGGGTGGCGCTCCCCGCCGTCCCAATCGCCGAGGTTGTCGCTGGATATAGCTACGATCTGCTCCCCGATGGCCGCTGGCTCAACCGCACTGACCGCGCGGTGTTGCGCGTCGACGTGAACGCCTCCGGCATAACGATGACCGTGCTTACGCCCGGCGTTCAGGTCAACGGCCTGTCGGCGCAGGTCAACGGCACGTTCACATTGGAAGACGGCACAGAGATCCGCACCTCCGCTTGTCTTCTTCACTTCCACGAGCTTCGAGGCGAAGAAGGCTACGCCGGCGTGCTCGTCGGGGACACCCAGATCCGCGTGCCGATGTCGTCGGGGCATCGGGTGGAGATCGGCCGAGAGCCGCAGAACCCGGGCATGCTGCTGCCGGACCGGAACAACCAAGAGAACATTCGCTGGTGTCCCGGGCCCCGCGCCGCGCGCGCACGCGAAAAAGGCTTCACCCTCGATAAGGTGTTGACCGGACGCCGGCACTGCGGGCTCGACGTCGCCGGCTCGCACGCGACGGTGAACGCCCTCCACGAGACGCTGCCCACCGTGATGCTCGACCACGCCAAGCGCCTTGCCCGCGTCACCGCGCCGCAGATCGCCACCTTCGGTGATCTGCTGCTGCTCGGTACGACGGTCGTCGCGCTGCGCGAACACGACCAAGGGTAGCCCCACGAACATGGACGCTGACCTCCGCCGCTTGTGTGCTCGCATCGCAGCCGCGGCGGGGATCGGCAGCATCCCGTTGCTGCTCGCGTCGTATGCCTCCGATGAGACCGTAGAGCTGTGCCTGGAGTCACCGCCGGACACGTGCCCGAGCGCGATCGACGCGCTGCCGCTGCTCTACGTCGAGAACGGCACCGACCGCGTGTGCTCGCCGTCCGCGGTGATCGGCGAGGCCATCCCCGAAAAATCCGCCTTGGGCGATTGTTGCTACGAAGTCATCGAGACCTGCAACAACACGATGGGCATCGGCTGCCGGGGGCGTCCCCTCTCGATCGGCGGGACAGCGACGATCGCGGTGCGCCGCGCAGCGCTGCCGGCGCAGCCCCGGTCTGAGCTGCGCCCGGAGCAGCTCGCCGCGCTCACCCGCGCGCAGCGCGACCAGCTCGCGTCCTTCTGGACCGACCTCGCCCTCGCAGAGCACGCGTCGATCGCCGAGTTTCACCGCGTCAGTCTGGAATTGCTCCGCTTCGGAGCCCCCGAAGTGCTGATCGCCGCAGCCCAGCGCGCGGCGATCGACGAGGCCCGCCACGCGCGCCGCGCCTTCGAACTTGCGTCGTCCTACGCCGGAGAGCGTCTGAGCGCGGGCGCGATGCAGCTCCCCGTCGCGATGCCGCTCGCCGCCACGCTCGTCGAGCTGGCCACCAACACCGTCCAGGGCGGCTGCATCGCCGAGACCCAATCGGCGGCGCTGTGCATGCGCCTCGTTAGCCGCGCCACCGATGCCAAGGTCAAGTCGGTGCTCGAAGGCATCGTGCGCGACGAGCTGCGGCACGCCGAGCTGGCGTGGGCGATCGTTCGTTGGGCGATGGACGTCGGCGGCGCGGCCGTCAAAGAGGCCGTCGCGATCGAGTTCGGCGCGCGCCCGTCCCGCAGCACGCCCGATGGAGCGCCCGTGGGCACCCCCGATGATCCGATGCTCGCCGCCCACGGCTGGATCGCCCCCGAAGCGGAGCAAGCCGTCAACTACGAATGTTGGCGCGCCGTCGTACGGCCGGTCGGCCAGGCCCTCCTGCGCGACGCCGCATAGAGCACGCCCGCGCCCGACGTTAGCCCCCCGATCCAGTCGAGAGGGGTCGTCAAAAACGGCGTAGCGACGACGTGCAGCGTGTAGGTCTGGCGAGCCTCATCGGTGCCATCCCACACCACCAATGTCGGCGACCAATCCCCCACTTCTGCCAGCGTAGGCTGCCAATGCACGACGCCGTCGGAGTTGACCTGCAACCCCGGCGGGCCGTCCTCAAAAGACCAGGTCAGCGTGTCCACCGGCTCGACCGCCGCAAAGCTGTGGTCGACGGGGTTCCAGATGGTCACGGTGGTCTCAGCGTGACCAAAAGGCTCGTCCAAACCTCCACACCCCGAACCTGCCTGAGGCGCGGAAAGGAGCGGCGGGGCGTTCACGACGGTCACTCCCATCCAACGGGTGGAGCGAACCGCACCGGTGCGATCGGCAACGCTCGCGACGACGATCGCGGGGCCTTCTTGCCCCGCGGAGCACAACAGCCCGTCTCCCTCTACGACGCAGGTGGTGTCGGACGGCCCGGTGGCGGTTCGCAAGCGAAGCCCGAGCCCGAGGACGCAATCATCGAGGGGGAGCTCGACCTGCGCACCTTCCAGCATCACCAGCGAGTCGGGGAGCCAATCCGAGGCGAGCACCGCTTGGCACTGCGCGCTGACCGGATCTGCCACGCCGGTGTCCGGCGGCGTGCCGGTATCGGAGCCCGTGTCGCCCGTGTCCCCGAGCGCCAACGCAGTCCACAGAACAGCGGCGGCGTACAAAGTCAGTACCGAAGTCAATACCGACGCAGCGCGTCGGCGACCAAACTGGCGACGTCGGGCTTTGGACCCGCGGGCGCGTAGCTTCCGCCGCCGCTCGAGGGCCCCAGCCCCGCCTTCGCGCGCGCCGCCAACAGCTTCTCGATCTGATCGCCCGGCAACGGACGGGGTCCGCCCAGCGGCTCAGCGAGCGCGGCGATCTTCGCGAGGTGCTCGACGAGCTCCATGCGCAGCCGCGCCATCTCGGCGTCCGGCCCGACGGTGATCACGCCGTGGTTCATCAACAGCACCGCGTCGCAGCGGGAGAGCGCGTCGCTCAAGCCCGCGCCCTCGACCACCGGGATCTCGGCGCCGAGCGACACCACGGGCTCGCCCATGAACGGCGACTCCCAGAAGCTCCGCCCGGCGACAGCCCACGCGGTCGCATACGGCGGGTGCGCGTGGCACACCCAGCGCACATCCGGACGCGCGCGATAAGCCGCAAGGTGCAGAGAAAACTCGCTGAACACGCGGCGCTCACCGGCGACGACCTTGAACGCGTCGCCTTCCGCGGCGACCTCGACCAGCATGTCGGCGCGTACATCGCCCTTCGACACCGCGGTCGGGCTGGCAAGGAAGCGCTCCGCGCCATCCGCTGCCGCGAGCCGCACCGAGACGTTGCCGTCGTGGTTCGCGACCCAACCGCGCGCATGAAGGTGCAGGCAAAGCGCCGCGACCTCTCGTCCCGATTGCTCGCGACTCACGTGGCTTTCCCCGCAAGCTCGTCGACGATGCCGAGCACCACCGAGTGCAGCGGATCGGTGTCGCTGCCGAGGATCTGGCGCGCGGTGTTGCCCTCGCGGGCGGCGAGCACGAGGTCTCCCGGGCCTGCTTGTACGCTGTCCACGGCGAGGAAGGCTGCGCCTTTGGCGGTCAACCCGTCGACCATCACCGGCTGCAGCACAAGCACGACACGACCGTCAAAGCACGGATGCTTGATGGTCGCGACGGAGTTTCCAATGACGCGAGCGAGGATCATCAGCGTGCCCCATGCGCAGCGGTGGTGAGGTACTTCCGGTCGGTGGTGACTTGATCGACGATGCGAATCACCGCGGTGTCGACCGGACTGTAGGTGTCGGGCAGCGCGAGCGCCGCCTCACGCCCAGTCGTCCACTCGACGAGATCACCGGGACCAGCCTGCAAGGGATCCGCAGCGACGATCACGTCACCGTCAGCATTTCCGGCCTCGTCCTCAGGTTGAATCGCAAGCAGACGAACACCCACGAGACTCTCGTGCTTGATGGTGGCGACGACAGTGCCGAGCACACGGGCGAATTGCATCAGCGACCTCCGGAGAGCGGGAAACCTGCAAGCGTAAACGGTGCCGGGCGCAGCAACCACGCCAAGAAGTCAGGATGGGGACGGGCGATCAGCTCCTCGGCGACGCGCCGACCCCGCTGGGTCAACACCTCAGCGCCGATGGCGATGGCCGACTCCACGGCATCCTGAGCGCCGTGCACCACAAAATAGCCTTTGCCGCCCAGCGCTGTCGCGATGCGAAGCCCGCAGAGCGCGACGTCGGTGTGCTTGAGCACGCGGTCACAGGCGTCAAGCACACCCGCGATGCTGGCACCCTCGATCACGCCGATGGCGTCGAGGTCGGTGACGTCCTGGCCGCCCCCGAGCCCCGTCCACAGCGAACGGTGGGCGTACGGCAGAAAGAGCGCGTCGAGCGCATCGTCCGCCGCGACCTCGCAACCGACGCGATGCGCAGCCTCGACCTCGGCCACACCGCCGCCGGTCAAAATCAGGAAGCGCCCGGGCTCGATGAGGTTTGCCTCAAGCACGCGCACCGGCGACTCCTTGACCAACGCGTCGAGCACACGGTACCCGCGGGCCACCGAGCGCAGCTCCAGCAACGAGAGCGCATCCAAAACGTCGGTCCCGGAGGCGCTACCCGATGCTTCAAACGCCACGGCGCGCCTCAGACGATGCGGAAGTGACCCGAGAGCGTACAGCGACGCTCGCGAGTGAAATTCCGTGCGGTGGTGAGGCCTTCGCCCGTCGGGGAGGCGATGGTGAAGCTGGTATAGCCTTCGCCGCCAAAGCCGAGGCCGGCGTAGTTCGGGGCGTTCTTGACGAAGATGCTGGTGTTGGCGATGCGCGCAAACCGATGCAAGTTGTCGATGTTCTTGGAGTACATCGACGACGTGTGCCCAAAGCCATGCTCGGCTTTGACGGCCATCTCGATGCCTTCGTGTACATCCCGCACGCGCACGATGCCCATGACCGGCATCAGCAGCTCAGTCTGAATGAAGGGATGGTCAAACGGAACTTCGCAGATGATCAGCCGAGGATCACCCTGAAAAGGAACGTCGATCTCCTTCAGGTACTCGCGCGCGGACTTGCCCACCCACTTGGTGACCGTGTGTTCCCGGTCGGCTTGAAGGATGAGCTTCTCGAGACGGGTGATCTGGTGGTTCCGCAGCAGCACCGCGCCCGAGCGCGTCATGTTCTCGATCAGCTTGTCGTGGATCTTGTCCACGGCAAAGACCTCTTTTTCGTCACAACAGATGATGTTGTTGTCGAAGCTTGCCCCGGCGATGATGCCACGGGCAGCCTGCTCCAAATCGGCGGTTTCATCGACGACCACCGGCGGATTTCCAGGGCCGCCGCAGATCGCCTTCTTACTCGCTGCGAGCGCAGCCTTCACGACCGCGGGGCCGCCCGTCACCACGTTGAGCCGAATGCCCGGGAACCGCAGCAGCTCGTTCGCAGAGTCGATGGTGGGCGTCTCAACGCACACCATCAGGTTCTCGGGGCCGCCGACCTCCATCACCGCGCGGTTGATGAGGTCGATCACGTAGGCCGAGACCTTACGCGCCGAGGGATGCGTGTTGAACACCACCGAGTTGCCGCCGGAGACCATCCCGATGCCATTGCAGATGATCGTCTCGGTCGGGTTGGTGGTCGGGGTGATCGCGGCGATGACGCCGTAGGGCGCCCGCTCGATCAGCGCGAGACCGTCATCCCCCGTGTACGCGACCGGCTCGAGGATCTCGGGTCCAGGCGTCTTGTGGATGACCAGCAGATTCTTCTTGATCTTGTCTTCGTAGCGGCCGAGACCGGTCTCTTCCACGGCGAGGCGTGCAAGGTCCTTGACGTTCTCAGCGCAACGACGCCGAATGTTCGCGATGATCTCGCGACGCTTTTCGAGCGGCATCGCGACCAGCGTGGCCTGAGCGATGCGCGCTGCACCTACACAATCGCTGACGGACTTGAACACGCCGCGCGGCTTGGAGGGCATCTCCGCCGCGGGCGCGGGCGCAGAGACCTGACCGATGATCTGACGAACGATCGCTTCGATATCTACGGTCTGGGCCATGCGCTATTCGTCCTTGGACTTGTCGAAAGCAACCGATCCGGACACATCGATCATGTCAACGATCGCCATGATCACTGCATCCACAGGCCGACCGTCGGTCTGTTTGGTCTGGCGAGCAGAAGAGCCCGACGCGTACAGCACCGTCTCTCCTACCCCGGCGCCTACAGCGTCGACCGCGACCACGAAGGCGTCCTTGGACGCGGTGCTCCAATCAGCCGCTTCGGCGCCCGAGCCACGAGCAAGCGACAAGTCCTGCACCATGTACAGGCGCAGCCCTTCGAGCTTCTCATCCTTGCGCGAGGCAACGACGGTACCGACGACCTTTCCGAGCTTCACGGTGCTACTTCGCGGCCGGCTTGCGACCGAGCGGCAACACCGCGTCGATGTTGTCGTGCGGGCGCGGGATGACGTGCACGCTGACAAGCTCACCAACGCGCTGGGCCTGACGGGCGCCGGCTTCGGTAGCGGCCTTGACCGCAGCGACGTCGCCACGAACGATCGCGGTCACGTAGCCGCCACCGGTCTTTTCGTAGCCAACGAGCTCGACCTTAGCGGCCTTGACCATCGCGTCCGTCGCTTCAACCATCGCGACGAAACCCTTGCACTCAATCATTCCGAGAGCGTCAGACATCTTTTGGACTCCAAAGGGGAAGAAAATTCAGAATCAGGAAACGGAGAGACTAACGACCGAGCGCCTCGATAGCCGCGATGGCCGCGGCTGCGGCACAATCGATCTCGGCTTCGGTGCCGCTCATCCAGAGGCGTCCGAAGGCACCATAGGGCTGCAGGTTGATCAGGCTGACATTTGCAGCCTTCTCAGCTTCGTTCGCCGCAAGGACGATCCATGCGGCGGGCTCGGTCTCAAGGATGAACAAGCTCTGGCCCGGGATCAACATGTTGCCCGAGCGATTGCGGTTGATCAGCTGGGCCTGATAGGGCTCAACCGCACGGATGATCTGGTTGGACGTGACCTTCGGCTTGTTGGCATCTTTGGCGGTGACGCCGATGAACGAGCAGATAGCGTCTCCCGCGGCGTGCACTTCGCCGCGATCATCGTGATGCAACTCGAGCAGGCCAAAGGCGCGCTCGACGACTTGCACCGCAGGGACGGCGCTCGTCGACTTCAACGCGACGTCGGTCACCCGGTTGATGATCATGCCGGGCGCGGTCTCCACCCATAGGGAAGCTTGACCAGCGAGCGGCAAAAAGCCCTTCGCAGTCGTGCCGGTGAACGCGGCGAGCTGCGGTTGCAGGCTGTCGAGGAACACGTAGCTACGCAGCGTGATGGACAAGGCGGGAACTCCGGGGTTCGCAGCGTAACCTGAAAAGTGTGACAAGGGGAGCGCGTGGCGTGGCGAATATGGAGCGCAGCGGCGATCCGACGCCGGAAGATCCGAGGATCTACGCGACCGGAGCGCGTTCGCGTCCGAGCGCGTTTACCGCAAGGCTGAACAGCGCAACGCCAACAATGCCGATGAGCGCCTCGCAATAGAGCAAAGAGGTCGCCCCGGGTGAGGCGTGCAGGGCGGCCAACAGCTGTGAAATCCAGACGTCGATGCGACCCGGGGCCACCGGGGCGCCCCCCTCGACCGAAGCGGACGTCGTCCCCAGCGCGTGGTCCGCGACGCGCCCCAGCAGGAGCCCCAGCCACCAGATCGGGAAGTTGGAGAGCGATGCAAAGAAGCTGTACTTGGTCGCAGCAGAACCGGAACCGATCGCGTTGAGCACCACCGCGGTGAACCCGGCATACGCCAGCCCCACGCCGAAGGAGTAGATCAAGTTCCAAACCACGTACATCGTCACCGTAGCCGGGGACAAACCCATCGCGATGGCCACGATCGCGAGCGCAAGCCCGACCGCGGTATAGACCGTGCGGGGGTGGAACCGGTCGCAGAGCCAACCACCGGCGAAGCACCCGGCGGTGACCACAACGCCCCCAAACAGGCCTTGGACGAGCCCAACCTCGGTGGAGCCTGCTCCCCAATACCCCGCGATCTCCTTCTGGGCCAAAACCCCCTGCGCAGCGCCGGTGCCAATCGGCAACACGCACAGCAGCGCGGAAAGCATGCCGGCGCGCGTCTTGAGCATCGCCCACAAGTCCCCGACGACCGCGGTCGTCGCCCCCCAAACGCCGCCGACCGGACGGTGCGACTGCACATCCGGCACCCACAACAACGCGACGCAGCACGCCATGAACGTCGCCGCCATCACCGCGCCCGCCATCCACGGCGCGGGGAGCGCCTCAAGGAGGTAGAGGCCAAGCGCGCCGCCGAACGCGCCACCACCAAGGTTGCCGGCCTGAAACCACGCGCTGACACGCCCCTGCTCTGCCGGAGTCGTCGTCACCGCCATGATCGCCTCGATCGACATGCCGACGATGGAGTTGATCAGGCTCGCGACCGCGATGATCGCAAGCAGCAGCGGCAACGTGTCGAGGCTGAGCGGCAACGCGGACATCGCGAACACGCCGAGGGCCGAGCAGGCAGTGGCGAAGATGTACCACTTCCGCGGAGAGAACGTGACGTCGACCATCGGCGCCCACGTCCACTTCAACCAGCTGGTGAGTAAGTTCGCGCCGTTCAACAACGACGTGTCCGCGACCGACAAGCCGCTGGCGCTGGCCATGAACGTCAACGCCACCCCGACGAAGCCGCTCAACGCGCCGAAGGGCACGTACAGCAGGGTGTAAACGACAGGGTGGGGAATCCGGCCCACAGGAGCCGGTTGTTCGTGTCCAAGTAGCACTGGGCGTTCCGACGAGTGTGCGGACGGTACCCCCGTGCACCGAAAAGCGCCACTACGCGGCACCAATCTCCGCCCGCGAACGCGACGAGGGTCAGATTCGCAAACCGGAAAAGCAAAAGAGCCCCTCCCGAACGGGAAGGGCTCCTGCTTCCGCGCCCGAAGGCGCAGACCCAACTAAGCCTTCTTGGCCTTGGGGACGCATTCCTCGGTCACGAGCTCCAAGAGCACCATGTCGGCCTGATCACCAGGACGCTTGGAGAGCTTGTAGATGCGCGTGTAGCCGCCCGGACGAGTCGCGTAACGGTCGCTGTACACGGTGAAGACCGTGTGCAGGACGTCCTTGCTGTTGACCCAGCGACCCGCGAGGCGGATGGCGTGTACGCGAGCGACCTTGGCCGCCTGAAGAGCGTCGCCGGTCAACGCATCCAAAGACGCATTGGGAACGCGCTTGGACAGCGTGATGACGCGGTCAGCGATCTTGCGGGCTTCCTTGGCGCGCGCTTCGGTGGTGCGGATACGGCCGTGCTCCATGAGGGAGGTGACCATGTTCCGCAACATCGCGTTGCGGTGCGAGGAGACGAGGCTGAGCTTGTTGCCGCCGTTGAGATGACGCATTTGGATAAACCCTTATAAGTGCCCGAACTTCGGACGATCAGCCCCGATTCTTCGGGAAGTTGGTGAGCTTCATGCCCAAAGAGAGGCCGTACTCGGTGAGCAGGTCCTTGATCTCGTTGAGCGACTTGCGGCCGAAGTTCTTGGTCTTGAGCATCTCTGCCTCAGACTTCTCGACCAGCTGCCAGATGTACTCAATACCGGCGTTCTGGAGGCAATTGGCTGCCCGCACCGACAAGTTGAGCTCATCCACGCGCTTGTAGAGCGCCTCGGAGTACGTGGCCTCCGCGCTGGACTCGCTACCCTGGTTCGGCTCGTCAACTTCCTGGAAGTTGATGAACACCTGCAGCTGCTCCTTCAGGATCTTCGCCGCGTAAGCGAGCGCGTCCCGAGGGTTTACGCTGCCGTTCGTCCAGATCTCGAGCGCGAGCTTGTCATAGTCGGTGCGGTTTCCAACGCGAGCGTTGGTCACGGTGAAGCGCACGCGCCGAATCGGAGAGTGGCTCGCATCGACAGGAACAGTACCGATCGGACGCTCAGCGTTCTTGGTCTTGTCCGCGGGGACGTAGCCCTTGCCCATGCCGATCGTGAGTTCGGCCATGAACCGACCCTGACCGGTGATCGTGCAGAGCACGTGGTCGGGGTTGAGGAGCTTGGCTGCGCCGTTGAAGCGGATGTCAGAGGCGCGGACGATGCGCGTCTGCCCAGGGACACCGTCGACGTCCACCGTGCCGGTGAAGGACTCGGTGCGCTCGGTCTGGATCAGCAAGCCCTTGATGTTCAGGACGATCTCGGTCACATCTTCGATGATGCCGGGGATCGACGTGAACTCGTGGAGCACGCCTTCGATCTTCACATTGGTGACCGCTGCGCCCTGGAGGCTGGACAGCAGAACCCGGCGAAGCGAGTTGCCGAGCGTCGTGCCGAAACCGCGCTCGAGCGGCTTGACGACGAACTTACCGTAGGTGTTGGTGGGATTGCCATCGGTCTCGAGACCGCGGGGCTTATGGAGAGAACGCCAGTTGCTATAGAATGTTTCATTCATGATGAGGCTCCAAAACGGGCTTCGTGCATGCGTAGCCAACGCAGCTCAGCGCCCGGTGGAACAAACCCCTCCCAGACAAAGTCTGAGGGCTGGCTGGACCAAAGGGGGTGGGTCGGGACGACCCAAATGTACAAGGACTAGCAAAAGCACGCATGAGCCGGCGCGAGGCCGGCCCATGCAGGCGAATCACACGCGGCGACGCTTGGGAGGGCGGCAACCGTTGTGGGGGATCGGGGTAACGTCGGTGATCATCGTGACGCGCAAGCCCGCGTTCTGGATGGCGCGAAGCGCGCTCTCGCGACCAGAGCCGGGGCCCTTGATCACGACGCCCGCGGTCTTCATGCCGTTCTCAACGGCCTTGCGTGCCGCGTCTTCTGCCACGAGCTGCGCCGCGAACGGCGTGCTCTTACGCGAGCCCTTGAAGCCCTTCACGCCGGCCGACGACCAGGAAACCGTGTTTCCAGCCGCGTCGGTGACGGTGACGATGGTGTTGTTGAACGTGCTCTGGATGTGCACGACGCCGTGAGGCACGTTCTTCTTGACGCGCTTCGGCCCTTTCTTCTTTGCTGCTACGGTAGCCATGTTTTCTCCCTACTTCTTCTTCGCGACGGCGCGACGGGGCCCCTTGCGGGTACGGGCATTGGTGTGGGTGCGCTGGCCGCGCACGGGCAGGCCGCGCTTGTGACGGCTACCGCGGTAGGTGCCAAGGTCGATCAGTCGCTTGATGTTCATCGCGACTTCCTTGCGGAGCTCGCCCTCAACGCGGTATTCGCGCTGAAGAACGTCGCGGATCTTGGCGATGTCGGTGTCGGACAGGTCCTGAGTACGGATGCTGCCCTCCACGCCGGCTTTGGCGAGAACGTCGAGGCCGTTCTTACGGCCGATGCCGTAGAGGTAGCCCAACGCGATGTCGATGCGCTTGTTGCGCGGAAGGTCAACGCCTTCAATACGTGCCATTTTTTACTCCTAACCCTGACGCTGCTTGTGTTTGACATTGCTGCAGATGATGCGGACAACGCCGCGACGTCGAACGACGCGGCACTTGTCACAGATGACCTTTACGGAGGCCTTGACTTTCATGTTTCTTCCTCGCCGGCTTCTGGCCGGTTCAACGGATGTTGGGCTGGAGTAAGGGGACCGGATCGAGAGTGGTCAGGATCTCGGGCCCCTTGGGGGTGATCGCTACAGTGTGTTCAAAGTGAGCCGAGCGGCTATTATCTTTTGTTGCCACTGTCCAGTGGTCGGCGAGGGTCTTGATCTCGCCTCCCCCACGCGTGATCATCGGCTCAATGGCGATGACCATGCCCGGTACCAGCGGCGCCCCCGTGTCCTTGCGTCCGTAGTTCGGGACGCTGGGCTCCTCGTGCAGCCGACGCCCGATGCCGTGGCCGACCATGTCGGTGACGACGCCGAAACCGAGAGGCGTGACGTAGTTCTCAATCGCGTAGCCGATGTCGCCAACGCGGCGCCCATGCCGCGCCTGCGCGACGCCGACGTACAGCGCCTCGCGCGTCCCATCGAGCAACGCTTGATCCAGGGGGTCACCCGGCGGGATCAGCAGGGTAAACGCCGTATCCGCGTAGTACCCACCGTAGACCAACCCGAAGTCCAAGCTCACGAGGTCGCCCTCGTGCAAGCGGCGCTTTCCCGGAACCCCGTGCACGACCTGCTCGTTGATGGAGATGCAGATCGAAGCGGGATAGGCGACCTTCCCAGGCTTATACCCCTTGAAAGCCGGCTTAGCACCAACTGCAAGAATCGCATCCTCGGTGATCGCGTCGATCTCCTTGGTGGTCATCCCGACCGCAACACGCTCCGTTACGCGCGCCACAACCTCGGCGAGCTTACGCCCAGCCGACCGCATCACGTCCAGCTCCCACCCCTCGCGCACCGCGATCATGTTCTACACGCAACACACCGCAAGGGAACCCTCAGGTGGCCTGACCTGCGGCGCCGACGAGCAACTGACGACGGCCCTTCAGCACGCCCCCGGAACTCGGGCCCTGCAAGCCGTCGTAGTGACGCGTGAGCAGCTGCGCCTCAATCTGGGCAACCGTGTCGAGGCTGACGCCCACGACGATCAACAAGCTCGTACCGCCAAACGCGAAGGGAATGCCGTACTGGGCGATCAAAAGCGTCGGGAGAATGCACACGCCGGCCAAGTACAGCGCACCCGCGCCGGTCAGCTTGTTCAACAACGCGTCGATGTACTCCGCCGTAGCCTTCCCGGGACGTATACCTGGGATGTAAGCCTGACTCTTCTTCAAATTGTCCGCCACGTCCACCGGGTTGAACATCAACGCCGTGTAGAAGTACGAGAAGAAGACGATCATCACAATGTAGAAATAATCGTACAACCAAGCGCCCGGGCTCATCAACGAAGCAAACGCCTGCACCGCGGTGTAAGGAAACAGCTGCGCGGCAGTGGCCGGGAAAGCGAGCACCGACGACGCGAAGATCGGCGGGATGACGCCCGTAGTGTTGATCTTCAACGGCAGGTGGTTGTTCCCAGCATAAACGCGCCGACCCGATACGCGCTTGGCGTACTGAATCGGGATGCGTACCTGAGCGCGCTCGATCCAAACGATCAGACCAATCACCAGCAGCATCACAACGACGAGGATGACCACCTGCAGCAGCGAAAGCTCGTTCAGCGTCACCTTATCGTAGACCGAGCGGATCCCCGCCGGAAAGCGGGAGATGATGCCGGCCGTGATGATCAAGCTGGAGCCGTTACCGACGCCACGCTCGGAGATCTGCTCACCCAACCACATCACGAAGCAGCTGCCTGCCGTCATTGTGATCGCGGTGATGATCCGGAAATTCAAACCAGGGTTGATGACGATGTCATGGCCCCCGGCGGTCTTCATCGACTCCAACGCGGTGGCGAGCACCCACGCCTGCACCAACGCGATGACAATCGTCGCGTAACGGGTGTACTGCGTGATGGTGTTGCGTCCCTGCTGCCCCTCCTTCGAGAGGCGCTCCAAGGACGGAACCATGACCGTCAGGATCTGCACCAAAATGCTCGCTGTGATGTACGGCGTTACGCCGAGCACAAACACGCTGAACTGTTGCAGAGCACCGCCGCTGAACATGTCGTAGAGACCGAACATCGTGTTCGATCCACCCTTGACCCATTCAGCAAGCGCGAGTCTGTCCACCCCAGGTGCCGGGATGAACACACCCAACCGAAATACGGCAAGCATCCCCAGTGTGAAGAGGATGCGACTCCGGAGATCCGGCATTTGCCAGATCGAGGAGAGCCAACGTGTCACGCAGCGTCCTCAGCCGTCCCACCGGCCGCAGTGATCTTCTCACGTGCGGTAGCGGAGAACTTGGCTGCCTTGACGGTAATGGCGTTGGTGATCTCACCCTCGCCGAGCACCTTCAAACCGTTCTTCCCGATGCGCGCGATAGCACCGCAAGCCTTCAGGAAGGCTGCATCGACCACGCTACCAGCGGGGTACACCGCGAGGTCGGACACATTCACCAGGACATAATCCTTGGCGAAGATGTTGGTGAAGCCGCGCTTCGGCATGCGACGCTGAAGGGGAACCTGTCCACCCTCGAAGCCACGTGCGATCGGAGCGCCGGTACGGCTCTGCTGGCCCTTGGTACCACGCCCCGCGGTCTTGCCGAGGCCGGAACCCTGTCCACGACCCACACGAGTGCGAGCACGCTGCGCGCCGGGTACAGGCTTCAAATTCGAAAGTTCATTTGCCATAAGAGCTCCTTAGATCGCCGGTCCGGCGACTTCCTCGACATCAACGAGGTGCAAGACGGCCTTTACCATTCCGCGTACGGAAGGGGTGTTCTCGAGAATGCGGCTGCGACCGATGCGACGCAGACCAAGCCCCTTGATGGTGGCAAGGTGGGGAGCGGTCGCATCAAGCGAGCTCTTACGCAGGGTTACCTTGAGGTGTGTCATCGTCTTTCCAGTGTGTCGTTCAGGAACGAGACTGGGTTTGAGCCCAGATCTTCATCCCGACGTTGTGGTTCTCATTGACCATGTCCACCGAGATACCGCGGCGAGCTGCCACCATCTCAGGAGACTCGAGCTGCTGCAACGCCTGAAGCGTAGCCCGTACAACGTTGTGCGGATTGGACGAGCCGAGGCTCTTCGTCAGCACGTTGTGGTACCCGGCAGCGTCGAGCATCGCGCGCACCGCGGGGCCGGCGATAACGCCAGTTCCGGGGCTTGCGGGGCGCAACAACACGCGCCCGGCCCCGAAGTGGCCGAGACTGTCGTGAGGAACGGTGCCATCGAGCAACGGGACGTCCGTCATGCTGCTCTTGGCGCGCTCGGTCGCCTTGCGGACGGCCTCGGGGACTTCGTTCGCCTTGCCGCTGCCAATGCCGATGCGGCCCTGGCCATTTCCTACGACGACAAGCGCCGCATAGCTGAAACGACGACCGCCCTTGACGACCTTGGCCACACGGTTGATGTGGATGGTCTTCTCAATGAGCTGCGAGTCTTCAACTGGCTTGCGACCGCGGGGATTCTTATTCACATCAAACTCCGAAACGCCACACCCGAACCGGGCGTGGCAATGGACGTAGGGGGCTAGAAGTCGAGACCGCCCTCACGAGCGGCGTCTGCAAGGGCCTTGATGCGGCCATGGTACAAGAAGCCGTTGCGGTCAAACACAACGTGCTTCACGTTCAGCGCCAAAGCGCGGGCCGCAAGCAACTTCCCGACAGCCTGTGCGGCGTCGATGTTGCCCTTGTGCCCATCGTACTTCAGGTCGTCCACGAGAGTCGAGGCAGAGACAAGGGTATGTCCGGCCTGATCGTCGATAACCTGCGCATAGATATGCGAGTTCGTGCGATACACTGACAAACGAGGCCGCGCCGGAGTACCGATGACGGACTTGCGGATGCGGAACTTGCGGCGCTGACGTGCAGCTGCCATCTTTTCGCGGAGAGCCATGGAAACTCCTTACTTCTTCGCGGTCTTGCCGGCTTTAAGCTTGATGTGCTCACCTTCATAACGAACGCCCTTGCCTTTGTAGGCATCGGGAGGACGGAAGGCCTTGAGCTTAGCAGCAGTCTCACCGACGACCTGGCGATCGCTTCCCTTGATGGAGAGCTTCGTACCCTTCTCTACGGTGATGCTGATACCGACGGGAAATGGAAATTCAATCTGGTGGCTGTAGCCCAAAGAGAGAACAAGGGTGGTGCCCTTGACCTCGCTCTTGAAGCCGACGCCTTGGATGTCGAGCTTGCGCTCGAAACCCGTAGTGACGCCCTTCACCATGTTGTTTAGCAGCGCGCGCGTCAAACCGTGGTTTGCGCGCACCTGCCGGGTTTCGTTCTCGCGCGTGACGCGAGCGACCCCGGCGTCCTGCACGACGGCAACGCCGCCGGCAAGCGCTTGGGTCAACTCACCCTTCGGTCCCTTGACCGCAAGGAGTCCGTTGGACACCGAGATCGTGACTCCCGCCGGAACGGGAACAGGAAGCTTTCCAATCCTAGACATGGTTTCTCCGCCTACCAGATGTGGCAGATGACTTCGCCACCGACACCAGCGTTCCGTGCGGCCTTATCAGACAGCACTCCGCGGGGGGTGGTGAGGATTGCGAGACCGAGGCCGTTTCGTACACGGGGAACCTCATCCTTACCTACGTACACGCGGCGGCTCGGAGAGCTGACGCGGGTGAGGCCTTGGATGACGCCCTGGCGTGCATCGTCGTACTTCAGGAAGACCTTGAGCGCTCCACCCCTGGGGGCGTCGGCACGGTCGAGGTAACCCTCGACAAAGCCTTCATCCTTCAGGATCTTCACAATCTCAAGTTTGATTCGGGACCGGGGCATCTCAACCGCAGCATGGCGCGCCTGAATGGCGTTCCGGATGCGGGTGAGCATATCGGCGATGGGGTCGTTGGTCATAATGAACCTCGCTCGCTACCAGCTGGCCTTCATCACGCCAGGAATCTCGCCCTTGAGGGAGAGGTTCCGAAAGCAGATGCGGCACATGTTGAACTTCCGAAGAAACGCACGAGAGCGGCCACACAGAGGACAGCGGCTTTTCTTGCGAGTAGAGAACTTCGGCGTACGCGTAGCGGCGACGAGTTGCGACTTTTTGGCCACTGGTGTCTCCGGGGCTACTGGCGGAAGGGGATACCGAGAGCCCGCAGAAGCGCGCGACCTTCGGTGTCGTTTAGGGCGGTCGTCACGAACGCGATGTTCATGCCGGTGATCTTCGTCACGCGATCGTAGTTGATCTCGGGGAAGATGATCTGCTCGGTAACACCGAGAGAGTAGTTCCCGCGTCCGTCGAACGCCTTGGGATTGACACCCCGGAAGTCACGTACGCGAGGGAGAGAAACATTGATCAAGCGATCAAGGAACTCCCACATGCGGTGACCACGGAGAGTTACCCGTGCGCCGATCGGCTGGTTCTCGCGCAACTTGAAATTCGCGATGGACTTGCGAGACCGCCTGATCTCCGGCTTCTGGCCGGTGATGAGGGAGAGCTCCTCCGCCGCGTTTTCCAACAACTTCACGTTCTGGGTGGCCTCTTTGAGGGAGGTGTTCAGGACGATCTTTTGGAGCCTGGGGACCCGCATCACGTTCGTGTACCCAAACTCCTTCTGGAGCGAGGGTACCGCACTTTCGCGGTAGAATTTTTGTAGACGTGTTTCAGCCATCGACGACTCTTCCGTTTGTACGGTGTTGAGCGGGCGTTTCAGATAGGTTTAGACAGGGGCGCCGGTCTTGCGATTGATGCGGGACTTGGTCCCATCTTCAATCTTGAAGCCGACCTTGATGCGCGCGCCAGCGGCGGCGTCCCAAAGAGCCACGTTCGACACGTGGATAGCGGCTTCTTTCTGGATGATGCTACCCGGACGGTCCTGCTGGGCCTTGATGTGCTTCTTGACGATAGCAACACCCTCGACCACCACGCGACCTTCCTGGGGGAGCACTTCGAGCACCTTACCGGTGCGTCCCTTGTGCTTTCCAGCGATCACCACCACAACGTCGTCACGGCGGATTTTCAACTTGTTCTTAGCCATGGTTTCCTCAGAGCACTTCTGGCGCGAGCGCCACGATCTTCATGTAGGCTTTAGCCCGCAGCTCACGAGCGACTGGCCCAAAGATACGCGTGCCGATCGGCTCGCCCTTCGCGTCAATCAACACCGCCGAGTTGTTGTCAAAGCGGATGTACGTACCATCGGCGCGACGAACTTCCTTGGAAGTACGCACGATAACGGCCTTGTGCACATCACCCTTCTTCACCTTACCGGTGGGAATGGCTTCTTTGATCGAGACGACGATGATGTCCCCGAGGCTCGCGTACTTACGCTTCGACCCGCCGAGAACCTTCACGCACTGAACCCGACGTGCGCCGGAGT
Source organism: uncultured Pseudomonadota bacterium (assembly GCA_903900265.1). GTDB lineage: Bacteria > Myxococcota_A > UBA796 > UBA796 > SXON01 > CAIUMM01. Next base: position 61,273 of record CAIUMM010000054.1, read on the forward strand.
TATCCGCGACATCAAGGTGACTTTGCATCTGGATCATGGTGTTAGGCCTCGACCGTGGAGGTCACAACGCGCTCGATCACGCGCCACCGCTTGGTGCGGCTGAGCGGACGGCTCTCTTCGATGACAACCAGGTCATTGACCTTGCAGCTGTTGTCTTCGTCATGCGCCTTGAAGGAGCGAACCTGCTTGATGTACTTGTGATAACGAGCGTGTTTCACAGTACGCTCGACCTGTACGACCACCGTCTTCTCCATTTTGTTGGAGATGACGCGACCGCGTACCTGGCGTCTTCCGCCGTTGGTGTTTTCGTCAGACATTGCTCACCTGGCTTTATGCGCGCCGGCGAACCGGCTTGCGAAGTGGGTGCTTAGACCGATTGCTCGGCGAGGGGTGACCGCAGGTCTCCACGGGAGTGGACTCGTGCGGGGTGGATGAACAACCGAAGTTCCTCATCCGAAGGGTGCACCGGTTTACTCCGGCGCCACGCTGCTGTCAAGGGACGACTTTTCCATCAGGCCCTTAAGGAAGCCGCCGCCCGCATCCGCACTGCCAAGGGCAGCGGGGACGAAGCTCGCGGCGTGCTTCTGGCGAAGCTGCCCACGGACCACGCCACTGTCCAGCTCGCGGCTGCGGAGCGCAGTCTGAGCCCGCGCGATCTCGCGACGGGTGCGCTTGAGCACGCTGTTGTTCTCAAGCTGATTGAGCCGGTGGCGGAGCTGGTGCCCGAAGAGCGTACGCTCCAGGGTGAGCTCGTGATGAACCAGCTGCTCATCGGACATCGTTGAAAGGTCGACGTTTTTCATGACACAACATCCTCACGCTTGATGACCCGAACGGCCATGGGGAGCTTGTGACCGGCGAGGCGGAGCGCCTCGCGAGCGGTCTCCTCGGCCACGCCTTCGATCTCGAAGATCACGCGACCGGGCTTGATGACGGCAACCCAGTACTCCGGGTTGCCCTTACCGGTACCCATTCGGGTTTCGGCAGGCTTCTTGGTGACCGGCTTGTCCGGGAACACGCGGATCCAGACCTTACCGCCGCGCTTTACGTGGCGAGTGAGGGCGATACGACCGGCCTCGATCTGGCGAGCGGTGATCCAGGCACTCTCAGTAGCCTGAAGGCCGTAGTCGCCGAAACTTACGTCGCCGCCACGGTAGGCCAGCCCGTTGGTACGGCCCTTCTGGACCTTACGGAACTTGACGCGCTTGGGGGAAAGCATGGGAAACCTCTTCTACGTCTGCGTTACGCAAACGGCGGTCGGGGCGAAAGTTTCGCCCCGGTTGAACACTAGAAAGAACGATCCTCTTCGCCCGGCATGATCTCCCCTTTGAAGATCCATACCTTGACGCCGATGATGCCGTAGGTGGTGTGCGCTTCGGCCAAGCCGTAGTCGACATCGGCACGGAGGGTGTGCAGAGGCACGCGGCCCTCGCGGTACCACTCGGTGCGGTGCATTTCTGCCCCGCCGAGACGTCCTGCGCACATGACCTTGATGCCCTTGGCGCCCGCCTTCTTCGACTGCTGCATGGCCTTCTTCATCGCGCGACGGAAGCTCACGCGCTTCTCGATCTGCTGCGCGATGTTCTGTGCCACGAGGATGGAGTCGAGATCCACCTTGCGGACTTCCATCACGTTGATGAAGATCTCCGTCTTGGCGAGCTTCTCCAGCTCCACCTTGAGGCTATCGAGCCCTGCGGCCTTCTTGTCGATGATCATTCCGGGCTTCGCCGCGAAGATGAAGACCTTGGCCTTGTTCGCAGCGCGCTCGATGCGCACCTTGGAGATGCCTGCAACGTACAGCTTCGCCTTCACATGCTTGCGAATGGCGATGTCCTCATGGAGGAAGCGCTGGTAATTGCGCTCATCGAACCACTTGGATTCCCACGGGCGAGTAATACCTACCCGGAAACCGATCGGATTGACTTTTTGACCCATGGAAACTCCTACCGAGCGTCGAGGACGACGGTGATGTGGGCTGTCTGCTTGAGGATGGGGGTCGCACGCCCCTGGGCGCGCGGGCGGAAGCGTTGCAGGGTCGGACCAGCGCCGACCTGAATCATCTTGACGTAGAGCTGGTCAACGTCAACGGTCGAGCCGTGGTGCTCGGCGTAGTGTTCTGCGTTTGCCATGGCCGCCTCGATCAACTTCTTGATGATCGGAGCGGACTTCTTGGGCAGGAACGCGAGCACGTCGAGCGCCTGCCCAACGTCCTTACCGCGGACGAGATCGGCAACAAGCCTTGCCTTGCGTGCGGAGACGCGGGCGTGGCGAAGGTTGGCGGTGGATTCCATAGTGTACTCGGGGGCCTAACGGCCCAGGAAGGGGTGGAGAGCTACTTGACCTTGGTCTTCCGGTCCGCGGCGTGCCCGTAGTAGGTACGGGTCGCCGAGAACTCGCCGAGCTTGTGGCCGACCATGTGCTCGGTCACGTAGACCGGAACATGTTTCTTGCCGTTGTGAACGGCGAAGGTCAAACCGATAAAATCGGGGATGATCGTCGAGCGTCGGCTCCAGGTCTTGATGACCTTGTTGCCGCCCTTGCGAGCAGCCTCGGCTTTGACAATCAGGTACTGGTCCACAAACGGACCCTTCTTTACAGAACGTGCCATGAGGGCTCCCTAAGCGCGGCGCTTCACGATGAAACGGTTGGAGGGCTTCTTCTTCGAGCGGGTCTTGTACCCCTTCGTCGGCTTGCCCCAAGGTGTGACAGGATGACGACCGCCCTTCGTGCGGCCTTCACCACCGCCGTGCGGATGGTCGATAGGATTCATCGTGGTACCACGGTTCGCCGGGCGGTAGCCCAACCAACGCGCGCGGCCTGCCTTGCCAAGCATCTCGTTCTCGTGCTCGAGATTGCCGACCTGACCGATGGTGCTGCGGCACTCGGCCAGCACCTGACGGAGCTCACCGGAGGGAAGGCGGAGGAGGACGTACTTGCCCTCTTTCGCCATGACCTGCGCGTAGCAACCTGCCGAACGGCAGATTTGGCCACCGCGACCGATCTTCAGCTCGATGTTGTGCACGAACGTACCGAGAGGCACGGCCTGCAGGCGCAACGAGTTGCCCGGCTTGATGTCCGCTGCGTCGCTCGCGACGATGGTGTCGCCAACCTTCATCCCGTTCGGGGCGAGGATGTAGCGCTTCTCGCCGTCCGTGTACTGGATCAGCGCGATACGAGCAGTGCGGTTCGGATCGTACTCGATCGTCGCGACCTTACCAGGGACATCCAGCTTGTTGCGGCGGAAGTCGATGATGCGGTAGCGGCGCTTGTGACCGCCGCCCATGTGACGGGAGGTCATACGTCCGAGGTTGTTACGTCCGCCGGTACGCTTGAGCGGACCGGTGAGCGGACGATACGGCTTGTCGGTGGTCACTTCCTCGAACGAGGGGGTGATCAGGTAACGAAGACCCGGGGTTGCGGGACTGTAGCGTTTGGTCGCCATCTCACGCCTCCAAGAAATTCAGGGAGTGGCCCTGCGCCAGAGTGACGTAGGCCTTCTTCCAGTTGGAGCGCTTGCCGTAGAAACGGCCGAAGCGCTTGAACTTGCCACGGACGTTGACGGTGCGAACGTCCTCGACCTTGACGTTGAAGTAGCGTTCAATCGCCTCTTTGATCTGCAGCTTGTTCGCAGCTTCGCCGACTTCGAACACATAGGTGCTCTCGGAAGACTCAGCCTTGACGGCCTTTTCAGTCACAATGGGGCGGACGATGATGTCGTGAAGTTCAGCCATAGCTCACCTCGACAGGCGCTCGACGATCGGGGCGATCGCCGGGGCGGTGAGAGCAATATTGCGGTGGCGGAGGACGTCATAGACGTTCAGGCCCGCTACCGGGAGGACGGTCACGCCGGGGATGTTCCGGGAGACCAAGGACACATTCTCATTGCCTTCGGGGACAACAACCAGGAGGTTGTCAACGCCGAACGCCTTCATGAACGTGCGGAAGTGCTTCGTCTTCGCCTCTGCGAAGTGAAGATCGTCCACCACGAAGAGAGCGGCCTCGCCGAAACGGCGGGACAGAGCGCACTTCAGAGCTGCACGACGCACTTTCTTGTTCAAGGAGAACGAGTGGTTGCGCGGCTGGGGGCCGAACACCACACCGCCGCCGCTGTAGTGCGGGGCGCGGGTCGAACCCTGACGCGCGTTGCCGGTGCCTTTCTGCTTGAAAGGCTTGCGACCGCCACCCGACACTTCGGCACGGCGACGCGTAGAATGCGTGCCCTGGCGACGTGCGGCGAGCTGATGACGAACCACCATGTGAAAGAGGTGCTCTTTCACTTCGGTAGCGAAGACGGACGCGTCGAGATCGACGGAGCCCACCTTTTCGTGGGAGACGTTGTAAACGTCAATGGCTGGCATGAAAGACTCCGGGGGCGCTTTCACGCCCGTGGTCTTGGAGGGGAAGGGTCAAATCAGGAGAGCTTGATCTCAACGTGAACACCCGCGGAGAGGTCGAGCTTCATCAGCGCGGCCACGGTCTCCTCGGTGGGTTCCATGATGTCGATCAACCGGTGGTGAGTACGACGCTCGAACTGCTCACGCGACTTCTTGTCCACGTGAGGGCTCCGGAGCACGGTCCACCGGCTGATAGTGGTCGGGAGCGGAAAGGGTCCACGGATGGCCACTTTCGTGCCCTTTGCCGTGTCCACGATCTCGCGCGCCGACTTGTCCAGCAGCTTGTGGTCGTACGCCTTGAGGCGGATGCGAATCTTGTTCGTAGAGGCCATGTGTTCCTCGATCTACTTGATGATTTCTGCGACGACGCCTGCACCAACGGTGCGGCCGCCTTCACGGATGGCGAAGCGGAGACCTTTCTCCATCGCGACCGGGATGATGAGCTCGATCTCGACTTCAACGCGGTCGCCCGGCATGACCATCTCGACCCCTTCCTTCAGCTTGATGAGCCCGGTCACGTCCGTGGTGCGGAAGTAGAACTGG
>CAIUMM010000055.1 GCA_903900265.1 uncultured Pseudomonadota bacterium
GCCCCAGGGGAACCGGCGCTCGAACGCCGGCTCCCCACCACGGGGCTCCCGACCTCTAACAAAGCGGCTGCGCGCCGCCTACAACAGCGGCAAACTGCGGCTACTCGTCGAAATCAGGCGGGTTTGGGGGATCGGTGACACTTCGCGGAGGTTGGGGGGGCGGTCAGGGACGGAAGCGGCGGACTCGGTGCAGACCTCGGCATGGCTGCGGGCACGATCGCCGCCCTCGGGGCGTCATCAACATGGGGCTTCGGCGGTTTCGGAGCTACCGGGGGCGGTTTTGGACTGGGAGGCGCCCCGGGGGGCTTTGCGAGCGGCGCCGTTGGGGCCGGCGGTGTTGTGCCGACGGCGAACCGGACGTCACGCGAGAGACTGCGAGCGAGGGCCGCCACGCGTTCGCGACCAGATGGATCGGTGGGCTCGGGGACTGTCACCAGTAGGACACCGTCGGCACGAATCTCCCACTCGACGCCGACGTCCCATAGCTCGATCCTCGGATCTCCATCAACGAGGTCCACGCCCGCGAGCTCGCTGGGGGCGCTCCAGACGTTGGGGTCCTCCCCAGGGGGCAGCACCAGCAGGGGAGCGGCGGCGGCGAGCGAGAAGAGCAGCATCGTGGGACGGATAACGAAGCAGGAGGCCGAGAGCGCCCAGGACGATGACCTTCCGGACGCCCGGTGGCCGCTTCCATCCTCCGGGACCTCCGCCAGCAGCATGCCTGCGGAGTCCATCCATGATCCTCCTTCGCTCCCTGCTAGCTGTGGCAGCCCACGCCGTAGCCATCGACGATCGGCGAAACGCCGTCGCACCCCGTGTCGATCACCGTGACCGACCTGCACGACGCCAGCGCGAGAATGCCCAGGCAGAGCGTCCCCCGCCAGCACCGCCGCGTGCGGGTCACCCGTACCCAACCGGATCGACGGCCGGGAGCCGTGTCGCCAGGTGCGCAGTGTAGGCTTCGGCGCCCGAAATCCTCGTGACGCCGAGGCTGCCCGCGAGCGCGCCGACCAGGAAAATATGGTTCTGGGCGACGCCGGATGTCCGTCGCAACCAAACGATGTGCGGCGGTGTCCAGCAGCCCGCGAGAGTGGCGAGGAGGGGCGGAGTTCGTCAGGGGCGCTACTGATCAGGGCGGGGGCAGTGGGATCCCCGGCGTCACCTGGTACTTCGCTCTCCGCAGTCTCGACATCCATCAAGAGCGGCAAGGCGCGGAGATGGGGCATATGTCGGTGTTGAGGGAGGGGCTGCCGCGAAGGCGGCCAAGGGGATGTTCACGAATTGCGTCCATTACTCCGGTGTCCCCCAGAACACGTAGAGCGCCCCGCCAGTTGGTGACTGGGCCCCCCCTTGCGGAGAGCCGATCATGAAATCGACGGCGCCGTCGGCATTCAGGTCGTTGCCGCCGACCGTTCCTCCCGCCTTGCCGTCGTGAACGTCCCCCGTAAATCTCGCTGCAGCATCGCTCAGCGAACTGTTGCCGAGGAACGGCCCTGACACGAGATACCCTGCTCCCGCGTTGGCCTCCGCCAGATCTTCGTCGGGCGCCCCCACCAAGAGGTCCCGGCTCCCATCGCCGTCCACGTCGCCCACTGCAGACACATCTGCCCCGGCGCTGGAATACTCGCCTTCGCCAGTGATCTGCGCGTCAGCCGACGACTCGGCCCGATCCCCGACGAGAGGCCCCCAGAATAACCTAACCAGGCCGGGCTGAAGACTGCCTCCGGCCTCGGAGTTGCCAAGGGCCAGATCGTCGACGCCGTCCCCGCTCAAATCATCGGCCGTTAGCGCGTGAGCGCAAATTTGTCCGCCTCCGATCCCGTTGATGACCGCGTCCGCGTCCGCGAGGTCCGCCGCTCCCAGGATGGGTCCGTGAAAGACGTAGGCAGCGCCAACCCCGCCCTCAACCAAGACATCCGCGACACCGTCGGCATCCAGATCACGAAGCAATCCCGCACATCCGACAAAGTGGGTGCTTGAGGAGTCGCTTATCGAGATGGACTCGGCCTCAAGATCAACTACCCCTGTGGCGGCGGCGTCCACGACATAGGCCCGGCGTTCGCCGTCGTCCAACGCTGTCCAGGTGAGGAGAGCCGACCGTTCGGAATCAAGGACTGGTCCGGCGCCCAGCACAACCACCGGACAGTCACCGGAACCGCACCCGATCTCTGCGATCGGGCTGTCTGGACAGCCTACGCCGGCGAAAATACTCGCTCCGACGGGGTATCCCTCCCCTGTGGCGATCTCCGGAAAACCGTCGCCGTCCAAGTCTGGGAGCACCATGGCCTGCCCGCCGGCCTTGTGTTCGCAAATGCTGGCATCCTCGACGGACACCGTCCCAGCCAGCCGTTGCGGGGGAACGACGAACACCGAGTTCTCCAGCGGGTAACCGCCCCCTCCGCCAGTGTCGTAGCCCCCGCTCCCCGAGACCGTACCGACGATCATTTCCGGCTCACCGTCCCCGTCGATGTCGGTGCCGAACGATAGGTAGGTTGACAGCCCCTGATCTACCGACCCTTGGATGACTAGGTCAGCGTCGGCGAGACTCCGGTCCCCCCCCCGAGGGCTTGTATCGCCGGGCTGCCAGGTGTCCGCCCCCGACCCGGTGTCCGTATCGGTCGAGTCCGGCGTGGAGTCAGTGCTCCGCGAATCAATCCCACTATCCGGGGGCTCGGAGTCACCCGGCTTACCCCGAGCAACGCCAACGCAGCCGGCGCACAGCGCGAGGCAGACCGCCCCCCACCGGACCCACGCCGGAGGCTGATCGTGCCCGGTGGTACTCATTGGCATCCCCATTGGGCCGCTACTTCGCCCTGTCCATGCCGGGCTATCTGGATGTCTAGGGACTCCACGATTGCCCTCTCCGCGCAGATCAACGTATCATTGACAACGTCGAGCGTGTCCTCCACGAGTTCGGCCACGTCTTCCGGACAAAGGTCGACATCGCCACACTTCGCGACACCGATGCGGGCGGCGTCCGTGCCTGTCTCCCAGAACCACGACACATAGATAGTCCGCGTGTCGCCGCCACTTCCTCGTACTTCTGTCGGGGTGCCCCCCCAAGCCATCAAGAGTAGCGTCAGCACACCCGACGAGGGCGAGTCGTAAAACGAGTCACCACAGTCATATTGGAGGCGCATGCAGCACTCACCCTTCGACTGACGATAGTCGAGCACTGCCACCGACGCCGAAGTTCGCAGCAGAAACGCCCAGATGTCGGCCTTCGTCTCACCGCTCCCCGTGTTCACTTCAAGCCACCACAGCGTGATTCGCAGACGGCGAGCGTCTGACGGAACGGGAATGTCCGAGTCGCCCCCGAGATGAACGTAGTCGACGGCGTGGCTGCCGGACAGCGTCCGGCTCGCGGTTCCCCGCAACCATGAGCCTCCCATTCCGGACGACTCAAAAAGGCGCATGACCGTTCTACCCAGCCCCCATGGCGAGGACGGGACTGCGGTCCGGCTGCCACCACTCCAAGCATCGTAAGCTACTCCATCGCCGAAGTTCAAAAGATTGCTAATCAGCCTGCCGGGCGAATTCGCGTAGTCGGGTCCGTGATTGTCAAGGTACCAATGCTTGAACAATAGTGCCGCACCTGCCACCATCGGGGCTGCGCCGCTGGTGGCACCGAAGGACTTGTACACTTGCTCGAACACCGATGATGTTTCGTTGTCCCGGCTTGCCGGGGTGCCGCAGGCGGTGTTCACGGACACGAGGGACGGGTAGCTACGGCCATCCGGAGTGCCGGTTCCCGAGGACAGACTCCACAGGTCGAGGATAGGAAACTTGAACGGCCTGTCGGTGAGCACATTCCGACACGGTACACCCTCCTCGCCCGTGCCCGCAAGCCCTTCGAGGCCCCGAAAGCGGTGTTGCAGGACCGCGAACGGTGGAAATTCGGCGCGCAAGGCGC
>CAIUMM010000056.1 GCA_903900265.1 uncultured Pseudomonadota bacterium
TCGTCGATAACGACGCCTTGACCAGCCTCGACGGGCTGAGCGCGCTCACCGAGGTCGCCGATGACCTCCACGTCAGCGACAACGCGGCGTTGTGTGACGACGAGGTCGACGCATTGCTCGCGCAGCTCCCGAGCTTCAGCGACGACATCTACCGGGACGGGAACACCGGCGCCTGTCCGTAACGCCGAAGGGGCGGCTTCGAGCTCCCGCCCGTAGAGTACACGGAGTTGGCCAACGTGGAGTGGACCGAGCGTGTGCCTGGGCTCGACCACCCCGAATCGACTACGGGCGTGCGGTCCCCAAACCCGCGTAGCTGTGGCCAACGATCACGCTGTCGCCGCGCTCCTCGATGGTCTCGGGAACGGCCAAGCGCAGCTCGATCTCCTGGCGCGTGACTACCGGAAACTCGTAGTGGCGCGAGATGTGCTTGGTCTCTTTGGATTTTGCCTCGCGGTCGCGCATGAACTGCGCGTGCGCCCGCAGCCGATCCGCGGCGCGTAGCCGCCCCGTTTCCATCGCGCGGGTCAGCGACTCAGCGACCAGTGGACGAAACTCGGGCATGCGCTCGTAGCCCACGCTGGATCGGCCCGCGGCGAGCGCCGCCGCCATCGTCGTTCCGGTGCCCGCGAACGGGTCGAGCACGACGTCGCCTTGCATCGCGTACATGTTCACGAGACGGTACGGCAGCTCGAAGGGAAAGGCCGCGCTGCGCTCCCGCGGTCCATCTTTTGCGAGCCGTTGGGTCGTGCCGCGCAGGTCGGTCCAGAGGTCGGAGAACCAGACGTTGCGCTCCTCCCAGAAGTACGCCGACGCCGCGCGTGTGGCTTTTGCGGCCTCGGAGAACACGCGCTTGCCGCCTTTGCGGAAGATCAGCACATACTCGTGCTCGTAGGTCACGTAGGCGCCGGCGGGGAGCATCCCGGACCCCATGAACTTGTTGGGCGCGTTGGTCGGCTTGCGCCACAGGATGTCGGGCAGCGGGACCATGCCCAAGCGCAGCCCGGCCGCCACGATGCGCGCCTGATTCGGGTACAGACAGAAGTCCCCGCCTAAGGTGCGCGTGGCGTCGCCGATGTTGATGCAGAGGAAGCCGCCGGGGACGAGCACGCGGCTGCATTCGGCCCACACGGCGTCGAGCGCGGTGTGCATCGCTTCGAAGGCGTCCATGCCCCGGTCGGCGTCCAGCAGCGCGCCTACGCTCGGCACCAGCGCACGGAACGCATCGTCCCACATGGTGATCATCGGGTACGGCGGCGAGGTCACGATCAGGTGCACCGAAGCGTCGCCCAGCGCCGACATCGTTCGGGCATCGCCGATGTGCAGGGTGTGGGTGGTGTTCATGCGCGCTCCGACCGGGGCCGGATATCCCGCGCGGGCGTTTCGGTGAGGGGACCGGGCGGTTAGGCACCCAGCATGATTCCTCCTTCGCATCATGGTCGCTTTGTGGGCTTCAACCGCCTCTGGCTTATGCCGGGGACCCCCGCGCACGTGTCGGAGGGCACGCTGCTCGTCGCTGCCGATCGCGTGGCGATGGCCTGGGCCTACGAGGGGGCACCGAAATCAGGCGAGCTCGTGCTCCGCGGGCCTGCTCCCGCGTGCCGGGCAGACTTTACCGACACCTTTCACGCCGCCGACGGGCTCGTGCTGCACGGTCACGGCGATGGTCGCGCTGTCCGGCTCTACTGCACCTATCCGGCCGGCGAGGGCTTGCCGGATTGGGGCTGGCGCATCGTGCTTGACTGGTATGACCCGGATTCTTTCACGGTGCGCATGTTCAACGTGCTGCCGGACGGCAAAGAAGCGCTGTCGGTGGAGCTGCGGGGGGAGCGGGCGGCATGAGCCGGACGGTGGCTGTTTGGCTCCGGATTACGCGGCTTTGGGCTGTTCTGTTTTGCGTAGGTTGCGGCGGGGACCGTTGGTGTCCTACGGGGTCGAACAGCGATTGGAGCGGCGTAGACAGCCGGGAGCATGTGATCTTGTGCGACTGCGTCCCAGGCGGCGGTTCGGCCATGTGTGTTTGGGTGGTCGGTGAATGCGCGCTGTACGCCAACGGCGACGTGGTGTTCACCGAGCCGCTGTCGGGGGGCGCACCCGCGGCGTTTTCGGTGGACGGCGAGACCTTCGACATGAGCGACGCGCAGTACCAAGCGTTGGGTGCGGTTTGCGCGGCTGGGTCTGGGGATTCCGGGGTTCCATAATCCAAAAAATAGGGGGTCAGGTTGTTACCATTACACTTTAGCTAATGTGTAATGGTAACAACCTGACCCCTAGGCCCTAGGCTTGGCCCCCTCCGTCGGGCTATACACCCCCGGTGCTCACCCTGCTTTTTGCGTTGACCGCCGCGGCATCTCCGTTGATGCACAGCTGGCCGTCCACGTTGGAGCCCGGCCCCGACGGCACCGTCGATGTTATCGCCGGGGCGAACTGGCAGCGCCGCACCCTGCCCGACACCCTCGTGCGCGAGAGCGGGTCGCTCGACGGCAACACGCTCGCCGGGGTGCACGGCGCTTGGCACGTTGAACGCCGCGGTCCGCTCACCTGGACGCCAACGAGCGGCGCGCCGGTTCCGTTTCCGCTCGACGAAGATCTCCGCGCCGCCGTCGTCGAGGGCGACGGGCTGTGGATCGCCACCGACAAGGCCCTGCGGCGCCTGCCGGACGGCCCGACGATCCACGTCGCGGGGAACCCTCGCGGTCTGGCTGCGCTCCCCGGCGCCGCCGCCTCGGTGCGCGGCGACGCGCTCACCGTGCACGAGGACGACGGCAAGCTGCGTTGCACGGCTACTTTTGGGGGCAGTCCTGCGGTGCAGCTCGCGGGCGACGCGAAAGGACGCTGGCTGGCCAGCGCCGACGGCAGCGCGGTCGTGCTGTGGGACGCGCGGCGCTGCACCGCCCTCGCCGCGGCGCCGGTAAAAGCCCGCGGGCTCGCCTTCGTCGGCGATGCGCTGATCGCGCAGGGGCCCGCCGGATCGCTGGTGCAGCTTCGCCTCCCGGATCTCGTCGCCGACGCCGCTCCTGCCGACGCGACGCGCGTGTGGGACGTGCTCGTCGCGGGCGACACCCTCGCGCTGTACAGCCCCGGCCTCGTCTGGAACCCAGCGACCGGTGTAGCCTCGCGCTTGGACCCCAACACCGTCGTCGTGCATGGCCCGGACCGGCTTGTCTCCCTGCACGACGACGCGATCGTCGTGCGCGACGCGACTGGAAAGACCCTGCGCGCCGCGCCTCGGGGTGCGCTGCTGAACGTCCAAGCCGTCGCGGTGCTGGGCGACGAGGTCGTCGTCACTGATGGGCTGGAGCTGGTTTGGCTCGGTCCCAACGGAGCGGTCACGCGCTGGCGAGCCGACGCCGCGACCTTCGAGCGCACAGCGTCGCTCAGGTTGGCGGCGCCTGGCCTCGTCATCGCCGGCGCTGCATGGCGGGTGGACGCGCACGGAGCCAGCCCGACCTCGGAGCCGGCCGCGCGGTCTGGGGCGCAGTCCGATCGCGTGCCCCAGCCCTTCGTCGCGCGTGCCACCGACTCCGCGACCCGCTTCGGCCTTCGCTTTGTGGCCGCCGGCGTACAGGCTTTTGACGCCGTCGCGGGCGTCGATGTCGGCGTGCCGTGGGCCTCATCCCATCCGAGCACGCCGATGGTGCGCAAGGGGTGGATCACCGACGACGGGACCGAAGCGGTGGTCGTGACCGGAGACACGTTGCGCGCGTTTACCCCCGCCGATGGGCGCGAGCGCTGGCACGTGCCCGCCACCGCCGGCGAGCTCACCGTGCGCTTCGACGGCCCCTACGTCATCGTGCGTTGGGGAGCGCCCGACCCGATCTCCTGGCGGGTCATCGACCGCGTTGACGGCACGGTCGTCGGGGCGATCGACGGGGCGATTGACGGGCAAGCAATTCCGGTGTCTTACGTCGCGCGTGCCTTCCCGCAGCGCGCGCCGCGGACGGTCGATTTTGCGAAGCCAGCGCCGGGCCGACCCACCCTCGATCCGCTACGCCTATTGGACGCGCTGAGCTGGCTCGATGTGTCCCGGATCCGGGAATTTCGTGATCCCAACTGCAATCGCGCCGCGCAGCTCGCTGCGGCCATCGAGTCGGTGCCGTTGCTTCGGGACCGGTACGCGCGCGTGCTCGAGGCCCGTTGTGCTGTGCCCGAGCGACCGGCGCTGGTCCCCGGCACCGTGGACTGGCCAGCGCGTGCCGGAACCGCGGCGGTGGTCCCGGCCCCGCGAACGCTGAAGCCGGGAAAGAACGTGGCGGGTTGGCTGGGCATCGATCAGCTGCGCATGGGGGACGTCGCGCTGCCCGTGGTCGCAGGGGCGCCGACGCTGATCCTCCGGGGCACGTGGGACGAGGTGATCGCGCCGATGCGGGAGACGTGGCTGCCCGCCGACGTCGCGCTGGTGTGGGTCCCGCCGACGCGGTTGAGCGGCGACGACGTTCGACCGGATCGCGCTGAGTTTTGGATGGGTGGGGAGCGGAGCGTGTGGGTGCTGACCCCGGACGATCAGGACACCGCGCGCCTCCCGCTGCAGCCCGCGGTGCTCGTCTCCGGGGACGGTCACGTGCTGACCAGCGGCGCCGTCGTAGACGTGCTCCCCGACGCCGCGTGGGCCGGGGTCGCGCCGTACTTTCCCAGCGTGGTCTCGCCTACGCCGCCGATCTGGGCCTACGCGCTCCCGGACGGCGCCGCGCGCGTTGAGCCGCTCGGCGATGGCGTGGTGGTCTACGCCGGCGACGCCTATGCGGTGCTGGACGGCGCCGGCGCGCTGCGCTGGTCCGAGGGCCGCACCGCGCATGCGTCGCCGGATGCGATGGGGCGCTACGTTTTTGAGTACGTGGGATCGGCGGTGCGCGCGCGCGACGCGGTCGACGGGCACGTGATCTGGGAGCGCGCCGGGGATTGGGCCGAGGGAATGGCGTCCGCGGTGCTGATCCACAGCATCGCAGAGCTCCCGACCACCGCGGTCGATCCGAGCACCGCCGCGCTGTTGTGGCAGGCGCCGGGGGCTTGGAACGCGAGCGGGGCGGAACGCGTGGGTTTTGGAGCCAGCGGCTGGATCTGCGAGCGCGAAGCGCGGAGCGGAGCCCCCGCGGGATGTGTCACGGCACCGGTGTACGACGAGCGCTACGGCCTGTTCGGCGCGCCGCTGATCATCGCCGGGCTGCAGGTCGGCGACGAAGACGATGGCCGACTCGTGGCGCGCGACGGGAGCGGCAAGGAGGTTTGGGCGCGCACCGGGGTGGTGGACGCCCAGCGGATCGACGCGGCGTTGCCAGAGCAACAGCGGCTGCTCGCGCGCCTCGGTGGTCCGGGCGGGCCGTGGGCGACGCTCGACGCCAAGGGGCGCGTGCTTCAGGTGTTCGGCTTCGGCGCGCTCGCCGCGCGCAGTTCGAACCGGATCCTGCTCATTCAAGGCACACAGCTGCTCGCGTGGGAGCTGTGATGGGGCTGTGCGTGTACGCGTTTCTGTTCGCCGCCGCCTACGCCGCGGAGCCAGCGCTCGACGTCGCTGTCGGGCCCGCCTACGTCGCGGTGCTGCACGACGGCGTGGTCGAGCGGCTCGATCGCGCGACGGGCGCCCCGGTCGTGCCCTCGGTCGTCCCGGCGGCCGGCGTACGCACGATCGAGGTGTTTGACGGGCGCATCTATGGCTACGGTCGCGGGGTCAACGTCTGGAAGGACGGCGTCCTCGAAGCGCTCTACTCCGCGCAGGGCGGCAGTCATCTTGTGACCGACACCACGCCGTTTGGCGGCGACGGCGTAGGCATCCTCGGCTGGGGCGGCGAGGGGTTTTACGCCACGGGGCTCGCTCCTAGCCCGACCTCGGGTCTCGCTCCCGGAGAGAGCCGCTTGCTGGGCGCCGTCGCCGACGTCCGGCAGGTCGCGCGCAACGGCGCGTGGGTCACCCGCTCGGTGCTGCACGCGCCGGACGGCACCGAGACCAAGGTGAAGTTCGGCGATCGCTGTTTGTTCTTGCCCGATGGGCTGCATCTGGCCTGCTCGGGCGATGCGCGCTCCCGGCGTCCTCCCTCGTCCACCGGCGAGGATTGTGGCGCTGCGCTGCTCGCGCTCGACGGCACGCGCACCGCGATCCCCGGCTGCACCGTTGAGGCGGTCGGCGGACTGGGCATCGTGATGTCCTCGGCGGACGGGGCCCGGCAGCTCCTCGGCTTGGACGGATCCCCACGCGCCGTGCTCCCGGCGTTTGGTCCCGGCGGGGCAGGCAGCCGCATCGTCGTCGGCGTTGGGGAAGACGGCGTCGCGTGGTTGGACGGCGGGACGGTGACCTACGCGGGGCCGGACGCCAAGCCGCGCTGGACGGCGAA
This sequence comes from uncultured Pseudomonadota bacterium, assembly GCA_903900265.1. GTDB lineage: Bacteria > Myxococcota_A > UBA796 > UBA796 > SXON01 > CAIUMM01. Next base: position 6,324 of record CAIUMM010000056.1, read on the forward strand.
GCTCAACCTGCTTCCCGCCGCGCAGCGTGTCGCCAACCACGAGCCGGTGATCGCGCTCGCCGGCGACGGCGTGACCGTCGTACTCGCCCGCAGCGACGGGCATGTGGTGTACCGCGTAGGCGCCGACCCCGCTTCGGTGCAGCTGACCCGCAACGGGTGGAGCCCCGCCGAGCGTGAGCCGGTACGTCGGGTGCACGCCGACGCCGACGTGATCCGCTTCGTAGAGGACGACGTCACCCGCTGGGCGCTGGTAGGGCGTCACAAGCCGGTGTACTGCGGCGGGCTCGTGGTGGCCGAAGCGGACGGGGTGATCGAAGGCGACGCCGTGCGCGACGGCGCGCAGCGTTGGTCCACGCCGCTCGCCCCGAGCTGGCACATCCACACCTGCGACGGGCGCTACGTGCTGCTGCGGGGACCCGACGGGGTTTCGGCGGTGATCGACGGGACGAACGGACGGCGCGTGCTCGATGAGCCCAGCGGACTCGACATCACCGGGGCGGGTGCGACCGGCGCGGCGGTCGCGCAGGTGCTCGTGGACGGGCGAGCGGCGGGCTGGACGTTGGTGGATCTCGTCAGCGGGCGTCGTGTGGCGCTGGGCGCGCGGTCGACCGTGGCGGGGCGCTTGGACGACGGCGCGCTGGTGCTCGTAGAGACCCAGGGCTCGTCCTCGTGGCTCGTCGCGGTGAAGGGCGAAGAAGTGCGGTGGCGACTGCCGATTTTGGGGGGCATCAAGCCGTGGGTCGTGGGCGACGCCGTGTATTTGAGCGGCGGCGCGCTGCAGATCGCGATGCGCGGGGCACTGGTGGCGCTGCGGGGGGCGACGGGGGAGGTCGAGTGGTTCGTGCCGATCGAGATCACGCCCAAGGGGATCGGGGCGGTTCCATAATCCAAAAAATAGGGGGTCAGGTTGTTACCATTACACTTTCCAGAAAGTGTAATGGTAACAA
>CAIUMM010000057.1 GCA_903900265.1 uncultured Pseudomonadota bacterium
GACGCCCGAGGGGGTGCAGGCGTTAGCCGGGCGGTCGCTGACCCGCGTGGACGTCGACAGCACCGACAGTTGGGCGCTGAAGAATCAGTACCATGTCGGCGGATATCCGACGATGATCGCGGTGGATGCGCAGGGCGTCGAGGTGGCGCGGATGCTCGGCTATCCAGGGCGCGAGGCGACCCTCGCGTGGCTGGGCTCGCTGCAGACGCTGGAGCCCGTGGCGGAGCGCAAGGCGGCGGCGACCGGCGCGGCTGCGGCTGCGTTGGCGCGTGAGCTCGCAGAGATCGGCGATGAAGCCGGGGCCCGCGAGCTGCTCGCTCGCGTCGGTCCCACATCGGACGGCGAGACGCCGGTCGACGCGGTGATCGCGCGGTTGACGCTCGATGGAACGCCGGAAGACGCACGTTGGTTATTCGACCACGCCGTTCCGGGCGGAGACTGGATCTACGCCGCGTTGGACGCCGATCCTACGCTTGTCTCTCGCGTGCCCGAACGCGTGGTGGGTGCTCCCGGAGAGGCCGCTGCGGGGTGGTTATCCGCCGCAGCGGACCAAACCGCCGATCCTTCACTGTCCCGCGCCTTTCGTGCCGGCGCGCTCGCCGGACTCGAAGCGGCGCGGGCAGGGGATCTGCAGCTCGATCGCGGGCGGTTGACCGATCTGGCCTCGATGCGCGCGGCCTTAGGTGGGCTCCCCAGCGCCTACGCGCTGCTCGATGAAGCTGCGGCGCGTTGGCCCGCGGAGTTCACATGGCCGTTCGTCAAAGGACGCTTGGCGTTGGACGCCGCGGATCTCGGCACTGCCGAAGCCGAGGCCACGCGTGCGCTCAAAAACGCCGCGGGCGACCAAACCCTCCGCGCGGCGATGCTGCTCGCGCGGGTTCAACGCCAGCAGCAACGGCCTGCCGACGCGCTCAAAACCCTCGACGCCGCCTTGGCCGCCGTGCCCGAGCCCCCAGCGGGCGTTGAGGTACGCACCACCCGGTACCGCGCCGAGGCGGTCAAGCTGCGCGCGGACATCGCGGCCCCGCCGGTCGCAGTACCTCCGGTCGCGGCTCCGGTCTCGAAACCGAAAAAGTAGGCGCCGCTTCGGGCTACCAGAGCACGGGGTTGGTCGTCGCGCCCCACCAAGAGCCTGCGGTGGTGCGGTAGTGCGAGCCCATCGCCGTCGCCGGGTCGATGTCGATGACCTTGCCGCCGTCGGTGAAGCCGAGCATCGCGCCGGCCGCGTAGCCGAGGCCCCAGATCGACGCGGTGCCGGTGCTGCCGATGTCCACCGCGTGCCCGGTGGTGGGATCGATCTGGATCAGCTCGTCGCCGCTGCCGTCGCCGTACACAGTCCAATAGAGCTTGCCGTCGGGCAAGCCGATGATGTCACCCGAAGTGGACCACCTGCCGGAGCCAAACAGCGGTGTGAGCGCGCCGGTCGTGGTGTCGACGAACGACACCGAGGACCCCGCGCCGACGAGTCGCCCGTCGGACACGAAGGTGAGCCCCGTCAGGCTCTCGGCGACATCGGCGATGTACGTGCACTCCGCGGTGGCGGGGTTCACGCTGTAGAGCGCAGAGAACGTGGTGCCAAACATGTGGCCGGACAGATCGATCGCGATGTCGACGACATCGGTGAGCGGCGAGCCGCCGTACGTGAACGGCGCGATGCGCACCGCGGTGCTCGTCGCGGTGTCGTAGCTGTAGAGCTCCGAGGACGTGTTCAGATATACGGCTTCGGTCGCGACCTCTCCCGAATCCCCGGTCTCTGCCGAGTCATTGGTGCCGTCGCTGTCCTGTACCTGACCTGTCTCGTTGGAGTCCGTGGTGTCGGCGCTGTCGACGCTGTCTTGCGCCGCTGTGTCGGTGTCGTCGGAGCCCACATCTTCGTCTTTGCCGTTCTTCAGGCTGTAGTCCTGACAGGCGATCAGGGCGAAGGGGAGGAGAGCAAAAAGGGCAGAGGCACTAGGGAGTTGCATGATGAGCTTCCAACGGGACCGCTATACCTCGCGACCGGGGACGGCAAACCTTCAGGTAAGTCATCCCACGTTCACGTCGGCTCTGCCGCCGACCGGGCACTTTCCGCGTTAGAGCGCGGTGCGGAGTAGCTATGCGCCTGAAAGCGGATGCCCTTGAGTACCACAGCATGGGTCGGCCCGGGAAGATTGAGATCGTCCCCACCAAACCGCTGTTGACGCAGCGAGACCTTGCCCTTTGCTATACGCCTGGCGTCGCAGAGCCCTGCCTCGCGATCCACGCGCGCCCCGATGACGTGTACAAGTACACCGCGAAGGGCAACCTCGTCGCGGTGGTGACCAACGGCACCGCCGTGCTGGGCTTGGGCAACATCGGGCCGATGGCCGGCAAGCCGGTCATGGAGGGCAAGTCCAACCTCTTCAAGAAGTTCGCGGACATCGACAGCATCGACATCGAGCTCGACGCCAAGACGCCCGAAGAGGTGATCGCCGCGGTCAAGGCCATGGCGCCGACCTTCGGCGGCATCAACCTCGAAGACATCCGCTCCCCCGATTGCTTTCACATCGAGAAGGCGCTTCAAGAGGCGCTCGACATCCCGGTGTTCCACGACGATCAGCACGGCACCGCGATCATCGCGACCGCGGGCTTGCTGAACGCGCTGGAGCTGACCGAGCGTGTCATCGAAGACACGCGCGTGGTCTTCTGCGGCGCTGGCGCCGCGGCCATCGCGACCGCGAACTTGCTCGTCTCCATCGGCATCCAGCGCTCCAACATCTGGATGGTGGACACTGAGGGCCTCGTGTACCACGGGCGCAAGGAGCACACCTTCCCCGAGAAGATGGTGTACGCGCAGGGCGACAAGCCCGCCACGCTCACCGAGACGCTGCTGGGCGCTGACGTGTTCATCGGCCTGTCGGTCGGCGGCGCGCTCAAGCCCGAGATGCTCAAAGCCATGCGCCCGCGTCCGATCGTGTTCGCGATGGCCAACCCTGATCCCGAGATCACCTACGACGTCGCCCGGGCCGCTGTCCCCGACGCGATCATCGCTACGGGGCGCTCCGACTTCCCCAACCAGGTCAACAACGTCCTCGGGTTCCCGTTCTTGTTCCGCGGCGCGCTCGATTGCCGCGCCCGCGCCATCAACGAGGCGATGAAGGTCGCGGCCGTGCGTGCCATCGCGGCGCTCACGCGCGAGGACGTGCCGGACTCGGTGCTGTCCGCGTACAACCTGGAGAGCTTGCAGTTCGGCCCCGACTACATCATCCCCAAGCCCTTCGACCCCCGCGTGCTGTTGTGGGTCGCGCCCGCCGTCGCGCAAGCGGCCGCCGATTCGGGCGTCGCGCGCGAGCCGATCCCGGATCTGCGCGCCTACAAGGAGCGTCTTGAACGCTCGTTGGAGCGCTCGAAGGAGATCCTGCGGCCGATGATGAACCGCGCGCGGCTGAACCCGCGCCGGATCGTGTTCCCCGAGGGGGCCAACCCCCGCGTGCTGCGCGCCGCGCAGATCCTCATCGACGAGGGCATCTGCAAGCCGATCCTCGTTGGCGAGGAGTGGAAGATCCTCAACCGAGCCGAGAAGCAGAACGTCAACCTCGCCGGCATCGAGATCGTCGAGATCCGCGAGGACGAGCGCTTCGATCGCTACGCGGACGAGCTGTGGAAGCTGCGTCGTCGCAAGGGGATGAACCTCCACTCGGCGCGCTCGGCGATCCACCGTCCCACCCAGTACGCCGCGATGATGGTTCGTATGGGAGACGCCGACGGCATGTGCGGCGGGCTGGACTCCACGTACTCGGACACCGCGCGTCCGGTGCTGCAGACCATCGGCACCGACCCGCGCGCTGGCTGCGTCAGCGGCGTGTACATCATGTTGTTCAAGGGGCGCCGGATGTTTTTCGGGGATTGCACGGTCAACGTGAACCCCGACGCCGAGAGCCTCGCGCGCATCGCCATCAACACCGGGCGCCTCGCAGAGAGCCTTGGATATACGCCGCGCGTTGCGATGTTGTCCTACTCGGACTTCGGCTCCCACCGTGACGATCCCAACGTGGGCAAGATCCCGCGGGCGATCGCGCAGGTGCGAGAGGCGTGGCCTTCGTTGGTCATCGACGGCGAGATGCAGGCGGACAGCGCAGTGAACCCGGAGATGGCGGCGGAGGACTTTGCGTTCTCGGCGATCCAGGGCGACGCGAACGTGCTGATCTTCCCGGATCTGGGCAGCGGAAACATCTGCTACAAGCTGCTGCGGGAGCTGGGCGGAGCCACGGCCATCGGCCCGGTGCTGATGGGTACGGCCAAGCCGTTCAACGTGCTCGCGCTCGGATCCACGGTGTCGGACATCGTCAACATGGCGGCGATCACCGTCAATCAATCGTTGAACCTCGCAAAATAGGCGGACATCCCTCATGGCAAAAGAAAATCCCCGCGTCACCGAGCTCCTCGGTGGTGCTGGAGATGCGGCGACCGTTGCGTGGCTGCATCTGGGCGTAGGCGAGCTCGCCGCGTTGGCGGACGTGGATCTGGCGGTCGCTGCAGCGGTCGCGCTCAAGAAGCCCGCGCTGCTGCTCGCGGCGCAAGAGCGCGGGGACAAGGCCTCGCGTAAGGCGGCGTCTGCGGGGCTGCACAAGCTGCGGTCGGCGGGCGTCGACGTGCCGGCGCCGGTCGTGGTCGCTCGCGCGTACGCACTTGAAAAAGAAGAAGTTGAAGTTCTGCTACGTGCGTTCGTTGGCGTGCCGGACGACAACGGCGACCTCGAGGTCCTGCTTACCGCCGCGACCGCAGAAGGCAGCGCAGCGATGGGGCTCGTGCTCGGCGGCCGCAGCGGCGTGCGCGACGTGAAGATCTCCTTCATCAACCGTTCGGCGATCCGCGATGTGTGGCGCTCGGCCGAGCGTTTCCGTCGCGCTGAGGTCCCTTTTTCCACAGGCCTGCACTACGCTGAAGCGTTCGGCGCCGAGCACCCGGACTGGCGCCACTTTGTGAAGCTGCTCCCCGCGGAATTGTTGGAGAGCGCGCGGACGCTCGATCCGCTGGCAACGCGCTTGCCGGGCCAGCCTTCCGAGCCGCCGACGTTGACGCGGTGGATGCCCAACCCCGACCTGCTCGAAGAGCGGGCGCTCAATCGGGCGATGCCGCTCGTGATGACGGCGGTAGGGTCTGAGGCGTACACCGATGATGAAGCCCGTCGCGCCGCGATGGACGCGATCATGCTGGACGCCGCCGACGCCGCGCTGACCGACGAGGCGCGCGCCGCCTTGGTGAAGCACCTCGAGCAGGTCCGGGCGATGCTCTGGCTCTCGGGTTGGGACCGCCACCACGCGATGTTCGGCGACATCCTCGCCGAGGTCGCGGGGGGTGCGCAGGGCCGCACCATCGCCTCCATCGAGGCGTGCGTCAAGCTGCACCTCGCGCAGTCGGTGATGCAGGCGCTGCAGGGCGGCGACGCCGAGCCCGAGCTGTAGCCTTCGGCTATCGCCGCGGCAGCACCCGACCGGCGCCGAACTGAGCGAGCAGTCGGCGGTGGCGGTGGCGGAAGATCAGGTGGATGACTCCGCGCACGAGCAGCTCGGGCACCCACGCGCGCGTCTCCCACACGACGCGGTCGACGAGCGTACACTCGGGCTTTCCATCGACCTCGCGGGCTTGGATGCTGCGCTCGTGCTCCCACGTCGACAACAACCGTGAACGTGCGTACTCCGTGAAGCGCTTGCCAGGTTCGACGCTGGAGATTCGCAGGTCCTGCAGCGTGATCGGGGCTACATAGGCGAACCTCAGGCGGACCGGTCCGAGGCGCGTGATCCCGTTGCCCGCGCTCGACAGCGCTGTGCTCCAGCTTTCAACGGTGGTTGTGGAGGGTGGGCTCAGTCGCAGCAACGGCGCGAGCTCGTGCCGCAGGCCGCTCAGGGTCGTGGAGTGCGCCCAGAGCGCTTCGGGTGGAGCGCGAAGCTGAGAGAGCAGGATGAACTCACCCAAGCTGGGTCCGCAAGCCGTCGCGTACGACGTCGTAGCGCTGGGTGACCAAGGAGTCCAAGGTGTCCGGCAGCGTCAGGCGGTCCTCCGAGCCGAGGTCGAGGGGCTCGCGCAGCCATTGGCGAAAGCCGGCGAGCAGCACGCCGAGGCGATCGCCTTCGGGGATCGGGCCGGGGGGCTCCTGTACGGTGAGGCCGGCGCCGTCGCAGCGTACGAGGCGCACGCCGTCTTGAAGGTACAGGGACCAACGCAGCCGGTGCTCGCGGTACATCGCGCAGTACGCGATCTTGCCGCCGTCCGAAAATACCGTCACCAGCCCGCCGCCGAGCCCGCGGGCGAGCTGCTCGGCGGGGTGGAGGGGGAGGGGAGAGCCGGTCAGCACGCGACCGCGCAGTTGGTCGAGCACGGCGGGGCGAAAGAGCCTGCCCGCAGGCGTCTCAAAGGACATCGTCCAGCAGAGGGTCTCGGGCGCGCCGTCCCAGATGTCGCACGGGCGCCAACGTGTGAACCCGGCCCGCAGCCACGCGCGCCTGTCGAGATCCTGCTCGTCCAACCGCACGTGCTTTTTCAGCGCCGCGAAGTCGAGCTCCTCTAACGTGTGGATCTGCGCGAGCTCGCTCACCCTGCGGAGCCGTTTGCGGTCATCCCGTCCGCGGGCAGAAACGCATCGGCCAAGGCGTCCCACACCACGAGATGTCCGCTCTTCAGGTCGTACACCCAACCGTGTAGCTGCAGAGCGCCGCGCTCTAAGCGCTCGCGCACCATCGGGTAGCTGGCGAGGTTGGCGATCTGCTCCTCCACGTTCTCCTCGACCGCCTTGTCTAGAACGCGCTCGCCGCCGGCCACCGCGGCCCGCATCGCTCCAGGCGCGGCGTGCGTGAGCCACTCTGCGAGCCGCGGGCTGTCGGGCGGGACGTGATGCTCGACGACGGCGCGCACGCCGCCACAGCCGTAGTGCCCGCACACGACGACGTGCTCGACGCCAAGCACACCGATCGCGTATTCGATGGCCGCGCCGACGCTGTCGTCGCCCATCGACCTGCGCTCATCCGCGGGCGGTACGATGTTCGCCACGTTCCGAACTACGAAGAGCTCACCCGGCGAGCTGGAGGTCAACAGCTCAGGGACCACCCGGCTGTCTGAGCAGCCGATGAACAAGGCGCCCGGCGACTGCCCTTCGCTCGCCAGCCGCTCCAGAAACTGCCGCGCTCCCGCGACGTATTCGTGCCGAAAGGAGAGGTTTCCACGGAGTAGTTTTTCGATCATGGCGCTGCGGGCGCCACCACAGGGGCACGGGCAGCGTCCAGCTCCGCCTGAGTGGTCATCTGCGGGTAGCCGCACATCGGCAAGGTGACCTGCGCGGGGGCAAGCTCCCCGTCGATCGCGACCGGGTAGAACTTCCACGCGGCGAGGGCTTCGAGCACCCGCGGGCGGATCTCGGGCTCGCCGTTCTTCCAGCGGCTGGAGACGACGTTCCCCGCGGCGTCCAGATCGACGACGACGCTGCAGTTGCCGGTGGGCTCAACCCCATTCTGAAATACCGGCGTGTACAGGTGCCGCACCCAGACTTCGGGCGTGCGGCGGGGCGTGCTCAGCGTGCCGTCGGCCGCGCGCAGCTGCACCAACTCGGTGCGCACGGGCTCAGCCTCGTCCTTGTTGATGAAGAACGGTGCAGGGAACACGGCTTGAATCTTGCCTTCCCCGGGGCGGACGGCCCACTTCCAGGTCTTGACCATCGCCGCTGCGTCGTCTTTGCCCACCACCGGGCACTTTTCGACGCGCACCTGCTCGGGGGTGCCGTCTTCCGCGACGAGCACCCGTACGTTGCAGGTGTACTGGCCGGGCGGGTAGTTCTCGAAGCCCGGCCCGGGCACAGGATTGCGCCCACCCGAAGCGGGGATTCGGGTCCAATGTACGGCGGGAACCCCGACGAACGCGGCGCCGTCTTCATCCGGTACGGGCGGGGGGACTTCGATGATCGGCTCGTACACCACCGGGTCATTCACCCGGGGGACGACCACGAACTGATCGCGGGGAACCGGCGCATACCAGAGCACCGACAACCGCAGCCAGGGGTAGAACGGCGCCCTTCCGATCTGGGGCATCAGGCCCAGCGACGCATCCTCGCCCTGCTCGTACCAAACCGTGGCGATCCCGATGTCCCCGCCGATCGACAGACCCGGAGACGGGGTCATCAGCTCCCCACGAAACCCGCCGTAGAGACCGGTTTGTCCGACGGTGTCCGAATAGAACCCGACCGCGCCCCCAAAGATGCCGCGGTGCTCGAAATACTGGCGCGGGGAGCTGAACGCGACGTCCCCGTGAAAAGTGGTGTTGGTGGTTTGGTAGGTGTCGTTCGCCCGACTGTTTTGGTCGAAGCCTACGCCGCCGGACAAGCTGATCATCTCGCCGAGGTGCACCCGACCGTCGAGCGAGAGGATGCTCTCGCCGCCCACCGAGCCGACGATGCCTACAAATCCCACGACATGCTTGCGCGGGAGCAGCGTTTTGACCTCGAACTCGGTCTCGTACGGCATCTGGGAAGCGACGGCGACGCCATCCTGGAGTGCAGGTTCAAACTCCCAGCTCACGATCGCGGCGGAGAGCGCCCACAACGATTCCTGATCGCACTCCACCGGCAGCACGTCCGTGGGCTTGCCGGTGGCGTCCAGCACGATGTTGACCGAGCATCCGTACTTTCCTGCCGGCACCGAGCGATATTTTTGCGGCATCAACGGGTCGGTGGTGATGTGCATCACCGGCGGGAGGTACCCGGGAACTCCGGTGCGGGTCGGCGACGGGGCGGCCGACGGCACAGCAGGCATCGCGGGAGGCTGGGTGGGCAGCGCGAGCGCGCCCCCCAGCGCGGCATCATCGGCGTAGGCGAGCCGCGTCGAAAACGCGAGCATCGGTAGCACAAGGGGGAGCAACACGGTGGACCGGGACATCTGGCGCGCCTATCCCGCAGGGGCCTCGACTGTGCCGAGAACCAGCGCGGCAGCGGGGGCTTCGGCGCCGATCGCGAACGCGGTGCGCAGCTCGGCCTGGGCCCGTTCTAGCGCGAGGTCGTGGTGCCACAATGTGGCGAGAACCTCGCCCTTTTGTACGCTGTCCCCGCGCTTTTTATGCACCATCACGCCTACGGCCGGATCGACTGGGTCCTCCGCGCTCAATCGGCCCGCGCCCACGACAAACGCCGCGCGCCCGACGTTCCAGGCGTCACAACGCGTCACGATTCCACTCTCGGTCGCGAGGAGCTCCCAGCGCTCAGCCGGCGCTTGCAGCGCGGAGAGCTGGCCGCCTTGCGCACGGGCCATGCGGGCGAAGCGCTCGAACGCGGCACCGCTGTCGAGCACGCGCTCGGCGTCCGGATGCCCGCACAGCTCCAACGTGAGCTTACGAAGGTCCGCAGGACCTTTCCCTTGCAGGCAGTCGATCGCTTCCATGACCTCCAGCGCGTTCCCGCACGCTTCGCCTAAGGGCTGGCTCATGTCGGTGAGCAGCGCGCGCGTCTTGACGCCTGCGCCGTTTCCGACACGCACCATCGCCTCTGCGAGCCTCCGCGCGTCCTCGGGCGTCTGCATGAAGGCGCCGGTGCCGACTTTGACGTCGAGCACCAGCTTATCGAGGCCTTCCGCGAGCTTCTTGGAGAGGATGGACGCCACGATCAGCGGGATGCACGCGACCGTCTGCGTCTCGTTGCGCAAGGCGTAGAGGATCCGATCCGCAGGTGCCAGCGCCGCGGTTTGCCCGGAGATGAAGCACCCGACCTCGCGCAAGACGCGATGGAGCGAGGCGTCGTCGAGGTCGCAGCGATACCCCGGGATCGCTTCGAGCTTGTCGAGCGTGCCGCCGGTGTGGCCCAGACCTCGCCCGGAGATCATCGGTACGCGCATGCCGAGCTCGGCCCACAGCGGCGCGAGCACCAGCGAAACTTTGTCGCCGACGCCGCCGGTGGAGTGCTTGTCGACGAACGGTCCCTCGATTCCGGGCCAGCTCAAACGTGGGCCGGAGTCCGTCATCGCCTCGGTCAGCGTGACCGACTCTTCGTCGTTCAGTCCGCGCACAAAGATAAACGCCAGCAGGGCGGCCGCCTGTGGCCGCGTGACCGTCCCATCGACCACTCCAGCCACAAACGAGCGAATCTGGGCGGGAGAAAGGGTCAAACCATCACGTTTCCGAAGCAGGATTTCGTCGATCATTTTTTTGTACCGGGGGCTGGAATTTGATTTTCGGGTCAAGTATACTATCGCCATGCGTACCTTCCTTCTCCCCTTCTTGTCTCTTCTACTCACCAGCTGCTCCGGGTCCGAGACCTGCGGGACGGGCACCGTGCTCGTCGACGGCGTTTGCGTTGTCGCGGAGGACTCGGGTTCGGGCGACGCGGACACCGACACGGACGCCGATACCGACGCGGACACCGACTCCGGCGGCGCGATCTGCGGGAACAGCATCGTCGAGCAAGGCGAGCAGTGCGACGACGGCAACACCACGCCGGGCGATGGTTGCAGCCCCACCTGTCAGACCGAAGGCGGCAACGCCAACTGCGGCAACGGCACCATCGACGCGGGTGAGACCTGTGACGACGGCAACACCACTCAGGGCGACGGCTGCGACTCCTTCTGCCAGACCGAAGGCGGCGGCAGCTCGAACTGCGGCAACGGCACGATCGATGCGGGCGAGAACTGCGACGACGGCAACACCACCGACGGCGATGGCTGCGATGCGCACTGCGTCGCGGAGCCCGATGCCAACTGCGGCAACGGCACGATCGACCCGGGTGAGGATTGCGACGACGGCAACAACACCGGTGGCGACGGCTGCGCGCCGAACTGCCACGAGGAGCTCTGCGGCAACGGTCGCATCGACGGCTCCGAAGAGTGTGACGACGGCAACCACTCCGACGGCGACGGCTGCAGCGCCTTCTGCAAGAACGAGTAAGGTGTTGAGGCCAGCGTAGCTGGTCTTGAATCCCAAGAGGACGTCGGCGTAAGTCGGCGTCCTCCTTTTTTTGCTGCGAGTCCGTCTCGCTGGCGCACCGTTCGCGCCGGCGGATCGTGGGTGTGCGCGGGCGGGCGGTATCGCACGCCCCGCAGGATCAGACCGCGACGCTCTCCAGCCAAGCGCTCCCAAGCTCCGCGCACATCGCCAAGCTCGGCATCGTGCCGAGGTCGCCGCCCGGCGTTCCTGGGGTGTAGGCGAGCAGCGGGACGTATTCGCGGGTGTGGTCGCTGCCGCGGAAGGTTGGGTCGTTGCCGTGATCGGCGGTCAACAGCAGCAGGTCATCCGGCCCTAAGAGCGCTACGAGCTCAGGCAAACGCTCGTCGAACGCCATCAACGCGCGCGCGTACCCGATGGGATCGCGGCGGTGGCCATACAGCATGTCGAAATCGACGAGGTTGGCGAAGATCAACCCGGATTTCTGGACGTGCATCTGGTCGAACAACGCCTGGGTGATCATCGCGTTTCCGTTGGCCTTCACGGCGATCGAAAAGCCGCGGCCGCCGAAGATGTCTTTGACCTTGCCGATCGAGCAGGTGGGCAAGCCCGCGGCCTGCACCTCATCCACGAAGGTGTCGCGCGGCGGAAGTTGGGCAAAGTCGCGGCGATTTCCCGTGCGCACCCAGCCTTCGGTCGCGTTGCCCACAAAGGGCCGGGCGATCACCCGGGCTACGCCAAGCGGCGCGACCAGCGCGAACGCCAGCTCACAGATGCGATTCAGCTCTGCGGGCGGGATGATGTCTTCGTGCGCGGCCACTTGAAACACGCTGTCGCCGCTGGTGTAGACGATCGGGTTGCCAGTGCGCACGTGCTCCGGCGCGAGCCGGTCCAAGATCACCGTGCCGGATTCTGCGTAGTTGCCCAGCCAACCGCGACCGGTCTGCTTCGACCACTCCGTGAGAAGCGCGTCGGGAAAGCCTTGCGGATACTCGGTGAAGCGCTTGTCGACGCGCACGCCGGCGATCTCCCAGTGTCCGGCGATGGTGTCTTTGCCGTTGGAGGCGATCGCCATCTTGCCGAAGCGCGCCGTGGGGTTCGGCACCGCCCCTACGCCCGGAACCGGGCGAATGTTCGCGAGGCCCATCGCCTGCAGGTTCGGGATGTGCAGCGCCACGCGCTCGGCGATGTGGCCGAGGGTGTCGGATCCGCTGTCTCCCCAGTCTTTTGCGTCGGGCATCTCCCCGACGCCCAGCGAGTCCAGCACGACGAGGATGACGCGCCGCGCGTTCGGCTCGCTCGCTGCGGTGCCCATCAGTAGGAGCCGGTGCCCTTGCCACCGGTGACGATCGCGACCGAAGCGGACGCACCGAGCCGGTTCGCGCCGGCGGCGACCATTTTTTGCGCGTCATCCGCGGTGCGCACGCCGCCAGAGGCCTTCACGCCCATGTTCGGCCCGACGACTGCGCGCATCAGCGCGATGTCCTCGGCGGTGGCGCCGCCTCCCGAAAAGCCCGTGCTCGTCTTGACGAACGCCGCGCCGGCGGCCTTGGAGAGCGCGCAGGCGGCGACCTTCTGCTCGCGGGTGAGCAGGTGGGTCTCAAGGATGACCTTGACCGGGCGGCCCTGAGCGGCTTCGACCACCGCGCGGATGTCTTCATACACGCCGTCATGGTCTCCGCCCTTGAGCAAGCCCAAGTTCACGACCATGTCGATCTCGGCAGCGCCGTTCTGGATCGCCTCGCGTGTTTCTCCCGCTTTGGCGCGCGACGTTGCCGCGCCCAACGGAAATCCGACCACGCAGATGGTCATCACGCCCGAGCCGCGGAGCAGCTCGACGGCGAGCGGCACCCACGTGGTGTTGATGCACACGCTGGCGAAGCGATGGGTGCGCGCCTCTTCACACAGCTTGACCAGCTCAGCGCGCGTGGCGTCGGCCTTGAGCAGGGTGTGGTCGATCATCTTGGCGATGCTGGCGTTGCTCAGCGTGCCCGTGGAGCCGTCGGTTCCGATGCGATCGGCGCCCATCGTCAGCTTCAACGCGGTTTCATCCTGCCAAGTTCCGCGCACCTCGGCCAGCGGGGGGACGGCGGTCTGCTGCGCACCGGCGTTGGCTCGCGCCAATTCCTCTTGTACGCGCTGAACGATGCGGGCGACGAGATCGGCGGGCAGGTTGGATGCGTCGGGTGTTGACATCCATGTAGCCTAATTCAGATCCCGACGGTCTGCCGCTCGCGTTACCCCGCGGGCGATGCCTACCTTTGTGAATCCTGGCCGCAGGGCCGCCGCTGAAGCGCTGGTCGCCGCCGAGTCCGGCGCGCATATCGAAGACGCGCTGGGGGAGCTTGCTCCTCACGAACCAGGCGATCGTGCGCTTTCGTGGAACCTCGCGTTGGGCGTTCTGCGTCGCCGGGATGCGTTGGACGCGGCGATCATCGCCGGGGCGCAACGGTCGATGCGCACCTTGGATCCCGCGGTGCGGGCGATCCTGCGGTGCGCGATCTACGAGCTGGCGTTCACGCGCACGCCGAGGCACGCGGCCGTGGATCAAGCGGTGGAGTTGACGCGTCGCATGCGCGTTGGCCACGCCGCTCATTTCGTCAACGCGGTGCTCCGGAACGCGCCGGCGCCAGATTCGAGCCTGCCGGGGTTCCCGGATGTGTTGATCCAGCGTTGGCGCGCGCGTTGGGGCGCTGACGCAGACGCGTGGATGACCGCCTGCAATCAGCCTGCGCCCCTGTACATCGTCGCCCGAGAGGACGAAGCCGGCCTCGTGCGGTCCTTTCAGCACGCCGGGATCGTCGCGACGCCGGTGGGCCCGGCCGCGGTCGCGCCGCGAGCGATAGCGGTGCCGTCGGGCCCGGTCCCCGAATTCCCGGGCTTTGCCGAGGGGCGCTTCTGGGTCATGGACCCCGCGGCGGTCGCGGTGGCGGATCTGGTGGCGGATGCCGTTCCCGAGGGCGCGAGCGTGCTCGACGCGTGCGCCGCGCCGGGCGGCAAGAGCTTGAGGCTCGCGAGCCGCGGCTTGCGTGTGGTCGCGACCGATTCGAGCGCCGAGCGCTTGAAGCGACTCGATGAGAACTGTGCGCGTATGGGGCTGAAGATCGAGATGAGCGCGTGGGATTGGACGCTGCCGCCCGAGCCGGGGAGCGCGATGGCGACCACTCAGTTCGACGCGGTGCTGGTCGACGCGCCGTGCAGCGGTCTGGGCACCGTTCGCCGCCATCCCGACATCCGCTGGCGCAAGACCACGCCGGAGCTCTTTCAAGCGCACCTGAAGACCCTCGCCACGCGGCAGGCCGCGCTGTTGCACCAGCTCAAGCGCCGCGTAAAGCCGGGCGGCGTGCTGGTGTACGCGGTGTGCAGCCCCGAACCCGAAGAAGGCGAGGCGGTCGCGCGCACGTTGAACTGGCCGATCGAAGCGCGCGTCGACACCTCTCCAGGCGCGGTGGACGCCGCCGCCGGCGCAGACGCCCACGTGGCCTTCCGATTCCGAGCGCCTGCATGAGCGGCTTGGATACGCCGATGTTTCGCCAGTACTTCGCGATAAAAGCGGAGTATCCGGACGTCATCTTGTTTTACCGGATGGGCGATTTCTACGAGTTGTTCGGCGACGACGCGCGGTGGACCGCGGCGGCGTTGGAGCTGACCCTCACCAGCCGAAACAAGGACGCCGCAGAGCCGGTGCCGATGTGCGGCGTGCCCTACCACGCAGTCGATAGCTATCTACGCCGCCTGTTGGAGCTGGGGAAGAAGATCGCCATCGCGGAGCAGGTGGAAGATCCGCGCGCGGCCAAGGGCATCGTACGCCGCGAGGTCGTGCGGGTGCTGACCCCCGGGCTTGCGATCGATGGGGTCGATGCGCATGAGCCCGCTTGGTTGGTGTGCGCGGGTCAAGTTGAGCTTGGCGGCCGGTCTGCGCTCGCGCTGGGATACCTCGACGCGAGCACTGGCGATCTGCGCGTCGTCGAGGTGACAGACCTCGATGAGCTGCACGCCGCCTACTCCAAGGTGGACGCCCGCGAGGTGCTGCTGTGCGGCGATGTGCCCGACCTAACGGCGCTGTGCGTGTCCCGGATTCCGTTTGCGGTGGTCGACACCAAGCGCTTTCAAGCACGTTTTGGACGCACCTACGCGGCGCTCGGCGTAGCGGCGCAGGGCGTCGTCAACACGCTCGTACACTATGCCGAGACCCACCTCAAATCGGCGCTGCCTCACATCAACCGCCTGATCGTCGAACAAGCAGGCGGCACCTTGGACATCGACGACGCCACGCGACGCAACCTCGAGGTCTTCCGACCGATGCGCGGCTCCGGTCGGGCCGGGACCCTCGTCGGGTTGCTCGACGCGTGCCGGACGGGCATGGGCGGTCGCTTGCTGCGGGAGTGGCTGGCGGCGCCGTTGCTCGACATCGCGGCGATCACCGCCCGACAGGACGCAGTCGACGCATTTGTGCAGGACGCCGGGGCGCGCGAATCCGTGCGGGGCCTGTTGCGCGGCGTCTCGGACATCGAGCGCATCGCCGGGCGGGTCGCGCAGCGCACGGCGAGCCCGCGGGATCTCGGCGCGCTCCGCGACACCTTCGCGCGCTTGCCAGAGCTGACCTCGTGCTGCGCGCATCCGGTGCTCGCCGGCAGGTTGCCCGCGGATCTCGGCGACGATCTGCGCGCGGACATCGACTTCTGGCTGGTCGACGAGCCTCCAGTGGCGAGCGGGGAGGGCGGGCTGCTGCGGGACGGCGCCGACGCTGAGGTGGATCGGCTCCGCGGCCTCTCGTTCGACGCGAAGGGCGCGATCGCCGCGATGGAAGCGCGGTTGAAAGAGCAGACCGGCATCCACAGCCTGAAGATCCGCAACAACGGGGTCTTCGGCTACTACATCGAGATTACGAAGTCTAACCTCGATAAAGTGCCGAAAGTATGGCATCGCAAGCAGACCATCGCCAACGGCGAGCGCTTCATCACGCCCGAGCTCAAAGAGTACGAGGAGCAGGTCAGCGGCGCGGAAGAGCGGTTGTTGGTGTTGGAAGCACGCCAGTTCACCGATCTGCGCGAGCGCGTGGCGCTGCACCTGCCGCGGGTGCTCGGCCTCGCGCGGGGCGTCGCTGAGCTCGATGTGTACGCTGCGTTTGCGCATCTCGCGGTCGAGCAGCGCTACGTGCGGCCAGTGGTCGACGAGGGCGCGGAGATCGCGCTGGTCGCGTGCCGGCACCCGGTGGTTGAAGCCGCCCGCCGTAGCGGCAGCGAGCGCTTTGTGCCCAACGATCTTCGAATCGGGCAGGCCGGCGGCCGACTCGTGCTGCTGACCGGTCCGAACATGGCGGGAAAAAGCACGTTGATGCGCCAGGTCGCGCTCATCGTCGTCATGGCCCAGATCGGCTGCTTCGTGCCGGCGCGCTCCGCGCGTATCGGGCGCTGCGACCGCTTGTTTGTGCGCGTCGGCGCCAGCGATGACCTGACCCGCGGCCAGAGCACCTTCATGGTGGAGATGGCCGAGACCGCGAACATCCTCCAGCGCGCCGGCCCGCATTCGCTGGTGCTGCTCGATGAAGTGGGTCGGGGAACCAGCACCTACGACGGCTTGGCGATCGCCTGGGCAGTCGCCGAAGATCTGCACGACCGCGTGCGTTGCCGCACGGTGTTCGCCACGCACTACCACGAGCTCGCGGCGCTCGCGGAGAGCTGCGACGACGTCCGCAACCTGCACGTCTCCGCGGCAGAGCAGGGCGATCAGCTTGTGTTTTTGCGGACCTTGAAAGAGGGTCCCGCGCCCGGCAGCTACGGCGTGCAATGCGCGCGGCAGGCGGGCCTCCCGGGCACCGTGCTGGCCCGCGCCCGGCGCTTGTTGGGGCAACTGGAGCGCAAGCGTCCGAAGCCGGAAGCCACACAGCTCTCCTTGTTCGGTAGTGCTGCGCCGCCGGAAGAGGCGGTCGCCCCTCGCACTCAGGCCCCGGTGGTGCATGCTTCCGCGGTGGAGGACGCGCTGCGGGAGCTGGATCCGGACATGATGAGCCCGCGCGAGGCGCAGGCGGCGTTGTACACGCTGAAGCGCTTGCTGGAGGGCGGGTGACCGAGATGGCTCATAAGGCTGACGCGGTGCCTTGCGTCGACGTCGTGCTGTTGCCGCACGGCGCTGACCTGGGGGTTCCGAGCCGGGCTTCGGCTGGCGCTGCGGGCTACGACCTGCGCGCCGCGGTCACTGAGCCGGTTTCACTCGCTCCCGGAGAGCGCCGCCTCATCCCCTGCGGCTTTTGCATCGCGATCCCGGACGGCTGGGAGATTCAGGTTCGACCGCGATCCGGCTTGGCGATCCGCCACGGCATCACCCTGATCAACAGCCCGGGCACCATCGACGCCGACTACCGCGGCGAGGTGATGGTCCCGTTGGTGAACTTTGGGCAGGAGCCGTTTGTCATCGCCCGCGGCGAGCGCATCGCGCAGATGATTTTTGCGCGCTTTCTCGCACCCGAGTTGGTCGTCGTGCCGGTGCTGTCTGACACTGCGCGGGGAAGTCAGGGCTTCGGCAGCACCGGGCGATAGGCTTCAAGCTGCGGCGCCCCACGCTACGGTGGGCTTGTGGTCGCGATCGTAGGCCGGCGAGTGCGCGCTCCCAGGGCCACAGCCCGCTGTTCGACGAGGTGGTAGGACGCGACCGCGCAGAGCAAGCCCAGCCAGGGCGCGTACGACGCCACGCGCTGATAGTCTCGGTCGAAGTTCCCGATGATCTTCGGGAGCGTCCAAGACCACAGATACACGCCGTACGAGATGCGCCCGAAGTAGCGGAGCGGCGCGAGCTCCAGCAGCGTGGAGCCGTGCAGCGCGCCGATCACCAGCGCGCCGGATCCGAGGAGCGCGAGCAACGGAATCAGGGCTTGATTCTGCGGGACCGTGGTGTGTAGCAGCTCGGAGGCCATGACCCCCAGCGCGAACAACAGCAGTCCGGCGGGGATGAGCAGGCGGGACAGCGGCGGTTGGGGCAAGGAGGGCGCCAGCGCGATCACCGCGCCAAACACCAGCGACATCGCGTTGGTGTCGGACCCGAAGTAGATGCGGAGCGGATCGTGGCAGGCAAACCACAGCGCCGCTCGCCAAGCAACCAACGCACCGAACAGCGCGAGGCTGGCGAGCCAGCGCGCGCGAGGAGACGGGAGCCAGCGCATGGCCGCGAGCAGGGTCGTCGACCACACGAGATAGAACTGCTCTTCGATCGCCAACGACCACGTTTGTTGGAACGGCTCCAGGTCCCCGTGGAACGCGAGCAGCCAGTTCGACGAGTACATCAGCGTGGGGCCGGCCCCGGACAGGATCATCGCCGCTCGACCGCGCGTGCTGTAGGCCACGAGCGCCGTGATGATCAGCAGGAGCAAAGCCGGCAGCAGGCGGAGCGCACGTCGGGCGTAGAAGCTCGGCAGGTCGATGGTGCCTGTGCTCTCGTGCTCTCGGACCAGCACGCGGGTGATGAGAAAGCCGGACAGCACGAAGAAGCCGGTGACGCCGAGCTCACCGCCGTCGTGGGTGTACGGGATGCGGGTGTGGGCCAGCAGCACCGCGAGCACGAACAGCGCACGGCATCCGTCGAGCGCGGGCCAGGAGCGAGCGACGCTCATTCAGGGCGTTCCGGCGGCCACATACCGCCCGGCGGTGCGTACATGGTCGCTACCTAGCGTCCAGATGCCGATGGTGGCAAGGTGCGCGCGTACGCAAACAGGCTGTCTTGCCTACCGTTCTCGAGGTTTTCAAAGGTAGGTGGCAAGAAACTTCAGCATCCGTGCGCGGGAGAGCTGCTCTCCGAACCCGCCGGGTCGCACGTCAAACCCGTGATCGGCGAAAGGCACCAACAGCGTCTCTACGGTTTGCCCGCGTTCAAGCAGCGCGTCCCTGAGCCGCTCGGCGTTCAGCGGGCGCACGCAGCGCTCGGCGGTGCCGTGGAGGAGCAGCGTGGGGGGCACCGGGTGGTCCAGCCAGCGCATCGGCGTGCCTTGTCGGTACGCGTCGGGCGCGGCTTCGGGGGTGCCGCCAAGGTAGAACTCCAGCGCGGCGGTGCCGTCCACCACGTCGGGCACGAAGGGATTGGCGTGGTCCCAGGCCAGATCGGTAGGCGCGTACAGGGCGATCACCGCGCGGGGCGGGTGGGCGGACTCCGCACACGCGGACGGGATTCCGTCGGCTGCGTAGGCGGCGGTCAGCGCGATTTGACCTCCGGCGGAGCGCCCAAGCAGCGCTCCGCGCGCCGGATCGATCCCGAGCTCGGCGGCGCGGATTTGTACCTGTGCAAACGCGCACTTGACGCCCGCGATCGCGGCGGGAAAAGCCGCCTCGGAAGCCAACGGGTAGCGTACGTCCACCACGGTGTAGCCCGCCGCAGCGAGCGCTTTGGACGCGTGAGGCACCTCGCCTTTGTCTCCCGAACGCCAGCTTCCCCCGTGTACGACGACCACGAAGGGGTGCGGCCCTTGGCCCGGCGCGCGGTACAGGTCGGCCGAGACGCCTTGCGCGAGCGGGATGTCCCGGGTGATCGCTACTTCGTAGGTTGAACCTCCGGTAAGCCACGCCACCGGCGAGAAGGCGGTGCCTTCTCGCGCAAAAACCGGCCAGGCAGCCAGCGCCGGAAGCAGCCCGCCAAGCATCGCGACGCAGCTGAAGCCTTGCACCCAGGGTTGTCCCCGTCCCAAGGCCAGCGCCGCGACCCCGAGCACCGCCGCCAGCAGCGAACCCTCCAGCGCGGCAAAATGCAGCTTCCACATCCCCCACGAGAGCGGGGGTAGGTACATCAGCGCCACTTGGAGCAGCGCGGCGGTGACGAGAATGCGTGCATACATGTTTGGGTTCATGCTGCGCAGTTAGCCCGTTGCGCGGGTTCAGCAGCCGCTGCCGGACTGCAGCCCGCTGCCGCGGAACCCGCAGGTGTAGGAAGACGTGACCCCTGTGCCCCCGGCGTCTACGGCGTTTGCGTGGGTGACGGTGTTGCCGAAGCCCCCGATCAGCGCGCCACCATCGGCATACAAGCCGTTTTGTTCGCCGGCGACGATGCCCCAAGCCGCGGTCCAGCTGTGGTAAGGCCCGACGATGAACGTGTGCGAGCCGGTCCGCGCTTCGGTGCCGTAGCTCTCGGAGTAGCCAAGGATCAGGTTTCCTTTGCCGTTGGGCGCTGCGTCGGTCGCGCCGGCGCCCGAGCGGATCCAAAGGTTTACGCCGTCGAGGAACAAGTCCCCGCCGCTGTCCACGGAGAGCACCTCGGAGAGTCGCGACAGGGCCGCGGTGCTGCTGCCGCCGCTGCTCTCGAGAGCGCCAAGCCGCGTTTCTACTTCGGCGATGGCCTCGGCGGCGTCTGCAGCGGCGGTGAGCAGCGACGCGTTGTCGGACTCCACAGCGTCGAGGCGCTCGGTGATCGCGGTGTTCTCGGACTCCAGCGCGGCGATGCGCGCCTCAAGCGCCGCGACGTCGGCCGCGTGTTGCGATTCCAGCGCGTCCATGCGCGCGGTCAGCGCGCTGTCGTCATCGACGGGCGCTTCGGCGGGCGCTTGCTCGGTCACGCAGCCCGCCATGCAGCCCGCCATGCAGCCCAAAGATAAAGCGGAAAACAGCGTGATTATCTTCATCTACCCTGCGTATCACTCGCGGAGTGCGGGAGCCCGCGCACCGCGGCGGCGAGCGTGCGGCGCACGTCTCCCAAACCCGCGATGTCGCGCGGGCGGGTCGCGGTGACGATCGCGGTGTGTACGATGCGCGCGGGGCGCTCGCTGACGATCACCACGCGGTCGGCGAGCCGGATCGCTTCGTCGACGGAGTGCGTGACCAGCACCACGGTGGGCTTGGCCGTGAGCCACGCGCTCTCCAGCACATCCTGCAAGCGCTCGCGGGACAGCGCATCGAGCGCGGCGAACGGCTCGTCGAGCAACAACACCTCGGGCTCTACGGCCAGCGCGCGGGCCAACGCGACGCGCTGCTTCATGCCCCCGGAGAGCTCGCTGGGCAGGCGTCGTTCGGCGCCGGCGAGCCCGAGCGCCTGCACCAGATCGTGCACCCGCGCGGTGATCGACGCTGCGTGGCCGCGACCTTGCGCCCGCAGTCCGAAGGCGATGTTGTCGACCACGTTCAACCATGGGAAAAGCGCGGCGTCTTGCGCGACGAGCACCCGGCGCGGCGAGATCGTGGTCACGGGCTCGTCGCCGACCTCGACGGTGCCGGAGTCCGCGTGGTCGAAGCCCGCGATCAGCTTCAGCACCGTGCTTTTCCCCGAGCCGCTCGGGCCGAGGATCGCGACGAATTCCCCAGCCGCGACCTCCAGATCGAAGCCGTCCAGCGCTTGAATGCGCGCTCCGCTGCGCGCCTCTGCGTAGCTTTTTGAGACTCCAAGCAAGCGAATCATGTCGAGCTCCCTGACGGTGAAAGGCTCGCCGGTGAAATACGCTGCTGCGCCCATCGCAAGCCCGCATCCGATACCGCGCCACACGACGCCAACAACGCCATGCCTAAGAAGGTGCGCGCGGGCTGCAGCAGGTCGCGGCCCTCTAAGACCAGCACGCCCAGTCCACTGGGCGCGGACACGAATTCTGCGGCGACGACCACCAGCCACGCGACCGCTACGCCCTCGCGGATCGCAGTGAGCACGCGAGGGAGCGCGGCGCGGGCGCGCACCCCCGCGACAGCGAGGGGACTCGCGCCCAAGTTGGTCGCCGCTTGAAGCAGGCTCGCAGGGACGCGGCGGGCGGCATCGGCGCATCCCGGAGCTACGACATGAAAAGTTGCGCCGGCGAGGATCGCGAGCTGCTGCGCCTCGCTGACGCCGAACCACAAGATCGTCAGCGGGATCCAGGCGATCGGCGGCACCGGTCGCAGCAACGCGAGCGGCGCATCCAAGACGCGTCCGAGGCGTCCTGCGGCGATGACCACGCCCGCTGCCGCGCCGCTGAGCACGCCGATGCCGCCGCCGATCGCGACGCGGCCCGCCGAGCGCAGCACGTCCTCCGTTAGCTCGCCGTTGCGGAGCAGCGTGACGCCCATCGCGACGACGTCGCTCGGGATCGGTAAGAACTGCGCGAGGTGCGCGCTGAACAGCAGCCGCCCGGCGATCTCCCATAGCAACAGCAACGCCAAGGTCAGCCGCATCCCGGCACCCTACGCTCCAGCCCGCCCAAGAGGGACGCGCTGCTCGCGGCCAACGCGCCGATCACCGCCATGCCGCCGATCGCGAGGTCGGGACGCACCAAGTTTCGTGCATCGAGGATCAGCTGTCCGAGGCCGCCGTCCGCGCCGGCCAGCTCGGCCGCGACGAGGCTCATCCACGCGAGGATCCATCCCGATCGCAGGCCGGTGAACGTCATCGGCAGCGCCGCAGGCACTTGCACCCGCACGGCGAGGGAGAGCCCGCCCGCCCCAAGGTTGCGCGCCGCCTGCAGCAGCGCAGGTTGCGCTTCGGCGACGCCGGCCCGCGCGTAGCTCAGGATCGGGAACACCGCGGCTACGAAGCAGATCAGCCACGCGCTGGTGTCTCCGATGCCCACCCAGATCAGCAGCAGCGGCAGCCACGCGAAGGGCGGGATCGGGCGAAGCAGCGCGATGAAGCGCGACAGCTCGCGGTTCATCAGCGGGACGGCGCCCATCGCCCAGCCGATCGGCACAGCGAGGACCACCGCGGCACCCCAACCGACGGCGACCCGGACAAACGAGCGCAGCGCCGCCTCCGCGAAGGTCGTACGCGCGGTGTACAAGGTCTCGGCGACGACGGCGGGGCCGGGCAGGATCTGCGGCTTTGCGATCACCGCCGCGAGCGTCGCCCACGCGAAGAGGAACAGCGCGATGCCCAGCGCCCGCTCAGCGGTGTGGCTCAACTGTCCTCGGAGAAGGTTCATTTTACGACGAGGTCGCCGGGTTCAGGAAACGCCTGCGGTGCGCCGCCCGCGTGCAAGTAGGTCGGGTAGGGCGGTTGTCCTGCGGTGCCTGCCCAATCGCTGGGCAAGAACACCGGTTTTGCAGGCACCGCCCATCCAAGCCGCGCGTAGGTGTCGGCGAGGTATTGCGGCGCGAAGTTCGTTTTGAGCTCCTCCGCGCTGCGCTGGTGCGTAAGCCGGCCCGCGTCGAACTGCGCCGCCACGACGCGTGCGTCCTCCGCCGCCCAGAAGTCGGCGTTCAAATACTTGTAGGTGGGCTTGTACAGCGTCAGGTAGCGATCGATCTGGGTGCGTACATCGGCGGGAGACCACGCTTTTGCGCGTGGGTCTTCGCAGTACACGTTAGCGGCGCGATCGGGATCGGCGCGCACCGCGAGCAGCGCCTCTTCGGTCGCGTCGGCCAGCGCCTGCATCACGTCGGGCGCGTGCTCGGCGATCTCGCCGCGCGCAAACTCGTAGGCGGTTGGGAAATACCACGGGTAGACATTGTCCAGTTTCCGTCCCAAGCCCTTTTCGAGCGCAAACGAAAGGTGCGGGTCCCAGATCGCGACGGCGTCTACGCCTTGCGGGATGACCTGCGCGTCGCGCATCCCCATCCCGGCGATGTGGTACTTCAGGCCGGGGATCGAGCGCAGGTAGAATTCGGCGTAGCTCCCCAAGGTAGTGCCGATCACCAGCTCGTGGTCGGCGGCGCGCAGATCATCGAGCGAGTGGTAGACCGAGTTGTTCGGCACCACCAGCGCCACTTCGTTGTTGACGCCCGTGACCGCGAACGCGACCGCGGGGACGCCCTTGTCGACGGTGCTCCAGAACGGAAAGTCGCCGTAGTGGGTGACCTGCGTTTGACCTGCGACAAAGGCTTCGAGGATGGGCGGGCCGGAGTTGAAGGTCTGGTACTCGACCTCCAACCCTCGCCGCTCGAGCATCTGGTCGGCGCGCATCACCGCCCAGTGCGCTGAAAATCCCGGAACGTCGGCGAAGTAGCCGATCTTCAGCGGCCACCATCCCTGCTCTTTCAGGTACGCGATGGACGCGTCCGACACCTTGGGCGTCGCGATCGGCCACGAATTGGCTGCCTCAGCGTGGGGCGCGGATGCCCCGGGCGCATCGGTCTGCGGCGAGGGGTTGGAACAAGCGCAGACGAGGCTGCAGAGCAGGCTTAGGCGGAGGGTGTAGCGCACGGGAACCGCTAATCGCTCGCGGTCGCATGGCGCTACCCGCTTGGCCCTGGCGAAGCTGGCGGCTATTTCGGGCTGCGGATCTGGATCGGCTTGCCGAGCCGCTTGGTGAAGTTCGCCGACAGCACGGCCTGAAGCGGCTCCTGCGTGTCGCGCTCCACCCAGCCATCTTCGGTGCGCTTGAAGTGCCACGCCCGCGAGAACGCCGACAGCCACAGCTCGTGCACCGGCACCTGCTGGGACAGCACAAAGACGCCGCCGGTCTCAAAATCGGTTTGCAGGACGCCTTCGATGCAGCGATTGTCGAGATCGTCGGAGTCGATGTCGTCAAACTGGGCGAGCAGGTTCCGGAGCGTTTCGGAGACGGTCTGGCGAAATTCGGTGTCGGTCATGCGGGGTCCTAACTCGCGAAGCATCCCCCTCGCGGTAGCGGGGGACACGCGTTAGCCGGGGGCCCCATGCTTGACGCCCTTTCTCGTGGTTTTCGTAACGCCCGCAACAAGCTCACCGGCAAGGCCGAACTGAGCGAAGAATCCGTCGTCGACGCGCTGCGCGACGTGCGGGTCAGCCTTCTGGAGGCCGACGTCGAGCTCGACGTCATGAAGGGCTTTCTGGAACGGGTGAAGGAAAAAACCCTTGGGCGCACGGTGCAGATCAAGGCCCCGAAGGGCTTTCAGGTTACGCCCGCCGATTATTTTATCAAGGCCTGCGCGGACGAGCTGACCGAGCTGCTGGGCGGCGCCGAAGCGCCGCTGGACCTGTCGGGCAAGCCGGCGCTGATCATGATGGTCGGCCTTCAGGGCTCGGGAAAGACCACCACCGCCGGAAAAATCGCGCGCAAGCTGCAGCTCGCCGGCAAGAAGCCGATGCTGGTCGCCGCGGACATCTACCGACCCGCTGCGGTCGATCAGCTGACGACCCTCGGCCGGAAGTTGAACGTCCCGGTGTTCTCGATCAAGGGCATGAACCCGGTGCAATTGTGCTCGTTGGCGGTCACGCAGGCGCGCAACGTGGGCCGCGACGTGGTGATCTTCGACACCGCCGGACGTCTGGCGCTGGACGAAGAGCTGATGGCCGAGCTCGACCAGATCAAAGAAAAGACTCAGCCCGCCAACATCCTGTTCGTGTGCGACGCGATGGTCGGTCAGGATGCGGTGCGCACCGCCGCCGAGTTCGATAGGCGCTTGTCGTTTACTGGCTTTGTACTCACCAAGTTTGACGGTGATGCGCGCGGCGGCGCGGCGCTCTCGATCAAGAGCGTCACCGGCAAGCCCATCGTCTACGTCGGCATGGGCGAGGGCCTCGACAAGCTCGATGATTTCCGGCCTGAGGGTCTCGCCAGTCGCATCCTTGGTTTTGGCGACGTCGTCGGACTGATGAAGGACTTTGAGCGGCACGTGGATCCCGCGACTGCGGAGAAAGACGCCAACCGCATGCTTCAGGGCGAGTTCACCTTTGTGGACTTCCAGAACCAGATGAAGATGATCAAGCAGATGGGCAGCTTGCGTGAGGTGATGTCCAAGCTCCCGTTCATGGACGAGATCATGGGTCAGCTGCCCGCCGAAGCGCTGGACGATCGCGAGCTGACCAAGGTCGAGGCGATCATCGACTCGATGACCAAAGAGGAGCGCCGCAAGCCCGATCTGCTCGACGAGAGCCGGATGAAGCGCATCGCGCGCGGCTGTGGACGGCCCTACTCCGAGGTCAAGGAGCTCAAAGACCGGTTCAACATGACGCGCATGATGATGCGCGACGTCGGCGTGGCGTCGGGCATGACCGGCTCGAAGTCCGAGCAGCGTCGGCTGCGGGAGCAGATGGCCAAGCTCTCTCAGGCGGGGATGGGGCGCATGCCTGGCATGAGCGGGCTGGACGCCGCGGTCGCGCCTGCGTTGCCGGCGATCTCGTCGGACGAGCTGGAAGCGCGTCGCAAGAAGGCGAAAGAGGCGCGGAAGGCGCGCAAGAAGAACCGGTAGATGGACAACGCGCCGCTCGTCGCGGGTGCGGTCACCGCCGAAAAACGGGCGCTGCGCCAGATGCTGCGAAAGCGACGCGAGGCGGTGCTTGATCGCGAAGGCCGCAGCGGGGCCATCGCCCGCGCGCTGCTCACGTGGGAGCCGTGCAAAGAAGCGTCCCGCTTGCTGATCTACGTCGGGGTAGGCACCGAGGTCGACACCGCGCTGTTGCGGGCGGAAAAGCCGTGCGCGATGCCCGTGGTGGTCGGCGACGAGCTGGAGTTTCGTTTGCCGCCGCTGGTCCCCGGCTACCGGGGAATTCCCGAGCCCACCGGCGAGGCGATCGTGCCCGGCGCGGGGGATCTGCTCGTCGTCCCGGTGCTGGGATTCGATTCGGAGATGAACCGGCTCGGCCAGGGAAAAGCGTATTACGACAAGTACATCGCCCGACTGCGCCGCGAGCATCCTGAGGTGCTCGTCGTGGGCCTCGCGTTCCTGCTGCAACAGGTGGATCGCCTGACCACTGAGCCGCACGATGAGCGGATGGACGCGATCGCGACCGAAGCGGGCGTCTGGGAGTACTGAAGCGAGCCGCGTTTACGCGTTCGGCGGCTGGCCGGTCAACGCGGTTCGGAGCAGGTCGAGACCGCGCGTCGAGCGCACCGACTCGGGGTGGAATTGTACGCCCTCGATCGGCAGGCTGCGGTGCTTCATGCCCATGATCTCACCATCCGCCGTCCACGCCGTCACCAGCAGGCAAGCGGGGAGCGTCGCGCGCCGCGCCGCGAGGGAGTGGTAGCGCGTGAACGGCAGCGGGGAGGGGAGCCCCGCAAAGCAGCCCTCCTTGTGGTGGAACACCTCGCTGGTGCGGCCATGCACGACCTCGCGGGCGTGCACGACCTCACCCCCGAACGCCAGCGTCATCGCTTGCATCCCCAAGCACACCCCAAACACCGGCAAGCCGGACGCGATGGCCGCCGCGTTGATCGGGTGCTCCTCGGGGCGCCCTGGCCCCGGGGACAGCAGGATGCGGTCCGCTTTGGACCAGTCCGCGGGCGTCGCTACGTCGGCGCGCACCACCCGCACCGCGAAGCCCAAAACCCGCGCATACTGCACGAGACTACCGGTAAAACTGTCCCGGTTGTCGATGACCAGCAGTTGTGAAGTCGAGACTACCGACATGAGCGCATCTGGTGAAGATAGTATGTCGGTGAGGACTCTCCCATGGAAGCTACGCTCAACTTTATTGAAAATCCCGAGACCGCGTCGATGCCCGCGGTGTCGATGACCGAGAACGGCCAGAAGCACATCGCTCGCCTGATGAATGAGAATGAAATGAAGGGCTTTGGACTGCGTTTTGGCGTTCAAGGTGGCGGCTGCTCGGGCTACAGCTACCTGCTGGAGTTCGAAGAGGCCCCCCAGGACGACGACGACGTGCACACCTTCGGCGATGTGCGCGTGTTCGTGAACCCGTTGCACCTGCAATACGTGCGCGGCTCGGTCATCGACTTCAAGGACGAGCTCATCGGGGCCGGGTTTCACATCGAAAATCCCAACGTGAAGCGCAAGTGCGGCTGCGGCTCAAGCTTCGACGTGTAGTGTCGCCGGTAATCGTCACGTTCGAGCGCCCTCATGCCCCGCGTTGAGTTCGTTGGGCATGGCTGGGTAGACGCCACGTCCGGGCAGACGCTGCTGGACGTCTGCGACAGCTATGCGCTGCCGATGGAGACAGCGTGCGGAGGCTTTGCGGCCTGCAACTCGTGTAGAGTTCGGCTCGTATCCGGCAGTTTGTCTGCGCTGGATGAGTCCGAGGCGCCGTTTCTCGATCGTGCGGACCAGCGGCTGGGGTGTCAGGCCCGCGTGGTCGGAGAGTGTGTGGTTGCGTTCGATCCCGGATAGGCCTTGACGCCTTCGGTGAGCACGTTAGAAGGTGTGCGCTTCGACGATGTCGAGGCAAATGGCCGGGTAGCTCAGTTGGTAGAGCAGGGGACTGAAAATCCCCGTGTCGGCGGTTCAATTCCGTCCCCGGCCACCCCTTTACCCTTTCGGCATCTCGGTGTCGGAACTACGGTGCACAGGATAGGCAGCCTACGTGTTGTTGCTCGTCCTCGCCATCTTGATGCTCTTCGGTTGCAGTGCAGACCCCTGCAACGCGCTGTGCAACACCGTCGTGCAGCGCATTGACGGGTGTCGCGGCGAATGGGGCGCGACCTGGGAAGACTTCGACGCGGTCAGCCGCGCGGATCTGCGGCAGACCTGCCAGGATGAGTGGGATGTCACGCGGGGAGAGATCCCTACGCGACAAATCCCCGAGGCCGATGATGCGTGCAGCGCAGCCACCGACGACCTTGCGGCGATGAACTGCGATGAGCTGCGCGCGCTTTATCTGCCATAAACGGCAGGTTCAGCCTGCGTAGGCGCCCTGCAGAAAGGTGATCACCGCCGCGTCCAGCGCGTTCCAATCGGCGTCCGCGCTGCGGGTGACCGTCACGAAGTCGTTCACCGCGAAGACGCTGGCGACGCCCTTCACCGTGAACAGCCCGCCGAGGGCGTGGCCCTTGGCATCTGCGGCGTTGCTGAGGGAGAGCGAGCCTTTCTCGACGACTTTCTGCCCCACGACGTACTTGCGCGCGTTGGGGTTTGGGGTCTCTTCGGAGCGGATGGCGATGGTGCCCTTTTTCTTGGTGGGCTTCTTTACAGGCTTGTCTGCAGCCTTCTCGACGGGAGCCGCTTCGTGCCCATGATCGTGTCCATGGTCGTGCGAGTGGCCGTGGTCATGCCCGTGATCGTCCGTCGGCGCGGCTTCGACCTTGGCGGGCGCTGGGCGCTCGCCGCCGTGGTCGTGGGAGTGGCCGTGGTCGTGGGAGTGGCCGTGGTCATGGCCGCTGTCTTCCGCAGCGGGGGCGGGCGGCGGAGGCGGCTTGGGACGCGTGCGGCGGGGAGGGGGAGGCGCTTCGGCTGCGGGAGCGGAGCTGCGGCCCATCACCAGCGCGGCGAGGCGGGTGGCGACACGGAGGGGGAGAGAGAGGATTTTCTTGTACATGGCGGGTGACTAATCCGAAAGCTGCGCGGGGGCATGGGTACGCTGCGGCGGGATGTGACCTGCGTCGCTGAATCAGCGGGAAGCTTCGATGGTCACGACAAAAGCCTCGAATCCTGCGGCCGTCGCGGCGTGTTGCAAAGCCGGAGCGCGATCGGGCGTGCAGACGCCGAAACACACGCCGCCACCGCCCGCCCCGGCCAGCTTCGCACCCGCGGCGCCTGCCTGGCGCAGCGACGCGCACATGGCGTCGAGGGCAGGGGTGCTCACCCCGATACGCTGGAGCAACGTATGATTTTCGTTCAGGAGCGGCCCGAGCCTGTAGCCTTGGTCGCTGCTTTCCGCGTCCGATGCGAGACAGGCGCTGATCTGCTCGACGATCGCGCCGATGGCGCGCAGCTCGTCCGCGGATCCGCGGGCGCGCACGCTGGCGACCATCTCGGCGGTCGTGAAGGCGGGCTTCCCCGTGTTCACGACGACAAGCGTGAGCGGGTGCGCAAGGTTCAACTTCGTGATCTCAGGTGCGGAAGCGGTCCGACGGTATCGAACCGCACCGCCCAACAGGCTAACCGCGTGATCAATCCCGGATGGCGTTCCGTGAAACGCGCGCTCGATGGCGAACGCGCGACGATGCAATTCGGCAAAGTCAGCCGGAGCCCGCGGTGCGCTTTCGCTCCCGCTGTCTGCCACTTCTCGGGCGTTCAAAGCGCGTAGCGTCGCGACCGCTAAGGCTGCGCTTGAGCCGAGCCCGCAGCCTACCGGGAGCGCGCTCGCGATGTGGACATGGAGCCCAGCCGCGGGGAGCACCGTCAAAAGAGCAGGCCACAAGCGATCGTCGTGGATGGTCGCTTGCAGCGTGCTGGGGCCTGCCTGCTCGCGCAGCGTAACCGTCGTCAGCAGCGGCAGGGCCACGGCGATCGCCGGGTGTCCCTCCACCACGGCGTGCTCGCCGGTCAGGATCAACTTTCCCGGCGCTTGGCCGGTAAAGGTCCTAGTTTCCCTTGATGGCGTACGTAAAGCCAAAGCACATCTCGTCGTGCGTGCCTTCGCCCCACACGACGTCGTTCGGGTTGTCGCTGTTGTCCCAATGGCACGCCATGCTCACCGCATCCCCTGCAGTGATACGTGCAGGTTCATCATACAACGCGGTGATTTGATTGTGGAAGTCCCAGTCGTTCATCTGCACCAAGCAGCTGGTGGACGCGTCCGCGTGGGCGATCTCGTAGCTGAACCGGCTGCCGCGGGTGTGCATGTGCGGGAACACGCCGAGGATGTCGTAGTCGCCGTAGGTCCACGGGAAGACCAGCGTGGACTCGTAGTCGGCGTCGCCGGCGGGGATGGTGAAGTCGTAGGTGCCGACGGGCAGCATGTAGACGCGCTCGTCGACGCTCTCGGTGGTGGTCAAGCCGTAACCGGACTGATCCTGCTCGAGATTGGCGCCGTCAAAGCTGTTGAAGTAGTGCATCTGCAATACGAGCTTGGTGCCTGCGTTGAGCTTCAAGCCCATGCCGTCCGCGAACGCGACCGGCTCCCCGCCCGGCGCCCAGCCGGTGACGAACTCCCAGCCATCTTCGCCGAAGCCGCCGCAGTCAAAGCCCTCGTGCGGGTCTCCCCCGGTCCCGTCGCCGAGACTCTGGTCGTGGGAGTCAAAAAGCACGACGTGATGCACGATCTTCGGGTTGTTGACCAGCGCTTCGAAGCCGGTGACGTACACCGCGGAGGTGTTTTCAAGATCCAGCTCAAAGCAACGATAGTCGTCGCCGTTCGCGTCGAAGGTGGGCGTGAAGGGCGCGCTCGCGATCAGCTCGATGTCGAAAGGGGCGATGGTGCGCGGCGTAGGGGCGGTCGGCGCGTCGGCGGCGTCCCCTAAAGGCGCGCCGGCGTCCGCCCACGCGGCGATCTTCGCTTTGTCGGCATCGGAGATAAAATAGCGGTCTGAATCCGCGTATTCGCGGCAGTCCGGATCCGGTGCAGGCGGCGGCATCGTGCCGTTTGCCGTCCGCGCCTGCATCGCCGCTGCTTGAGCGACCGCGACGGCTGGGTCATCGAAGCTGGGAGCGATGCCAGCGTCGGTGTGGCAGCGCGCGCAGGTGCGGTCGAGGATCGGCCGGACGTCGCGGTAGTAGGTGACGTCATCGGCCGCCTTGGAGGCGTCGGGCTTGCACGCCGGAAGGTTCCCGAGGAGCAACGGTGCAAGCACCGGAGCGAGCAAGTGGATCTTGAGGGGATTCATAGCGTGGCTCCGAGGCAGGCTTTGTGGACCCACGCTTTTTTACCGTCGTCCCGCAGCAGGATGGGGCGACGCAGCAGGTTCACCTCGGTGACCGCCGCGGCCACGAAGGTCTCCAGATCGGGCAGCGACGCCTTCCAGCCGTTTTCCTTGTAGATCGCGTGGGTGGTGTTGATCACCTCCGCGACTCCGCCGGCGGCTTGCGTCATCGTGCGCACCTCCGCTGCGGTGAGCGGCTCTTTGCTGTAGTTTTTTTCGGCCATGTCGAGGAACTGGGCGCGCAGCTTCGTTCGGACTTCCCTACAGGTGGTGCAGGTGGACTTCCAGTACAGGGTCGGCATGGCGGCAGCATAGCCTCGAGCGGCGCGGTTGGAGGCGGGATCAGCGTTCTGTTTCTCGGTTGGCGAGCGCCTTGCGCCACAAGATCACGCGGCTCCCGGCTTCGATCCGGGACCCGGTCTCGCTGAGCCCTGCTCCGCGCAGCACGGCCTTAGATGCGACGTTGAAATCGAGGCTCTCTGCGGTGAGCGCCTTCACTCCGGGCTGCTGCGCCGCCCAGGCTTCAAAGGTGCGAACGGCGTCTTTTGCCAGTCCACGCTTCCGGTGCTCCGGGAGGATCGCGTAGCCGAATTCCAGCTCGCCCTCGCGGTTTGGGCCGACCTTGCCGCCAATCTCGCCGACGAGCGTCCCGGAGGCGCGCTCGACCACCAGCCACGCCCATTTGGCCTCGTCCGGGTCCCGCGCCCAGCGATCAACGAGGATCGGCAGCACCGCAGCGTAGTCGGGCTGCGGCCAGGATGCGGGAACCGTGGCTTCGATGTGGGCCGCGAGCGCGCCGCGATTGCCCAGCGCCAGCCGCAGCCGGTCGGGGTTGAACGGCAGCAGGTCTACCTCTTGCCCGTGCAACGCCCACAAGCCGGCGGGCTCGGCCACCTTACAGGGGATCACCTTGCGGTTGTGGGCCTCGCAGTCGGTGACGAACGCGGCGCGGGCGTCGGCATCGGGAAAAACCGCGACGGCGATGTCCCCGCCTCCGGCGCCGCTGGGCTTCGCGCCCCCGCCAAAGCGCTCGGCGGCGTCGGCGATGTCGCAGTGCTCGGGGGTCTCGTAGGCGATGCCCGCCTCACGGGCCATGCCGCGCAGCAAGCGCCACGCCTCGCGGGTGACCGCGACCGGCGCGTAGCCGAAGCCGTCTACGAGCGCGCGGGAGTCATCGACGAAGGAGGTGCGGTCCTTCCATGCTTTGTACTGGGCGACGCGAGGCCCGGTCTGCGCGCTTTGTCCGCTCCACACCACCGCAAAGCAGGGGACGGGCACGTGCGCGCCGTCGGGAAAGCGTCGCACCCCGCCGTTCAGCGCCGCAAAAACGTCGACGCCCGATCCGCCGCCTTGGACCTGACGATGTACGTCGAACGCGTCTTTCGGAGGCCGGCCCGCTGCGATCACCGCCGCTACCGTAGCCGCCGCCGAACCTCCAAAACCTGCTTTGGCGCCGCCGAGATCAACGGCGTTCCAGTCCTCGAACGTGTAATGTCCTGCCGTCTCGGGCAGCGCGCCCAGCGCCGCGCGTACGAAGCTGTCGTCGCCCGGCGTCGTCCAGCCGCGCGGCCCCGGCGACCAGGTGCAGCGCACCCCGTGATCCACCGCCGCGACCACCGCGCCTGCGCCGTCCAGCACCGCGTATTCTCCGATCAGCACGAGCTTTCCGGGAGCACGAAAGCTGCGCGGCGGGCCGATCATCGTGCCGGTCATCGCGCAGTTTCTCGCCACGGAGCCGTAGTCACGACCCGCGCCGCGCCGCCCGGATGGAGCACCTGCGCGCTCAGGCTCGCTTCTGCGAACAGCGCCGCCATGGTCGCGGCATCGGCCGCGCTGCACAGCGCCTTGACGTTCGGGCCCGCGTCCATCGTCGCCCACACGCCGATCCCGGACTTGCGCGCGGTGCGCACCACCTCAAGCGCGCGCATCGTCTCGGGTTTCCAGTACATCACGGCCGGATCCGCCGCGATCATCGACGCGTGCATCCGCAGCGCCGAGCGCTCGGTGATCGCGCCTAACTTTTCCAAATCCCGCGCGAGCACCGCCTCCCGCGCTTCGACCACGTCCTTCGGCGCGTGCTCTACCCACGCCGGGTAGTACGGGCTGGTGCGCATCGTGTGGTTCATGCCTTCGGTAGAGCCGATCTCCTTAGGGCCGGATCGCACCAGCACCACGAGCATCCGCACGTCCCAGTGATCGGCGGGAGCGATGGCCACGCCGTGGCTGTCCAGTCCGTCGTCGCGTTCCCCCATCGCCCATTCCACCCAGCCGCCCTGCAAAGAACGCGTGGCGCTGCCTGATCCCTGGCGCGCGAGCACGGCGAGCTCGACGTCGGACAGGTTCGCGCCCGACGCGGCGTTCGCGGCGACGACAAGCGCCGCAAAACCAGAAGCGCTGGAGGCGAGCCCCGCGGCGGTCGGGAAGTCGTTGCCGGTGTGGATCTCGCAGGGCGGGCGCTCCCCGAAGCGGTCGAGCGTCGCGAAGATCTTGCGGCCTTCTCCGCCGGTGTTCTCCACGCCGTTGAACACCACGCGGTCTCGCTCCGCGCCCCACACCACAGTGGTCTCGGTGCGAAACGGCGCGAGCGTCAACGACAAGCTCGGGGTGCTCGGCAGGTTCAGCGCGGCGTCGCGCTTTCCCCAGTACTTGCAGAGCGCGATGTTGGGGTGTGCGACAGCGGTCGCGACTCCGTGCGTAGCGGTTCGATCGGCGGGCATCGCCTCCGGTATCCGGATAATCCCGCGGCTCCAAGGAGCGATGATGATGAAGCTGTATTTCAACAAGTTCTCGCGGGGCAGTCGGGACCTCTGGATGCTCGAGGAGCTCGGCGTCCCCTTTGAGTGTGTGACGCTCGACATGCGCACCGGCGAGCACCGCGATCCGGCCAAGAACCCGCACCCGCTGCTGAAGGTGCCCGCGCTCGTCGAAGACGACGGCACCGTGCTCATGGAGAGCCACGCCATCGTCGTACACTTGGCGGATCGCTACGCCGACAAGGGCTTCATCCCGCCGTCCGGCCAGCGGGGCCGCTTCTACCAGTGGTGCTTCTACGTGCAGGTCACGCTGGAGCCCGAGGTGTACGCGGTGTTCACCCAGTCGCGCATCCCCGAAGGCGAGCGCCAGCCGGCGATCGCCGAGGCCGCCCGCGCCAAGTTCGCGACGCTGCTGGGACCGGTGCGCGCCGCGCTCGCCGACTCGCCGTACCTGCTTGGCGATTCGTTCATGGCTTGCGACCTGCTGATGGCCGGCGTGCTGATCTGGGCGCGCGGGCTCGGGATGCTCGAAGGCGAGACGGCGCTGCTGGCGTACGCGGATCGGTGCGCGGCGCGGCCTGCGCGTGCGCGGTCGTTGGCCTGAGCGGCTGGGGGAGTGGGGGGCGGACGAAGTTGACTTCGCTACAGACTTCCTGTACATCCGCGCGCGCAGGAGTCTACAATTCCGCTTTTCCCGATTTCCATTTTGCTTTCGACCGCGCTGTTAGGCGCGTGTACGCCTGCCCCGACGCTTGCCCCTACGCAGGCTTCTGCTGTGGTGCACGCCTACGTGTTCGCTCAATCTGTGCCGCAGCACGCGCTGGATGCGTTCACCCAATCGACCGGCGCGCGGGTCGAGCTCACGACGTACGACAGCAACGAAGAGCTCGTCGCTGGGCTCCGCGCTCGGCCCGGCGCCTACGACCTCGTGATGCCCAGCGACTACACGGTGGATGCGCTCGCTACGGCGGGTGCGCTGCTTCCGCTCGACCTCGCCTCCATCCCCAACTACAACAACATCACGCCCGGGTTCCTCTCGCCCTGGTTTGATCCGGGCGGCGTCGCGCAGTCCGCGCGCGGGCGACCGAAGAACGAGAAGTACAGCCTGCCGTGGCTCTGGGGCACGACCGGGATCATCTACGATCCGGGCGCGATCGA
Source organism: uncultured Pseudomonadota bacterium (assembly GCA_903900265.1). Classification (GTDB taxonomy): domain Bacteria; phylum Myxococcota_A; class UBA796; order UBA796; family SXON01; genus CAIUMM01. Next base: position 35,110 of record CAIUMM010000057.1, read on the forward strand.
TCCGGCGCCGACGCGTTGGGCCGATCTCTGGAACCCGGCCTATGCCGGGCACCTTGTGCTCCCCGATGACCCCCGCGAGCTGTTGGGCATCGCGCTGCTGGCGCTGGGCTACTCGAAGAACGACACCAGCCCGGCGCATCTGGACGCGGCGCGCGACAAGCTCATCCCGCTCGTTCAGGGTGCGGTGGCGCTCGACGCGAACACCCCGGAGACCTCGCTGCTGAGCGGGCCTGCGGGTGGACCTGCCGCCACCATTGGCGTTGTGTTCTCGGGGAACGCGGTGCTCGCCCGCCGGGGAAACCCGGCGCTGCGCTATGTGCTGCCCGCGGAAGGAGCAGGGATCTGGTTTGACAACCTCGCGATCCCCAAGGACGCGCCCAACCCCGCCGCGGCGCATGCGCTGATCAACGACCTGTTGAGCGCGGACAACGGCGCCGGGACGATCCTCGATCTCCCGTACTCCACCCCGAACGAGGCCGCGCTGGACGCGTTGAAGCTCCAGGATCTGCCCCGGTGGACCGAGTACACCGAGGATCCGATCTCGACGCCGGCAAAGGCGGATCTCGCCCGCGCCGTGCCGGTGAAAAACGTAGGGCCGGAGTCCCAAGCGCGCTTTGAGGCGGCATGGGCTCAGGTGTTGGCGGCGCGTACTTCGGGAGGTGCCCGATGACCGTGCATCCGGAAGAGCGCGAGCTCCCGTCTACGCCCGGTCGCAAGCTGATGTTGCTCCCGCTGGTCATGGTGATGTTCTTCACCGTGTCGGGCGGAGCGTATGGCTTGGAAGACCTCGTGGGCTCCAGCGGTCCGGGGATGGCGCTGGTGCTGATCCTGATCACGCCGCTGATCTGGAGCCTGCCGACCGCGCTGATGGTGGCGGAGCTGTCCACGGCGATGCCGGTGTCGGGCGGCTACTACGCGTGGGTGAAGAAGGCGCTTGGGCCGTTCTGGGGCTTTCAAGAGGGGTGGTGGAGCTGGATCACCAGCTTCGTCGACATGGCCATCTACCCGGTGTTGTTCGCCGACTACCTGAACACCTTGCTGGTGCAGCAGTTTGACTACCACCTGTTGGAGGAGAACTGGCTGGCGCACTGGCTGGTGACGCTGGTGGTGATCTGGACGTTCGCGTTTGTGAACATTCGCGGGGCCAAGGGCGTGGGCAGCTCGTCCAACCTGTTTGGTGCCTTCGTGCTGATCCCTTTCGGGGTGATGAGCGTGATCGGGCTGTTTTCGCTGGCGCAGAACCCTGTCGCTTTCTGGGATCCCTTCGTCCCCGAGGACAGCACCCTGATGGGCAGCTTTGGAACCGGGCTGTTCGTCGTCATGTGGAACTACCTAGGTTGGGACGGGCTCTCGACCGTCGCAGACGAGATCCATGAGCCCAAGCGCAACTTCCCGCGGGGGCTAGCGCTGACGATCCCGTTGGTCACGCTCGCGTACCTGCTGCCCGTGGGCGCGGGCTTGCAGGCGTCGCCGGATTGGGCGGGCTGGACCGCAGGGTATTTCCCGCAGGTGGCGGCGATGGTGGGCGGCAACTGGTTGGGCGTGTGGATGGCGATCGGCGGGCTGGTCTCGGCGGCCGCGCTGTTCAACGCCTTGATGCTCTCCATCTCGAGGTTGCCCTACGTGATGGCGGAGGACGGGTTCCTGCCGGATGTGATCACCCGGCGCCACAAGAAGTACGACACGCCCTACGTAGCGATCATCATCTGCGCGGTGGTCTACAGCTTCTTCACGCTGTCGGCGTTCTCGAGCCTCGTCGTCATCGACGTCATCGTGTACGCCGCCTCGTTGATGCTTGAATTTGCGGCGTTGATCGCCCTGCGGTTGAACGAGCCCAAGATGAAGCGGCCCGTACGCGTTCCCGGCGGGTGGTTCGGCGTGGCGCTGGTCACGGCGCTGCCTGCGGGGGTGCTGGCGCTGGCGCTCTACAGCACCTACGAGGAAGAAGGTTGGCGCGCGATCTGGATGTCTGGCGCGGCGATCGCCACCGGGCCGCTGCTCTATCCCTTCCTCGTGCGATTCGTGAAGAAGGACCGGCCTACGGGCGCGGTGGAGGTCGAGTACGAGTAGGCGCAGACCGAGAGCGCAGCCGGTTCTTCCAGGCCACACCGACCAACGAGGACATCGAGGCGCTAACGGTGGACATTGCCTCGGCGTGTGAGCGGTGGCTGTCCGCGCGCGGGTTCAGCGGCGAGGCGC
>CAIUMM010000058.1 GCA_903900265.1 uncultured Pseudomonadota bacterium
CGACCCCGCTCGCGTCACGTTGTCCAGCCCGGTGAGGGAGGTCAGCGCGCCGTTCCCGTAGAGGAGGAGGTCGGACGGCACCTCGGTCAGGCCAGAGAGCCCGGCGAGGCTCTCGAGCGCGGGGTTGAACTCGAAGTCTAGCGATTGCGTTTTGAAACCCGTTCTGCTACATCTGAAACCGCCAATCGGAGCGCGTTATTAGGAAGACATCTCAGCCCATTCACTTCTTCCCGTTCGCGTTGTTCAGCCTTTCCATCCTCGGCCTGGCGACAGGTTGTCCCGGCGGCAAGTCGGAGGTGCCGACGAACAAGGACGACGGCAATGTCGACGACGGGGCGGACTACACTGGTGACCTGGAACCGCTCGCGAACCTGAGTAGCAGCGGGGGGAACTGCGTAACCAACAGCGGCGGCATGATCGACTGGTCCGGGCAGGGGGTCCAGGACTACAACACCGTGGGCTACAACGGCTCCCGGCGGCCGGATTCGTCTTCCGTCAAGACGGCGCGCTCCAGCGGTGCATGCCCGCAGAACACCGGGTTCGTCTCCAACACGGCGGGGGCGGGCGGCATCGACCCGAAGACGGGCGACACCTGGTTCACGACGCTGGGCGATCTCGGAAACTGCTACGGCACCGCCACCGCTCCGGAGGACGGCGGGTGCGGCACGACTGACTCGAACTCCTGCAGCGGGCAGTACGACGTGACCATCATCCCGACTTCGGGCCACACCTGCAACGAGTACGACACCGTCCGCGTGGACCTGGAGGCCAAGTCCATGTTCGCCTCGCGCCGCGCGCCGCCGGATGCCGACTGCTCCGCCGGGTCCGGGCGGTTCCAACTGGTCCCCGTGGCCTTTCAGAACCGGGATGGCGACTCCTCCTCCACGGTGGAGATGCTCCCCTTCCAGATCAGCGGCACCGGCGTGATGACGAATCAGGCCTGGATCACGGAGATCGACAAGGTCGCCGCCCCGACCGGGAAGACGATCCGGGTCCTGAAAGCCAACGCGGCCTATGTCATCGGTTCGTCCGACCTGCTGGGGAACGCCAGCACCGTCTCGATCGCCATCACGGGGCAGCACTCGATCAGCTCCGGCGTGGTCAGCGGCAACGCCCCGTTCGTGCTGGAGGAGATCGCCGACGCGGATTACTCCGGTGGCGAGGTCGACATGACTTGGTCCTGCGGAAGCGGCGCTGCATCTGTCACAAGGCCGCAGGGCTACTCGTTCAGCCTCGAGGACATCGGCTGCGACGACGCCCGCCAGAAACTGACGCTCCGCGTGCCGACCAGTCCGAACCGTGTCGAGGTCGAGCAGTACGGCAATCCGAACTGGTCATACGTGACCCCGACGACGACGGTTCCGGCCGGCAAGGCGTTCGTCATCGACATCGGCGACTTCTATGTCGACGGCGTGGTGCTCTCGACCGGCGGCTCGAACGCGCAGGTGCGGTTCGACAACATCCAGTTCGACGGCGAAGACATCTGCACGACGGGTACGTACACGTTCGGCCTGGAGTGACCGGATGCTGCTGCTCCTGGCAGCGTGTGGGTCGCCCGCCGTAGAGACGTCCATCTCCGTCGGCGACGCGAACCTGTGTCTGCTCAAGGGCGGGGATCTGCGCTGCAAGTTCATCGATGTCGTACACGATGAGGGCCAAACAGACCCCCCCCCGGGGGAGTACGGGGCCGTTGAGGCGGGGTACATCCCGAACTGCGCCCTCACGACGGCAGGCGAGGCGAAGTGCTGGGGGCGCGACATGAGCGGAAGCAACAGCCCTCCGAGTGGCGTGTTCACGGAGCTGGCGGTTGGTGACTACTACGCCTGCGGTCTTAGAACCTCGGGATCCGTGGAGTGTTGGGGCGAAAGCCCCGACGGTGCGACATCACCCCCCGCGAAGAAGTTCGTGCACATCACGGAGGCCGGCGCGACGATGTGCGGGCTGGACGCCGCGGGGCTGGCCACCTGCTGGGGCTTCGACTTCCAGGGCCAGGTGTCGAGTCCAGCTCCCGGACCGTTCGTGGCAATCGAGGGCGGTACCCGGCTGTTCTGCGGCCTCACCGCGGAGGGGGCCATCAAGTGCTGGGGCAACTCCGACTACGACTTGCTGTCACCGCCCAGTGGTACTGGGTTCAAGTCCATAGCGCTGGCCACGTACACCGCCTGCGCCATCGATTCCACGGACCAGATCAAGTGCTGGGGACGGAAGGAGTACGGCTACGAGTCCCCACCCTCCGGAGCGTTCGTGCAGCTCTCAGGCTGGCAGTGGCCGATGTGCGGCCTCCGTAGCAACGGCGAAATCGAATGCTGGGGCTGCGCGGGCAACTCGCCGGGCTGGACGCAGTACTGCCCGGACGGTGGTTGCTGCAACGGGCAGTTCGACAGCCACTGAACAAGAGGGCACGGTAGTGTCCGCGCGTGGCTCGCGGAGGGCCTGGCGATGAAGTCCTGCGCGAAGCGCGCAGGATCCTCTGAGTAGAGACTACCTCAGCCGGAGCACATCGGGGCCGGGTCTAGTAGTTCCTGTTCCTCGGCAGTGAGCCCGCCGCAGCAGTCCGCCACGTCGCCGATGGCTGGATCATCAGACCATCCGGGCTGCCCTTCCGGGGCCTGGCACAGATTCGAGGTACGAAAGCAAGTACCGTTGTAATTGAGGACCACCGAACCATCATCGCAGCTCCCCGAGTCGAGCCAGGTGCTCCAAAATTCGCGGATCGTCATCTCCGACCCATCCGGGTACCGGTCGTAGGTCGAGCCGTCCCACGAGGTGTCCACGTCGCCGTAGCCGTCCCACACCAGGGTGTGGGCGGTGCCGCTGTTCACGGTGACGGTGTCGATCCGGAGCCTATTGTCTGGATCGTAGCGGGACCGCCGGGATCTCCATCGGCTGGGCGTGCCCCCCGCGAGGACGCGGGGGGCGGGCTGCTTCGGATTCGCGGCAGAGCCGCTCATGCCGCGAGGAGCGCGGCACGGCGCGGGGCGCCGCCCTGCGCATCCCTCACGCGCGGTGGCGATCAGCCGGGGCGCGGGGGCGGGGCGGACGGTGGGGAGCACGGGGCTGGGTAACTGACCCACCAACGCAGCGTGGCGCCCCTTCCCCGCACCCGCGTCGAGCTTACACTCCGATCAGGTCACGATCAGAAACCGAGTGATGAACCGCTCTGGATGGCCCGGTGGGCGATCGCAACGGCGGTGGCAGCTACAGGCTGCCCGTCGCGGTCACAGAAAGAGCGTAGGTCGGAACACGGATCTCTACGGTCTTTCCAAGTGCCACCTCTCCCGTCGCCTCCATCATGAAGAGGCAGTCATCCGCCAGTCTCAGGTACGCCATCCCGTCTGCATCTTGGCCTTCGACCTTCACTCGCAGGGACGTAAAATTGTTGTCGGACATGAGTTTCTGGTCGGTCTCGACGGCGGTCTGCAGGTTGACGCCCGGAACGGCAGTGGCCTCCACATCAAGCTCCACGTCGTAGAGCCTCCCCAGCTCCGGGAGGTGAGTCCTTCCCAACCAGCGGGCAGTCGCACCTCCCGCGGAGCACCGGAACGTCACATCCAGTGCACCGGATCGATCATGCCGCACCTTTGTCACCTGGATTCGCATTTCGGCAATCTCCTGCCATCTACTGACGTGGAATTCGTTGGAGTACGTTGTCCACGCGACCAGGCGACCATGTCTCCTCGTGGTAGTGGAACTTGCTCGGAGAGCTGTTCATCTCATGTTCGCCAAAGCGGATGCTTCGGAGACCGTCCTCGGACCAGAGCCGGTCCGGATCGGGCAGGCCATCTCTCGGATCGATATTAGTCTTGTTCGGCCCGAGAAACTCTTCCCACCGCTGTGCGGGATCGTTGACAGCGGTGCCGCTTTTGGTCTCGAACGCCGGTCGGTCGTACGGTCTGCTGGGAGGATAGGAAACTTGAACGGCCTGTCGGTGAGCACATTCCGACACGGTACACCCTCCTCGCCCGTGCCCGCAAGCCCTTCGAGGCCCCGAAAGCGGTGTTGCAGGACCGCGAACGGTGGAAATTCGGCGCGCAAGGCGC
>CAIUMM010000059.1 GCA_903900265.1 uncultured Pseudomonadota bacterium
CACAGCGCGGCGCTGCCGAGAGCTCGCCGCCCAGCCTGAGGTCATCCGCGCCAGAACGCTCATGCACTGGTGGCCGTCGGACCATTCCCCCCAAGCCTCCGAACCGGTCGACGAGCGAGCCGCTTCATGATCTTTTGGAATAAAGAAGGTGATTGGGCCATTTGGGGGAGGGGGGCGTGTGTTTCTCCGCAGTTCTTCGTTCAGATCGTGCTCAAGCTTTAGCTCGGCCCGATACTCTTCGATCGACATAGGTTCGAACGCGTGGTCATCCATTAGCACTCCCGGCCGTATGTTCTAACTCCGCTATCGGGTAGCAGCGTCGTTGGGCCTGTCTGCTCGTCGCACCGTTTGTTGGTAACGAACGTCAGGTCTGCGCACACGCTGCGATTGCTGCTGCGTGTGCGCTGACTTGCCCCTGTGGGCCTCCCCCCCCCTTCCTTCGGGCGCGCGCTTAGGGAGTCTTGCGGACGCGCCGGCTCGGAAACCCGCGCGTGCTTTCAGAGCGCCCGGAGGTTGAGCCTCCGCAGTGGGGTCGGCATGGCGTCCCCTGCAACCCGGACCTATCACCGGGCCACACACGGTGACCCCGTCAGGGTTTCTGATGCAAGGCTACGGGGCTGCCCTTCGCGCGACTGCCGCGTGACGGCGTCGAGGCTGCTGTCCGCGGACGGCCTGCCTGCCTCCGGGGTTACCCCGCGGCCGTACAGTAAACCTCACGCTGCTTCACGGTCGAACGCCGGAAACCCCGTACAGTACCGGTACAGTAGACGGGGCGGTTTGCACCGGTTTTCAGCCGCTTTCACCGGATTCGAGACTGTCACTAAGTCCCGGATTCTACAGTCCGAAGCGGCGATATTTGAGATGGTGAGCCTAACGCGAAGACTTCTTAACTTTTTCCGCGAAAATTCGGCGTTGGTTGGTGAGATGGTCGGGCGACGACCTGGCGGGCCCGGCGAGCGCGCACCCGGGCCGGATGCCGTGTCGCGAGGATGAGATCCCGGCTCGCGGCTGTCCCGTAGCTGAGGCGTTGTCGCTCCGGGCCGGCTACGAGGCGTCGGCTTCGTGGATGGAGTTCGAACTATCTGCTTGAGGCCGAACGCAGAGACTCGGGTTCAGATGCTGTTGTTGGACGGAGGAGTGTAGGGGTGCCCGGTACGCGATGCCTCGCCCAGCCAGTCGGCGACCTCGGGATGGGCGAACGCTTATAGAACTTCCGCGCTCGATCCGGACGTGTGCTCGACCGAGAATATCTTGGCATTGAAGCATGTGAGTGGGCCGGTGGAGGCGGTGTGTGGCTTCTGACCAACAGCGGTCCGTTGGTCGCCGGCGTCCTTCGACGGGGTCGCGAGGCCTCGGGTTACCTTACGCAGGAGGCGCAGTTGCAGATTGGTCGAGATGATGCCCGAGTTCGTCGGCAACACGCCGCCGCCCAGCCCGGCGTGCCGCAAACGCCGGTGACCTGGCTCGTCGTGGTCCGTTACGAGAACTGACTCGCACTTCGGCGCCAGGCGTTCAGCATCATCGGCTTCCCCGACCGGCGCGGCGCGACCCTGGCCCGCGTCGCGGTCGGTGATTCGGTGGCCCTCTACCCGGCCAGCCGATGTGCATCGCTCGCCGGGTGTCTCAAGATTACATCGACAAAGTTTCGCAGTAACTCCAATATCTTCGATGATATCTACCCGCTCCGCCTTCGGTCCTCGCCCGAGGTCATGCTACCGAAGCAGCAATGGGTCCGCATCCACGGTCTTGTGGAGGAACTTGACTTCTGCCGGGGCCGACCGGATTGGCGGCAGTGCTTTCGGAACCCGATTCGCGAATTGGTTGCTGACGACGCCGTCCTCCTACGGAACGCGATCGCAGCAGCTGAGGCAGTAGTGGCTGAGGCGGCCCACAGCACGGGATCAACGGCGGCACCCCTTGCGCGCAACGCCTCGGCGCGCCCGGCGACGGCTCGGTGAAGGGCCAGGGCCCGAACGCGCGCCCCCGCGATGATGACCCGCCCTGGATCGGGGCCGCGGCTCGGGAAATTTCGCCGCCAGCGGCTTAGAAATAATATCAGCGTTCAAACTACAACAGTGAGAAAACGTGGTGATCAAAGACGTAAGACGCCACATGTGGCGTTCCATGTCGCGGACGGTCGTGGCCCTGATGTACGATGCGAAGCGAACCCTCCGTTTCTGAGCTTCGATCACGCGTCGCCGCGAACGTCCGGCAGTTGAGGGGCGTAGCGGGGCTGACGCAGGACCAGCTCGCCGAACGCGCCAACCTCGCCACCCGGCACGTCCAGAAGCTAGAGGCCGGCTCGGTTAACGCCACGTTCAAGACCGTGGCGGCCCTCGCCAAGGCGCTTGACGTCGATGCCTCGCTGCTGCTGGCGCCGCGAAACGCCGGATGAACAGGCGATTTCACCCGCCGCAGGGGGTAGTGCCATGCGCGTCCGCGTAGTCACCCAGCCGTTCAAGGCTGACGACGGCTCCGGGGACGCGTTGGCCGCCGCGCTGGCGACCGGCGGCTATGCCCGACTCGATGTGGTGGTCGCCTGGGCAAAGGTCTCCGGGCTGTCGCGTGTCGAGGTCGCCCTCAAGGCTTTCCGTGGAAATGGTGGTAAAGCCTCCCTCTTGGTCGGCGTGGACGCCCATGGGAGCACCAAGGCCGACCTGCTTCGCGCACTACCCATGTTTGATGAGGCCTGGTTCTACTACGACCCCGGTGAGCGTACGTTTCACCCAAAGCTGTACCTCGCTTCAAATGAAGATGGCGCATGGGCCCTCGTCGGCTCATCGAACCTGACCGCGGGCGGCCTGTTCACCAACTACGAACTCGGCGTGGAGCTGAAGCTGACTCTCGCGCTACCCGACGACGAAGTAGCCTATCGGGAACTCGTCAACTATCGCGAGCGGCTGCTCGCCACTCCGGCGGCGTGCCGGGTCCTCGATGAGGAAGGAATCGCTTGGCTGGAGGAGAAGGGCCTGCTCCCTCCGCCGGACAACGGCGACGGAGCTTCTGACAAGGCCCGTAGGCCGACCAAGACCATCGGCCCAGCGGTCCCCGGCCTTCGCTCCGCTCCGCCGGCCCCGAAGCCACCGGCACCTGTGGGACAGCCGCCCCCGGCGACGGTGCCAGGCCCGGCACCAAAGGCGCCCTCCCCTACGGCCAGCCCTGTCCAGCCCGGCTTCTGGAAGTTGCTGTCGGCCAACGACGTCAGCCTAAGCTCGTCTCCGGGTCAGATGATTGTCCCCATTCGCTTTCTACCGTTTTTCGGTGAGCTTGTCGAGCAGCCAACCACGGTCTCGGGAGCCAAGCAGTACGAACGCCTTTTCCCTGTCAGCTACTCCGACGGCAACACCGTGAAAACGCTCAAGGCGCGGGTCATCCATTACGTGCCTGGCAAAGACCATGCCCGCTCAAATGCTGAGGTCAGGTTTACTCTCCATAATCGCGACATCCTTAAGACGTTGGAGAAAGGGGATGTTCTTGTCTTCACCCGTGGAAGCGACGATGTCGTCGGGGTTCGCCGGCAGGCAACTCCTCCGGTTGGCGCGGCCGGCCGGTGGGGGTGGCTCGGGCGAAGCAGCCCGTAGCAGCCGAACTTTGCTATTGGCGGGCGAGACAAACCACGTGGGTCAACTTGGTACGGTTCGTGCCGAAGGACCTTGTGAAGGCCGAGGTGAACCGTTTGTGATCGAATGTGTAGGTCGCAATACACGATAGCCCTACCTCGCCCGCAATCGCTCTGAAGGCGATCCCCATGTCGTGATGCACGCCCCGGATCACAGAATCTGCCACCACATACGCTGCCTTTCCGTTCGGGCGTAGGACGCGGGCAGTCTCCCGCATCACCTCCCGCATGTCGCTGAGGTAGACACCTATGTCCTCCTTGAGATCCGAATGTCGGTGGCGCGACCCGATCTCAGTGCGCTGTACGGAATGCACGTCCTCATCGAGCCAAAACAAGCGTAGCTTGTGATAAAGATAGTAATCGTGCGAGTTGGCGTACGGCGGAGATGAGACGACGAGGTCAACGCTCCGGTCGTTCCAAGGGAGTCTTTGCGCGTTACCCTGCGAAACACGCACGATAGCCGGCCCCTCGCGGGCGTAATCGCGCAGGCGTTGAAGGTTTTCCCCAAGGCGGACGGAGAACCGCCGGAACACCTCACCCGGTTTTACCTCGCGTGGGATGGACCGCCAGCGCGTCTCCGATTCCTGAAACGAACTTGCTACAATGATCGCAGAGAATGCCGCCAAGGCGACCGTCCTTGCCGGGGATTCGCGTAGGTCGCGGCAGGCGGCGCGAATGAGTGTCAGCTCAGCAGCCGCGTCGTCCGCAAACCACATCGCGCGATTGCGAAACGTCGGCCACGTTGACGGCGGCTGAACCTTGGTGGCACGCGCCGGGTCGCCCGCACACGCGGAAGCCTCCCGAGCAGACCAGCGCACCATCGATTCAAGAACGCCCTCGTCCTCGCGGGTGAGGAGGGCGGTCTTCGCCGTCGCCGCAAGGACCGCGATGGGATTGCAGTCATTGCCGGTGCTCGGGCGACCCAAAAGGCTCGCTTCGATCAGCGTAGTGCCGGACCCGCACATCGGATCCGCGACCGTAGCTCCAGGCTCGCTCATGGCGCGTATGAGCGCCCTTGGAATGTGAGGGATGTACTTCGCGGGATAGGGGTGCAAGCTGTGGGACAATGGGTTCTTGTCCCGGCACTCGTCGAGCCGGCTGAAGAACGTGCCGAGGTCGATCTCGCCTTCGTTGAAGAGGTCGAGCTGATTCACGGCCGACGAAGGACGACAAGGTAGGAATGGCCAAGGTTTAGGTAAAAGTTTTTCGACGGGTACCCCAGACACACAAGCGGACGAAACTGCGTTTGGTCGTAGATGCGAATGTCCCACAGCGTGAAGCCGACCGCCTGCGCCCGCTGGATGAATTCGCCGTGCAAGTTGACGTAAGGCACGCCTTCCTTCAGCGCCCTGGAGTCTTTGAGCACCCAGACCGCGTAGGCTCCTGATTTCAGGACGCGGAGGGACTCGGCGGCCACATTCGTGACGGCATCCATGAAATCGGTGAAGTTCATGTTGCCGAGGTCGGCGGAGTGCTCGGAGTACGGCCGGGGGTTTGATATCGAGGCGAGCCGGGAGTGCTCCTTCCACTTGTACGCGAAGGCCTGCTTGACGCCCTTAAGAAGGTCCGCGTAGGGCGGGCTCGTGAGCAGCATGTCGCACGACGAATCCGGCAGCGTCTTCAGGACTTCTTTGGCGTCACCGCGGAGCACTCGCTGGTCGGATCCACCGGGATGAAGCGCCAAGTCGTCTTCAGCCTCCTTGGCGAAAGCTTCATTCAGCTCGATGCCGATACCGTGGCGACCGAGCTTCGCGCAGACGTCCAGAGTCGTGCCGACGCCCGCGAAGGGGTCAAGCACCACGCCGCCGCGCTTCGTGTAAGTCTCAACCTGGCGTTCGGCGAGACTTGCGGGGAACGACGCCCCGTGAAGGCGCTGCTTCGGGGACCGGATGTCCGGGTACTTCTCGACGCTTCGGCTGGCGCGCGCCCATTCCCCGCCGGTAAGGTCGTTGAGGTCCCGCGGTCGCCGATCCTCTCGCTTACCGAAGCAGTCGCGGCAAAGTCGCTCGCCCATCCGTTTGGTGCCCTTGAAACCGTCCGTGTCCGCCGCACAGCGACTGCACGTGAACATCTCTTTTCGGGTAGGCTGTTTCGCCATTCTCGACCGCTCGGGGTTGCTTGTCGTATACCTCGACAGCACCACTGGGGCCACCGGGATCTGCGCGTCTTGGCGGCCCGGGGCGCAGGGCGCGGCGAGCGAACCCCGAGGCGCAGCTGACTCTAGGTTGAGCCCGTCCACAACCACTTCGTTCTGGACCCCGTTCCGGCCCCGCGTTGTGGACCCCGAAAAGGCGGCGGTAGGCGCCCCTCCCCGAGCGAGGCTTCTGGACCCGCTATGCGGCGGCCCGCTCGACCGGCCAGCGCCCCGCCTCTTCGAGCCGGCGGCGCAGGGTGGCCCGCGGCACCTTCAGGATGCGCGCGACGTCCTTGAGCCCGCGTCCCTCGTTCAGCAGGGCGAGCACCGGGCGAAGGTCCACGTCCTTGCGAGGGCGACCGCAGTGCTTCCCCGACGCCTGGGCGCGGCGGACGCCGGCGAGGACGCGCTCGCGGATCAGGGACCGCTCGTAGTCGGCAAAAGCCCCCAGCAGTTGCAGGAGCAGGCGGCCGGTCGGCGTGGTGGTGTCGATGCCGGCGTCGCGGATGGCGGCGAAGCCGACACCGTTCGACGCGAGCTGGTCGAGGACGGTGAGCAGATGGGGAAGGCTGCGCCCGAGCCGGTCGAGCTTCCATACGGCGAGGAGGTCGAAGCGCCCGGCCTGCGCGTCGGCGAGCATCCGATCCAACGCGGGGCGCGTGGTCTTGGTGCCGGAGACGCCCTCATCGACGTACTCGGCCGAGACGGTCCACCCGCGCTGGGCGGCTACCTGGCGCAGCTCCTCCAACTGGAGCCCAGTGTCCTGACCCTGGTTGAGCGTGCTCACGCGGGCGTACAGGGCGACACGGGGGGCGGCGGTGCGGGACGGGTTCATGTGGCGGCGATCCTCAGCGTCCTTTCTACCGTCGCCAGGAGCCGAGGGGGTCCAGAACCATCAACCGCACGGCGGGTCAGGCAGGCGGCGATGATCCCGCCGAGAATGACCACGGCGAACGCCGATGAGTCGCGGCCTTCGGTTCTGGCGCGTTTCGTGGCTCCTGATGCACGCGAACACCATTTTGGAGAGCCGTAGAGCCACGCTGGACGCCCGATCACGGCCCCGGAAACGCCCCCCGCACAATCCCGAGCAGCGTCCCCCGGTTCCGGCCGACGAACCCCTCAACGTAGGCGACCTCCACCCCCGCCGGCGGCCGAGCCCGGAGCGCAGCAACGGCCACCTCGAGGAGCCGTTCGGCCCGCGAGCTCGCGACGACGGCCGACCCCGCGCCCATGCGCTCCGCGATCAGCTCACCGGAGAGACGATCCCGCTCGCGCGTCACAGCGGCCAGCACGCGCTTCGCCTCCTTCGCCCCCTCGCGCAGCTCGCTCACCTGGCGATCCAGTCGGGTCAGCCGCTTCGCCTCGTCGCTCTCCCGCTCCGGCAGGCGCAGCACCTTCGTCACGAGGACCGCGATCGCCGGGAGCAGATGCGCCGTGGCGGCTCCCAGATCCTCACGGGCAACAACGAAGCGCTCATCATGCCCATTCGCGTGGGTCCGGCCCGCGTCGGCGTGCGTGAGCTCGTGGCACGCGACGCCGTGCAGGTACGCAGCGACGGCGATGGGCCTCTCGCGGTGGGCCTTCGCGACCTGTGCGAGCTTGTCGGGCTGGATGTAGATGACCGTCGTGCCCCGGTCGGTGCGCGTCGTGAGGCCAAGCAGGTTGTCGTCCAGCACGAAGCCCGGCTTGAACCGCTTGCGGATGCGCGCCTCGGCGGCGACGAGGCGCAGCACCGAGTCCCAGGCCACCAGATACGGCAACCAACGCCCGTAGTTCTTCTTGAAGCGGTACGCCTTCTGCCGGTCGTAGGACTTCCGGCTGATGCGGAGCCCGGCGTGCTTCCCGAACGGGTTGGACGGCCGGGCCTTCTGCCCCGACGCCTTCTCCAACGCCGCGACGACGCGCGGCACCGCCGCGACCTGGAGCAGCCCGCCGCCGCCGGGGGCCATCGCGGTGTCGGCGGCGCGCTCGATGGCCTGCTCGATGGTGGCGACCGTCGCGCTGTCAGCGTCCCCGCGCTCGACGCGCTCCAGCGCGAGCTCGACGGCCGGGCCGAAGATGCCTCGGTCGCGGCGCGCTTCCCACGAGACATCGACCCCGCGGCCCGCCTGTCCAGCGGCGGTCTCGTCGGCGCCCTGAAGGAACGCCCGGATCGTCGCCGTGGCGCCAGACGACGACGGCGCGGCGATGTCGTCCTCGACGCCGCCACGGGACGCCGCGGCACGGAAGCCCGGGGGGAGGACCGGCTCCCGCTCGGATTCGTCGGACTCCCCCGTCGCCTTCGAGCCGCGTGGCGCGAGCGACGCGACCGGGGCCTCAGTCTGCGCGTGCTTCAATCGCTCGGCGTAGAAGTCCATGATTCCGCCCGCCGCGTCGGCGAGC
>CAIUMM010000060.1 GCA_903900265.1 uncultured Pseudomonadota bacterium
GCCGCCGGGCCGTCGCCGTCGGCGAAGCCGCGGCGCGACAGCGGGTCCGTCGGGTTGCGCGAGCCCGGCAGGTGCGTCACGTCGAAGCGGAAGTCCTCGATCTCGTCGAGCCAGCGGACGTACATCTTGTTCAGATGCCTGTTCGTCTTCAGCCACGTGATAGCCTGGTTGTCAGTCCGCAGGTCGAAGTCGGACCAGCAGCCCGCCGGACGAGGCGCCCCGCCGCCCAGGAGATAGTGCCGGAACACGCGCAGCGCGTGTACCACCGCCAGCAGCTCGAGGACATGCGCCGGGTAGTTCTGCTCCGCCGCCGTCAGCTTGCGGCTCTCGTACGCCACAGGGTGCTGTTGCCCCTCATCGTCTGGCTGCGTCAAGATCGCCGCCACGGCGACGTTGCTCGCGTCCGTCGTCAGCACCGCACGGCGGGCCGGATCAAAGGTGCGTAACACCGGAGCGGATGAGAGGGCCAGCTTCAGCGCGTCGAAGCTTGCCTGTGCCGCCGGCGACCACGCGAACCGCGCCGTCGGGCTGCCGAGCGCCGTCAGCGGAGCCGCGACCTCGGAGTAGCCCTCTACGAAGCGGCGGTAGTAGTTGGCCAGTCCCGTGAAGCGCCGTACCTCCGTGCACGACGTCGGCGTCGCCCACTCGACGATGGACTGCACCTTGCGCGGGTCCACCGACACGCCCTCTTTGGAGAGGCGATGGCCGAGGAAGCCGAGCTCCTGCCGCCCAAACTCGCACTTGGAGCTCTTGGCGAACAGCTGTCGGCGGCGGAAGATCTCGAGCACCTCCGCGACGTCGAGCAAGTGCTGCTCCAGCGTCGGCGAGTGCACCAGACAGTCGTCCATGTACACGAGCGCGCACCGGCCCAGCGGGCCCGACGCCCCGGGGACCCCACCATGTAGAGGTGTGGGGACCGTCCGGGGCCGCCCGGGAGGCGCATGGCCCGCCCCCGAACCCGCGGTTGTACCCCCGGGGAAGTCGAGGCCGACGGTCAGTGCCTGGTTCATGACGCGCATCAGCAGCGAGGAGGCGCCCTGCAGACCGAAAGGTACCACGTTCCACTCGAACTGACCCAGCTGCGACCGGAAGCTGGTCTTCCACCGGTCTGCGGTCCGTACCCGCAGCTGGTGATAACTACTCGCTAGATCAAGCTTGGTGAAGAAGCGCGACCCCCGTGTGTTCTCGAGCAGCGCGTCGATGTGCGGGAGCGGTTCGACCGCAGGGCGCGTGATGGCGTTGAGGCCCCGGTAGTCGTAGCAGATGCGCCACGAGCCGTCCGGCTTGCGTGCGAACACCACCGCCGCCGCGTGCCCCGCGGTCGAATGCTGGATCCAGCCGCGTTCGAGCAGGTCAATGAGCTGCGTGCGCAGCTCCGCGAGCTCGCCGTCGGACAGGCGTTTCACCGGCCGTGACCGCGGCATCGGTGCGCCGCCCGTCTCGAGCTCGAGCTCCATGCCGCGGTCCGGCGGCATGCCCGGCGGGGCCCCCCCCAGCACGTCAGCGTACCTGACCTTGAGCGCCGCGAACGCCGGATCGTCGGTACCCTCCAGGTGCAGCTCCGCGTCCGCCAGGCAGAAGGACGCGAGGTGTAGCTCCGTGCCGTCCTTGAGCACCTCCATGCCGTCGGCGAAGCGGCCGAAGCAGCTGGGCTCCGGCGGCCGGCCCGGGCGGCGTCGGGCGCGGGCCGCCTGCGCGGTCGCCGACTCGACGGCGGCGAGCTCCGCGTGATCAGCGTGGAGCGGTCGCGACCACCCCGTCGATGAGCGGGGCGTCGCCGGCGGCGGCGGCGTTGTCGGCGTCGACGGCGGGTCCGTTCCCTCAGGGAGCACGTGCGCGAGCTGCCGGAGTAACCGGCGGAACTCCCCATGGCCGATCACCGGGAGCGTGCGCGCCGCCGGGCGGGCACCCGCCGGGAGTAGGTCCAGCTGCAGCAGAGCGGGCCCCGACTGGAAACAAACCTGGCCGACGGAGTAGAGGTGGTGCAGGTCGTGACTCGAGATCCAGTCCCAGCCGAGGATCAGGTCGGCGCCCACGTCCATGGCCATCGGGGACACCGACAGCGTCTCGCGGAACGTGTCGCCTAGGCTGAGGTGAATCCGCACCGGTGCGATGAGTCCCACCGTCTCCCCCGCCGCCGCCGTCGAGACCGACGTGGGGCCGGGTTGACCCGACGGTCGGAGGCCGAGCGCCGTGGCGAGGCGAGCGCAGATGAAGCAGTGCGTCGCGCCGGTGTCGAGCAGGGCCGTAACGCGCCGAGGTCCCTGCGGCGTCCAGAGGGACCCCGACAACAGTGGCTTGAACGTGGGGTTGACCCGTTGCCACGCGTGGAACTCGGGCATGACCGTGAGAGCAGCCATGCTGGCGTGCCAAGCCGCCGCCAAGTCGTCCACCGCGTCGTAGACCTTGTCAGCGTCCTGCGTCGCGGTCCAGGCGTCAACCACCTGCTGCGGGCTCCACGTGCTCGGGCTGGGTCCCGGGCCGCCGAGGCCCGAGTATCGCGGCCGGTGGGGCGTTCCCTGCGACGAGGCCCACGGCGTCCAGCCCGAGGCCGCCGGTGCCGGTCTCTCCGGCGGCAAGAAAGCCGCCGGTGGCAGCCACTCGTCCGCTGTCGGCTTGAGTGGCGGCGGTTGTGGGGGACTCTCCACTCCCCCCCGCTCGTCCGGAGCCGTCAAAGTCGCTCCGGAGGCACTTGCCCCCGCCCGGGCGAATCCCGCCTCGTCCGGCGGCTTCGGTGGGCGCCAGCGTGATGTCACGCCGGCCGCCGACCGGAGCCGCGCCCCCGCGCCCCCGACGAGAGGGAGAGGGGGGTCGAAGCGGGGCCCGGGCCCGCCCCGTCAGTGCCGGCGCTGGGACCGTCCGGAGCCGGGCACCCGGATGCTCCGGTCGGCCTCCGAGGCGTCCTGCCCGTGGTGCTTGCACTCCCAATGCGGAATGGGCCCTTGCTTCGCGAGCTGCTCCGGCGTGCAACCAAAGCACCACTGATTGGCTTGGCGCTCTGCGAACGTGGCAGCGTTGCGGGACAAATACTCCGTATTCTCGCCCTGGCGGGGGCCGTGGAACCGCGGCGCGGGGCCCTCCCGTGCCCGGCGGTTGTCCCAGTGGGCCTTGAGGGCCAACACCATGGCCGCCCGGGTCGTGGGGGTGGTAGATGTTTGGGGCGGTGGTGGAAGCCTTGCTGGTGGGGGGGGTCCGCTGGTATCGTCGGTCAGCCCGCTCGTCGCCGCCGCTCGCGCCGTTCCGCCGTGTCCGGGTGGCTCGCCCGGGTCGTGGTCGAGGAAAGCCACGATGAGGCTCAGGCGTGTCGTAAACAGCGCGGTGCGCTCATCCGAGGAGGTCAGAGCCGGCATGAGCGATTCGCGACGGGTCTCGTCCGGTGCGCCGGTGAGGCGTTTGAGGCGGGCATCGGAGGCGTCTGCGCGGCCGCTGAGTTGGGCCAGGAAGACGGCCAACTGGGCGGTCGTGAGGCTCAACTCGTGGAGATAGTATATGTCCTCGGCCTCGCTCCGAACCGTCGGAATACCAGCAGCGAGCATCTTCTGTCGATTAGCGGCGAGCGTGCGCGTGACGTCCTTGCCCGGGCTGCCGGGCTTGCGTTTGAATTGGTAGACGTCGGCCCAAAGTTTGGATTCTTCGTACTTGGCCCCAAACTCGCTGGAGAGGTGGGCCATAGCTGCTTTAAGCGTCGGCTCGTCTTGATCCGTATACCGTCCGTAATAGTGCGCGCGGGCTGGGCCCGTCAACTTCAGACGAAGCTCGCGCAGATTATCGTGATGTACGCCGACGATGCCGGCAATGGACACAAACTCCTCGTTCCAGGAGCGGAAGGGCTGGTTGTTTGCGCCTGAGAAGAGCGGTAGCGTGTCGAAGGCCTTGTTCGATCTGAAGCCCGAGTTCGACTCGGAGGCCAGGCGTGCTGCTGCGGCAGACGGTGGCTGGAGCAGGCGGGCTTCCAGGCGTGCCTCCCGCTCCGCGATGCGGGCTTCCAGGCGTTCCTCCCGCTCGGCGGCCTCGCGTCGATCCTCTCGGCGTTCCTCGCGGCGTTGGTCCGCGGCTTGTTGTTGCTGCATCTGAAAAAGTTGTAGGAGCGCCGCGACCTCTGTTGTTGGCGATGGGCACCCTCGAGGGGAGCGTCGTGCTCGGGGAGGGCTGGGGCTTGGGGAAGTCCCCAGATTGCCCGCTGACTCTCTTTCCCACGCGCGGGTCCGTTGGTGGGATTCCGCGAGCGCTGCCTCGGCGGCTGCTTTCCGAGCGTCCAATTCTGCCATTTCAGTCTCCATCCGAGAGATGACCATCCTTTGCGCGGCTGCGTCAGTGTCATTCTGGAGCTGAAGAAGTCGTTGTTCGTCACTTGGAGAAGAGGGAACTGCGTCACGACCGGGCAATTGTCGGCGTTCGGTGATGTGCATGTCCTGTTGTCGCGTTCCACTGCTTCCAAATAGTCTGGCAAGTATGCCAGTTCTAGCTGGTGTCGTGGTATCGGTATCAGGGGGAGCGTTATCTTCAGGTGTTAGAACTAAGTCTTCGGTAACATGATGAGAGTTGTCTAGCTGGGGCAAAGGGGAGGCAGGAGCGCCGGCGAATGGCGCCTCAAGATTCATTACTGAAAGTTCTCTAACGTCTCTTCTCTCTCGCTGATCTTTATCCGCTTTCTGGATTCAATTGCTAACGGCGCACTAATCACGATCGCTAACGGCGCTCTAGTCATTGCCCGTTTGCAACTGGTGTCGGCATCCGGCCGACGGGCCGGAAGGCCCATAACGGTCATCCCGCTAAAGGGAAGCTACACTAGTGCGTGAGGCGACGAAGGAGCACCCATCGGCCGGCCGGGCCGTGCGAGGCCGCGTCGAGTAGCGAGGGCACCGCCGCCGATCCGATGGCGGATGTACGGCCGTAGCGCACCACGTGTGAGAACCCGGCGGTCCGGCTGCGACCAGTCACGGTGCCGCGGACCCAGCCATCCACCGGCCAGCGGTAGAGCACCGCCTTGCCGACGAGGGCCGTCCCCGTCAGGACCTCCGACGAGGCAGCGAGCCGGAACCCGGCCGGGGGCCCGAGGGGCGCCGCCGCCAGGGCCAGAGCCGGGGCAGCGGGTTGGGCGGCCGCAGGCATCGCCGCGAGATCGGTCCGGCGTGCGGCGTGGCGGCGGGGTGCTGCGGCGTCGTACTCCGCCACCTTGTCCTGGCAGTGCGCCAGCTCCTCCACCCGTAGCCACTCGTCGTCCGCCGACGTGTGGCCCCGCCATCGCACCAGGTAGCGCGTGACGCCGCGCACCAGCCGGCGGTTGAGCAGCAGCTCCACCTCATGCTCGCCCTCCTGCCCCGCGTCGGACACTGGCCCGGGGGCCGGCGTCGCCCCCGCCCGCTCGAAGAAAGGCTTGAGGCGGTCGACGTTGACCGTCGGGCTGCAGCGCATCTTCCGCGGCAGCGCGAGTGTGTATGCGTTGGGGCTCGGGCAGGCCATCACGGTGAAGGGGCCGTCCCACCGCGGGCGAAGCTTACCGATGTCTGCAGCGTCGAGCAGCTCCTTGGTCCGCAGCAACACCCGGTCGCCGACCTTGAACACGGTGTCGACCCGGCCCGAGTCGAGCTTCGCCTTCCGCTCCGTCTGCGCCGCCGCCAGGAGCTCCCGCACCGTCAGTTCCATCGCCCGTATCCGCTGCGCGTAATGTGCCGGCGACTCGCCGGCGGCGAGGTTGTCGCGAGGTGGCGACAGGGGGAGCCGAGGGTGTGCTCCGCGGTCGACGAAGAAGGGCGTCAGGTCGCCGCCCAGCGTCGACGCTGCGTTGTTGATGGCGAACACGGTGAGCGGCAGGTGGTCGTCCCAGTCGTCTTTGCGGCCGTTGGCGAAGGCGCGCAATGTGTCGCTGACGACACCGTTGGCGCGCTCCACCTTAGCGTTGGTGTTCTTGTGATACGCCGAGCCGACGATGAGGCACGAGCCCCAGCCCTTGACGAAGGCGCGGAACACCTCGCTCGTGAACTTGGAGTCGTGGTCCACCACGAGCACGTCGGGGATTCGGAAGTCGTCGCTGGACCAGAGGCGCATGTCGCGAATGATCGCCGCCGCGTCCGCC
>CAIUMM010000061.1 GCA_903900265.1 uncultured Pseudomonadota bacterium
GCCGGGTGTAGGGCGGTGTGAGCCCGATGCAGCGCGCCGGCGACCGCAGCGCCCAGCTCCACTAAGGCGCGCGCCGGCGGAAGATGCCCAGCGGCGATGAGCGCTGCGAGGTCCAACCCCTCGACGTACTCCATCACCACCGCGTCGCGACCGTTCACCTCCACGATCTCCATCACCTTCAGGATGTGATCGTCTTGCAGCAGGCCTAGGAGCCGCGCCTCGTCCCGCACGCGGGCCATGAAGTTCTCGGCGCTGGGATGCTCCCGCTGCAGCACCTTGACCGCCACCTGACGGCGAAAGCCCCGGTCCGCGACCAGATCGGCAAGGTACACGGTGCCAAAGGCGCCTGCGCCGACCACACGTTGAAAATGCAGAGCGCGCAAGGTTTATTCGTCGACCGGCGACATCCAGATCAAGTCCGGATTCACGCCCAGCAGGCGGATGGCCTCATCGTAGCGGTCGCCGACCTGCGCGTCGAGCACACCCGCTACACCATCTACGATGTGGATCCAGCTCCCCTCGGTGACCTCGCGCTCGAGCTGGCCTGGACCCCAGCCCGCGTAGCCGACACACAACCAAAAATCGGCTTGGGAGACGACGAGCTCAGTCAGTCGGTCCTGCGAAGGCGAGAGCGCGTAGTCACCGAACTCCCAAGCTTCTGGGCCGGTTCCTCGCCAGAGCACAAACCCGGCGCCGGGCTCTACGGGCCCGCCCCACAGCACGTGCCGATTCGCAAAACCCGGACTACGCGCGTCCATCTCCTCAATGATGTCCCCCATCCGGGTTTGGGATTCGCGGCTGATGACCACGCCGAGCGCGCCCTCGGAAGAGTGCGAGACGAGCAACACCACAGCGTGCTCAAAATTCCGATCATGCATCTGAGGACTCGCGACGAGCAGGCCGGGCTCCACTACCCCGGAACCCCGTAGTCCCGCAGCGGTTCGATACGCGGCTGCGCACCCTCGTTCACCACCTCTTCGGTGATGATGACCTCTTTGATGTTCTCCTGCGAGGGCAGCTCGTACATGATGTCGAGCATCACCGCCTCGATAATGCTTCGCAAACCACGGGCTCCGGCCTTGCGCTTCTGGCCTTTCGCGGCGATCGCGGTGAGCGCCCCGGGGGTGAACGTGAGCTTGACCTTCTCGAACTTGAACAGCTTCTGGTACTGCTTCACGAGGCTGTTTTTCGGCTCGGAGAGCACGTGCACCAGATCCTCCACCTTCAGCGGCTCCAGCGTCGCGATCACCGGAAGACGCCCGATAAACTCGGGAATCAAGCCGAACTTCTCGAGATCCTCGGTTTGAGTGAGGCTGATCGCCGCACGACGAAGCGTCTCCTCATCCGAGAACTCCCGCGCAAATCCTACGGACTTGCGACCGAGACGCTCTCCGACGATGGACTCGATGCCTTCGAAGCTTCCACCGCAGATGAACAGGATGTTCGTCGTGTCGATCTGCAAGAATTCCGGGTTGGGCATCCGCTTGTTGCCCTTCACCTGGATGTTGGAGCTCGTGCCTTCGAGCAGCTTGAGCAACGCCTGCTGTACCCCTTCTCCGCTGACGTCGCGGCTGACCGTGCTGGAGTGGGACTTGCGCGCCAGCTTGTCGACTTCGTCGATGAAAACGATGCCGCGCTGGGTCTTTTCTACGTTGTTTCCAGACGCGTGGTACAGGTTGAGGATGATGTTTTCGACGTCCTCGCCGACGTACCCAGCCTCAGTCAGGGCGGTGGCGTCTGCGACGACGATCGGAACGTCCAACATCCGCGCCAAGGTCTGTGCGATCAGCGTTTTTCCAGTACCCGTCGGGCCGATCACCAGGACGTTGGACTTCTGGATCTCGACATCGCCCGGCTGTTTTTCCTTCTGGGCGTAGACTTCAAGGCGCTTGTAGTGGTTGTAGACCGCGACGGCGATCTTGCGCTTGGCCGAGTCCTGACCGATGACGTATTGATCGAGGTAGCTCTTGATGCGCGCCGGCGAAGGGATGCGGTTGTTGCCGAGGGGTCCGGTGGTCGGACTACGATCTTCCCGAATGATGTCGAGACAAAGCCGGATGCACTCGTTGCAGATGTTGACGTTCGGCCCGGAGATGATCTTCTCCACCTCGCGGGGCGACTTGTTGCAAAAGGAGCATGTGAGCCCGGCGTTCGGATATTTCGGCATCAGGTCCTCGGCATCGACCGCACACGGAGCCACGTGCGGTACGTCGCTTCGTAGTAAGGGGTGTCAGTCAGCCGGGCAAGCGAATGGGCGCGGGATTTGAACTTCCGCGCCCGTTGCCCGTGCGGGTGGTTCAGGTGGCGTAATCGGTGGAAGCGGAGGCGTTTCCGTCTGCATCCACGACCACGAAGCGCAGCGTGACGTCGCCCAACAGGCTGCACCCGATGCCGTCGTACTCGGCACGGAAGCTCCCGAAGCACTGTCCGTTGCCGCAGGCGAGCACGTAGTTGGCGAGCTCTCCGCCGTCGGCGTTGAGCACCGCGATGGTGCCGTCCTTGACCGTCTCAGCGCCCTGGGGGTCATCCACGGTCAACGCGAGGTCCCAGCTCTCCCCCGCGGACTGATACTCGGCACATTGCACGGTATCGACGCTTACAATCGTGGGAGCAACGCCCAGATCCGGGGAGTCCGAGTCCGTTTCGGAGTCCGCGACCGAGCCAGAGTCATCGGCCTTCTCGCCCGCGCAACCTGCGACGAAGGCAGACAGCACGAGGAAGGAGGAGGCGGTCAAGGTGAAGGTAGGAACGAAAAAACGCATACCGCGAGTATAGCCGCTTCCGGCGCTCAGCCGCCATGCTCGGCAGCGAACGCTTTGAAGCCCTCAAGCGTCTGCCGGAAAACGGCGCGGCGCTCGGGCACAACGACGTCTTCGATCGGGTCCGACTTGCCGGGCATCCGAGCAAACTGCGCTTCAGGGCCAACAGTGGAGACCGGGGCCGTCCACCACTCGCCCTGCCGATACAGGAAACGCTGATCTCGCTCGACGAACGCCATCTGGTCATACCGGTAGCGCTGCAAGGTCTTGCCCTGATTGTTGTACCAACAGGACTGCATGACCGGGAGGCTGCGCTCGGGCTCATCCACGATGTGATGCTGCCCATGCGCATGGCCGACCTCGCGCAGCACGCCGTGGAAGACGTCCCTCGCGCTCACGGGCGTGTCGACGACGCGCCCGGCACCGTCTCCGTTCGGGCGCAGCCAGTACAAGGGTACGCGATTTCCAGCGTCAGCGACGTTGGAGAAATGGTAGGACCACCCTTGCTCGCCGAAGCAGTCGCCATGATCTGCCCCGAAGACCACGAGGTTATCGCCCGTCTCGTGGAGCTCCTTGACGAACGCATCCACGCGGGACGCGACAAACTGCCACGCGAGGATCTGACGCTCGCGGAGGATCTGCATCTGCGCCGCGGCGATGGGGTTGTCCTCTTGCGTGAGCCAGGTCTGGTTCACGAGGTGGTAGAGGCTCACTACCTCCTGAAGTCGCCCGACCAGCCCTTCGGCGGTGGTGTCGAAAGTGGGCCCGACGTGGTAGGGGAAGTGCGTCTCCATCAGATTCAGAAAGAGAAAGCTTCCTTTTCCCCGCGCAGTATTATCCCGCAAGACCCGGCGCGCGTGCGAGAAGATGTCGTCGACCGTGCTCTGGAGCCACACCTTCGATGCTTCGAAGTCTTCGGAGAGCTTGCCCATCACAAAGTCGGTGGTGAGGATCTTCTTTCTGAGGCGCGGCTTGCCGACCAGCACCATGATCTCATGAATCTTGCGATGCACGGCAGGCACATGCTGCCAGATTCGCCGCACCTCGTTGAAGCCCTCATCGAGGCCGAAAACCTCGGTGGTCGCAACGTTCGCGGTGATCTGGTGCGTGGAGTATCCCTGCTCGCGAAGCAGCCCGGCCAGCGTAGGCGTACCGGGGCGGAGGCCTCGAGAGTGCGTGTCTGCACCATGCTCGAACGGCATCAATCCCGTAAAAAGGCTGGCCGTTGACGGGAGAGTCCAACAACCACCGGAGCGCGCCTGAGTAAATCGCGTGCCGTTCGCAGCGGTATACCCCAAGCCCACCGGCGCCCCAGTAGGGTGCACAGAGTCATAGCGGAGCGAATCCGCGATGAGAACAATGATGTTGTCGGGTTTTTTGGGTGAGAGCATGACGCCAGGCCGGTCGAAAGTAACCGACCGGGGTGCTGCGGGCGGTGGCGGCGCTTAGCATTTCCGGACATCGAGCGCATGTCCATCCTATGAAATCCGATCACCCTACGCCCCAGGTGGACTCGTCCGATCGGCCAGGACCGGAGCCTTCCCTCGAAGCCCCCGGCGCGGGCGTCGAGGCTCCGAGCCGGAGCCGAGCTGCATGGGCGGTGACGTTCGGCATCCTCGCGACCGTAGGTCTGGCGTACGGCGTATGGTCCCAGCAACAACCCTTATTGGAGCTGTTGCATCGGACGGGGCAACGCCTTGCAGGCATGGGACAATTGGGGTGGGAGGACGCCCAAGGCACGTGGCACGAAGTCACTCGTGCGGATTCGGCTCGCCTGACGTGGTCGGCGGACACCGCGTTCCTTACGCCCGCCTGGGTTCCGATTCGCAAGGGCTTGGAGACGGCCGATCTCGCTTTCGCGCGACCGCCTCATCCTCAGACCGTGGCGTTGGCCCTCGCGCGCGTGGACCCGAGCGCCTTCCGGATTCGCGTCGTCGGCTACCCCGACTGGGCCGAACACCCGGTCAGCGATTTCGCCCAAAAGTGGAACTTCGTTCTGACTATCAACGCCAGCTACTTCAGCACCGAGGAGGGTCCGATCGGGGTGGTCATTCAAGACGGCAAGCTGCGCCACCGACAGGCCTCGCGCAAAGCCGCCCATTTCATCGTCGACAGCCCAGGAGCCGCGGCGCGCATCGTCAACCAGAAGCAAGCCACGCTCAACGAGCCGTACTCAGCATTTCAGGGCTTCCCGTCCATCCTGCGCGACGGCACCCTGTTCAGCTACATGCAGGCGGGCGGACGAGGGTTTGACGTGTTCGAGGTGGACCGCCGCTCGGCGGCCTGTACCAACCGGGAAGGACAGCTCCTCCTGATGGCCACCGACTCGCTGACCAACGGGCTGTCGCTCTCGGAGCTGGGCGTCATCATGGGAGGCCTGGGGTGCGTCGATGGCATGGGCTTCGACGGCGGCTCGAGCACCGCGATGGAGATCCGCGTCAAAGGCCATCAGCGCCACATCGCGGGTCTGAAGCCGGTCCAGGTAGTACTTGGGCTCTCGCCGTTGTAGGCCGGCTTAGCGCCCCTTCAACAAGGGCCGTTGGACGAGCCGGGACTCCCCAAATCCCCGTCCCCGTATCGTCCGCGGGCAGCGCACCAGCTGCTGCCCACGTCGTTCAAATCGGCGTCCAGGCGGCGCGCATCCAAGGCCATGGCAACCCCAGCGGCGTTCGGAAAGCTCGGGCCACCATCCCACGCGACTGAGTCCAGCATCACGCTCCCGTTCCAGAGCTGCAGCTCGTCCGTGGAATTGGCGAGGTCCATCCCTGTGTAGCCGTAATCCGCGCCAATGCTGCCGTTGGACGCATTGTCGGCGTTTCGCGCAAAGACCACATAGCCATCGGCGGGGACGCTCAACGTGCTCAACACCGTGAACGCATCACTGTCGACGTCGGTGACCACCAGTCCTTGCAAATCCACGACGGCGCCAGAGGCGTTGTACACCTCGAACCACTCGCCCTTCGCGTCCGTGACGGCCGCTGGATCCTGCATCACCTCGGAGACGATCAGGTCCCCGCGCACCAACGACGCGACGGTCCCGACCCTGGGCCCCGTGTCAACACCGGAGTCCGTGTCGGTGTCCGCATCGCTGTCCGCATCGCTGTCCGCGTCGGAATCGGTGTCGGTGTCGGTGTCGGTGTCGGAATCGGCCGCGGAATCCGCGTTGGAGTCCATGGCGCTGTCCGACAGGTCCCGCCCGCCAACATCGTTCGCGCGCGAGTCCAGCCCGAACCCACCACAAGCACTCAGCAGTAGCAGCGTCATAAAGGCCCTTACCTCGTCGCCCACCGCACTGCCGCCGTCCGAACTGCACTCGTCACCGAGTCGACCCCCAAAAAGAAAAACCCCCACTCGACGAATCGAGCGGGGGTAGGGGGAGGCCGGCGGTTACCTACTCTCCCACACCCGTAGGGGTGCAGTACCATTGGCACGAAAGAGCTTGACTTCTGTGTTCGGAATGGGAACA